>NZ_JAVKSG010000010.1:0-80786 GCF_039583785.1 Mycobacterium sp.
GCGCACCACCTCGGGTAGCGGCGATTGCAAGCGCGGCGAAGCCGGGCGCAGCAGGTCGCCGCCGTCGGGCCCCGGCGCCTCGACGTCGCTGTTTGCCGCCCGCTTCAGCGCCAGCAAAGCCTGCCGGATTTCCTGACGGCTGAAAAAGCCCTCACCGCCGCGCACCTGGTACGCGATGCCCGCCTCGGTCAGCGCTTCCTCGTAGACCTCGGACTGAGCGTTGATTCGGTAGAGCACGGCGATCTCCGACGGCGGTGTGCCGGCATCGACGAGCCGCGAGATCGACTTGGCCACCGCGGTGGCCTCGGCGACCTCGTCGGGGTATTCGCGGAACGTCGGCTCCGGCCCGGGGTCACGCTGACCCACCAGGTGCAGCTTGCTGCCGGCCACCCGGCCGCGGGCGGCGGCGATCACCCGGTTGGCCAGCGACACCACCTGTGGGGTGGACCGGTAGTCGCGCTCCAGGCGCACCACGGTGGCGTCCGGGAAGCGCCGGGAAAAGTCCAGCAGGTAGCGCGGCGAAGCCCCGGTGAACGAGTAGATGGTCTGGTTGGCGTCACCGACGACAGTGAGGTCGTCGCGGTCGCCGAGCCACGCCGACAGCACCCGCTGCTGTAATGGGGTGACGTCCTGGTATTCGTCAACGACGAAGCAGCGGTAGCGGTTTCGGAACTCGTCGGCCACCGCGGCGTCATTCTCGATCGCGGCGGCGGTGTGCAGCAGCAGGTCGTCGAAGTCGAGCAACGCGACGCCTTGGGCGTTGTTGCCGCGGGCCTTCAGCGATTCGTAGGCGGTGTAGACCGCGGCGACCTTGGCGGCGTCCAGCGGAACATCGCGGGACGCCGCGGCCACCGCCTCGGGATACTGCTCCGGGGAGATCAGCGACGCCTTGGCCCACTCGATCTCGCCCGCGACGTCGCGGACGTCGTCGGTGCTCAGCTTCAAACCGGCGCTGGTCGCCCCGCGCGCCACCACCGCGAACTTGGTGTCCAGCAGTTGCCAGCCGGTGTCGCCGACCACCCGCGGCCAGAAGTACCGCAGCTGTCGGTGCGCGGCGGCGTGAAACGTCACCGCCTGCACCCCGCCGACGCCGGTCTGCGCGGCAGCACCTAACGCGCGCAGCCGCATCCGCATCTCACCGGCGGCGCGCTGAGTGAACGTCACCGCCAGCACCTGACCCGGGGCGACGTGTCCGGCCGCGACGAGTTGGGCGATGCGATGCGTGATCGTGCGGGTCTTGCCCGTTCCTGCCCCGGCCAGCACGCAGACCGGCCCGCGTGGAGCCAACACGGCCTCGCGCTGCTCGTCGTCGAGATCGGCAGTCAGGGAGTCCGCGATCACCGGCATGTCGTCCATCTTGGCAGTGATCGACGACAAACGTCTGACAGCGCCACGGCACACCTGTGACGCCCTCTATCTTTGTAGGACTATGAGTAACGCCTCTATCACCATGTACAGCACACAGTGGTGTGGCTTCTGCCATCGACTGAAGACAGCGTTGACATCCGCGGGTATCGCTTACGACGAAATCGACATCGAGCAGGATCCGGCGGCGGCCGATTTCGTGGGCTCGGTCAACAGCGGCAATCACGTCGTGCCGACGCTGAAGTTCGCCGACGACTCGACGCTGACCAACCCCAGCGCCGACGACGTCAAGGTGAGGCTGGCTGAACTGGCCGCCGACTAGCGGGCGTCAGCCCACCTGCCCGGCTCCTCCCCAGGCCATTCCGGCCTGCATCGTCACCGCGCCTCAGCCCACCTACCCGGCTCCTCCCCAGGCCATTCCGGCCTGCATCGTCACCGCGCCTCAGCCCACGACTCGACGATCACCCGCGCGATCGACACCGAACCGGGCAACAGCAGCCTGGATTCCGAATCGCTGCTCCAGTCGCCGAGTTCCAGCGCTGCGCGAATCTCGTCGCGGGTGAACCACTCCGCCTCGGCGATCTCGCCGTCGTTGAAGGCGAACGGCTCAGCCGGATCGGCGACCGCGTGGAAGCCGACCATCAGCGACCGGGGAAACGGCCACGGCTGGCTGCCCAGGTAGCGGATGTCGCGGACGGTGAGCCCGATCTCCTCGTTAATCTCGCGGGCGACACAGGTTTCGAAAGACTCCCCCGCCTCGACGAAACCGGCCAGCAGCGAAAACATCCGGTCGGGCCACACCGTTTGGCGGGCCAGCACCGCGCGGTCGGCGCCGTCGTGCACCAAGCAGATGACCGCGGGGTCGATGCGCGGGAATTCCTCATGACCGGTGACCGGGTTGACCCGCGCCCAGCCCGCCCGGACCGGTTTGGTCGGCGAGCCGTCGATAGAGCTGAATCGCGAGCTCGCGTGCCAATTCAGCAGGGCCGCTGCAGCCGAAACCAATTGCGCACCAAAGTCATCGAACAGCTGGGCGGCCCGGCGCAGATCAGCGACCTCAGCTTCCACGACGTGGCCTTCGGGTGATTCCAGCGGGCCGCGCACCGCCCACACGTGTCGGCCGTCGTCGATGCGGCCCAGGAACACCGCGTCCGTCGGCGGCTTGTCGGCCAGATTGATCGCCTTACCGAGCACAACCCTGCCGTCGGCGACCATCACCTGGTTGCGCGAGTCGAGCCGTAGCAGTGCGGCCTCCGGCCATCCGGCAACCGCGGCGTCGGTGTCGGTGCGCACCTGGTCGGCCCGGTCGGCGCCGATGCGCGACAGCAGCGGCACAGCCTTCAATTGAAAATCCACGTTCTCAACCTCCCGGCGACCCGCCGCGCCCGGCTTAGCCGCGCTTGCGATCGCCACCTCAGTTTCTTGTGTTGCGGACGAAGAGCAGCCGGTCGCCGGCCTCGAGGGCGTCGGCCTCCGGCGCGTCGACTCGAAGCAGGTGGCCGTCGCGCACGACGCCGAGCACGATGTCAGGCAGGTGTCGTGGCGAGCCACCGAGCTCGGTCGGTTCGACCTCGCGTTCGGCGATGGCGAATCCATGCGACGGCGTCAGCAGGTCGTCGATCATCTCGACGACGCTGGGCGTGGTGGTGGCCACCCCCAGCAGTCGACCGGCGGTTTCGGAGGAGACGACGACCGAGTCGGCGCCGGATTGCTTGAGCAGATGCTGGTTCTCGGCTTCACGGATCGACGCCACGATCTTGGCGTTGGGCGCGACTTCGCGGGCGGTGAGGGTGACCAGCGTGGCGGTATCGTCACGGCCGGTGGCGACGATGATCGCGGACGCGTGCTGGGCCGAGGCGAGCCGCAGCACGTCGGATCGGGTGGCGTCGCCGTGCACAGTAACCAGGTCGGCGGCCGCGGCGTGGTCGAGAGCCGACTGGTCGGTATCGACCACGACGATTGCGCCAGTCACCGCCCCGTCGTCGATCATGGCAGCCGTCGCAGTTTTGCCCTTGGTGCCGTACCCGATGACGACGGTGTGGTTGCGCACTTTGCTCCTCCAGCGCTGGATCTTCCACGCCTGCCGGGACCGCTCGGTGAGCACCTGAAACGTCGTCCCAACCAAAACGATCAAGAACATCACCCGAAGCGGCATGATGATCACGATGTTGACCAGGCGCGCGGACTCGGTGTAGGGGGTGACATCACCGTATCCCGTGGTCGTCAGAGAGACCGTCGCGTAGTAGGCGCAGTCGAGAAATGACAGCCGTGCGTGCCTGATGTCGGTGTACCCATCGCGGTCGACATAGACGACCATTACCGCGACAAGCAAGCCGAGCAGTGCGATCGCCACTCGGCGCCAGATGGCGAAGATCGGACTGACATTTTGCTCCGGGATGCGCAGCACAGCCGTCAGCGCATAGCCAGGTTTGGTGGTCAGCGTCTCGTCGAGATCGCGTTCCCGACGGCTAACTCTGACCACAGCTCATCGGCTCGTCCGGACGCACGACACAATGTAACCATGAACGCCATCACGCACAGTCCTCAACGGGACGCCAGCCAGACACCCGCCTACCGCCTCGCGGCGCTGTTACTCGGTATCGGCACTCTTCACTTCGTCGCACCGAAGCCGTTCGACGGCATCATCCCCGTTGAACTGCCCGGAAGTGCACGGTTCTACACCTACGCGTCCGGCGTGGCCGAGGTCGTCATCGGCGCGCTGCTGCTGCCGTTGCGCACCCGCCGGTTGGCCGCGCTGGCGGCTGCCGCGTTGTTCCTGGCCGTGTTCCCGGGCAACCTCAACATGGTCCGGCTGTGGTGGGGCAAGCCGTGGCCGATGCGCATCATCGCCCTGGCCCGGCTGCCGCTGCAGATTCCGATGGTCACCACGGCACTCAAGGTCGCCCGTAACTCTTAGCGGCCACGACGCTACGTCCGCCTGAGCGCGCAAGCAGTTCGGCCAGTTCGTCGGGACTCGGCAGCGTATCGGGAACTACGGTGCGCCCGGTCCGCACATAGTGAAAAGCGGTGCGCACCAGGGATTCCTGGCACCCACTGAGCGCGGCCCACGCGATCCGGTACACGCCTAGCTGGATAGCGGCATGCCGGGCGGCGTCGGAGCCGTGCGGCGGCTCACCGGTTTTCCAGTCCACGACGGTCGCACCGCCGTCGGACTCGGCGAAGACCGCGTCGATGCGGCCTCGCACCACCGTGTCGCCGATGTCCATCTCGAACGGGACCTCGACGGCCATCGGTGTGCGCGCGGCCCACGGCGAGGCCAGGAAGGCGTCCTGCAGCACGGCGAGTTCGTCGGCGTCGCGCTGGGCGATCTCGGTGTCGGCCGCGCCGGGCAGGTCGGCGAGGTCGAACAGCCGCTCGGCACCGTAGAAGCGCTCGACCCAGTCGTGAAAGGCGTTGCCCAGCAGCGCATGCGGCTCCGGCCGTGCGGGCAGTCGGCGGGCGAGCCGCCGCACCGCGAGTTCCGGGTCGCGGGCCAGGTCGACCAGACTGCTGACCGACAGTGCGCTGGGCAACGCGTACACACGTGGTTCCGCGACCCGGGTACGCTCCCGGAGCAGCGCGTCGACGTCGGCGGTCCAGCCTTCGACGTCGTGCGACTCGGTGGCTGCGTCCGCCGCCATTGCGGCGGTGACCAGTTCGGCGCCGCGCTGCACGTCGGCGCGCCGGCCGCCCAGCGGGTCGACGGGCCAATTCGCCTCGCTGACGCTGTCGCGTAACGGGTTTCGCTCACCATCGGAGGGTGCCGGCGCCCAGTGCTGGACCACACCGCAGGGCTGGCCGGCGTCGGCCGACTGGCCGATGATGTCTTTGAGTTCGCGGAGGAAATCCGACGGTCCGCGCGGTTTGATACCGGTCGCCGCCCAGTGATGGCCGGACAGCAGCAGCGTGTCCTCCGATCGGGTGATGGCGACGTACAGCAGTCGACGTTCCTCGTCGATGCGACGTTGCTCGAGCTGAGCGCGGTGAGCGGAGATCTTGTCCGACAGCTGCTTTCGATCGGTCACCTCCGAAGTGTCCAGGACCGGTACGCCGTGGACGCCCTTGGTGGAACGGTCACCGCGCAACAGCGGCGGGAGGTCGGCGGCGTCGGTGAGCCAGGTGCGCGCCTGCGCGGTCGACGGGAACAACCCACCTGCGAGATGCGGCACGGCGACCACCTGCCATTCCAAACCCTTTGCGGCGTGGACGGTCAACACCTGCACCCGGTTCTGGGCGACGACGATCTGGGCGGGTGCCAAACCGTTCTCGACGACCGCTGCAGCGTCCAGGTAGGCCAGCAGCCCGACGACCGAGGCGAGGGAGTCGGCGCCGGCGCATCGCTCGGCGTAACCGTTGACCACGTCGGCGAACGCGTCGAGCTGTTCGGTACCGGCCCACCCGGAGCCGGGCGCTGCCGCCCGCACCTCGCAGTCGACGCCGAGCAGTCGGCGGACCTCGGCGACCAGATCGGGCAGCGGGTGACCGAGGTGGCCGCGCAGCATGCTCAGCTCATCGGCGAGCTCCACGATGCGCCGATACCCTTCGGCCGAATAGCTCTGGGGAGGGCCAGGATCGGCAAGTGCGTCAGCCAGGCCCGCGGTATCGGCATGCGGACCGGCCGCCTCGGCGATCTGCTCCAGCAGAGCGCCAGGCTCCGCCGCGCTTGCGATCGCCACCGGCTCATCGTGGCGACCCGCTGCACCCGGCTCCGCCGCGCTTGCGATCGCCACCGAACGCCGCCACAGCGCCGCGACGTCGCGGGCACCGAGCCGCCACCGTGGGCCGGTGAGGACCCGCATCGCAGCCGCGCCGGCGGTAGGGTCGGCGACCAGGCGCAGCATCGCGACCACATCGGCGACCTCCGGCACCGAGAGCAGACCGGCCAGTCCCACCACCTCGACGGGGACTCCACGGGCGCGCAGCGCGGCGGCGATCGGTGCGGCATCGGCGTTGCGACGCAACAGGACTGCGGCGGTCGGCGGCGCGACGCCGTCGGCGGCTGCCTGCTGGTAGCAGTGCTGCAGATGGTTGGCGAGCCAGTCGCGTTCGGCGTGAACGTCGGGCAACAGCGCGCAGCGCACCGTGCCGGGCTCCGCGTCGGGGCGGGCGCGAAGCGCGTGCACCGCCACCGACCGCTGTCGCGCATCGGCCGA
Organism: Mycobacterium sp.; assembly: GCF_039583785.1. Classification (GTDB taxonomy): domain Bacteria; phylum Actinomycetota; class Actinomycetes; order Mycobacteriales; family Mycobacteriaceae; genus Mycobacterium. The sequence goes on from NZ_JAVKSG010000010.1 coordinate 6,519, forward strand.
CACCGCGTTCGCGACATGCAGGATGGTCGGCGGGTTACGCCAGCTGGTACTCAGTTGCAGCACCGGCGCCGGGCCGCCGTCGGACATCGGGAAGTCGGCGCTGAAGCGCGGCAGGTTGGTTGCCGACGCGCCCCGCCAGCCGTAGATGGACTGAATCGGATCCCCGACGGCGGTCAGCGCCAGTTGCTCGTCGACCCCACCGCCGAACAGCGACGACAGCAGCATGCGCTGCGCGTGACCGGTGTCCTGGTACTCATCGAGCAGAACCACCCGGTAGCGGCTGCGCAGCTGCTCGCCTACCTGTGGGACCGCCAACGCAAGCCTTGCGGCGCCGGCCATTTGGCCGCCGAAGTCCATCACCTTGTCGGCCTGCATCCGCCGGTGCAGGGCATCGATCAGGGGCACCAGCTCGGCGCGTTCGGCTTGGGTGGCCAGCATTCGCAGCAGCCATTGGCTGGGTCCCCGTTCGCGCTGGTAGCGGCCCGCGGGCAGGGTGTGCACGAGTCGTTCGAGTTCGACGTGGGTGTCGCAGACCTGGCCGGTGTCGACCAGATGCTCGGCAAGCTGACCCGACAGCTTCAACACCATCGCGGTGACCGCGGCCGGGTTCTTCTCGGTCTGCAGCGCACCTGGGTAAGTGTTGACGACGTCGAAGGCCAACTGCCAGAGCTCGGTCTCGCTGAGCAGCCGGGTGTGGGGTTCGACGGGGTGCGCGTACGCCGGAGTCGACAGCAGACCGTATTCACGCAGCAGCTGGCCGGCGAAGGCATGGTAGGTGCTGACAACGGGCATGCCTGCCGGCTCGCCCAACTCGCCGCCGAACGCCGGCCCGGCGCCGCTGAGCCGGGCCAGCCGCGACCTGACCCGCCGCAGCAGCTGCCCGGCCGCCTTGCGGGTGAAGGTCAGGCCGAGCACCTGGCCCGGGTCGGCGTAGCCGTTGGCCACCAGCCAGACCACCCGTGCTGCCATCGTCTCGGTCTTGCCGGCACCCGCCCCCGCGATGACCACCAGCGGCCCGGGTCGGGCCGCGATCACCGCAGCCTGCTCCTCGTTCGGTTCGAAAAGCCCTAGCACACTGGCTAATTCGGCCGGGTTGTAGCGCGGTGGCGCCATAACGGTCATTTTGGACCCTTCTCGTCGAGCCCGTTGTGTGCCGGGCAGCTCGGCCGCAGCGGGCAGTGTGCGCAGCCGTCGTTGACCCTGGCGATGAACTGCGGGCCGGCAGTTGCCCTGGCCGCGTCGCGGATCCGCTCACGCCACTGGTCGCGCGCTTCGGGAGTCAGCGGATCCTGGTCGCGTTCGGTGGCACCGCTCGATCCCGTCTTGCCGAGATAGACCAGCCGACCGCCGCCGGGGTCGTCGCCGTGATCCACCAGGCCCTCGGCCACCGCGAGCTGGTAGGCCGCCAGCTGCGCGTGCCGCTGCGCGTCGTCCTTGCTGGCCGGCGTCTTGCCGGTCTTGAGGTCCACGATCACCAGCCGACCTGCCGCGTCGCGCTCGATGCGGTCGACCCGGCCGCGCAGCCGGACACTGCCGTCATCCAGGACGCCGTCGATCTCGACTTCGACCCCGACCTCGGTCAGCTCGCCGCGGGTCTGCGCCCGCCAGGCCAGAAACGTCTCGACCATGGTCTGGTGCCGGGCGAGTTCATTGTCTGCGAACCAACGTGATTCGAACGGCAGATGCTGCCACACCCGTTCCAGCGCGGCGAGCAGTTCGGTGTCGCTGCGGCCAGGCTCGGCGATCAGCGCGTGCAGCACCGAGCCGACCGTCGAGCTGAGGTCGCGCGGATCGGTGCCGCCGTGGCGCTCCGTCATCCAGCGCAGCGGGCAGTCGGTCAACGTCTGCAGACTCGACGGTGTCAGCGTGACCACATGATCCGGGTGCTCTTCCCTGCTCCACATCGGTTCGCTGGTGCTTACCGGCGACATGCCGTACCAGCCGGCCGGGTCGGCGCCCGGCACGCCCGCCTCGGCCAGGCGTGCCAATTGCGTTGCTGCGCAGTCGCGCATCGCGTCGTTGACTGTTCCTGCCGGCGCGCACACCACGCCACGCAACCGGCCGACCACCGCATTGGCGGACAGCACCCGCGGCGCGACGACCGGCTGCAGCACGGCCGCCGCATCTGGAGTGCACCACTGCGCGAGTTCGGCGAAAAACGGCGACGGCATGCCAGCCTCGTCGACTCCGCTGGTTTCTCCGTCGACAGCGGTCACCAACAGCCGCGAACGTGCGCGACCCATGGCGGCGACCAGCAGTCGCCGTTCTTCGGCCAGCAGCGGCGCCCGCATCGACGCGTTCTCGGCGACGCCGTCGAGCACGTCGAGCAACCGCTGGGTGCCGAGCACACCGCCACGAGGAATCGTGTTGGGCCACAAGCCATCCTGCAGGCCGGCGATGACGACCAGATCCCACTCGCGACCGAGCGCCGCGTGTGCGCTGAGTACCGCGACCCGCTCGATCACGGCCGATTCAGCGTCGGCAGCCCGCAGTTGCTCGGTCGTCAGGTGATCGATCAGGCCGCGCAGCGACGCACCGGCGGTCCGCGACAGGTATTGGTCGCAGGCGTCGAACAATGCCGTGACCGCGTCGAGGTCGCGGCCGGCCTGCAGACCGGCGGTACCACCACGTTCACCCGCCGTCAGCCACCGCCGTTGCAGACCGGAACGCTGCCATGCCGCCCAGAGTGTGGAGCGCAGATCCTCTCCGCGCCGATGCGAGGCGGCGGCCGCGCCCAGCACCGCACGCACCCGTTGCAACGGCCTGGCCTGAGCCGCGGACAGCCGGGCCGGCACGCTGTCGGCGAGCGCCTCGACCAGCAGGTCTCCGAATGCCTTTGCCGGCCCGCCGATGTCGGCACGCCGCAGCGCGCGTCGCAGTTGACGAAGCGAGACCGGGTCCACCCGACCGATCGGCCCGGTCAGCAGCGCGACCGCCTGCTCGGCGTCCAACCCGTCGGCGGTCGCGGCCAGCACCGTCAGCAGCGACTGCGCGGCCGGCTGCGCGGCCAGCGGCCCGGTGAGCATTGCCGGGGCCACCGGCACGCCGGCCCGCGCCAGCGCGTGCGGTAACCCGGCTGCCCGCGGCACCGACCTGACGACGACCGCCATCTGCGACCACGGCACCCCGTCCACCAAATGCGCGCGCCGCAGATAGTCGGCGATCATCGTCGCCTCCGCGCTGGTGGAGCCGGCCAGCTTGACCAGAACCGACCCGGGAACATCTCCGCTGCCCTCCATTTCGCCGCCACCGGCGAGGCGGCCGGCGATGCCCGAGACGGCCCGCGCCACCGCCGGAGCGCAGCGGTGCGACGTGGTCAGCGTGACCGACGGTGTCCCGTCGCCCAGCAGCGCCGCCGGTTCGGCGCCGCGGAAGCCGAACACCGCCTGGTCCGGATCTCCGGCCAGCAACGTCAGGTCGGCACCCGCGGCCAGCACCCGAACCAGCAGGGCGGCCTGCGGATCGAGTTGCTGGGCGTCGTCGACGAGCAGCACGCCGACCCGGGCCCGCTCGCCGGCCAGCAGCTCGGCGTCGACGGCGAAAGCTTCCAGAGCCGCGCCGACCAGTTCGGCGGCCCCGACGGCCGGCGTGGTCGCCTGCGGGGCTGCGGTTCCCACCGCGGCGCGCAGCAGCATCACCTGCTCGTAGCCGCGCGCAAAGCGGCCCGCGGCAGCCCATTCCGGCCGTCCCGACTGCCGGCCCACCCGCTCGAGTTGCTGCGGGTCGATCCCTCGCTCGGCGCACCGGGTTAGCAGCTCGCGCAGCTCGGCGGCGAAACCGACGGTACCCAGTGCCGCCCGCAGTTCGGTCGGCCACGCATCGGCCCCATCGGCGATCTCGCCGGCCAGCAGCTCCGCGATGACCGCGTCTTGCTCAGCGCTGGTGACGAGCCTGGGTGGCGGACCGCCGGCGCGCTGCGCCGCCAGCCGGAGCACGGCGAACGCGTAGCTGTGCACGCTGCGCACCAACGGTTCCCGGATGACCGCGGGACCGGCACCGGCGTCTCGAGAGCCCAGCAACCGCCGCGTCAACGCGCTGCGCGCCTGCGCGCCGATGCGGCCCGAACCCGTCAGCAGCAGAACCGATTCCGGGCCGATACCCGCGCCGATGCGGGTGGCCGCCACGTCGACCAGCAGCGAGCTCTTACCTGTGCCCGGCCCACCGAGCACGCGCACCGTCCCGCGTAGATCGGGATCGAGCACGGCGTGGGCCTCCGGGCCCCAGTGGTACGACATATCGGGAATGACACCACGGGGGTCCGACAAGTTGGCTCGACCGCCGGACTGGCAGGATCGACGCGTGACCCGCCTGCACGTACACCGCTTCGGACCGCCCGGTCCGGTGCGCCTGCTCGCGCTGCACGGGCTCACCGGACACGGCCGGCGTTGGGAGCAGCTGGCCAGCCGGTACCTTCCCGAGATCGCCGTCGCTGCACCGGATCTGATCGGACACGGCCGCTCGTCGTGGGACGCGCCGTGGACGATCGAGGCCAACGTGGCCGCGCTGGAGGACCTGCTCGACCGGGAGGGCGACGGCCCCGCCGTGATCGTGGCGCATTCGTTCGGCAGCGCGGTCGCCCTGCAGCTGGCGGCCGCCCATCCCGGTCGAGTCTCCGGACTGGTACTGCTCGACCCGGCCGTCGGACTGGACGGTGCATGGATGCTCGAGATCGCCGACGCGATGCTGGCCTCCCCGGACTATGCCGATGTCGCGGCGGCCCGCGCGGCGAAGACCAACGGTTCCTGGGCGGGCGTGGACCCGGCCGTGGTGGACGCCGAACTGGACGAGCACCTCGTGATGCTGCCGGGCGGCCGGTGTACCTGGCGCCTGAGCCTGCCGGCGATGATGGCCTACTGGAGTGAGCTGGCCCGTGACATCGTGTTGCCGGCCAAAGGAATTGGAACCACGCTGGTGCAGGCGGCCTGGACCACGCCGGCGTACGTAACCGGCCGGCTCGTCACCGATCTGGGTGAGCGATTGGGCGAGGGTTTTCGGTACCTGACATTCGAGTGCGACCACATGGTGGCCGAGACCAAACCGGCCGACGTCGCCGCGCTGATCCGCGAACGGATGGCCTGACCATGGCGCCCATCACCGACGATCAAGTCGAACGGGTGCGTGCGCTGGTCGCCGTCATTCCTGCAGGACGGGTGTCGACCTACGGCGATATCGCTTCTGCGGCAGAGCTTTCCAGCCCGCGCATCGTCGGCTGGATCATGCGCACCGATTCCCGCGATCTGCCGTGGCATCGGGTGATCACCGCGTCCGGCCGACCGGCACAGCAGCTCACCACGAATCAGTTAGAACTCCTTCGGGCTGAGGGAGTTTTGGCCAACGACGGCAAGATTCCGCTCGACGAGTTGCGCTACGCCTTTCCCGACTAACAGATCGGCCCCGGTCACAGGATCAGCCGCACCAGCGCGGCCGTACGCGCCAGGCCCGGGAAGGCCTCGGCCGTCGACCGCGGATGCAACGCGTGCACAGCAAGCCGGAACATCAACGCGCGCAACAACATCTGCGGCCATTCCGGCAGCGCATTCCAGCGGTCGATGAGACCCTCGTCGGCCTCGCCCCAGGACAACGCGTCGACCACCACCACGCCCGCCGCCCACGGCGCCGGCCGCCAATACGGCGTGATGTCGGTGATCCCGGGGGCGGCGGCACCGGCGAACAGCACCGTGCCGTACAAGTCGCCGTCGACCAGCTGGTTGGGGCTCTTGGTCGGACGACGCAGTCCGGCAAGCTGATTGATCAGCTCGACCGAGCGCTGCCCGTCCGCGGACGGAGACGCCGTGCGGGCCGCCGCCGGCACCGACTGCAACGGGCGTTCCTCCCACGCGGCCCGGTCGGCGGCGATGAACACGTCGACGTCGGCCCACGGCGCGGTCGGTCCCTGGGTCAGAAAACGCGGGCGCTCGAGTTTGCCGGTGGCCTCGTGCAGTCGCACCGCGGCCGACACCACCTCGTCATGCCGGGGCTCGGGCTGGCCGGCCACGAAGGTGTCCGCCCGCCAACCGGAAACTACATAGCGCCCGTCGGTCGAGCGGACCGGCCGGGCCAGCCGCACGCCGTCGACGAACAACGTTTCACGCACCCGCGCCGACCACGCGGCCCGGGCGTTCTCGGCGACCATCGACAACACCACCTCGCCGCACCGCCAGCCGCCCTCCCAGACGGCGCCCAGCGGCATCGGCGGAACGCCGCTCAAACCGAACGCCGACAGCACATGCTCAGGCGGCGGCTCGACACTCACTCGAACAGCCTAAACTTCGCTCAGCGACGTCCCGGCACTAGACACGAACTCGCAGTTCGGCAAGAACCCGGTTGGCTTCAGCCGCGTGGCGGATCAGTACATCACCATGTCGGGCTGCATCTGCTGCGCCCAGGCCACAATGCCGCCCTGCAGATGCACGGCGTCGGCAAACCCGGCGTTGCGGACGGCCGTCAACGCCTCGGCCGAGCGCACTCCCGTCTTGCAATAGAGCACCGGCCGGCGATCACGGGGTAACCCGGCCAGGCCTTCGCCGGAGTTGATCGACGCACTCGGGATCAACTGCGCCCCGTCGATGTGGTTGATGTCCCACTCGGCCGGCTCCCGCACGTCGATCAGGGCTATGGGGTCGCCCGAATCGAGCAGATCGCGCAGCGCACGAGGGGTGATTGCGGAGTCGGCGGCCGCCGCGGAGACGGTCCCGCAGAACGCCTCGTAGTCGACCAGATCGGTGATTGCCGGCGCTGCCGGGTCCTTGCGGATCGCGATCGTCCGATAGCTCATCGCCAGCGCGTCGTACATCATCAACCGGCCCAGCAGCGGCTCGCCGAGACCGGTGATCAGCTTGATCGCCTCGGTGCCCATCACCGACGCGATCGAGGCGCACAGCACGCCCAGGACGCCGCCGTCGGCGCACGACGGCACCAGGCCCGGCGGCGGCGCGTCCGGGTACAGGTCGCGGTAGTTCAGGCCACGGCCGTCGGGTGCATCCTCCCAGAACACCGACACCTGCCCCTCGAACCGGTAGATCGATCCCCACACGTAGGGTCGGTGCGCCAGCACCGCAGCGTCGTTGACCAGGTAGCGAGTGGCGAAGTTGTCGGTGCCGTCCAGGATCAGGTCGTACTGGGCGAACAGGTCTACCGCGTTGTGCCGATCAAGCCGCACCTCGTGCAGACGCACCTGCACCAGCGGGTTGATCTCGCCGATCGAGTCGCGCGCGGACTGCGCCTTGGACCGGCCGACATCGGCCACGCCGTGGATGATCTGACGTTGCAGATTCGACTCCTCGACGACGTCGTCATCGACGATGCCGATGGTGCCGACACCGGCCGCGGCGAGGTAGAGCAGCGCCGGCGCGCCGAGACCGCCTGCGCCGATCACCAGCACCCGGGCATTCTTGAGCCGCTTCTGGCCGTCCACACCCAGACCGGGGAGGACGAGATGACGGGAGTAGCGGGCCACCTCGTCGCGGGTCAGCTCCGCAGCGGGTTCTACGAGCGGTGGAAGCACGAGACCTCGGGTTAGGCGATCGGGTACGGCCAGGGATTGAACCGGCAGGTCTTGCCGTCGGGCCTGACGTACTCCGGGTCGAACTTCGCGTTGTCGTCGTCGGAGGTGGAGAAGGTCTGCTGCATCATGATCGGGGCCAGGCCACCCTGCTTGTCGCACGCTTCGTGGCGAAGATAGCCGACGGCGTGGCCGACCTCGTGGTTGATCAGGTACTGCCGATACGAGCCGATGTCGCCCTGAAAGGACAGTGCGCCGCGCACCCAGCGGGCCTCGTTGATGAACACCCGCGGCTCGGCGCCTACCCCGTACGAGGGGTTGTAGCAGGAGGTCTCGAGCGGGAACTCGTACCCGCAGCCCTCCCGAACGGTCATCGGCGTGCTCAGCGAGATGCGGATGTCGGGCTTGGTGCGGTCATTCGCGTCGACCCTGATGAACGCGAACTGCGCGTCGTGGATCCAACTCTTCGGGTTGGCCAGCGTCTGGTCGACCATCGCGGCGAACGCGTCGGCACCGCCGAATGCGGTGGGATCCATGCCGTTTTCGACCTCGACGGTGTACTTGAACACCTTGACCGCGCCCTGACCGACCTGCGCCGTGACGCCGGGGACAACCTGCCACGACTTGGCACCCGCTTCGGTGAACGGCCCGCCGTTCGGCAGCATCCCGATGGGCAGGCTGGCGTCGAACTGGGTCAGGCCCCGGGGCGGAGCATCGACGATCACCGTGCCGACGGCGCCGATTTTCGGCGGGCCCTGCAGCGGATGACCGGACGCGGGCGCGGACGCGCCGGTTTCGGTGACGGTCTGGTAGAGCACGACGCCGGTGACAGCGACGAGCGCCGGCAGCGCGTAGGCGCGCCAGCCGTAGGTGGACAGGAAGCGTCCCAGCCAACTCTGCTTGCGCCAGCGGCTGGGTTCGCGATTCGACCGGACCCGACCGGCACCGCCCCACTCCAGCGGATCACGCTTGGCACGCAGCGGCTCGCGCCAGTCGTCGCGAAGAACCGGAGCCCGGTTGCCCCCGCGCCACTCGGGGTCGAAGGTCACTCTCCCAGAATGGCACAACACCTGCTAGCGGGGACTCCCGGCGCGCCAAATGCCGTCCATAACACGTTGTCAGGCCGGCATACAGGGCTGAGGTAGCAGTTGAACATGCCAGCGAGTAGTAGTGTCGTGGCGATCAACCGCGCACTCGCCACACCCGCGCGAAGACGAGCAGATTGAGGACTGGATGAGCGACCTCGCCAACTCCGCCGGACGGAGTGGGGTGAAGCCCACCACCGGTACTCGGCGCGGGAACCGACTACCTCGTGACGAGCGTCGGGGTCAATTGCTCATCGCTGCCAGCGACATCTTCGTCGACCGTGGCTACCACGCCGCCGGCATGGACGAGATCGCCGAACGCGCAGGTGTCAGCAAACCCGTTCTCTACCAACATTTTTCCAGCAAGCTGGAATTGTATCTGGCGGTGCTGCAGCGGCACGTCGAAAACCTGGTCTCCGGTGTGCGCCAGGCGTTGCGGGCCACCACCGACAACCGGCAACGGTTGCGGTCGGCCATCCAGGCCTTCTTTGACTTCATCGAGCACGACAGCCAGGGCTACCGGTTGATCTTCGAGAACGACAACATCACCGAGCCTCAGGTAGCGGTGCAAGTGCGGGTAGCCACCGAGGCGTGCATCGACGCGGTTTTTGATTTGATCAGCGCCGACTCCGGGCTGGACCCGCACCGTGCGCGGATGATCGCGGTAGGCCTGGTCGGGATCAGCGTCGACTGCGCCCGGTATTGGCTGGACTCCGACCGCCCGATCGCCAAGGAAGACGCCGTCGACGGCACCGTACAGTTCGCCTGGGGCGGGCTGTCACACGTGCCGCTCACCCGCTCTTAGCAGCGGCACCGATCCCGATCCCGAAGCCGACGCGACGCGAGTCCGCGGCGCCGATCTCGACGTAGGCGATCTTGGCGGAGTTGACGAGGAAGCGACGGCCCTTTTCGTCGGTCAGGCCCAGCACGGCCGTGTCGTTGGCCAGCGCGGCGGACACCAGCGCCTCGACTTCGCTCGGCGTTTGCGCGCTGGTGAAGACCAACTCACGCGGGCTGTCGGTGATACCGATCTTGACCTCCACGTCGGCCCCTTCCGTTCTTGCAGTAGCTGATGCTTGCGCCTTGCAGGCTAGTGGACGCCGGCGCGGGATGCCGAAAGCCGGTCGGCGCCATGGCTTGGCAGGTGCCCGCCGTTGGCAAATCGTGACCTGACACATGCGCCCTCACACGGCCTACAGTTCGTCACTTCATTAACATCAGCACCATCAGCACCATGAATTACCTGGACCACGGGCTCCGGGACGGCTCAGATGACGGGACCGTCGACGACATCTACGCCGACGGCGACTACCCGTCTGCCGACGAGCGCTGGCGCCCGATCGCGGCCATCGCCGGGATCGTGTTCGTGCTCGCCGCCATCGCCACCGCCGTGATCGTCAACGGCGGCGACAGCGCCTCGACGTCGGCAACCGTGGTGGTGCCGCCGAGTCAGCGCACGACGCCGCGATTGGTGCCGACGCTGCCGCCGGAGACGATGACCACCATGACGCCGACGTCGCGCCCGCCCAGCCCGACCGCCACCAGCACTGCGCCGACGCAGACCCCGCCGCCGGACGCCGTCCCACCGGTCGCGCCGGACGTGGCCGCCCGCACCTTCGTCTACCGGGTGACCGGCACCAAGGGCCTGCTCGATCTGGTCACCGTCGTCTACACCGACGCGTCGGGGGTGCCGCAGACCGATTTCAACGTGGCGCTGCCGTGGTCGCGAACCGTCGTGCTCAATCCCGGGGTGAGCATGCGATCGGTCGTGGCGACGAGCCTGACCGGCCGGCTGAACTGCTCGATCGCCGACGGCGTCGGCCAGAACGTCGCCATCTCGACCAGCAGCACGATGATCGCGACCTGCAGCCGCTAGGCCAGGCGTCGGCTAGGCAAGGTCCAGCTCGCGCGTCCGCTCGTCATGGGTGCGCTGCAGTCGATCGAAGAACCCGCTGAGCTGCGCCAGCCCGCCGGTCCTCGTCACCACCAGATCGACCAGCTCGTCGTGCTCGGCCAGCACGTACTGCGCCTGGGTGATCGCTTCGCCCAGCAGACGGCGAGACCACAACGCCAGCCGGCTGCGCTGCTTGTTGCTCTTGGTCACCGCGGCGCGCACCTCGGCGACGACGAACTGCGAGTGCCCGGTCTGGGACATCGTCGAACGCACCACGTCGGCCACATCGTCGGGCAGCGCGTCGGCGATCTCGAGGTAGAAGTCGGCGGCCAGTGCGTCACCAATGTAGGTCTTCACCAATGCCTCCAGCCACGTGCTCGGGGTGGTCAGCCGGTGATAGCCCTCGATCGCCGAGGCGTACTTCGAGATCGCCGGAAGCACGTCGACGCCACGCTTCTCCAGTGCTTCGCACAGCACTTCGTAGTGCGCCATCTCCGCTGCGGCCATGCTGGCCATCGAGATTCGGCCGCGCAGATCCGGCGCCATCCGGGCCTCGTCGGTGAGCCGGTAGAACGCCGCGAACTCACCGTAGGCCAGTAGCGCGAAGAGTTTGTTGACCCCGGGATGGTCCGCGGGCAGCCGTGGCGGAGGCGGATCGGCCAGCTGGTCGGCCTGCGGAAGCGAAGTCATGCCACCCACTCTAAGTGTGCTGCGCGGCGACCCGCTGCGGGCGGCAACGCCGCCCAGGCGATCACCGCGAGGTGTGCTGCGCGGCGCCGCGGATCGGAGGCGACACGACCCACCAGCTACAATGCGTACAGGTAACGGTTGTAGATCGCCTACCACTTGTGCCTGTGCAATGTGCGTGCACGCAGTTGGCCCGCCTCTCTTTCGAGTGCAGGGCCCGCGGATCGGAAACGTATTCGACAGTCAACTGGTGCGCGCGTGACCGCAACGATTGATCAATCGAATACAAACCCGAAAGGCCTACGTGCTTCGCGTATGACTGCATTCATCACACCTGACCTACCTGAATCCGAGCCCACCTTCGCCGAACTCGGTGTCCGCGACGAAATCGTGCGGGCACTCAAAGAGCAGGGCATCGAGCATCCCTTCGCCATCCAGGAGCTCACCCTTCCGCTCGCGCTCACCGGCGACGACCTGATCGGCCAAGCCCGCACCGGAATGGGTAAGACCTTTGCCTTCGGCGTGCCGCTGCTGCAGCGCATCACCACCCTGGACGGCGACCGGCCGCTCTCGGGCATCCCCCGGGCCCTGATCGTGGTCCCGACCCGCGAACTCTGTCTTCAGGTCTACGACGACCTGTCCACCGCGGCCAAGTACCTGATGGCCGACGACGACCGTCAACTCTCGGTGGTCTCCATCTACGGCGGCCGGCCCTACGAGTCGCAGATCGAGGCGCTGCGCGCCGGTGCCGACGTGGTGGTCGGCACGCCCGGCCGACTGCTCGACCTGGCCCAGCAGGGGCACTTGCAGCTCGGCGGCCTCGCGGTGCTGGTGCTCGACGAGGCCGACGAGATGCTCGACCTTGGCTTCCTGCCTGACATCGAGAGGATCCTGCGCCAGATCCCCGACGAGCGGCAGGCGATGCTGTTCTCGGCGACCATGCCGGACCCGATCATCACCCTGGCCCGCACCTTCATGAACCAGCCCACCCACATCCGGGCTGAAGCACCGCACGCCTCGGCGGTACACGACCTGACCAAACAGTTCGTCTACCGGGCGCACGCCATGGACAAGGTCGAACTGGTCAGCCGGATACTGCAGGCGCGCGGGCGCGGCGCCACGATGATCTTCACCCGCACCAAGCGGACCGCCCAGAAGGTCGCAGACGAACTTGCCGAACGCGGTTTCGCCGTCGGCGCCGTGCACGGTGACCTGGGTCAAATCGCACGCGAGAAGGCGTTGAAGCAGTTCCGCGGCGGTGACATCGACGTGCTGGTCGCCACCGACGTCGCGGCCCGCGGCATCGACGTCGACGACGTCACCCACGTCATCAACTACCAGATTCCGGAGGACGAGCACGCTTACGTCCACCGCATCGGCCGTACCGGCCGTGCCGGCAAGACCGGTGTCGCGGTCACGCTGGTGGACTGGGATGACCTGGCCCGCTGGACACTGATCGACAAGGCCCTCGCTCTGAGCAGCCCGGATCCGGCCGAGACGTACTCCAACTCACCGCACGTCTATGTCGAACTAGACATTCCGACCGACATTCACGGGTCCGTCGGTACAGCGAAGAAGTCGCCGGTGAAGCGCGCTGCACCGCGTGGCCGCACCGGCGACGCGCCGGCGCCCGCGCGCAACAGCAACCGCCAGCGCCGCCGCACCCGCGGTGGCGAGCCCGCCGCGGGCCACGCCGCCGGCAACGGCACCGGCGGCTTAGGCGGATCGGCCACGCCCGCAGGCACTTCCGACGCCCCGTCCGGCGACGGCACCCGTGCACGGCGTCGTCGCCGTCGTCCCCGTAAGTCAGCGGGCGCCGAAGCTCCAGTGGCCCCCGCCGCCAACTGAAACGGCGTCGCCTCGCCTGATGGTCAAGCCGGAACGCCGCACCAAGGGTGATCTGCTGGCCGCGGCCGCGATCGTGACCGTGGTCGCAGCGGCTGCCGCACTGATCTGGTGGACCAGCGACGCCCGGGCCACCATCAGTCGGCCGGCGGCCGTGCCGGCGCCCAATCCGGCGCCCGCGCACTCGGTGCCGGCGTCGCTGCGCGAACTCTGGCGAGCCAACAGCCCGGCCACCGCGCAGCCGGTCGCCGCCGGCGGGTCCGTCGTCACCGGCGACGGACGGGTCGTCGAGGGTCGCGACCCCGCTACCGGCGCCGTGCGGTGGAGCTACTCCCGCGACGCCGACCTGTGCGGCGTCTCCTGGGTGTACCGCTTCGCGGTCGCGGTGTATCGCGACGACCGGGGCTGCGGTCAGGTCAGCACTCTCGACGCATCGACCGGCCAACGCGGACCGGCCCGCAGCAGCTACGGCAACAAACGGGTAGAGCTGTCCTCGGACGGCACGACGGTGTTGTCCGCCGGCGATACCCGGCTCGAGTTGTGGCGCTCGGACATGGTCCGGATGCTGTCGTACGGCGAGGTCGACGCCCGGGTGAAGCCGACGTCGAAGGGGCTGCGCACCGGCTGCCGTCTGACGTCGGCCGCGGCCAGCTCGTCGGCGGTGTCGGTGTTCGAGGCCTGCGGCCGGCAGGCCGATCTGCGGCTGACGCTGCTGCGCCCAGCCAAGGAAGAAGACGAGCCGGATCAGCACAACGTGGCCGAGCCGGGCATCGGCGCGGACTCCGGCGCCAAGGTCCTGACGGTGTCGGAGACGCGGACGGCTGTCTATCTGCCGGCGCCGCAGCCCAGGGTCGATGTCGTCGACGAGACCGGAACCACCATCGCAAGCACGCTGCTACCAGAGCCGCCGCTGACGTCCAATGTGCTGACCCGGTCCAGCAACCTGGTCACTTGGTGGACCGGCCACCGGGTGATGGTGTTCGACGCGGCGAACCTGACCTACCGCTATGCCATCGGACCGGCGGGCTCTTCGGCTCCGGTGGGCCCGGGCACGCTGATGGCCGGCAAGCTGCTGGTCCCCGTCACCGAGGGCATCGCGGTCTGCGATCCGGTCACCGGCGTCGGCGAGGACTTCCTGCCGGTGCGCCGCGAACCGTCAGACGCGGCGGTGATCCCGCTCGCCTCAGGCTCGCAACTACTCGAGCAGCGCGGTCCGACGCTGGTGGCGCTCGGCTGAGTCAGGCGTCCATCGCGAAGGTGGGCAACGCCCTTCCCGTCTTCCAGTGCTTGAGCAGCGCCTGAGCCAACTCCTGGTAGGCGGCGGCGCCCTTGTTCTTGCGCGCGGCCAGCACCGACGAGCCCGACGCGCTGGCTTCGGCGAAGCGCACCGTGCGCGGGATGGGCGGCGCCAGCACCGGCAGGTCGTAGCGGTCGGCGACGTCGAGCAGCACGTCGCGGGTGTGGGTGGTGCGCGGGTCGTACAGCGTCGGCAACGCACCCAGCAGCTTCAGCTTCGGGTTGGTGATCTGCTGAACGTCGTTGACGGTTCGCAGGAACTGCCCGACGCCGCGATGCGCCAACGTTTCACACTGCAGCGGCACGATGACCTCGTCGGCGGCGGTGAGCCCGTTCAGCGTCAGCACGCCCAGCGACGGCGGACAGTCGATCACGACCACGTCGAACGCGTCGCCGAGTTTCTCGAGCGCCCGCTTCAGGGCGTACTCGCGGCCGGCCCGCATCAAGAGCATCGCCTCCGCGCCGGCCAGGTCGATGTTCGCCGGCAGCAGCGTCATCCCCTCCGCCGTCTCCACCAGGGCTGCGCTGGGCTCGACGTCACCGAGCAGCACCTCATGCACCGACACCGCCAACTTGTCCGGATCCTGGCCGAGCGAAAACGTCAGACAGCCCTGCGGATCAAGGTCGATCAGCAGCACCCGCCGGCCTGCGTCCGCGATCGCCGCGCCCAGTGAGGCGACCGTCGTCGTCTTGGCCACCCCGCCTTTCTGGTTGGCTACCGCCAGTACTCGGGTCCCCTTCATCGCAACGACACTCCTCCGCTGTCTCGCTGGCACTCACGTCACCGGCGGTGAACACCTGCAATCGTGGCATTAACACCATGGTGCCCGCGCGCGGGTGGCCATGCTTGTCAGGCACAATTGGTCGGCATGGGCGTCTTCAACCATCGGCTGCTGCTGTTCCGCCACGGCGAAACTGAGTGGTCGCTGTCCGGCCAGCACACTGGCTGCACCGATCTCGACCTCACCGACAACGGGCGAGCCCAAGCGGTCGCCGCGAAACCGGTGCTGACCGACCTGGATCTCAACAATCCCACAGTGATCAGCAGCCCACGCCGACGCGCCGTGGAGACCGCCGAGTTGGCCGGCCTGACCGTAGACGACGAATCCGAGTTGCTCGCCGAGTGGGATTACGGCTCGTACGAGGGCCTGACGAGCGCGGAGATCAACAAAACTCGGCCCGACTGGTCAATCTGGACGCACGGCAGCCCGGACGGCGAGACCGTGGCGCAGGTCAGCAACCGCGCCGACCTTGCCGTGGCGCTGGCGTTGGACCTCATGGCGACGCGCGACGTGGTTTTCATCAGTCACGGCCACATTTCTCGCGCCATCATCACCCGCTGGGTGCAGTTGCCGTTGACCGAAGGCAGCCGCTTTGGCATGACCGCCGCCTCTATCGCGATCTGCAGCTTCGAACATGGCATCCGCCAGCTGAGTGCGCTGGGCATCCCCCGTCCGAATGACAGCTGAACCGCCGTTTGTGCTGTGTGGACCGTCCGGGTTGGTGATCGCCTACGGCGTGCAGGCGGGCTTCCGCGACGTTGCCGGTGCGCAGTCCGCACTTCGCTCAGGTAGGACACCGATGATTGTGGGCGCGTTGGCATTTGATGTCGACGGGCCAGCGGCTTTGATGGCGCCGCGTTCGGTTCAGCGCGCTAAGAAGCTACCTGATTGGCCGACCGGACCGCTACCCCACGTCCACGTGGTTGGCGCGATTCCGGCGCCTGACGAGCACCGAGCCCGGGTTCGACGCGCCTGCGACGAGCTGACCGCTGCCGGTGGCACGCTACAGAAGGTGGTGCTGGCCCGTGCGCTGCAGTTGGCGGCGGACGCTCCACTGGACGCCCGAATCATCCTGCGCCGCTTGGTCGACAACGATCCGGCCGCCTACGGTTACCTCGTCGATCTGTCGGTGGCACGCGGCGGCTATGAGGGCACAACACTGGTCGGCGCCAGTCCCGAATTGCTGGTGGCCCGCGACGGCGATCGGGTGACCTGCCGGCCGTTCGCGGGCTCAGCGCCGCGGGCCGCCGATCCCGACCTCGATGCCGCTGCCGGCGCGGCGCTCGCCGAGTCGGCGAAGGACCGCCACGAGCATCAGCTGGTGATCGACGGCATGGTCGAGGCATTGAGCCCGCTGTGCCGCGAGTTGACGTTTCCGCCGGAGCCCACACTGAGTCGCACCACTGCACTGTGGCATCTCAGCACACCGATCACCGGTCGGCTGCGCGATACCGCAACCACCGCAATCGATTTGACGCTTTCCCTGCATCCCACCCCCGCAGTCGGCGGAGTGCCCACCGCTGCCGCCGCCCGGCTGATCGGCGAACTGGAAGGCGATCGAGGGTTCTACGCCGGCGCGGTGGGCTGGTGCGACGCGAGCGGCGACGGGCGCTGGGTGGTGGCCATTCGCGGCGCACAACTGGCCGCCGATCGCCTGTCCGCGCTCGCTCACGCCGGCGGCGGCATCGTCGCCGAATCAGATCCCGACGGCGAAGTCGCCGAGACAACAACCAAATTCAGGACCATCCTGACCGCGCTGGGTGTTCAGTCATGAAGCGCATCCGTCGTGCCGAACCCGCCGACGCCGACGCCATCACCGCGATGATCCATGGCCTTGCCCACTTCGAGCACGCCTCCGAGCAGTGCACTGTCGTCGAATCTCAAATCCGCTCAGCGCTTTTCGGTCGGCCCGCGACGCTGAAGGCACACGTCGCCGAGGTGGACGGTGAGGTCGCGGCAATGGCGCTGTGGTTCCTGAATTTCTCGACGTGGGATGGCGTCGAGGGCATCTATCTCGAAGACCTGTTCGTGCGGCCGCAATTTCGCCGCCTCGGATTGGCCCGCGGACTGTTGACCGCGCTGGCAAAGGAATGCGTGGACAACAACTACACGCGACTGGCCTGGGCGGTGCTGAACTGGAACGCCGACGCGATCACGCTGTACGACGCCGTCGGCGGCCAACCACAAAGCGAGTGGACCACCTACCGGTTGTCGGGTCCGGAGTTGGCGGAACTGGCCGGAGCCGGCTAGCCGCCGACGATCAACTGGGCAGTGCGATGCGCAAAGGGCAAGAGGAGCGGCGCTTATGACCGATCGCCACGTGCGACCCAGCGCAAAGCGGCGGGGCTGAACAGTAGGGCCGTTGCGGTCAAAGACACTGCAGCCACCGGAATTCCGATCAGCGCCCGATGCGAGCCGACCGTCAAGTAATACGCAACACCCAGCAGCAATAGTTCGGCGAACACCGCCAGCCCGCGGCCCCAGCGACGCCCGACCAGCAGCGCCGAGCCGGCCGCGAGCACCGCGCCACCGGCCAGCGCGAACCACGCCGCGGTACCGAACCCGTTGATCCCACGCTGCTGCGCCCCACCGATCGCCCGAATCAGCAGGACCATCGCGACCACCACGCCTGTCACCCCTTGAGCAGCGACGATCGCTCCCGCGGCACGCACACCGGTCGGAGGACGCTTGATCACCGCCTCAGCGTAGCCACACTGGCCGGCCTCAACGTCGCGCTCCAGTAGGCTCTCGCCTCATGCGCGCCGTATTGATCGTCAACCCGACCGCGACCTCGACGACGACGGCTGGCCGCGATCTGCTGGCCCACGCGCTCAAAAGCCGCCTCCAGTTGACCGTCGAGCACACCCGCCACCGCGGCCACGGCGGCGAAATTGCCCGGGCCGCGGTCCAGGACGGGGTCGACCTGGTCGTCGTGCACGGCGGCGACGGCACGGTGAGCAACGTGGTCAACGGCCTGCTCGGCAAGCCCGGCCAGCTGCCCACCGGACATGTCCCGGCACTGGCGATTGTCCCCGGTGGATCGGCGAACGTGTTGGCGCGTTCGCTCGGTATTCAACCGGGACCGGTCGACGCCACCAATCAGCTGATCTGGCTGCTCGACAAATTCGGCCCGCAAAAGCAGTGGCGCCGTATCGGCGTAATCGACTGCGGCGAGCGCTGGGCGGTGCTCAACGCCGGCATGGGAGTCGACGCCGAGGCAGTCGCCGCGGTCGAGGCCAAGCGGGAGAAGGGCATCAAGGTCACGCCGACGCGCTACATCACGGCGGCGACGCGGGCAGCGCTCGCCTTTTCCCGCAAGAAGCCGCGGCTGACCGTGGAACTGCCCGGCCATGAGCCGGTTTCCGGCGTGCACTTCGTTTTCGTGTCCAACACCAGCCCGTGGACCTTCGCCAACCACCGGCCGATGTGCACCAATCCCGGCACCAGCTTTGAGTCAGGCCTGGGAGTCTTCGGCGTCACCTCGCTGAAGATCATCCCGAGCCTGAGGCTGGTCGCGCGGATGTTCGCCAAGCAGCCCAAGATCGAAGGCGACCAAGTGGTTCGCCACGACAACGTCGACTGGGTGCGGGTGACCTGTGCGGGCCCACCCATGGCGAGCCAATTCGACGGTGACTACCTCGGTGTGCGCGAACAGATGACCTTCCGCTCGGTGCCCGACGCCCTCGATGTGGTCGCGCCGCCGCCGAAAAGAGCTCTCTGACCTGCCACGATGGCAAATTGTGGGCAAAAGCACTGGTCAGGTTCGACGGTAGTGTAGTACAAAAGGTTAAAGGATTTGGTAACAGATCCTTGAAGTGAGATAGCCCACGGACCAACGAGTCGCTCTTGACATCTGTTGAGCCTGTGAAACGATCGAACAATCGCATGCAACGGTACGGAAACAATTCTTGTGCCTGCGTTAACAGCCGAAGACAATCATTCGTGCGCACTGCTGCGCACACAGTGAGGAGCAACGACTAATGGATTGGCGCCACACAGCTGTCTGTCGCGACGAAGACCCGGAGCTGTTCTTCCCTGTCGGGAACAGCGGACCGGCTCTCGCGCAGATCGCCGACGCGAAACTGGTCTGCAACCGCTGCCCGGTCACCACTGAGTGCCTGTCATGGGCACTGAACACCGGGCAGGACTCCGGGGTGTGGGGTGGAATGAGCGAAGACGAGCGGCGTGCGCTGAAACGTCGCAACGCTCGGACCAAGACCCGTACCGGGGTCTGACCCAGGCCACTTTCAACGGTGCGGCCCCGGCAATGTCGGGGCCGCACCGTTGCGTGCGGGCCTACTGCGCGGCTCGCACGCGACGCCCGATCGGGACCCGCAATATCACGTCCGTGCCACCTTCGGGGGCGTCCTGCATGGTCAGCGAGCCGTCGAGTTCAGCTGATACCAGCGTCCGCACGATTTGAAGTCCGAGCCGATCGGACTGCTCGACGCTGAAACCCTCGGGCAGCCCGCGGCCGTTGTCGTGCACGACCACGTCGAGCCAGCGTGCGGAACGCTCCGCGCGGATCGTCACCGACCCACCGCCCGCCGCGGATGCATAGGTGGGCTGGTCGAAGGCGTGCTCGATGGCGTTCTGGACCAACTCGGTGATCACCATGACCAGCGCGGTCGCCCGGTCGGAGTCCAGCACGCCGAGCATGCCCGTTCGATTGATCCGGATCGGGGTGTCGACCGTCGCCACGTCGTTCATGATCGGCAGAATCCGGTCGATCACCTCGTCGAGGTTGACCTCCTCGTCGACCGACATCGACAGCGCATCGTGCACCAGCGCGATCGACGACACTCGTCGGACCGACTCGATCAGCGCTTCGCGGCCCTCGGCATTGGTGGTGCGGCGCGCCTGCAGGCGCAGCAGCGCCGCGACGGTCTGCAGGTTGTTCTTCACCCGGTGGTGAATTTCCCGGATCGTCGCGTCCTTGGACATCAGCGCCCGGTCGCGACGCTTGATCTCGGTGACGTCGCGGACCAACACCGCGGCGCCGGCGGCCGACCCGTTGAGCACCAGCGGCAGCGTCCGCAGCAGTACGGTCGCACCGCCGGCGTCGACCTCGACGCGCATGCTCGCCCCGCCTCTCAGCGAGCTGAGCACGTGTTCGGCGAGTTCGTGTGCCTCGAACGGATCGGAGATCAGCGGACGGGTGATCTCAATCAGATTGTGTCCCTCCAACTCTGACGTCAACCCCATCCGGTGGTAGGCGGACAACGCGTTGGGACTGGCGTAGGACACCGCGCCGCCGACGTCGAGTCGGATGAATCCGTCGCCGACCCGCGGGCTCGACCGCGACATCACCAGATCGCCGACGTTGGGGAAGGTGCCCTGCGACAGCATGTGCACGAGGTCTGCGGCGCAGTCGAGGTAAGCGGTCTCCAGCTGGCTCGACTTCGGGGTGCCGGCGACCGCGGTCTGGTGCGTCAGCACCGCGACGACCGCGTCCCCGTGGCGCACCGGCGCCGCTTCGATGTTCACGCCGGTCTGCTGCCACGAAAATTGTTCACTTGCAGCACCTTCCGAGAGAATAGCACCCGACTCGAACGCCGCGGAGATCGGCGGCATGCGATCGGCGTCGACGACGGTTCCGACCGCATCGCGCAGCAGCACCGTGGGCGCGGTGTTCGGCCGGCACTGCGCGACGCAGACCAGCGAATCGTCCTCGCGGCGAACCCACATCAGATAGTCGGCGAAAGACAGGTCAGCAAGCAGCTGCCATTCGCCGACGACAGCGTGCAGGTGGTCGACAGCACTGCCCGGCAGGACGGTGTGTTCGGCGAGCAGGTCACCGAGAGTGGACATCGGCGGTCTCCGGCTTGAAGCTCAGCGGGCTAGCTGATCACGGCGATGAGATCGCCGGCCTGGATGACATCTCCGACCGACACACTCACCTTGCTGACCGTGCCGGCGACCTCGGCCAACACCGGGATCTCCATCTTCATCGATTCCAGCAGTACCAGGGTGTCGCCCTCGCCGATCTGGTCGCCTTCGTGGACCACGACCTCGAGCACGCTGGCCACAATCTCTGCCCGCACGTCCTCGGCCATCATCACCCCGTTCGTCAGCCGGCCCCGTTAGTTAGCTAGCCCATTTCGACTCTTGCGTTACTTCATCGAACCACAGTCGATTTCCTCAGTTTCACTCCGAGCACCCGACGGCGGCGGCGAGGCGGCGTCGCGGTCGATTTGTGCAGCGCGAAGGTCACGATTGATGTCGCGGAGATATCGATAAGCAAACTCCAAGATCACTAAGAGAACCTATAGAGCCGCTTCCGTGACAGTGTCGTGTTCGGTTTGTGACATTTGGCAAGCAGAGTGTCCAAAGTGAGCGGAGTGCCTGAAGCTCTTGGAGTTAAACAGTCGAATTTGAGGAGTATTCCGTTGTCCGACAACATATTTGCCCGCATGACAACTCGCGGGCCCCGACGTCGAATGGCCACTGGTTTTGGGATGGCCGTGGCGGCATACGCCTTGGTCGGGCTCGGCGCTGGAGCGGCCGCAGCCGCTCCTCAGCAACCCTTCGCCGCCGATGACCCGATCCCCGGTATGCCGGGCGCCGGCAGCGCGGTGAACATCGCCAATTCGCTGTTCGGCTCACTGAGCGGGTTGATGAACAACGTCATACCCGGTGCCGGCGACCTGCTGATGCCTGCCACCGGCGCACTCGGTGGCGGCGGGGGCCTACCTGGGCAGACCTTGCCAGGCGGCCTGCCCGGTGGCCTCGGCGGACTCGGCGGCGGCCTTCCGGGTGGAATGCCTGGCGGCCTGCCCGGTGGCCTCGGCGGACTGGGCGGCGGCCTTCCGGGTGGAATCCCCGGCGGCCTGCCCGGCCAGCAGCTTGCAGGTCAGGCACCCGGGTTGGGCGGCTTGGCGGGCCAGACCACCGGCGGACTGCCTGGCAGCCCCGCGCCGCTAGGACCCGGTGTCGGTCCAGCAGTACCGAGTCAGGCCCCGCTTGCCGGCCAGCAAGGACCGGTCTCTTCGGCCGGCGCCAACGGCAGCACGCTGGCACACGTCCCGGTCGTCTAGCAGTTGGCCCATACCGGCGGCGGCATGACAGACTGATCGTCAAGAAGAACTGCGAGGAGGATCAGTCATGGCCAAGCGAGGCCGGAAAAAGCGCGACCGCAAGCACAGCAAGGCCAACCACGGCAAGCGGCCCAACGCTTGACCAACCGCTCGAAGCAAACAAAGACGCGGACCGTCCGACAGGCGGCCCGCGTCTTTGTTTTTGGATTGGCCGAGGGGCTCAATGTCCGTGAATGATGGTGGTCCGGCTGATTTCCACCCGCAGCCGCTCACGCAGGCCCTCCGGAGCGTGCTCGCCCTGGCACTTGGTGGAGATCAGCAACTTGATCCGCTCCTCCAGCCCGTAGAACTGGAAACAGGCCGGGCAGTCCTCGAGATGCTGCCTGAGCTTGGCTTGTGTCTCGGCGCTGCACTCGCCGTCGAGCAACGTCCACACCTCGGCAAGTACCTCTGCGCACTCGGCCTTGGTCGGCGGCTCAGCCGAGAACTCGCTCATGACGACACCTCCTCGGGCGCCTGGTCCCCGCGGATGAAACCCCGGTCCTTGGCGACGTCGGTCAGCAGTTCGCGCAGTTGACGCCGCCCGCGGTGCAGTCGTGACATCACTGTCCCGATCGGAGTGTCCATGATTTCCGCGATTTCCTTGTACGGGAAGCCTTCGACGTCGGCGTAGTAGACCGCCATCCGAAACTCCTCGGGCAGCGCCTGGAGGGCCTCTTTGATCTCGGTGTCGGGCAGCGCCTCGAGCGCCTCGACCTCCGCGGACCGCAGGCCGGTGGATGTGTGCTCCGCCGACGCCGCCAACTGCCAGTCGGTGATTTCGTCGGTGGGATATTGCGCGGGCTGACGCTGTTTCTTGCGATAGCTGTTGATGTAGGTGTTGGTCAGGATGCGGTAGAGCCACGCCTTGAGGTTGGTGCCCTCTCTGAACGACCGAAAGCCCGCATAGGCCTTGACCATGGTCTCCTGCAGCAAGTCTTCGGCGTCGGCCGGGTTGCGGGTCATCCTCAGCGCACCGCCGTACAGCTGGTCCAGCAGCGGGATCGCGTCGCGCTCAAACCGTGCGGTCAGCTCCGCGTCGGTCTGGTCGGATCGGGCGCTCGCACCGACCGAGTCGGCGGCCTCCACCGCTGTCTCCGACTCGGTCGCGCTATCGGTATCGGCCATTGTGAGTAACGCAGTCCCTTCTGTCGCGATACCGCTGAACAGGTCCATCAACACCGGACCCGTCTGGTAACCGGTCAACTGCTGTTCGCCCACGAGGCTTGTCGCCGTTGACACGCGATATCCCCTTCCCCAATCTAAAGGCTGCGTCTGACACTGTCTGCTTTGCCCGGCTCAACAGCCGCGATCTCCCCGGTATTTCCGGGCCGCCGGCTCGGCGCCGTTGTGAGCAGCGTTAGTGTGACGCTCATGTCGTTGAAAGCAAAGACCATGTTCATCTCGGGCGCCAGCCGCGGAATCGGCCTGGCGATCGCGAAACGGGCCGCCCAGGACGGCGCCAACATCGCGCTGATCGCCAAAACGGCCGAGCCGCACCCCAAGTTGCCGGGCACGGTCTACACCGCCGCCAACGAAATCGAGGAGGCCGGCGGCCAGGCGCTGCCGATCGTCGGCGACGTCCGCGACCCGGAGTCGGTCGAGTCCGCGGTGGCCAAGGCCGTCGAGCAGTTCGGCGGCATCGACATCGTGGTCAACAACGCGTCGGCGATCAACCTCGGCTCCGTCAGCGAGGTGCCGATGAAGCGATTCGACCTGATGAACGGCATCCAGGTGCGCGGCACCTACGCGGTGTCGCAGGCGTGTATCCCGCACATGAAGGGCCGGGAGAACCCGCACATCCTGACCCTGTCTCCCCCGGTACTGCTCGGCAAAGAGTGGCTGAAGCCGACCGCCTACATGATGGCGAAGTTTGGCATGACATTGTGCGCGTTGGGCATTGCCGAGGAGTTGCGCTCCGACGGCATCGGCTCGAACACGCTGTGGCCCCGCACGCTGGTAGCCACCGCCGCGGTCCAGAATTTGCTCGGCGGCGACGAGGCAATGGGCCGGGCGCGCAAGCCGGAGATCTATTCCGACGCCGCTTACGTCATCCTGAACAAGTCGTCGAAGGAATACACCGGCAACACCCTGCTCTGCGAGGACGTGCTGCTGGAGTCCGGCGTCGAAGACCTGTCGGTCTACAACTGCGTGCCGGACGGCACGCTCGGCGTCGACTTCTGGGTGGACGGCGTGAACCCGCCGGGGTATAGCGGTCCCTAGCGTCGTGGCGGCGACTCCTGCGCTGGCGGCGCTCGCCGAGGCGGGCGTCGCGCATGAGGTGGTGAAATTCGACCACGATGCACGCGAGCGCTCGTTCGGCGGCGAGGCCGTCCGCGCGCTGACCACCGACGGCGCCGTCGACCCCGCGCAGATCTTCAAAACGCTGATCATCGCTGTTGGTGACCGCTTGGCCGTCGCCATCGTGCCTGCGTTGGAACGGCTGTCGTTGAAGGCGGCCGCCTCGGCACTGGGTGCGGGAAAGGCTGCCATGGCCGACAGGCGCGCCGCCGAGCGGGCGACCGGCTATGTGTTGGGCGCGGTCTCCCCACTGGGGCAGCGCACCCGGTTGCCGACGGTCCTCGACACCGGTGCCATGGCGTTCGAGCGGATGTACGTCAGCGCGGGCCGGCGCGGCTGGGACGTCGCGCTGGCGCCCGCCGATCTGGTGCGGCTCACCGCCGCGGTGACCGCGGAGATTCAGGCCTGAGGTTTGGCCAGCATGCCGTGCACACTGTCGGCGAAGGCGGCCGTGGTGAAGCAGATGGGCTCGGCGAATTCCTCCATGGTCAGGGCTTGGTGCCAGCCGGCGTCGGCTGTGGCACGCAGCAGCGGCTTGGTCATGGCGACAGCGTGCGACGGCATCGCCGCGATCCGCGAGCACCACTCATCGGCGGCATCGAGCAGGCTGTCGTGGTCGACGACCTGCTGCACCAGCCCGAGGCGTTGCGCTTCACGGGCGCCGATGTGCTCCCCGCGCAAGTAATAGGCAAGTGCGCCTTGGTATCCCAGCCGACGAGTCAGTGCCCAACTGGTGCCCACCTCGGGAAGCAGGCCAAGGCGACCGAAGGCTGGGACGATGACTGCGCGCTCACTGGCGATCGCGAGATCACAGGTCAGCGCCCAGGCCAGTCCGACTCCGGCAGCCGGTCCGTTGATGGCGGCGACGAAGATCGTGTCAGATCCGGCGATCAGCCGGGCGATACCGCCGAATTCACGCCGGATCCAGCGCCACACATCGGCGACGCCCTCGGGTCGGCTCACGTTTTCGGTGACCGTCCGCATCATCTTCAGGTCGCCACCGGCGCTGAAGCCGGGGTCGCGCCCGGTCAATACCACGCTGCGAATGTCGCGATCGACCGCGAGAGCCTCGAGCTCATAACGCAGTTGCCGCACCAACGGCGCCGACAAGACGTTGAGCCGGTCGGGTTCGTCGAGGGTCACAATCGCACGGTCGCCGCGGTGCTCGACGTGCACCCGCCGCGGCGCATCGCGGTCATCTCCCTCGGCGACCAAGCGGTAGTACAGCGATTCAGTCATGCTCCTCCTCGATAGCGTTGGCCCGCAGTGCCTTCCACGCGGCGTCGGCAAACGTGTTGACCACGCCGCGCGGCATCCGGTGTTCGGTGCCGGCGATCCAGTACCGGCTGAATTCCTGCGCCGGGCCGAACCACAACGCGGCGGTGACCCCGGCTTGCATCGGTCGCAGAGCTCCGTAGGTCTGATGCGGCCGCCACCAGTCCTCGATGTCGGCGAAGAACACCCGGTTGGTCTCCTGCAGCCGGCTGCTGTCCAGCCGGTCCCCCAGCAGCAAGGCCGCTTCGTTGCGATTGTCTGCTACCCACCGCAGGTGGTGAGCAACGCCGCCGCGGATTCCGCCTTCGGCGGTGCCGTGGCGGCGCAACATCGCCACGAATCCGGCCTGATACTCGCCCATCACCTGGGCGTAGACCGCCGCAGCAAGGGCCGGTTTGTCCCGAAAGTGGTGGTAGAGCGCGCCGACGCTGACCTTGGCGTCTCGGCGGATCTCATCGAGCGTCGCCGCGAGCGCGCCATCGGCGGCGAACCGACCCCGGGCCGATTGCATCAGTCGGTCTCGCGCGTCGGCGGCTGCTCGAGTCGGCACGAGGATCACTCTAGCCATACCGAGCTTTCCTCGCTATTGCCGCTGCTGCGCAGTGCGGTCGCCCGGGGGCTTATGGTTTCAGCCATGAGCACAGCGGTCGTAGTCGGGTCCGGGCCCAATGGGCTGGCCGCCGCCGTGACGCTGGCGGCCGAGGGCGTCGAGGTCACCGTTCTCGAAGCCGCTGAAGAGGTCGGCGGCGGCGCTCGCAGCAGCGAGGCCATCCTGCCCGGTCTGCTGCACGACCACTGCTCGGCGATCCACCCGATGGCCATCGGCTCGCAGTTCGTGAGCAGGTTCGAGCTCGACCGCTACGGCCTGACCTGGCGCTGGCCGGAGATCGACTGCGTCCATCCGCTCGACGATGGCAGTGCTGGCGTGCTGCACCGCTCGGTGGAGCAGACCGCTGCCGGTCTCGGTCGCGACGGCGCACGGTGGCGGCGTGCGTTCGGCTACGCGGCCAGTCGATTCGACGCGCTTAGTGAGGACATCATGGGGCCGTTGCTGCGGGTTCCCCACCACCCGCTGATGCTGGCCCGATTCGGGGCTCCGACCGTGCTTCCGGCGTCGACGTTCGCCCGGCTGTTTCGCACGCAGGAGGGCCGAGCTCTGTTCGGAGGTGTTGCGGCGCATGCGTTTCGGCCGCTGCACTACCCGATGACATCGGCGATCGGGATGGGCATCATCACCGCCGGCCATCGGCACGGCTGGCCGGTCGCCGAAGGTGGGTCGCAGTCGATCACCAACGCGATGGTGGCGCTGCTGGGCGAACTGGGCGGCAAGATCGCAACCGGCGTCCGGGTCGAGACGGGGTCGCAACTGCCGCCCGCGGACATCACGATGTTCGACCTCGCCCCCGAGGCCGTCGCCGCTATCCTCGGTGATCGCCTGCCGCACCGAATCTCGAGCTCCTACCGCCGATTCCGGCACGGCCCGGGCGCCTTCAAGGTCGACTTCGCCGTGCAGGACGGCGTGCCCTGGACCAATCCGGCCGCGCGTCGGGCAGGCACGGTGCATGTAGTCGGCAACTATCGCGACCTCGCCGCCGCCGAACGTGATGTCCACGCCGGGCGGATGCCCGAGCGGCCGTTCGTGCTAGTCGGGCAGCAGTACCTGGCCGACCCGCAGCGATCGGTTGGCGGGGTGCACCCAGTGTGGACGTATGCCCATGTGCCCCATGGGTTTTCCGGTAATGCGACAGCGGCGATCACCGCTCAGATCGAGCGGTTCGCCCCCGGGTTCCGCGAGCGGATCGTCGGCCAAGCCGTCCGGAACACCCGCCAATTCGCCGCCGACAATCCGAACTTCGTCGGCGGCGACATCATGACCGGCGCCAAGGACATCCGCCAGTTGACCTTTGGACCGCGAATCACATTGTCGCCGTATGCAATCGGCGTGCCCGGCATGTACATCTGCTCGGCGGCCACTCCACCGGGCCCGGGCGCGCACGGCATGTGCGGGGCCAACGCCGCGCAGGCCGCGCTCAGCTATCTAGCTCGGCGTTAGGATCGCATCCTTGGGACGGGCGGCACCATCCTGCGCTTATCAGTAGCGGTAAAAGCCTTCGCCGGTCTTGATGCCGAGCTTGCCGGCGTCGACATACGAACGCAGCAAATCCCTTGGGCTCGTTGGCAGTTGCGGGAACACGTCGACGTAATGGTTCTCGATGTCAAGGGCGACGTCGAGACCAACAAGGTCCATCAACTGGAACGGTCCGGCCGGCGCGCCCAGGTTGAGCCGGTACATCCCGTCCACGTCTTCCGGGCCGGCCACCCCCTCGGCGACCACCGCCAGCGACTCGCGTTTGATTGCGGCCCATACCCGATTGAAGATGAAGCCGGTGCACTCCTTGCGCGCCTCGAACGGGTAGACACCGAATTCGGGCAGCACGGCCAGCAGGGTGTCCAGTAGGCCGCGGTCGGTCTGACCGTTCGACATCAGGTCGAGGCCGGTGACCTCCGGCGGCATGTAGAAGTGCGTGTTGCACAGGCGCGTCTTGTCGCTGATTCTTTCGACCATCAGCCGCGACGGATACGACGACGAGTTGGTCGCGAAGATGGTGTCGGCTGGGGCGGCCCTGTCGATCTCACCCCACAGCGGAATCTTGATCTCGAGTTTCTCCGGGGCCGACTCCACCGCCAGCCACGCGCCGTTCAGAGCCTCGGCAAGAGCCGTCGTAGTGGTTACCACGCCCGACTCGCCGAAGCCGCGGCTTTCGATAACCCTTGGAAGACTATCGGCCACATACTGTTTCGCCTCGGCCAGTTGCTCGTCGCGACGGGCGTAGATTCGCACGGTTCCGCCTCGGCTGGCGAACATCAGCGCGATCCGCCGCCCCAGCGTCCCGGCTCCGATCACCGCGACCGGACGGCTCTGGATGTCATCGAAGGTGTAGCTGTAGGCACTCACACCGGAATGCTAGAGCAGCGTGGCCTGCTCGGGCTGCGGCTCGGCCGACTCGAGTAACTCGGGCCCGTTGTTGCGGATGCTGTTGACCAATGTGGAGATCTCGCGCACCTCGATCCCCTCGATGCTCGGCGGCGCGGCAAGGAAGTCGACATCGGCCGGGGCGTCGGGATCCAGCCACCGATCCCACTCCTCCTCGGGCGCGATCAACGGCATCCGGTCGTGGATTTCGGCGAGTTCGCCCACGGCCTCGGTGGTGATGATGGTGCAACTCACCAGCGGCGTCGCGTCCTTGGCCGACTTCCAAACCGACCACAGTCCGGCCATGAACAACATCTCGCCGTCGCCGCGGTGCAGAAAGAACGGCGTCTTGCGGGCCTTCTTACCGGATGCGCCGTCGGCGTTGGCCCGCCATTCGTAGTAGCCGTCCATCGGGACCAGGCAGCGCTTGGTTTTAGCGCTCGAACGAAACGCCGGCGAGGTGGTGACGTTCTCGGCGCGGGCGTTGATCAGCAGCGGACCCTTGGACGCCGGCGCGCCGTCCGAGTCGGCCTTCGCCCACGGCGGGATCAGCCCCCAGCGCATCGACCGGACCCGCCTGGTCGGCTCGTCACCGGGCTCGTCGTGCCTGCGGACCACCGTCGTGACCATGCTGGTGGGCGCCACGTTGTAGTTCGGCCCGGCCGGAGATTGTCGCGCCGCCGTACTCTCCAGGATCGCCTCGATCTTCTCGGCCAGCACCGCGGGGTCCGTCGTCACCGCGAATCGTCCGCACATGTCTTCCATGGTGCCCGCTCGGTTCGTCGGTCGGCGACCCGCTGCGACCGGCTTCGCCGCGCTTGCGATCTCCGATAAGCCAGAATGGAGCACGTGAACACCTGGTCCGCCCCCTACGCCTCGCAGCCGGTACACGCGACGGTGACGGTACCCGGCTCGAAATCGCAGACCAACCGGGCGCTGGTGCTCGCGGCGTTGGGCGACGGCGCCTCGACAATCAGCGGCGCGCTGCGCAGCCGCGACACCGACCTGATGATCGGCGCGTTGAAGGCCCTGGGCCTGCGGGTCGACGGACCGGCCGACGAACTCGCGGTCAGCGGCAGCATCTCCCCACCGCCCGGTGCCCGGATCGACTGCGGGCTGGCCGGAACGGTGTTGCGATTCGTGCCGCCACTGGCGGCACTCGGCCGGTCGGCGGTGACGTTCGACGGCGACGAGCAGGCCCGGGCCCGGCCGATCGCCCCCCTGCTGAATGCGCTGCGCGGTCTGGGCGTCGACATCGACGGAGACGGGCTGCCGTTCCGGGTTCGAGGCGCCGGAAAGGTCGCGGGCGGGGCGGTCGACATCGACGCCTCGGCATCGTCGCAGTTCGTGTCCGGCCTGCTGCTCGCCGGTGCGTCGTTCACCGACGGCCTGACCGTGCGGCACGTCGGCGCGTCGCTGCCGTCGGCGCCGCACATCGCGATGACGGTGGCGATGCTGCGCCAGGCCGGCGTGGCGGTCGAGGACGCGGCGCCCAACCGCTGGCATCTGCGACCCGGCCCTGTCGCGGCCCGGCACTGGCCCATCGAGCCGGACCTGTCCAACGCCGTCCCGTTCATCGCCGCTGCGGTGGTCAGCGCGGGCACCGTCCGCATTACCGGCTGGCCGGCGGACAGCATCCAGCCCGCCGATGCCATCCTGAGCTTCCTAGGGCAGCTGAACTGCGTTGTGAAGCACAGCGATTCGCATCTGGAAGTGCGAGGCCCCGAGTCCTACAACGGTTTTGACGTCGACCTAGGTGACGTCGGCGAGCTCACCCCGTCGGTCGCGGTGCTCGCGGCACTGGCCACCCCGGGCTCGGTCTCCCGCCTGTCCGGCATCGCCCACCTGCGGGGCCACGAGACCGACCGGCTGGCCGCGCTGAGCACCGAGATCAACCGCCTCGGCGGCGACTGCCACGAGACCGCCGACGGGCTGGAGATCACCGCGACACCACTGCGGGCCGGCACCTGGCAGTCCTACGCCGATCACCGGATGGCGACGGCCGGCGCGATCGTCGGCCTGCGGGTCGACGGCGTTGCAGTGCGCGACATCGAGACCACCGCCAAGACGCTGCCGAACTTCCCAGCGATGTGGGCCGACATGCTCGGGGGCGCGTAGTTTGCGCCCGGACGACTACGACGAATCCGATGTGAAGATCCGCTCCGGGAAAGGCTCCCGGCCGCGGACCAAAACCCGCCCCGAGCACGCCGACGCGCAGCGGGCGATGGTGGTCAGCGTGGACCGCGGCCGCTGGGGTTGTGTGCTCGGCGGCGACGCCGAGCACCGGGTCACCGCGATGCGGGCCCGGGAACTGGGTCGCACCCCGATCGTCGTCGGCGACGACGTCGACATTGTCGGTGACCTGTCCGGCCGGACCGACACGTTGGCCCGCATCGTCCGGCGCGGCCCGCGGCGAACTCTGTTGCGCCGCACCGCCGACGACACCGACCCGACCGAGCGGGTGGTCGTCGCCAACGCCGACCAACTCTTGGTCGTGGTCGCACTGGCCGACCCACCGCCGCGGATCGGACTGGTCGACCGGACGCTGATCGCGGCCTTCGTCGGCGGGCTCACCCCGATCCTGTGCCTGACCAAGAACGATCTCGCGCCCGCCGAGCAGTTCGCCGAGCAGTTCGCCGACCTCGACCTCACGGTGATCGCCGCGGGTCGCGACGACCCGTTAGCGGCGGTAGCGCATCTGCTGACCGGCAAGATCACGGCGTTGCTCGGCCACTCCGGAGTGGGTAAGTCCACACTGGTGAATCGGCTTGTGCCCCAAGCACATCGAGCGGTCGGCGAGGTCACGGCCATCGGCCGGGGCCGGCACACGTCGACACAGTCGGTGGCGCTTCCGCTCGATCACGGTGGATGGGTGATCGACACCCCCGGGATCCGCTCGTTCGGCCTGGCCCACATCAAGCCCGACGACGTGGTGCTGGCGTTCTCCGACCTGGCCGAGGCTATCGAAGACTGTCCGCGCGGCTGCGGCCATCTGGGTCCACCGGCCGATCCCGAATGCGCGCTGGACACCCTCACCGGGCCGGCAAGCGAGCGCGTGACCGCCGCCCGGCGACTGCTGGCCGCGCTGCGCGAGGGCTGAACCTCAACCCTCGGCCTGCGACTTGATCCACTCCAGGTTGGCCCGCATGTCGGTTTCCCACTCGGCCAGCCGGTTGGCGACGATCCTGGCCTCCTTGTCCGGCATCGCCTCGATGGCCGGGGTCAGGCCCGACGAGCCCGGGCCCATTCGGCCCCACTGCCGGATGAGCACGCCGTCGCTGGTCGGTTCGACTTCGAACGCCCACGTCGCGAATGCGCCGTCGGGCCCGACCACGTCGTAGACCCAGCGGCGCTGAGCTCCATCCTCCTCGACCTCGGTCACCTGGCACACCGTCGACCACTCCCCCAACGCTTCATGCTTGTTGTGTCCGCGGAAACGTGCGCCGACCTCGACACCGGTGGCGCCGTCGAGCCATTCGACACCTTGGAGTTCCGACGAACGACGGGTTGGCAGATCGATGTCGGTCACCAGCGCCCAGGCCGTGGGAACGTCACACCGAACGCGCTGCGTCACTTCGGCTGTGGGTAGATCGCGGTAGCGCATGCTGGCTAGCATGCCATCCATGAAGGTCGGCGCCATGATCGAACCTCGGTTGCCAGGCTCCGTCGACTTCGCGCTGGCCGCCGAGCAGATCGGCGTCGCGTCGCTGTGGATTCCCGAGGTGTGGGGTTACGACGCGCTGACCGGTCTGGCCTACCTGGCCGCCAAGACGTCGTCGATACAACTCGGAACCTTTGTCGTGCAACTGGGTTCGCGCAGTCCGGCGCTGCTGGCGACCTCGGCGCTGAGCCTGCAGGAGCTGTCTGCGGGTCGATTCATCCTGGGCGTCGGCACATCCGGACCGCGAGTGATGGAGGGCTGGCACGGCGTCCGCTTTCGCAAGCCGGTGCAGGCGACACGGGAAACCATCGAGATTATCCGCACCATCAGCCGCGGCGAGCGCCTCGAGCATCCCGGCGAGATCTACCCGCTGCCGCTGCCGGACAGCCGCGGCGCAGCGCTCAAACCGATGGTGCGGCCCGAGCACGTCCCGGTCTACGTGGCGGCGATGGGTCCGCGGAACTTGGAGTTGACCGGCGAGACCGCCGATGGCTGGCTGGGCAACGCGTTCATCCCCGAAGCGGCGGAGGTGTTCCTGGGTCCGTTGCGCGTCGGCGCGCAGCGCGCCGGGCGAAGCCTCGACGAACTCGACCTGGTGGCACCCGTCGCGCTGGAGTTCCACGACGACCAGGCGGCCGGCAACGCGGCCGCCCGCCGGCACGCCGACGGCTACGCGTTCACCATCGGCGCCATGGGCGCCGGCGCGGGGACCACCCACAACTTCTATAGTCAAGCGTTCGCAAGGCTTGGTTACGTCGACGAAGTCGCGACGGTCGCCGAGTTGTGGCAGGCCGGCCACCGCGACGAGGCCCGCAGTAAGGTGCCGCTGGATCTCGGCAAACTGACGAATCTGCTTGGCACCGAGGAGATTATCGCCGAGCGGGTGCACCGCTACCGGGTGGCCGGCATCACCACGCTGCTGGCGAAACCCGAGGGTGACTACCAGCAGCAGCTCGAAGCGCTGCGGCGGCTGTTAGCCATCGCCGTTGCCGTCGAGGCGTGATTTAGAAGCCAGGGCTGTGAATCTGCGCGGTTGGCGACCACAGCTTCTGTTTCGCAACAGAATCAAGCCCATACATCGGAAGCGATTGAGCTGGGACTCACCGGGGTCTGGGCCCTCCCGGCGTGGGTTCAGCACGTCTGAACGCTCGATACCCAGCAGCTGCAGCCGCAGTGGTAGCGAGCCTCATCGCCAGCCGCGAAAATGACTGCGGCCGAATAGAACATCACATCGGGATCTTCAATTCGCCAAGCGGCAGGCCGAGGTCAGCCCGAGGTTTGAAATCGTTCCGTTCAGTGCGCGCGGCCTGGTAAGCTGCTTCCAAAGGCGGTGGGGCTCGCCGCAACCGCAGTCCGAATTGGACAGCCAACAGTCCCTGCGTAACTGATCGAGGCATGGCGGGTCGCACTTGTGCGACCAGCGCCGGCCATGGACGCAGGAGTGTTGGGTGGCCATCAAATTTTCGTCTCTCGAGGCAATCGAAATCCTCGACTCACGAGGACGTCCCACGCTGTCGGTGCAGGCAACATTGTCAGATGGACGCCAGGTCAGCTCCGGCGTTCCCGCGGGCGTGTCGACTGGCAGCCGCGAAGCCGTAGAACTGCGCGACCACGACGGTCGCTACGGCGGCCTGGGCGTGCTCCAGGCAGTGGCGGGTGTCAACGGCCCGATCGCTGAGGAACTGGTCAGTCGGCCATTCAGCAGCCTGTGCGACGTCGATCAGACCTTGCGCCAACTCGACGGCACACCCGACAAGTCGCGGCTGGGCGCTAACGCGCTCGTTGGTGTCTCGATGGTCGCCGCGCAGGCGTTTGCGTTGGAGGCCGCACAACCGTTGTGGCAGTATCTGCTTCCGGACGGGGTGACTCCGCGTCTACCCGTTCCGCACTTCAACGTCATCAACGGCGGGGCCCACGCGGTCAACAACCTGGATTTTCAGGAGTTCATGATCGCCCCGCTGGGGGCGCCGTCGTTTCAGGAGGCGGTCCGCGCGGGGGCCGAGATCTACCGACGGCTGCGCTGCATATTGACCGACCGCAACCTGGGAACCGGGTTGGGCGACGAGGGCGGTTTTGCGCCGCAGGTCGACGGCGCCGACGAGGCTTTGACACTGCTCAGCACAGCGATCGAGGATGCCGGCTACACCACCGGCCGCGACGGCGTCGCCATCGCACTCGATCCAGCAGCCAGCGAATTTCACCGCGACGGCCGTTACCAATTGGGCTGGAACTCGTTCTCCAGTGCCGACCTGATCGCACGCTACACCGACATCGTCGACAGGTTCCCGGTCTGGAGCATCGAAGACGGTATGGGCGAGCGCGATACCGCTGGGTGGCAGGCCCTGACCACTTCTCTGGGCGGCCGGGTCCAACTGGTCGGCGACGACAACTTCGTGACCAATCCCGAACTCATCTCCGCCGGGGTACGGGCCGGTGTGGCCAATGCCGCTTTGATCAAAGTCAATCAAATCGGCACAGTTACCGAAACTCTCGACGCGTTGAAGGTCTGCCGAGACGCCGGTTACGCGGCCATGGTTTCGCATCGCTCGGGAGAGACGGACGATACGTTCATCGCCGATCTGGCGGTGGCCGCGGGCTGCGGTCAAATTAAGGCCGGCGCCCCGGCGCGCGGGGAACGGGTGGCCAAATACAACCGCCTGCTCAAAATCGCCTTCAGCACAGCCACACTCGCCTTCGGGCTGCCACCGCAGTGATGGAACGGCTGTGAGATTTGCCCGATCGCGACGAACAGGAAGCTGACGTTGAGCCGGAGTTGGCAGCTACCCGCACTCGATCGTTGAGCTGAATCGAGCCCGTCGCGAAGTCCAATAGTCACGCAAAAAGTCGAACGCCGCCGGCGACGTCGTCTAGAATGGCCGAATGGGCGATGGATCTCCGCCAGGGGGCATAGCTCGCGACCCGAACCGCCGGCAAGGCTGATGGCTCCTGCCCGCTTTGTCGTGCAGGGGGGCGTCTTGAAGCAATGAACCGCTACCGCAGCCGTTCCGTCGGCGGCGCCGCCTCAGGTCGCGTCTACACTCGGCACACATTCTTCTTCGTTTCTGGGACAAGGACGTATGTGACTGCTGTCTGGCATTCCATGATTTCCGTTGCACCTTGCCCAACTGCGCCGGTTTTTTCGACCTGTGCCCAACCACTTGGTCTGCGAGATCTACTGTGTCGCCGACCAACTCGGCAGGATGACCACCTCGGCCATGGCCTCCTGCCGTACATGGTCAAAAAGCAGCGTCCTGATATCTCGGATCGGGGCGCTGCGTGCTTGAAAGGGAATTCAACAGCATGACAACTCGCGATAGCCACGAGCAGCAGAACGACCCGCAGAACGCGCAGAGTCCCAGTCGGCCCTCACGTAAGGACTCGGCGGACGATGTGCAACTCAGTGACGAAGGTCGAGAAGAAGTCCGTCAGATACTCAAGGCGTATGAAGACAAACCCACAGTCGAGCTGCCCGGCACCCATGGCGCTATCACGGGCACAGCCATCAACGAGTGGCTTGACGACGAAGGGAACCCCAAATTCGGCGACACCGACGGACACCCTTCGGCCGAGGACGAGGACCACGGCGACGACCCAGAGCAGACTCTTTCGAGCGGCGGATGACATGGCACTGACATCGGTCAAGACCCGAACGATCGGACGCTCGGACGCGACGGCGGAACCTGCTGTACTGCAACCGATCCGAAGCACCGTCGGCCACGAGCGTGCGACGCTGCAGCAATGAGAACGGCCACCAGTCGCGTCTTTCTGGCCAGGCATGGTCGAACCGCGATGAACGCCGAGGGACGGCTGCGGGGGCTCAGTGACCCTCCGTTGGATAAAGTCGGCGTCACCGAGGCGGCTCAGTTGGCCGAGGCGCTCGCATCAGTGGATCCCACCGTGGTCATCTGTAGTCCGTTCCAGCGTGCTGTCGCCACAGCGCGCGCCATCGGCGCTGCCTGCGGCGCACCCGTGCGCGTTCATGTCGAACGGTGCCCAGCTGATGTCGGCCGTTCCCCCGGCCCTGCAAGTCCTAAGGAGATGTCAGGCTCGAGAGCCTGTTCGCGGCTAAATACTGGGTTGATGCGCTCGTGGCGTTCTACCTGACTGCGTCTTCACCCGATCTTCGATTGCTCGACTATCCCGTGACCAAATAACCTCGTCCACACAAGGATTCAGGTTGGCGGCCCACTGATGGTAAAGATTGCATGGGCGATCTCGCCGAAAATCGTGGCCGCCATTTCCGCGTTCGACAAGCCACTGACTGCACTGGCTCACCGTCCACGGCTGACCGGTGCGAGGGAGGTACGGACTTGATTCCGGCGACATACACAGTCCTCTTGCTCTGCGGTCCGGCGACGGCCATCGCCGCGGTCTGGGGGGCGGAGCGAATTGGCGTGCCCTTCCCGGTTCTGCTGGTAGGTGTCGGGGTGTTCCTCAGTTGGTTTCCCTGGACTCCGTCACCGGAAATATCGCCGGAAATCGTCTTCTTTCTGTTCCTGCCACCACTGGTCTACTACGCCGCGTTATTCGTGGCTCCGGACGACTTGCGTAAGCATGCCCGTCTCGTGAGCCTGTTGGCGGTGGGACTGGTGTTGGCCACTGCGGCGGTCGTCGCCGGAGTGTTGACGAGTCTCACGGGCCTTTCGTTGTCGGTAGCGCTTGTGATCGGCGCGATTGTGGCGCCAACCGACACCGTCTCAGCCACATCCATTTTCCGACGTTTGCACGCACCGGAGGAGCTCTCGACAATCCTCGAAGGCGAGGGTCTGACCAACGACGGCATAGCGCTCGTGCTCTACACCGGCGCAATAGCTACCGCAGCGGCCGGTGCCGCGCATCCAGGCGAACTCGCAATGACGTTCCTTTTGGGTCCAGTGGGCGGAGTGGCGCTCGGCCTCGCCATCGCCTGGCTGATGGTCAGGGTGCGCCTGCGGATGGACCATCCGGCACTGGAAATCACGATTTCGTTGGCGACCCCCTACTTCACCTACGCCGCCGCAGATGCGGCCGGCATGTCGGGGGTGTTGGCCACCGCTGTCGCCGGACTCTACGTGGGCTCCCATCTGAGCGACATTTACTCGCCAGACGCCCGACTGCAAGCCATGGCTTTCCTGGACGTATTGGTGTTCCTGCTCAATGCGGTGCTGTTCATCCTGGTGGGTATCCAGCTGCACCGCCAAGTGCACTGGGCAGTGGTCAGCGCGAATCTGCATCTTCTCTTGGTGGCGGGCGCGGTGGTTGCCGTAGTGGTCGTCACGCGGCTGGTGTTCACGCTGGCCGGCCCGGCCTTGGCGAAATTGCGTGGGCGTTCGGTGAGCGCGGACATCTGGCGGGAACGTGTCGTCGTTGGATGGGCGGGTATGCGAGGTGGCGTATCGCTTGCCGCAGCACTGGCCGTTCCGCTGAGCCGCGATGACGGTTCACCCTTCCCCGACCGTGAGCTCACAGTCCTGATCGCGGGAGTGGTAATCCTCACCACCCTGGTCATGCAGGGCGTCAGCCTGCCTTGGCTGCTGCGCCGACTCGGGCTGCGGCCCGAGGACTTTCGCAACGACGCGAATGAAGCCCGGCTGCACGCGGCCCGCGCCGCCCTGGATTGGCTCGACGACCGCCTGAATAACGACAAAGACATGGACGGCTATGCCCAATCCGCCCGTAACCTGTATGAGGCGAGAGTACGCCGCCTGGAGAGGGTCTGCGCGAACCATGATGGGACAAGCGAAGATCCAGACAACGTCGATGAACAGAAGCGCTACGCGGCGTTGCGGCTGCAGCTTCTGCGCATCGAGCGCTCAGAAATACTGAATCTGCGGCGCAACGGCCGTATCAACGCAACCGTCTTGCGTTCCCTCGAACGAGGCTACGACCTCGAGGCATCCCGGTTCAGCGTCCGCTGAGCACCATGCCACGGGTGTACCGGGCCATGGCTCGCACAGTTCTCACCGTGTGGCGCAGGATTTCTCGTGGCGCACCGCAAAGGTCGATGGAGCCGATGACCGAAGGTTTCAAGCTGCGATGACGTCCACCGCGCCCGGTCTACGAGGCCGGCTCCTCCTCATCGCGCATCGCGCTCTGCATCGTCGCCGCCCGGTCCACGAGGCCGGCTCCTCCTCATCGCGCATCGCGCTCTGCATCGTCGCCGCCCGGTCTAGGCGGCGAGTTCGTCGCGTCCAGGTGCCTGCCCGGCGGCCCGCTTGCTACGCCGCCAGCCCCGTACGGTGGCGATCGCGGTCTTAAGGCCGCGGCGGCGTCCGGTCGAGGGATCGATGCCCGTGAAACCCGGCCCCAGTTCGGCGAACATCGACTCGCTACGGGTCTCCGGGGCGTTGTCGGCGGTGTCGCGGAGGTATTTGTCCGGCAGCGACAACTTAGCGATCGTCCGCCACGTCTTGCCGTACTGAACCAGGAAAGGCCCTGTGGTGTAAGGCAAGTCGTACTTGTCGCACACCTGGCGCACCCGCACCGCGATCTCTTCGTACCGGTTGCTGGGCAGATCCGGAAAAAGGTGGTGTTCGATCTGGTGGGACAGGTTACCGCTCATGAAGCGCAACGCCGGGCCAGCGTTGAAGTTGGCGCTGCCCAGCATCTGGCGCAGATACCAGTGGCCCTTCGACTCGCCCACCATGTCGGTCTTGGTGAATTTCTCGGCGCCATCGGGGAAGTGCCCGCAGAAGATCACCGCGTTGGCCCACACGTTGCGGATGATATTGGCCACCACGTTGGCCTTCAACGTCGACCTGAACGACGTGCCGGGCGACAGCGCCGTCAGCGCCGGGAAAGCGACATAGTCCTTCAAGACCTGGCGACCGGCCTTGTTCAAGAACTCGTCGACCCGCTCGCGGGCGTCGTCGTTGTCCATCCGGTTCATGACGATCTTGCCGACCTCGACGTGCTGCATGCCGACGCCCCATTCGAAGCCGATCGCGAGCATGGCGTTGTAGAACACGTTGAGCAGGTTGAACCGTTTCCACGGATGGTCGCGAGTCACGCGCAGCAGGCCGTAGCCGACGTCGTCGTCCATCCCGAGGATGTTGGTGTACTTGTGGTGCAGGAAATTGTGGGTGTACCGCCAGTGCTTCGACGACCCCATCATGTCCCACTCCCAGGACGAGGAGTGGATCTCGGGGTCGTTCATCCAGTCCCACTGGCCGTGCATGACGTTGTGGCCGATCTCCATGTTCTCGACGATCTTGGCCACACCGAGGGTAGCGGTGCCCGCCCACCATGCCGACCGGCGCTTGCCGAACGCCAGCATCAGCCGGCCGGCGAACTCCAGGGCGCGCTGCGCGGCAATGGTGCGGTGGATGTAGCGAGCGTCACGCTCGCCGCGGGAGTCTTCAATGTCGCAACGGATGGCATCGAGTTCGACGCCAAGGTTTTCGATATCGGCGTCCGTCAGATGCGCGAAGGCCTCGAGGTCGGTGATCGCCATCGTGTTGTTTGCCTTCCTGCGGATTGCAATTCCTGACCTACTCAATGCTAACCTACGAAAGCGTAGGTTACCAGCCGGTAGCTTCTAAACTTCCAGGGTACAGTCGCCGGACGCCGCGGAAACGCAGGTCTGCACGCGGGTCCCCGGCTCGTGTTCCGCGCCGGTCCGCAAATCCCGCACGTGACCCTCGGTCAGGGTTACCACGCAGGATTGGCAGATACCCATCCGGCAGCCGAACGGCATCCGAACACCCGACTGCTCTCCGGCGTCCATCAGCGAGGTCGCCGCGTCGGCTGCGGTGGTTTTGCCGCTCTTGGCGAACGTGACCGTGCCGCCCGTCCCGGCCGGCGCCGCCTTCGACACCGCGAACCGCTCAAGGTACAGACGAGTCTTGACCCCGGCCGCCGAAAAGGCCTGCTCGGCAGAGTCGAGCATGGCCTCGGGCCCGCACGCCCAGGTCTGCCGCGTACGCCAGTCCGGCACTTCGGCGTCGAGCCGGGACAAATCCAGCCGCCCCTCGCTGCGCGTCGCGCGCAGCTGCAACCGGTACCCCGGGTGCTCGGCGGCCAACTGCTCGAGTTCGGCGCCGAACATCACATCCTCGGCGGTGGGTGCCGAATGCACGTGGACCACGTCGGTGATCTGGTCGCGACGGACCAGCGTGCGCAGCATCGACATCACCGGCGTGATGCCCGAGCCAGCGGTGAGAAACAACACGGCCGGCGGCGCGGGGTTGGGCAGCACGAAATTGCCCTGCGGCGCCGCCAATCTCACGATCGTCCCAGGCTGCACCCCGTCGACCAGATGGCTGGACAGGAAGCCTTCGGGCATCGCCTTCACTGTGATCGTCACCGTGCGCGCACCGCGATGCGGCTTGGACGTCACCGGGCTGGACGTCAACGAGTACGAGCGCCAGCGCCAGCGGCCATCGACCAGCAGCCCGATGCCCATGTACTGGCCCGGCTCGTAGTCGAAGCTGAAGCCCCAACCCGGCTTGATGGTCAGGGTCGCGGAGTCGCTCGTCTCGCGATGCACGTCGAGGATGCGGCCCCGCAGCTCACGCGCCGACCACAGCGGGTTGGCGAGGCGGGTGTAGTCGTCCGGCAGCAGCGGCGTCGTGATGCGATGGGCGATTTTGCGCAGCGCATGCCAGCCGGGATGGGTTTCCACGCCGGCAAGCGTAATGGGCCGGGTCTCGATGATGTCGGCGGCGGCGCGTGACACTTTTCTGTCCATTGGCGCTCTCCCGTCTATTGCGAATGGTCCAGGCTCTCGCTGACCTAACCTACGGTACCGTAACCTACGGTTCCGTAGCTATGGCGCTGCTGTGACTTAGAGCAGCTCGAGCAGGAACGGCAGCTCCTGCGTCCCGTACCACGCCAGATCGTGATCCTGGGCATCCCCGACGGTCAGCTCGGCGTCCTCGTCGCCCAGATCGGCCGCGTCGATCACCTCGATCGCCGCTTTGACCTGAGCTTCCGCGGCGGCGTTGTCGACGAACGCGGCAACTACGTCCTCGGCGGTCACGGGAGTGCCGATCCGCACCACCGCGTCGTCGAGATCCGGGCGCAATGTGACATCGCCCACATCGGCCACCAGCACCGCGCGTCGCGGCGGCAACGCGCCCGCTCGCTCATCGTCTTCTGCCGCGCCGGCCAGCAGCCGCAGCGACGCCAGCGCCGCCTCGCGCAGCGCGACTTCGCCGAGCTCGTCCTCGTCGCCTTCGGCATAGGCCTCGCGCAGCTTGGGAGTGACCGCGAAGGCGGTGCCGCTGACGGGTCGCAGCGAACCGTCCGAAACAAGTTGCTGCAGCATGGCCAGCGTCACCGGGATGTAGATCCGCATCAGTCGGCGTTCGTCCTTGTCATTCGGTGTCGCCGATCAGCGTTGCGACATGATCGTCGACGTAGGTCGACAGCTCTCGCGGTGGCCGCTGGTAGTCGCCGGTCCTGATCGGGTGGGAGGGCAGTTTGACCTTCGGTAGCTTCACCGGGCGATACTCGATGGTGGACAACAGATGCGCGATCATGTTCAGCCGCGCATGCTTCTTGATATCCGATTCCACCAAATACCATGGGCTGCTTGGTTTGTCGGTGTAAGCCAGCATCTCGTCCCGGGCGCGCGAATAGTCTTCCCATTTGTAGAGCGATTCCAGGTCCATCGGGCTGAGTTTCCATTGTCGCACCGGATCACTGCGCCGCGCCGCGAATCGGCGCAACTGCTCGTCTGCGGAGACCGAAAACCAATACTTACGCAACATCATTCCGTCGTCGATGAGCATCTGCTCGAAGATCGGCGTCTGCTGCAGGAACAGCGTATGCTCCTGCGGCGTACAGAATCCCATCACTTTCTCGACACCGGCCCGGTTGTACCAGGACCGGTCGAACAGCACGATCTCACCCTTGGTGGGCAGTTGCGCGACGTAACGCTGGTAGTACCACTGTCCGCGCTCGCGATCGGTCGGCGCCGGCAGTGCGGCGATTCGAGCAGAGCGCGGGTTGAGATATTCGGTGACCCGCTTGATGGCACCACCCTTGCCCGCCCCGTCACGACCCTCGAATATCACGACGACGCGCATGCCTTCCGCGCGCACCCATTCCTGGAGCTTCACCAATTCAGTTTGCAGCCGGAACAATTCGGCCTCGTAGACTTCGTCCGAGATCTTGGGCTGCTTCTTTTGCGGCTGGCTCACCACCGAATGGTAGGTCTACTGCGCGGCTTCCAGCAGTTCATCGAGCGATTCGGCCAGCAATGCCGGCAATACGTCGACGTCGCTCATCGCGTCCCGATCGGCGTTGATGCCGAAATACAGCATGCCGTTGTACGACGTCACACCGATAGCCAGTACCTGGTTGTTCAGCAGCGGCGGGACCGCATAGGTCTCGAGCAGCTTGGCACCTGCGACATACATCTGCGACTGGGCGCCTGGCGCATTGGTGATCAACAGGTTGAACAGGCGCGGCGACAATCCGGTCGCGACCCGAATCCCCATGGCGTGCAGGGTC
Organism: Mycobacterium sp.; assembly: GCF_039583785.1. Taxonomy (GTDB): domain Bacteria; phylum Actinomycetota; class Actinomycetes; order Mycobacteriales; family Mycobacteriaceae; genus Mycobacterium. Next base: position 49,333 of record NZ_JAVKSG010000010.1, read on the forward strand.
GGTGGCGCGAAGCCGGACAGCGTCGCGATAGTACGGGCGTCGACCAGGCTGGCCGCGGTCGAGTTGGTCTCGGTGGCGTGCGCGATCTGCGACAGCCGCACCACGGCGTTGCCCTCGCCGACCGGCAAGTCGACCAGAAACGGCGAGACCTGGCTGATGGCCTGGCCGTGGCTCGACGAGTCGAAGGCCTCGTAGACCGGCAGCGGTGCCATCGCCCGCACGGTCGCGGTCGGCGCTGGCTGCTCGCCGCGGGACAGCAGCCAGTTGCGCAGCGCGCCGGTCACCACCGCCAGCACCACGTCGTTGACGTCGCAGTTATACCGGGTCCGGATGGACCGGTAGTCGTCGAGTCGCCCACCCGCCACCGTGTAGCGCCGGTTACGCGACACCCTGGTGTTCAGCGGGCTGCGGGGGGCGTTACCGCGGGCCAGCGTCCGCGCGACGCCGAACAGCCGGCGACCGGCATCGACCAGCTGGCCGGAGTTGGTGAGCAGGTCGACGACCCCGCTGTGCACGGCCTTCAGCTGAACCTGCGGACGAGTGGCCCAGTCGCCGACCGCTCGGAGCAGCAGCCGCACATTGCCGGGCTCGCGGTCGGGCACCCAGATGTCCTCGACGAACGGCGGTGGGCGACGATTCCGGTCGGTGATGACGTGGCTGATCTCGACCGCGCCCAGCCCGTTGATCAGCGCCTGGTGCGACTTGGTGTAGAGGGCCAGCCGATTCTTGGCTAAACCCTCCACCAGGTACATCTCCCAGAGCGGGCGCGAGCGGTCCAGCGGCCGGGCGGCCAGCCGACCGATCAGATCGTGCAGTTGCTCGTCGCTGCCCGGCGACGGCAGCGCCGAGCGCCGGACGTGGTAGGTGATGTCGAAGTCGTGGTCGTCGATCCAGACCGGCCTGGCCAGCCGCATCGTCACTTCGCGGACCTTCTGCCGGTACCGCGGCACCTTCGGCAGCCGCCGCTCGACGGTGGCCAGCACGGTCTCGTAACTCAAGCCGGCGCGCGGCTGGCGCAGGATCGACAGTGAGCCGACGTACAGCGGAGTCGCGGAGTTCTCCAGCTGATAAAACGAGGCATCCGATGCGGACAACCGGGTCACGTCGACTCTCCCCTTTACTTCCCTTGAAATTTGGTCGCCGACCAATATGCCGCAAACGCTAACGGCCGGTCGAGGCGTGGCGCAGCGCGGATACGCGGATGCGGCGTCTGTGCGATGATCCTCACACTTGTCTGCCACTCTCCTGCAGGCCAGCGATGTACGGCCCTTCGAACCCGCGGGAGAATGCAGTGTTGACCAGTTCTAGCCCATCAGAATCAGGCTCCTTGGATCGCCAGCCGTGCGCGGTCGCCCCCATCGTCGACTGCGAACCGCCGACCCGGGATGTCCGGCAGTGCCGGCCCTCGTCGACCACCTTGAGAAAGCGCAATACCTATGTGCCACAACATCTTTTGCCAGAATCTGCGATATCCGTGCCGATGCGGCAGGCCGCGGGCTTCGCAGCCGCCGCCCTGCGCCGGGTGCTGGAGGTCATCGATCGCCGGCGCCCGATCGCCCAGCTGAACGATTTGCTGGCCGCCGGACTGGTCAATTCGGTGCTGTCGGCCAACCGGCGCGTCGGCACCCCGGAGGGGGTGGCGGTACTACGCCGGGTGCGCCTGCAGCCGGTGAGCGGCCTGGCCGCGGCCGAGGTGTTCGGCAGCTACAGCCGCGGGCAGCGCATGCACGCCATAGCCTGCCGCATCGAGCGGTGCGCCGGACGCTGGCAGGTGGTCGCGCTGCACATCGGCTAGCGCCGCTTGGGCTTGGCGTGCCTGCCTTGGCGCCGGGCGGCCTCGCGCCGCTCGCGTCGGGTGCCGCCGCCCACGCCCGCCGTCGACTTGTCCCCGTTGCCGTGCACCTGCGCCGAGCCGTCCTCGGCCGGTCCGGAGTAGGTCAGCGCAGGCGCCTCGTCGTCAATTCCCCTGGCGCGCAGAGCGGGCGCCGGCTCACGGGTCACACCGGACTGCTGCTGCGCACCGGCCGCGGCCGCGGTGGCGAACTCGGCCAGGCCTTCCGGCTCGTCCACGGGCCCGACCTGCTGCGGGGGCACGGCCTCGACCGCGACGTTGAACAAGAATCCGATGGACTCTTCCTTGAGACCCTCGAGCATCCCGATGAACATGTCGAAGCCCTCGCGCTGGTACTCGACCAGCGGATCGCGCTGCGCCATCGCACGCAGGCCGATACCTTCCTTGAGGTAGTCCATCTCGTAGAGGTGCTCCCGCCATTTGCGGTCGATGACGTTGAGCAGCACGTTGCGTTCCAGTTGGCGCATGGCACCCTCGCCGGCCAACTCTTCGAGCTCGGCCTCGCGCTTGGCGTAAGCCCGCTCGGCGTCCTCGACGAGCGCATTCAGCAGCTCCTCACGGGTCAGCTCGCCGGGCTCCCCGACCGCGTCGGAGTCGATCAGGGTGTGGTGATCGAGGCCCACCGGATACAGCGTCTTGAGGGCTTCGGCGAGCTTGTCAAGGTCCCAGTCCTCGGCGTAGCCCTCACTGGTGGCGCCGTCGACGTAAGCGGTGATCACGTCGACGAGCATGTCGCGTATCTGCTGCTGCAGGTTCTCGCCTTCCAGGATGCGACGGCGCTCGGCGTAGATGACCTTGCGCTGCTGGTTCATCACCTCGTCGTACTTGAGGACGTTCTTTCTGACCTCGAAGTTCTGCTGCTCGACCTGGGTCTGCGCGCTCTTGATCGCACGGGTCACCATCTTGGCCTCGATCGGCACGTCGTCGGGCAGGTTCAGCCGGGTCAGCAACGACTCCAGCGCGGCGCCGTTGAAGCGACGCATCAACTCGTCGCCCAGCGACAGGTAGAACCGGGATTCGCCCGGGTCACCCTGGCGACCGGATCGGCCACGCAGCTGGTTGTCGATCCGGCGCGACTCGTGCCGCTCGGTGCCCAGCACGTACAGCCCACCGGCTTCGGTGACCTCTTTGGCCTCGGCGGCCGCATCGCCCTTGACTATCGGCAGCTCTTGGTGCCACGCCGCCTCGTACTCGTCGGCGGTCTCGACCGGGTCCAGACCCCGGGCCCGCAGCCGCAGGTCGGTGAGGAAGTCGACGTTGCCGCCCAGCACGATGTCGGTGCCACGGCCGGCCATGTTGGTGGCGACCGTAATGGCGCCACGGCGGCCGGCCTCGGCGATGATTCCGGCTTCCTGCTCGTGGTACTTCGCGTTGAGGACGTTGTGCGGGATGCGTCGCTTCTGGAACTGACGCGACAGGTACTCCGAGCGCTCCACGCTGGTGGTACCGATCAGCACCGGCTGGCCTTTTTCGTAGCGCTCGCTGACGTCGTCGACGACCGCGATGTACTTGGCTTCCTCGGTCTTGTAGATCAGGTCGGTCTGGTCGACGCGGATCATTTCCTTGTTGGTCGGGATCGGCACGACGCCCAGCTTGTAGATCTCGTGCAACTCGGCCGCCTCGGTCTCGGCGGTACCCGTCATGCCGGAGAGCTTGTCGTAGAGCCGGAAGTAGTTCTGCAACGTGATGGTGGCCAGCGTCTGGTTCTCGGCCTTGATCTCGACACGCTCCTTGGCCTCGATGGCCTGGTGCATGCCCTCGTTGTAGCGGCGCCCGACCAGCGTGCGGCCGGTGAACTCGTCGACGATGATCACCTCGCCGTCGCGCACGATGTAGTCCTTGTCGCGGGCGAACAGCTCCTTGGCCTTCAGCGCGTTGTTGAGATAGCTGACCAGCGGGGAGTTGGCGGCCTCGTAGAGGTTGTCGATGCCGAGCTGGTCTTCGACAAACTCGACGCCGAGCTCGTGCACGCCGATGGTGCGCTTGCGGATGTCGACCTCGTAGTGGGTGTCTTTCTCCATCAGCGGCGCTATGCGGGCGAACTCGGTGTACCAACTCGAGGCGCCGTCGGCCGGCCCGGAGATGATCAGCGGCGTGCGGGCCTCGTCGATCAGGATCGAGTCGACCTCGTCGACCACGGCGAAGCTGTGGCCGCGCTGGACGCAGTCGTCCAGGCTGTGGGCCATGTTGTCGCGCAGGTAGTCGAAGCCGAACTCGTTGTTGGTGCCGTAGGTGATGTCGGCGTTGTAGGCGATGCGGCGCTCATCGGGCGTCATGTGGGCGAGGATCACGCCGACGTCGAGGCCCAGGAAGCGGTGCACGCGGCCCATCCACTCGCTGTCACGTTTGGCCAGGTAGTCGTTGACCGTGACAATGTGGACGCCGTTGCCGCCGATGCCGTTGAGGTAGGCCGGCATCACCGAAGTCAGGGTCTTGCCTTCACCGGTCTTCATCTCGGCGACGTTGCCGAAGTGCAGCGCCGCCGCACCCATCAGCTGGACGTCGAACGGACGCTGGTCGAGCACTCGCCACGCGGCCTCGCGGGCCACCGCGAACGCTTCGGGAAGCAGGTCGTCGAGGCTTTCCGGGTTTTTCGGGTCGGTATGCCTCCGCCGGAATTCCGCGGTCTTGGCTCGCAGCTCGTCGTCGGTGAGCTTCTCGATGTCGTCGGACAAGGTGTTGACGTATTCGGCCACCCGCTTGAGGCGCTTGACCATCCGACCTTCACCAACGCGGAGCAATCTAGTCAGCACGGCACCATCCTAGGCGACACGCTGTTGGCGACGCCGAACGTCGACGTGCTGCGCCGATTCGCCCGAGATTTCCCGACAAGTCGACGTTCGGCTGGGCGGGACCGGGATCAGGCCAGGCGAATAAGTCCGTAGTCGTAGGCGTGTCGGCGGTACACCACGGTGGGCCGTTCGGTCTCGCTGTCATAGAACAGGAAGAAATCGTGGCCGACGAGTTCCATCTCATACAGCGCATCGTCGACCGACATCGGCTTGGCCTCGTGCTCCTTGATGCGCACGACCCGGCCGGGTAGGTGATGGCCGTTGGCACCCTCGGGGTCGCCGAAGTGCGGGGCCTCGATGTCGTCTAAGGCCGGCTCGGGTTGCGGGACGATTGCGGTGGCGGCGGCCAGCGACACCGGGGTCTTGTCGCCGTAGTGGACCTTGCGGCGATCCTTCACGCGGCGCAGTCGGCCCTCCAATTTGGCGACCGCGGCCTCGAGGGCGGCATAGAAGCTGTCGGCGCAGGCTTCGCCCCGGACTACCGGCCCACGACCGCGAGCGGTGATCTCGACGTGCTGACAGGACTTGCGCTGGCGACGGTTGCGTTCGTGGTCGAGTTCGACGTCGAACAAATACAGGGTGCGGTCGAACCGCTCCAGACGGGCGAGCTTTTGCGAGACATAGACGCGGAAGTGGTCGGGGATTTCGACGTTGCGCCCCTTGACGACGACCTCGGCATTCGCAGTCGGTTCGTGCTCGTCGACGTCGACCGGGGGTTCAGCCAACAGCTGCCCGGAATCCACGGTTTGCCTTGACATACTTGACAACTCGCCTTCTGTCGTGTTGCACGCTACTGTGCGCGCCCGGATATGGATGTACGCGCCGACGGGGTTGTCAGAACTGGATTGGCCGCCCGCCGATGCAAGGTATCGAAAACTCACCCCTTACCGTCGACGGTCGCCCTCGAGCTGCAATTTGCGCTGCGTTCAGGCGTTGTTGGTGCTTGCGATCGACGGTAGACCGTGGACGGGCAGCAGTGCCAGTATTTCGCCCGACCTGTTGCGAGTTCTTCACAAACGCTCACGCCGCTGCGAGCGCCAGCACAGCCGACACCCGCGCCCCGGCCGCCTGCAGCACGCGGACAGATTCACGCGCGGTGGCCCCGGTCGTGACGATGTCGTCGACTAGTAGCAACTCGCCGCTGGCCGGCAGGCGGCTGCGGGTCAGCAACACCCGTCCGGCGATGTTGCGTTCGCGTGCGGCACTGTTCAGCCCGGCCGAGTCGCGGGCCCACGGCTTCATCCGCAGCGCGCGGACGACGGTGATGCCTGGATGACCGGCCGTCGCCAGCGTGGCGATCCGAGTGACCGGGTCTCCCCCACGCTGCCTGGCCGACCAGCCGCGGGTCGGCGCCGGGACGATCGTCAGCGGAACATCGAGCAGCCCCCAGGTCAGCAGCCGATGCACGCCTAAAGCCAGCGCAGCCGCCAAGGGCGCGATCAGATCGGAACGCCCGCGGTCCTTCATCGCGATGATCGCCTGGCGGCGGGCACCGGCGTACCGGCCGAGCGCGAACACCGGGACTTGCGGATCGATCCGCGGGTTGACGACGCGCGGCGCGTCTGGGTCGAGCGCGAGTTCGGCGGCGCAGGCAGCGCACCAGCGGGTCGACGGCGCGCCGCAGCCGCCGCACTCCAGCGGAAGGACGAGGTCGAGCATGGGTGCCAGTGTGGCGGGCGGGGCTGACAACCGCCGCGGTGGCAGCGGCCAGTGGAACCGGGATCTTGTCGCCCGCTAGCGTACGAATGCGCATTAGCAACGGACAACGGTGACGGCGCATCGAAGTCGGCTCGCCCCGCTGAGCCGCGTGTCGGCGGTCACCAGCGGGCAGTCGAGCGCCTCGGCGAGCGCGACGTAACTGGCGTCGTAAGCCGAGACGCTGTCCCGAAGGTCCCAGATGCGGTCAAGAAGGGTGTGCACCGCATAGCGCGTCATCGCAAGGTGGCGCCACGTGTCCAGCGCAAGCCAACCGCGTGCAGCACCCAACTGGTGTGCCCGAACGCGCCGGCGTAGTGCGCTGGCGATCTCCGAGTCGATAAGGTGCGGTGCATGCAGACGCTCGGCCGCAACTAACCGCCGAACCTGGCCGTCATTGAGCAGAGCCGCAAGCGCCGCCGATGCGTCGATGACGATCATCGCCCGGCGCGGTCGGCGTCCAGGTCATCGATCAGCGCTGTCACATCGACCTGCAGGTCCGGTAGCGCGCCTAACAGCACCGGGTTGTCGGCGCGGCGCGAGGCTTCGGCAAGTTCCCGCACGGCCACTGCGGAAACCGAGGTGTTGCCCTGGGCCGCCAGGCGCTCCAAACGCTCGACGACATCATCGGGCACATTTCGCAGATACAGGGTTTTCATCCCTCATATGCTAGCAATATGCAAGCACATTGCTTGCGCACAGCGACTACCCGGGCATTACCGGCATCGCCCCGGTCACCATGAACGGCGGCACGTCCAGCCAGCCCTGCGGACCTTCGGCGCCCGACATCGACAGCTGCATCACCCCGCGCGGATCGGCGACGTAGACCGCCGACGGGTTGGCCGCGATCGGCCCGACCGGCTGCTGCAGATTGGCATTCGGCGCATCCGAGTTGACCCCGTCGATGTTGACGTAGGACACCGGGTGCTCTGCGTCGTTGCGGCTCACCGCGATGTCGTCGTCGGTGCGCCACGACAACGAGACCACCGAGGAGCCCAAACCGAAGCCGAGGCGACGCGGGTAGGTCAACGCGAACTGGCCGGCCTGGGTCTGCTCGACGCTGGCCAGGATCACCTGCCCATTGATGGCCATCGCCGCCCGGGTGCCGTCCCGGGACAGCTGCAACTCGGCGATCACTCCCGGGAAATGGCTGGACACCGCAGCCGAGTCAACCGGCAGGCGCGCCGGCTGGCCAGAAGCCGTCTCCTGAATAGCGCGCAGCACGGTATTGCCGTCGGCCACCACCCACACCGCATCATCGAGCGACCAGGTCGGCCGCGAAAGGGTATGCCCGTCAGCGGCTTCGGTCGCCTCCCCACCGAGGTCGCCGATCCACAGCGACGACGCCATGTCGGGGGCGCCCGGCCGTTGCACCACCACTGAGGCCGCCTGATGCCCGTTGCGCGACAGCGCGGCCGCGGCCTGGTCGGTGGCCCGGCCGAACGCGCCCGGCACCGGGTTGGAGTGCTGGCCGTCCAGGGCCACCACCTGTCCGCCGATCAACGCGTGCACGCCGGCTGCCGCGCCCTCGGCGACGCCCGGGTCGGTGGCGGCGACGTCGGCGGTGTTCCACCCGTCGGCGAAGCGCTCGTCGAGCGCGGCACCGTCAGCCCTGATCACGTACGGCCCCTTGATGTCTGCACGCGCCAGTGTCCAGATGATCTGCGCGGCAACTAATTGTCTGCTGCGCGGGTCGGCGATGGTGAGCAACTCCAAGTCGATGCGGGCCCCGCCGTAGTCGCGGCCGACACCGCTCTCGCCGCCGTCGGCGCGGGTCACCGGGCCGCGCAGCCGCACCGGCGGTGTCAGCATGTTGTGCACGCTTTTCGCCATCTCCGGGCGCGGACCGGCGATCAACTTGGACATCAGCTCGGTGGCCAGCTGATCGCGATCGGACACGGCGACATAACGCGGGTCCGGCACCATCGTCTTGCCGGTCGGGTCGCAGAAATACAGCGTGTTGCGCTTGTAGGTGGCCTGGAATTGCTTCCAGTCCAGGAACACCCCGTCGGGCAGCTTGTCGATGCGCCAGCCGCCCGGGGTCTTGACCAATTCGATCGGTCCGGGGTCAGGCAGCTGTCCCTCGGCGGTCTCGAACACGCCGATGTCCGACAGCGAACCGAGGACCTCGGCCCGCATGGTCACGGAAACCCTTTCAGCACGGTGGGTTTCGACGAACATCACATGATCGATCAGCAGCGCGCTACCGGCGTCGTCCCACTTGTTGGAGGCTGTCTGGGTGAGGAATTGCCGCGCCGCCAGGTGCCGATTGGCCGGATCGGCGGTGGCCTTGAGGAATTCGCGCAGCAGTACCTCGGGATCCATGCCGGGCGACGGCTTGAGCAGGTTCGCCGGTACGGGACGCTCGACGGTGCCGATGGCCTGCGGCGCCGACCCGCTCGGCACTCCTGCGCAGCCCGCCAGGATGACAATCAGCGCGGTCAGCAACCCGGTTAGCTGCCGCATCACGGCACCCGCTCGGCGTGCTCGCGCAGCCGGGATGGGCGTTCTTTGCGTTCCGGGGCAATGGGTTTCATCGGCAAAGGGCTGGTGGTCACCTTGTGCCCGCGGACCAGCGGGAGGGTCAGACGGAAGCAAGCGCCGTTGCCGGGCTCGCCCCAGGCTTCCAACCGTCCCTGATGCAGGCGGGCGTCCTCGATGCTGATCGCCAACCCCAGACCGGTGCCGCCGGATCGGCGCACCCGCGACGGATCCGAGCGCCAGAACCGGCTGAACACCAGCTTCTCCTCGCCGGGCCGCAGCCCGACGCCGTAGTCGCGAACGGTCACGGCGACGGTGTCTTCGTCGTAGCCCATCCGGATCCGGACCGGTTTGCGCTCGGCATGGTCGATCGCATTCGCGATCAGGTTGCGCAGAATACGCTCGACCCGACGTGGATCGACCTCGGCGATGACGTCTTCATCCGGCATGTCGACGATCAGCTGCACGCCGGCGTCTTCGGCCAGGTGTCCGACATTGCCCAGCGCGCTGTTCACCGTCATCCTCAAATCGACTGCCTCGACCGACAATTCGGCCACACCCGCGTCGTGGCGGGAAATTTCCAGCAGATCGCTGAGCAGCGACTCGAACCGATCCAACTCGTTGACCATCAACTCGGTGGACCGCTGCAACGCCGGCTCGAGGGCCTCCATGTGGTCGTGGATCAGGTCGGCGGCCATCCGAACCGTGGTGAGCGGGGTCCGCAGTTCGTGGCTGACGTCGGAGGTGAAGCGGCGCTGCAGGCTGCCGAACTCCTCGAGCTGTGCGATCTGCCGCGACAGGCTCTCGGCCATGTCGTTGAACGACACCGCCAGCCGGGCCATGTCGTCTTCGCCGCGGATCGGAATTCGTTCGGACAGATGGCCGTCGGCGAATCGCTCGGCGGTCCGCGCCGCCGCCCGGACCGGGACCACCACCTGCCGGGTGACCATCCACGCGATCCCGGCCAGCAGCACCATCAACACCACACCGCCGGTGGCCATGGTTCCGCGGACCAGTGCGATCGTGCTCTGCTCGTTGCCCAACGGGAACACCAGGTACAGCTCGAGGTTGTTCACCCGCGACGTCGTGGGGGTGCCGATCACCAGCGCCGGGCCAGAAAAGCCCTCGGTGCGCACCGTCGCATACTGGTAGGCCACCTGCCCGGCCTTCACGAATTCGCGCAGCGAAAGCGGCAACTGGTCGACCGGCCCGGCCGACGCGGCTGGGCGCGGGCCCTGGCCGGGTACCACCAGCACGGCGTCGAACGCGCCGGCCAATCCGGCCCCGGAGGTGGGGTCGGTTTTCGACGTCAATGTGTTGCGGGCCAACTGCAGGCTGCTTTCCAGCGAGCGGGCCTCTTCGCCGCTGACGATCCCGCTGACCGTGCTGCGGGCGCGCTCGATCTGCTCAGTCGCGGCGCGCAGCTTGACGTCGAGCACGCGGTTGGTGACCTGGCTGGTCAGCACGAAGCCCAGGGCCAGGATCACGGCCAGCGACATTCCGAGGGTCAGGGCGAGAACCCGGAGTTGCAAGGAGCGACGCCACGCCACGCCGAAGGCGCGGCTCAGTGTGCCCATGCCCCGCATGACCGGGCCGGACCGGCCAGAAGGACCACGAAAACGTGGTCTCGACCCCCAAATCAACGACGCCGCTCCTGGTTATCGCGACGCTGAACCGTCACCGTTGCCGCTCCTCAGCATCGCTGACGCTCTGCATCGTCGGCGGCGGGCGATCACGGAGGTCCGGCCTTGTAACCCACTCCTCGAACGGTCAGTACAACGGTCGGGTTTTCGGGGTCTTTTTCGACCTTGGCCCGCAGACGCTGGACGTGCACGTTCACCAAACGGGTGTCCGCGGGGTGGCGGTAGCCCCACACCTGTTCGAGCAGCACATCACGAGTAAACACCTGGCGCGGCTTGCGCGCCAACGCCACCAGCAGGTCGAACTCCAGCGGCGTCAGCGAGATCTGCTCGCCGTTGCGGGTGACCTTGTGCGCGGGCACGTCGATGTCGACGTCGGCGATCGAGAGCATCTCGGCCGGCTCGTCGTCGTTGCGCCGCAACCGCGCCCGAACCCGGGCCACTAGTTCCTTCGGCTTGAACGGCTTCATGATGTAGTCGTCGGCACCCGACTCCAACCCGAGCACCACGTCGACGGTGTCGGTCTTGGCCGTGAGCATCACGATCGGGACCCCGGAATCGGCGCGCAGCACCCGGCATACGTCGATACCGTTCATGCCAGGCAGCATCAAGTCCAGCAACACCAGGTCGGGCCGCAGTTCGCGCACGGCGGTCAGCGCCTGGGTGCCATCGCCGATGACGGCGGTGTCGAAACCTTCCCCCCGCAGCACAATGGTCAGCATCTCGGCCAGCGACGCGTCGTCGTCGACCACGAGAATCCTTTGCCTCATGGTGTCCATGGTGTCACCAGAACGCGATAAAACGGGGCTAACACACGCGTGTTTCGTGCACCTGTTACCACAGTTGCCTCAGAACCGGGCGGCAACTAGGCCAGCAACTGTGCCGCAAGCCCGCCCGGATCGACCGTTTCGTCGACCACCAGCCAGCGTCCGCCCCAGTTGACCGCGGCCAACGCGGCGTACACCGCGCCGGTGCGCTGCTGCAGTCCGGCGTCGCGTTCGTAGAAGTCGCGCGCCCGGCTGGCATCCAGGCCGGCCCGGTGGCGGGCCCGCTGATCAGCGAGTTCGGCCGACACACCGAGCAGCACCTGCCAATCCGGCACCGGCAGTCCCAGCCGGCCATATTCCATGTCGTGCACCCAGCCGACCGCTTCGCCGTCCGCCGGCTGATGCAAGCGGGCGGCGCTGTAGGCGGCGTTGGACGCCACGTAGCGATCCAGGATCACCAGGTCATGCTCGCGGTAGAGGTCGCGAATCTCCTCGGCCCCGCCAGCGCGATCAAGGGCGAACAGCATCGCCATTGCATACACCGAGGACGCCAGGTCGCCGTGCCGGCCGTGCAGCGCCTCGGCCGCAACGTCGGCGGTCACCGACTGGCCGTATCGCGGAAACGCCAGCGTGGCCACGGATTTTCCGGTGGCCTCGAAAGCCACGCGCAGGCCGTCGGTCAGCGTCCGCTTGCCGGCGCCGTCGACACCCTCGATAGCGATCAGCACGGCGCGAGCCTAAACCTGCGCGAACGTGAAGCTGGTTTGACGCTCGGCGCCGAACGTGAAGCTGGTGTCACGTTCGGCGACCGAAAGCGCTCAGTAGCGGTAGTGGTCCGGCTTGTACGGGCCGTCCACGTCGACGCCGATGTACTCGGCCTGCTCCTTGGTGAGCTTGGTCAGCTCGCCACCCAGTGCCTCGACGTGGATGCGGGCCACCTTCTCGTCCAGGTGTTTGGGCAGCCGGTAGACCTCGTTGTCGTACTCGTCGTTCTTGGTCCACAGCTCGATCTGCGCGATGACCTGGTTGGAGAAGCTGTTGCTCATCACGAACGACGGGTGGCCCGTCGCGTTGCCCAGATTCAGCAGCCGGCCCTCGGACAGCACGATGATCGACTTGCCGGTGTCGCCGAACGTCCACAGGTCGACCTGCGGACGGATATTGACCTTGGTGGCGCCGGACTTCTCCAGCCTGGAGATCTGGATCTCGTTGTCGAAGTGGCCGATGTTGCCCAGGATTGCCTTGTCCTTCATCGCCTTCATGTGCTCGAGGGTGATGATGTCCTTGTTACCGGTGGTGGTGATGACGATGTCGGCCTCGCTGATCACGTCCTCCACCCGCTTGACGTCATAACCCTCCATCAGCGCCTGCAGCGCGTTGATCGGGTCGATCTCGGTGACGGTCACCCGCGCGCCCTGGCCGGCCAGCGAGTCCACCGAGCCCTTGCCGACGTCACCGTAGCCGCAGATCAGCACCTTCTTGCCGCCGATCAGCACGTCGGTGCCGCGGTTGATGCCGTCGATCAGTGAGTGCCGGCAGCCGTACTTGTTGTCGAACTTGGACTTGGTCACCGAGTCGTTCACGTTGATCGCCGGGAAGGCCAGCTCGCCGGCGGCAGCGAACTGGTAGAGCCGCAGCACGCCGGTGGTGGTCTCCTCGGAGACACCCTTGATCGACGCGGCGATCTTGGTCCACTTGTCTTTGTCGGTCTCGAAACGCTTGCGCAGCAGGTTCAGGAACACCCGGTGCTCAGCGGAGTCGTCTTCCTCGTCGGGCGGAACCACGCCGGCCTTCTCGTACTGCGCGCCACGCAGCACCAACATGGTGGCGTCGCCACCGTCGTCGAGGATCATATTTGCGGGCTCGTCGGGCCACGTCAGGATCTGCTCGGCGGCCCACCAATACTCCTCGAGGGTCTCGCCCTTCCACGCGAACACCGGCACACCCTGGGGCTTCTCTGGGGTTCCGTACGGGCCGACGACCACTGCGGCGGCGGCGTGATCCTGGGTGGAGAAGATGTTGCAGGAGGCCCAACGGACTTCAGCACCCAGCGCGGTCAGGGTCTCGATCAGCACCGCGGTCTGCACGGTCATGTGCAGCGAGCCCGAGATGCGGGCGCCCTTGAGTGGCTGCACGTCGTGGTATTCGCGACGCAGCGACATCAGGCCCGGCATTTCCTGCTCGGAAAGCTCGATGTCGCGGCGGCCGTAGTCGGCCAGCGACAGGTCGGCCACCTTGAAGTCGATCCCGTTCACCACGTCAGCGGTCAGCTGCTGTTCGGTCGTCGTCATTTACTACCCATTCCTCTGGTCAACTAATTAGCTTTGTTATATATTAAACGACGCGTTCTGGGCCGCGGTCTGAGGTCAGTCGGCGACGACACACCTATTCGCCGGGTTCGCCGCCCTCGCCGGTGGTCCCGTTCCAGACGTCCGACTCGGAGCCCTCCCGGCTCAAGCCTATGGCTCCGCTCCTCCTCAGGCCTAACGGCCCGCATCGTCGCGGAGCTCGCCGTAGCGCTCGGCCGCCGGCGTCATGAGTCGTGCCAGGTCAGCGGCCACGTCATGGTCGGCCTCCGGCGGCATCGACACGTAGCTCATGGCCAGCCGGACGATGGCGCGCGCGATCATCCCGGAGTCCTCCTCGCTGGCGCGCATCCAGCTGTGCACAAACGACGATGTCAGCCGGGCCGAGCAGTGCGTGATGATCGGACCGCTGTCGGTGGTGATGATCTGCAACAGGTCGGGTTTGGCCACCCCGGTGATCAGCGAAAGCACCAGCGGGTCGGCGGCCGAGTCGGCGAAGAACGCCCGGAATCCCTGCAGGAACGCGGCGTACACGTCGCCGACGTTGGCGTAGATGGCGTCTTCGACGGCGTCCACCAGCCGGTCGGCCAGCCGGAGTGCGTAGCCCTGAGCCAGGCCCTGCCGCGACCCGAATTCGTTGTAGATGGTCTGGCGGCTGACACCCGCGGCGCGGGCCACGTCGGCCAGCGTGATCGCCGACCAGTCGCGGCTGCCCAGCAGTTCGCGCATCGCGTCGAGCACGGAATCACGCAGCAGGGCCCTCGACGCCTCGGCATACGGGACCCTTCGCATGTGCGCGACCCTAACGCCTCGCCCGTCGCTGCCGCGCCAGGCGAGCGTCACGAGCGGGCGACTTCCACCATCTCGAAGTCCGACTTCGCAGCGCCACAATCCGGGCAGCTCCAGTCCTCGGGAATGTCGTCCCAGCGGGTGCCGGGGGCGATGCCGTCTTCCGGCCAGCCCTTGGCCTCGTCGTACTCGAAACCGCACTGGACGCAGACGAAAAGTTTGTAGGCGTTCATTCCGTTACCTCCTTGATTGTCCGACTCGCCCTCGTGCCGCTCGGCGACGCGCATCGTCATCGGTGGCCGACAGTTTCGTCGTAGATGTAGTCGCAGCCGGTGCAGCGGTAGCTGGCCATCAGGCTGCCGCCCCGTAGCGAGCCAGCATCTTCTCGCGCAGGCGGGGCTGCACGTTGACCCGGGTGATGTCACCGCCGTAGTGCGCCAGCACCCGGTGGTCCATCAGCCGGCGCCACAGCGGCGGAAAGTAGGTCAGCCCGATCAGCGCCGCGTAGCCACTCGGCAAATTCGGCGCCCCGTCCATGCTGCGCAGGGTCTGGTAGCGCCGGGTCGGGTTGGCGTGGTGGTCGCTGTGCCGCTGCAGGTGGTAGAGGAACAGGTTGGTGACGATGTGGTCGGAGTTCCAGCTGTGCTCGGGCGTGCACCGCTCGTACCGACCGTTGTCACCTTTGCGCCGCAGCAGTCCGTAGTGCTCGAGGTAGTTGACCGACTCCAGCAGGCTGAAGCCGAAGACCGCCTGAACCAGCAGGAACGGGATCAGCGCCAGACCGAACACCGCAACCAGCGCACCCCATAACACCGCAGTCATCAGCCAGGCGTTGATGACATCGTTGGACAGATAGGTCTTGGGGTTCCACGGCTTGCCGCCCTGTCGGCGGATCCGCTGGGCCTCCAACCGCCAGGCCGACTTAGCGCTGCCAAAGACGCTGCGCGGCAGGAACTCCCAGAACGTCTCACCGAAGCGGGCCGATGCCGGGTCTTCCGGTGTCGCGACTCGGACGTGGTGGCCGCGGTTGTGCTCGATGTAGAAGTGGCCGTAGCCGGTCTGGGCCAGGGTGATCTTGGACAGCCACCGCTCCAGCGAGTCCTTTTTGTGCCCCATCTCATGCGCGGTGTTGATACCGACGCCGCCGAGCGCGCCGACCGACAACGCGAGGCCGAGCTTGGCCGGCCAACTCAGCGGCCCGTCGTAGCCCAGCCAGCTCAGGTTCGAGGCGGTGAACAGGTACGCGCCGAGAATCAGGCTGACGAACTGGAACGGAATGAAGGCGTAGGTGCAGTAGCGGTAGTACCTGTCGTTCTCCAGCCACTCCATCACCTCGTCGGGCGGGTTCTGACCGTCGGCGCCGAACCGCAGGTCGAGAGCCGGAAGCAGGATGTAGAGCAGGATCGGACCGATCCAGAACAGCACCTGCGAGGCGGTCTGCCAGCCGGCCTGATTCATCGCCCAGACAAACGGCAGGATCGTCAGCAGCAGCGTCGGGACGATCAGTCCCATCAGCCACAGATAGCGCTTCTTGTCCTGCCACACCCGTGCGTTCGGTAATGCCGCGGTCATATCGCCAACCTCCTTGTGAGCCATCACACCTTGAGATTGGACATTAGCGCCTACCGCGTCCCTTGTCTAGACACAGAGCCTTACTTTGTAAAACCGATGGATCGTAGCCCGACCGGCGTCGCCGCCATCACTCCTGGCCAGCCCGCAGGCGACCGCCGCGATGAGAAACGAGATCGAGATCGCGCGCACATCCGCCGGCGCCGGCGAGCAGCCATGTCTGCGGACAGTGCCGAGTACGGTAGCGAGATGGGCGGGGAGAACACTCGGCGGCACGCGGTTGTCATCGGCGCCAGCATCGGGGGATTGTGCGCGGCGCGAGTGCTATCGGATTTCTTCGACCGGGTCACGGTGTTCGAGCGCGACGAACTGCCGAGCACGCCCGGTAATCGCACCGCAGTACCCCAGGGCCGGCACGTTCACCTGCTGATGGCGCGCGGCGCGATGGAATTCGATGGGCTGTTTCCCGGACTGCTCGATGACATGGTGGCCGCCGGGGTGCCGATTTTGGAGAACCGGCCGGATTGCATCTACTTCGGCGCCGCCGGCCACGTGCTGGGTACCGGACACACGCTGCGCGATGAGTTCACCGCGTACGTGCCCAGCCGTCCACAGCTGGAATGGCAGATCCGTCAACGGGTTCGGCAGATCGACAATGTGGAGATCCAGCGCCGCTCGGTGGCCCAGCCGCGCTTCGACGTCGACGCTGCGCGGGTGACCGGGGTGTTGCTCGACAGCGACGCCGACGAGCCCGACTTCGTCGCCGCCGACATCGTCGTCGACGCGGCCGGGCGGGGCACCCGGCTGCCGGTGTGGTTGGAGCAGTGGGGATATCAGCGCCCGCCCGAGCACACGGTCGACGTGGGCATCGGCTATGCCTCACATCAACTCCGGCTGCCGCAGGGCGCGGTTCGCGAGCGGGTGATCGTCGCCGGCGCATCCCGCAAGCAGCCGATCGGGCTGGGTTTGCTGGGCTACGAGGACGGCACCTGGACGCTGACCACCTTCGGCGTCGGCAAGGTGGAGCCTCCGCATACCTTCTCCGAAATGATCGCGATCGCGAAAAATATTCTACCCGAACGTATTTCGACAGCTCTCTTGTTGGCCGAACCGGTCGGCGAACCGGCGTTTCACCGCTACCCCACCAGTCGCTGGCGCCGCTATCACAAACTGGAGCGGTTCCCCGCCGGGATTCTGCCGTTGGGCGATGCAGTGGCCAGCTTCGACCCCACCTATGGGCAGGGCATGACGATGACGTCGCTGCAGGCCGGTCATCTACGCCGGGCGCTGGCCGAGGGAGCCGACGAGAATTTGGCGCGCGAGGTGAACCGGGCCACCGCCAAGACCACCTACCCGGTGTGGATGATGACCGCGATCGGCGACCTCACACTGCACAACGCGACCGGGCCGATGCCGCGTTGGTACGGCCCGGTGGGCAGCCTATTCGATCAGTTCCTCGGCGCGGCCGAGACGGATCCCGTTCTGGCCGAATGGTTTTTGCGACGATTCTCGTTGCTGGACAGCCTCTACATGGTCCCGTCGGTGAAGCTGGTCGGCCGCACCGTCCGGCACAACATGCGGCTGTGGCTGGCCGAGCGACGCGCCGGCCGACGAGAACGCGTGCCGGCCTAGAGTCCGACGGTAACCCGGAAAATCTTGGTCGGCCGCTGCGCGACCAGCCGGACCGGGCCGTCGTCGGCGGCCACCCACGCGGCGGCGCCGCGGGTCAACGTCAGCGCCCCCGACTTCCCGTGCACCGTCGTCGCACCATCGATGCAGAGCAGGATCTGTGGGCCTTGGGGAGCACCGTGGCGTGACGGCGCGCCGACTTCGTGGCCGACCCGATCGGCACCGAGCGTGAGCATCGACGCCGCGAATTCGGCAGTGGGCGTGTCGTAGAACGAGGCCAATCCATCCGAATGGGTCTCGACGCGCAACTTAGACTCGGTGGTCGGGTTGAAGTCCAGGACTCGCAACAACTCCGCAACGTCGACGTGCTTGGGGGTGAGTCCACCGCGTAACACGTTGTCGGAGTTGGCCATGACTTCCAGGCCGACACCGCGCAGATAGGCGTGCAGGTTTCCGGCCGTCAAGTAGATGCCCTCACCGGGTCCCAGCGTGATCCGGTTGAGCAGCAGCGCGGCCAGCACACCTGCGTCACCGGGATAGCGCTCCCCGAGTTCCAGCACCGTCTTGGCTTCGGCCGCGAATTCCGTCGCACCGCAACTCACGTAGTTGATCGCGCCGTCCAGCACCGCGGTCACCAGAATGTCGAGGTCGGGCTGCGGTGCGGTGATCCACGTGGTGAACAAGGCCCGCAGCCCGTCGGCGTCGGACTGGTCGTTCAGCAAATCGATGAACGGGTCCAGATCCGACACCGCCAAGGCCCGCAACAGCTCGATGGTCTTGGCCGCCGGCCGGAATCCGGCCAGCGCCTCGAACTGATGCAGCGCCACTAACAACTCGGGCTTGTGGCTGGCGTCGCGGTAGTTGCGCACCGGCGAATTTACCGGGATGCCGAGCCGTTCCTCGCGCTGATAGCCCTCGGCCGCCTGCTCGGCGCTGGGGTGCGCCTGCAGCGACAGCGGCTCGTCGGCCGCCAGCACCTTCAGCAGAAATGGCAGCGCGTCGCCGAACTGGGCGCGGGCCGCGGCGCCAAGTTGGCCTTCGGGATCGTCGAGCACGGCCTGCAGCAACGAGACTTCGCCGCCGGGATCTTCCAGCCAGGACGGATCGCCGGGGTTGGCCCCCAGCCAGAGTTCGGCTTCCGGATGCGCGGCAGGTACCGGACGACCAGTGAATTCCGCGATGGCGGTCCGCGACCCCCACGCGTATGTCCGTATCGCTCCGCGTATCAACTGCACTCGCCATTACCTCGTCAACCAGTTATCCCCGTACCAGCCGCAAATAAACCGCCGCCATCTCCAGCCGGACCGCCAAGATGGCCAGCTGCTGCTCCGCGCGCTGAACTGCGGGCCGGGTGGGGCCGCCATCCGGGACATCCTCGGCACCGACCAGGTCGACGTCGTCGAACCCGGCAACCCGGGAGGCCAGCACGGCCCGTTCGGCGTCCAGGATCAACACCAGAATTCGCAGCCGGTCGGCGAGTGGACCGTCGATCTCCTCGTCGTGGAACAGCGCCTCGCTCGGGTCGGCGAAGCTGGGACCCGGTCCGGTCCGCAGCCCCGTCAACGCATCCGCCAGACCGGTGGCGGCGGTCACCTCGTTCGCGGCGCGCAGCAAAACGGCGGAGCCATGCCGGGCCAGCGCCAGGGTCGCGGCGCAGTCGCCGACGAGCACCACGCGGCGCCCCGACATGCGCTCGACAAGCGCTTTGGCCGGGTTGGTAAAAACCTCGCGGCTTGCGCTGTTGCGCAACGCTTCCGCGTCCAGCTCGTCGGCCAGCGCTGCCAGGTCCACGAGCAGCCGGGGGTCGACCCTGCCCAGGACGGCCAGCCCGACGGCCAGGTACCGGCACAGGCCGAACTCGACGGCGACCGGCAGCCGCGGCTCCATGACCGCCACCCGGCCCGCGGTGGTGTCCCGCAGCGTGCCCTCGTACGGTGCGGCGACGACGACCCGCGCGCCGCGGCGCACCCCGCTCGCGGCGGCCCCGACCAGGGCCGGATCGCCGGGATCGTCGCCGGCCACGATCAGCACGTCCAGCGGCCCGATCCACGGCGGGGCCTCGGCGGCGAGCACGATCGGCGTGGGCGACGATCCGCCCGACATCCCGGCAAGCATTGCGCCCGCGGTCTCGGCGGCGCCGCGCCCGGCCACCCAGATGATGGTGCGCGGACGGGCATCTGAGTCGCGCAGCGAATCCAGCGCACCCTCGTCGACGGCGGCGGCGGCCGACCGGACGTGTGCGCCGGCCATCGACGCGGCCCGTAACAGTCCCTCACGGTCGGCGCCGAGCAGGCCGTCGGTGTCGTCGAGGTCGATCACGGCCTGAGTCGCGTTCACGTCACGGTCTCCGGCTCGACCCGGCGGTCCGCCTGCCGCTGGATCTCGTGCGCGACCCGCTGCACGACGGCGTCGACGTCCTCGGTGCAACGTCCTTCCACGTTCAGCCGCAGCAGCGGTTCGGTGTTGGAGGTACGCAGGTTGAACCAGCTGCCCTCGCCGAGGTCGACCGTCACGCCGTCGAGGTGGTCGATCGACTGGATCCGGCTGCCGAAAGCCTTGAGCACCGCCTCGACGCAGGAGGCGGAATCTGCGACGGTGAAATTGATTTCGCCGGACGACTCGTAGCGCTGGTAGTCCGCGGTCAGCTCGGACAGCGGGCGCTCGGAGTTGCCGAGCGCGGCCAGCACGTAGAGCGCGGCCAGCATGCCCGAGTCGGCTCCCCAGAAGTCGCGGAAGTAATAGTGCGCCGAGTGCTCGCCGCCGAAGATCGCGCCGGTCTCGGCCATCAGCGCCTTGATGTAGGAGTGCCCGACGCGTGAGCGCACCGGCGTGCCGCCCCGCTCGACCACCAACTCGGGCACCGCCCGCGACGTGATCAGGTTGTGGATCACCGTCGCGCCGATCTCGCGGCCCAATTCGCGCGCGGCGACCAGTGCGGTCACCGTCGACGGCGAGACGGGCAGGCCGCGCTCGTCGATCACAAAGCACCGGTCGGCGTCGCCGTCGAAGGCGAGCCCGATGTCGGCGTGGCTCTCGCGCACGAAGGCCTGCAGGTCGGCAAGGTTCGCCGGATCCAGCGGGTTGGCCTCGTGGTTGGGGAACGAGCCGTCGAGTTCGAAGTACAACGGCAGCAGCGTGAGCGAGTCGATCGCGCCGAGCACCGCGGGCGCGGTGTGGCCCGCCATCCCGTTGCCCGCGTCGACGGCGACCCGCAGCGGACGCACACCGTCGGTGTTGACCAGCGAGCGCAGGAACACGCCGTACTCGGCCAGCACATCGTGGGCGGTGACGGAGCCGCCGGTGCCGTCCTGGCTTGGGACGCCGGCGATCACGTCATCGCTGATGGTCGTCAGCCCGGTGTCCGCGCCCACCGGCTTGGCTCCCGCCCGGCACATCTTGATGCCGTTGTAGGCGGCCGGGTTGTGGCTCGCGGTGAACATCGCGCCCGGGCAGTCGAGCAGTCCGGAGGCGAAGTAGAGCTGATCGGTCGACGCCAGCCCGATCCGCACCACGTCCAGACCCTGAGCGTTGACGCCGTCGCCGAAGGCGGCCGCCAGCGACGGCGAGCTGTCGCGCATGTCGTAGCCGATGACGACCCGGCGGGCGCCTTCGCTGCGCATCAGCCGGGCGAAGGCCGCCCCGACGTCGTTGACGAACGATTCGTCGATCTCCGTACCGACCAGGCCTCGCACGTCGTACGCCTTGATCACGCGGTGGACAGCCGCAGCGGGCCGAGACATCGAGAGGGCTCCTGACGACGGGGACACGTGATCGTCAAGCCTAGCTGTGCATGCTGACGGTCCGGTGAAGTCCGCCGCAGTTGACTACTCCGCGGGGTCGGGCAGCACCCGCAGATGACCGCGGCGTCGTCCATTGCCGGCAGGCCGCGCAGCGGTCGAGGTCAGCACACCTGCGGCCGGCGCCTCGGCCGGCGCCCCGCCGAACTGCCCGGCGGGCCCGTGGAATCCGTTGACCGCGCCACCGCCGGCGACCACGTCACGGCCTTCCCGCACGGCTTCGGCCAGCGCGATCAGGTCGTCTTCGTCGGGGTTGGCGGCCAGCGGCCCGGCGTGCCGGACCAGCTCCCAGCCGCGCGGCGCGGTGATCCGGCCGGCATGGCTGACGCAGAGATCCCACGAGTGCGGCTCGCTGGCGATGGCCAATGGGCCGACGACGGCCGTGGAGTCCGAGTAGACGAAGGTCAGCGTCGCGACCGCGTAATGCGGACATCCTGGCCGGCAACAGCGACGCGGAACGTTCACGATCGTGAGGTTATCGTGCGAAAACGCCCACACCCCGGCGGACACGCGCATTCGTTCGGTCAAGGATGGGAAACCGTTACCATCGCCGGGTGAGCGATTCGCGCAGCTCCCCACGCGGCCGGCGCTCGCCGGTCAAAAGGGTCTCGCGCCGCGGCCGCGACATCCGCGGTCCGCTGCTGCCACCGACGGTTCCGGGGTGGCGCAGTCGCGCCGAGCGTTTCGACATGGCGGTGCTCGAGGCCTACGAACCGATCGAGCGCCGTTGGCAGGAGAGGCTGTCCGGGCTCGACGTCGCGGTCGACGAGATCCCGCGCATTTCGGCGAAGGATCCCGACAATGTGCAGTGGCCGCCCGATGTGGTCGCCGACGGACCGATCGCGCTGGCCCGGTTGATCGGTGCCGGCGTCGACGTCCGCGGCAGCGCCACCCGAGCGCGAGTCGTGCTGTTTCGCAAGCCAATCGAACGACGCGCCAAGGACACGGTCGAGCTGGCCGAGTTGCTGCATGAGATCCTGGTGGCCCAGGTGGCCACTTACCTGGATGTCGAACCGTCGGTCATCGACCCGACGATAGACGACGAATAGCGGGCGACCGCGAGCGCGGCTGCTGCACGCTCAGCGGGTCACCCGCTATTCGATAATCCGGCTAGGTCAGATGATTCCGCGCTTCAGGCGACGACGCTCGCGCTCGGAAAGCCCACCCCATATGCCGAAACGCTCGTCGTGAGCCAAAGCGTATTCGAGGCACTCGCTACGCACCTCGCAACCAAGGCAGATCTTCTTGGCCTCGCGAGTGGAGCCGCCCTTCTCGGGGAAGAACGCCTCTGGATCTGTTTGAGCACACAACGCACGGTCTTGCCACTGGTCGGTTGCTTCCTCGGTGCCCTCGAATTCGTCTTCGATGGCGTCGGGGACCAAACTCAAACGGGGCCTTTGGGGCACCTCTGTGGACGGCAGACCGGGAGCGGTGTGCGGTGTTCCTCCCATTAGCCCCCGAAGGTGTTCATAGGACATGCCCCGCCTCCTCACCTGGTTTCGTATATCGCGAATGTCAGCACTGTTCTGATGTCGGCCATCCATGATTCGAACACTTGATCGAATCTCGGTCTGCGACACCGAATCCGGCCGGCCAACCGAAATGACACTGCTGTGATTACACACGGGTAAGAGTGGATTGGCAAGCGATTCGGAAGATTTCCATACCATCTCGTGACCACTTCTTTGCGGCACTGAGGCCAATGCGAGCGTGGTGTGTCGGTCACACCTGTCACACAAGGCAATCCGGCACCATCATGGCACGTCGATCACCCGACTCACCTCGGGGTCTGCGCCGTCGCCGCGCGTACTGTCGTGCGGTGTGAAGGTGACGGTTCTGGTCGGCGGGGTGGGCGGCGCGCGTTTCCTGCTCGGGGTGCAGCAGCTACTCGGTCTCGGCCAATTCTTCTCAAGCTCTGCGCCTGCCGGGGACCACGAGCTGGCGGCGATCGTGAACATCGGCGACGACGCGTGGATGCACGGGGTGCGCATCTGCCCCGATCTGGACACCTGCATGTACACCCTCGGCGGCGGCGTCGACCCGGGACGCGGCTGGGGGCACCGCAACGAAACCTGGCATGCCAAAGAGGAACTCGCCGCCTACGGCGTCCAGCCGGATTGGTTCCAACTCGGCGACCGCGACCTGGCCACCCATCTGGTACGCAGTCAGATGCTGCGGGCCGGTTACCCGCTGTCGCAGGTGACCGCCGCATTGTGCGACCGCTGGCAGCCCGGTGCGCGGCTGCTGCCCGCCAGCGACGACCGCTGCGAAACACACGCCGTCGTCACCGATCCCGACGACGGGAGCCGGCGGGCGATCCATTTCCAGGAGTGGTGGGTGCGCTACCGTGCACAACTACCGACCCACGGCTTCGCGTACGTCGGAGCCGAAAAGGCCAACGCCACAACCGCGGCGACCGACGCCATCGCCGACGCCGACGTCGTGATGGTGGCGCCGTCTAATCCGGTGGTCAGTGTCGGAGCGATTCTCGCAATTCCCGGGATCCGATCGGCACTACGGTCCACCGGCGCCCCCGTGGTCGGCTACTCCCCGATCATCGGCGGAAAGCCGTTGCGCGGGATGGCCGATGAGTGCCTGAGCGTCATCGGTGTGCAGACCACCGCCGAGGCGGTCGGCCGGTACCACGGCGCGCGCGCCGGAACCGGCATCCTGGACTACTGGCTCATCCACCAGGGCGACCACGCCGAAATCGACGGCATCGGAGTGCGATCGGTACCGCTACTGATGACCGATCCGAACGCCACGGCAGACATGGTGAGCGCCGGACTGGATCTTGCGGGCGTGGCGGTATGACCGCCGGCGAGCACGGCACCGCATCGCCGATCGAAATCCTGCCGGTGACTGGGCTTCCCGAATTCCGGCCCGGCGACGACCTCGGTTCGGCGCTGACGGCGGCGGCGCCCTGGCTGCGCGACGGCGACGTGCTGGTGGTGACCAGCAAGGTGCTGTCCAAGTGCGAGGGCCGCCTGGTGCCCGCGCCCGAAGATCCCGAAGAGCGAGACATGTTGCGGCGCAAGCTGGTCGACGCGGAATCGGTACGCGTGCTGGCCCGCAAAGGCCGAACCCTGATCACCGAGAACGGGCTGGGCGTGGTGCAGGCCGCGTCCGGCGTGGACGGGTCCAACATCGGCACCGACGAATTGGCCTTGCTGCCCGTCGATCCGGACGGCAGCGCCGCATCGCTGCGGGCCGGACTTCGCGAGAGTTTGGGCGTCACCGTCGGCGTCGTCATCACCGACACAATGGGCCGGGCTTGGCGCAACGGCCAGACCGACGCCGCCGTCGGCGCGGCCGGCATCTCGGTGCTGCACGGCTATGCCGGCGCGGTCGACCGGCACGGCAACGAACTGTTGGTCACCGAGGTTGCGGTCGCCGACGAGATAGCCGCCGCAGCAGACCTCGTCAAGGGCAAGCTGACCGCGATCCCGGTGGCGGTCGTGCGCGGGTTACCCGCCGGCATGGTGACCGAGACCGGCGCCACCGCACGCGATCTCGTGCGCTCAGGTACCGACGACCTGTTCTGGCTGGGCACCGCCGAAGCCCTCGAACTGGGCCGACGGCAAGCCCAGCTGCTGCGCCGCTCCGTCCGTCAGTTCGCCGACGAACCGGTATCGCCGCAGCTGATCGAGGACGCGGTGGCCGAAGCGCTGACCGCGCCCGCGCCGCACCACACCCGCCCGGTCCGGTTCGTGTGGCTGCAGACTCGAACAGTTCGCGACCGCCTGCTCGAGCGGATGCGGGACAAATGGCGTGCCGACCTGACCGGCGACGGTAAGCCCGCCGACGCGGTCGAGCGACGGACAGCGCGCGGCCAGATCCTCTACGATGCACCCGAAGTCGTGATCCCGCTGTTGGTGCCCGACGGCGCACACAGCTATCCCGACGCCGCGCGGACGGACGCCGAGCACACCATGTTCACCGTCGCGGCGGGGGCCGCGGTGCAGGCGTTACTGGTGGCGTTGGCGGTGCGCGGGGTGGGCAGCTGCTGGATCGGGTCGACGATCTTCGCCGCGGACCTGGTCCGCTCCGAGCTAGACCTGCCTGATGACTGGGAACCGCTGGGCGCCATTGCAATCGGCTATGCCGAGGAGCCGGTGACCGAGCCGCGCGAACTGGTCGCGGTCGGCGATCTGCTGGTGCGCAAGTGAGTGTCCGGTCGTCGGCGATCACGCTGCTGACCGCCTGGCGGCCACCGGATCGCTCGCAGGACTCGTTGCGCAACGCCGTGCTGGCATTCCTGGACGCCCGCGAGGATGCCTGCCGTCGAGACTGCGTACCGGGGCACATCACCGCGTCGGCGTTGGTGCTCGACGGCACCGGCAGCCGCGTCTTGCTGACGTTGCATCCGCGGCTGGGCCGGTGGGTCCAATTGGGCGGGCACTGTGAGGATTCCGACGCCGACATCCTCGCGGCGGCGCTGCGCGAGGCCACCGAAGAATCGGGTGTCGACGGGCTGCGACTCTCCCCCGGCCTGGCCGCGATCAACGTCCATGCGCTGACGTGCTCGCTGGGCGTGCCGACCCGCCACCTCGATCTGCAATTCGTGGCCCACGCGCCGGCAGATGCCCAGATCGTGGTCAGCGAGGAGTCAGTGGATCTGCGGTGGTGGCCGATCGACGGGTTGCCCGACGGCACCGACGACGCGCTGGCGTATCTCATACAGCGCGCGGTTCGAACGTGAAGCCAGTGGCACGCTCGAGTCCGAACGTGAAGCCAACTTCACGTTCGGCACCAAAAAGCGCTCAGACGTCGGACGAGTAGCGGAGCCCGCCGTCGGGGATGTGGACACCGGGCCACACCCGCACGCCGCGAAGCAACTCGCAGCGGGCGCCGATGTCGGCGCCGTCGCCGATCACGCCGTCGCGGATCAGCGCCCGCGGGCCGATCCGCGCGCCGAACCCGACGATCGACCGCTCGATC
This sequence comes from Mycobacterium sp., assembly GCF_039583785.1. Taxonomy (GTDB): domain Bacteria; phylum Actinomycetota; class Actinomycetes; order Mycobacteriales; family Mycobacteriaceae; genus Mycobacterium. Next base: position 75,591 of record NZ_JAVKSG010000010.1, read on the forward strand.
ACGCTGCCCGCCTCGATCCGCACGCCGTCGAAGATCACCGCGCCGTCCAACCGTGCGCCGGGCCCGATTTCGGCGCCGCGCCCGACGACCGTGCCACCGATCAGCAGCGCCCCGGGCGACACCGCGGCACCGTCGTGCACCAACTGCTCACCGCGGTGACCGCCCAGTGCCGGCGACGGCGCAATACCGCGCACGAGATCGGCGGATCCGCGCACGAAGTCCTCCGGGGTGCCCATGTCGCGCCAGTAGCTCATGTCGACGTAACCGAACACCTTGACGCCGTCGGACAGCAGGGCGGGAAACACCTCACGCTCGACCGACACCTCGCGTCCGCGTGGGATGCGGTCGATGGTCTCGCGGGAGAACACGTAGCAGCCGGCGTTGATCTGGTCGGTGGGCGGATCTTCGGTCTTTTCCAAAAAAGCTGTGACTCGGCCGTTTTCGGTCGGCACGCAGCCAAAAGCCCGCGGGTCGCTGACCCGGACCAAATGCAGCGTCAGGTCGGCCCGCTGCTCGTCGTGATAGTCCAGCAGTTGACCGAGATCGACTCCGGAGAGCACGTCGCCGTTGAACACCAGTACCGTGTCGTGGCGCAGACGGCTTGCGACATTGGCGATCCCGCCACCGGTGCCCAGCGGCGTCTGCTCGGTCACGTAATCGATCTGCAGACCCAGTTTGGATCCGTCACCGAACTCCGCCTCGAAAACCGCCGGCTGGTACGACGTTCCGAGGATCACGTGCTCGATGCCGGCTGCGGCGATCCGCGACAGCAGATGGGTCAGGAACGGCAGCCCGGCCGTCGGCAGCATCGGCTTGGGCGCCGACAGCGTCAACGGCCGTAGCCGGGTGCCTTTGCCGCCGACCAGGACGACCGCGTCGACTTGCTTGCCCATCAACGCCGCCCTTCGTCAGAGTTACGCGCCATCAACCGCGACCGCAACGCCAGCCCGGCCCGAAAGCCCCAGCGCAGCGGCGCGCGCAGGAGTCCAGAATGCCGGTCGGCGAGGTAGATGTAGGTGCTTTTGTGATGCGCGGCCACATTGCGCGACGATTCGCGCGCGGTCGCGTGCCCCTTGTGATGAAGCACCTCCGCCGTCGGTACGTAGACATTCAGCCAGCCGGCCCGGCCCAGCCGGTCGCCGAGGTCGACGTCCTCCATGTACATGAAGTAGCGCTCGTCGAAGCCGCCGATCTGCTCGAACGCCGCGCGACGCACCAGCAGGCACGACCCGGACAGCCAGCCGACCGGCCGCTCGCTGGGCTGCAGCCGCTCCTGGCGGTAGGCCGCCGTCCACGGGTTCTTCTTCCACAGCGGACCGAGCACCGCGTGCATGCCGCCACGGATCAGGCTCGGCAGTTCGCGCGCCGACGGGTACACCGACCCGTCCGGGTCGTGGATCAGCGGCCCGAGAGTCGCCGCGCGGGGCCAGCGCATCGCGGCGTCCAGCAGCGCGTCGATGCTGCCCGGGCCCCACTGCACGTCCGGGTTGGCCACGATGATCCACTCGTCGGCGACCTCGCCATGCTCAGCGAGCTGAGTTACCGCGCGATTCACCGCGCTGCCGTAACCCAGGTTGGAGCCCATCGAGAACAGCCGCACGCCGGGGAAGCGCTCGACCGCGGCCTGCGGCGTGCCGTCGGTGGAGCCGTTGTCGGCCATCAAAACACTGATGGGACGCTCGGTCGCATGCGACAGCGAGGCCAGGAAACGATCCAGGTGCACGCCCGGCGAATAGGTCACCGTGACCACGGGCAGGACGTCACTCACGCGTTGAGGGTAGCGGTCGAGGCGCGTAAGGGCCTCAGGGATCAACTGCCAGCGCCTGGGCGAGCGCTTCGCGCCACGGCCGCAGCAGCGACAGGCCGGCCTCCTGCGACTGTCGGCCGGACAGTGCCGAATACGCCGGTCGTGCGGCCGGCCGGGGGTTGTGGTCGCTGCTCACCGGCCGCACCCGCTCCGGATCGGCGCCGACGCCTTCGAACACCGCGCGGGCCTGCTCGTAGCGGGTGACCTCACCCTGGTTAGCGGCGTGCACGATGCCGTTCGGGGGATGCACCCGCCCGTCGGCCACCTCGAGCAGTGCGCCGACCAGGTCGCCGGTGTAGGTGGGCGAGCCGGTCTGGTCGTCCACCATGTCGACATCGCCGTCGCCGGCTGCGAGCCGGCGCATGGCAGCGACGAAGTCTTTGCCGTTGCCGCCGGTGTAGACCCAGGCCGTGCGCAGCACGACGGCCCCCGGCAGCTCCGCCAGCACGGCCCGCTCGCCGGCCAGCTTGGTCTTCCCGTAGACACTCAGCGGGCGGGTTTCATCGCTCGGCTCGTACGGCCGTGACGCCGCGCCGTCGAAGACGTAGTCGGTGGAGATGTGCACCATCTGAGCCCCGACCCGCGCGCAGGCCTGCGCGATGTGTTCCGGGCCGACGGCATTGATCGCATAGGCCCGGTCCTGGTCGCGTTCCGCGTCGTCGACGGCGGTGTAGGCCGCGCAGTTGATCACCACGTCGCCGACCTGGACGATCTCGCCGGCACGCTGCGGATCGGCGATGTTCCACTGCGCTGACGTCAGCGCCAGCACGTCGCGCCCCTGCCGGGTCGCCTCGGCTCGCAGAAAGCTGCCGACCTGTCCGCCCGCCCCCGCGATCACGATTCTGCCTGTCACAAGCGCCGCTCCTCCTGCTCTGCCGGATCGCACTGCCCGTCCAACGTCGCCGGCGGTGATGAATGTCGAGTCTGGCACGCCGAGACTCGCCTGCTCGAATTACCACTGTTACGCAAGTAATCTAATGTGATGCCTGAGCAAAGGGTGACTCGTGTGATTGCGACCGTGATGGCCGTGTTGGTCGTCCTCGTGACGGGGGTGGCATGGAGCAAGGTCCGCTCCTTCGAGGACGGGATCTACCACGTCTTCTCGCCGTCGCTCGGGCACGGCGGCGATGACGGCGCACTCGACATCCTGCTTGTCGGCATGGACAGCCGCGCCGACGCGCACGGTAATCCGCTGAGCCCGCAGGAACTGGCATCGCTGCGGGCCGGCGACGAAGTGGCCAGCAACACCGACACGATCATCCTGGTGCGCATCCCGGACAACGAGAAGTCCGCCACCGCGATCTCGATCCCCCGCGACACCTACGTATCCGCCCCCGGACTGGGCAAGACCAAGATCAACGGTGTCTACGGCCAGATCAAGGAACAGAAGCGGGTCAGCCTGGTCGAGTCCGGCGCCGCACCCGAGGAGGCCGAGCGCGAGGGCACCGAGGCCGGCCGCGAGGCGCTGATCAAGACCGTCGCCGACCTCACCGGCGTCACTGTCGACCACTACGCCGAGATCGGGCTGCTCGGCTTCTCACTGATCACCGATGCCCTCGGCGGAGTCAACGTCTGCCTCAAAGATCCTGTCTACGAGCCGCTTTCGGGTGCAGACTTCCCGGCCGGCCCGCAGAAGCTGAACGGCCCGCAGGCGCTGAGTTTCGTCCGGCAGCGGCACGAACTACCCCGCGGCGACCTCGACCGCGTGGTGCGTCAGCAGGTGGTGATGTCATCGCTGGCCCACCAGGTGATCTCGGGCAAGACGCTGTCCAGCCCGGCGACGATGAACCGGCTGCAGGCCGCCATCCAGCGCTCGGTGGTGCTGTCATCCGGGTGGAACATCATGGATTTCGTCAATCAGCTGCAGAAGCTGGCCGCTGGCCGGGTCGCCTTCGCCACCATTCCGGTGCTCGACGAATCCGGCTGGAGCGACGACGGCCTGCACAGCGTAGTGCGGGTCGATCCGCACCAGGTACAGACCTGGGTCGCCGGTCTGCTGGCGGACCAGGCCAAGGGCGAAACCGAGGAGCTGACCTACGCGCCGGACAAGACCAGCGCCAGCGTCCTCAACGACACCGACATCAACGGTCTTGCTTCGTCGGTGTCACAGGTGTTGAGCTCAAAGGGGTTCGGCGTCGGCAAGGTCGGCAACAACGACGCCGCGCATGTGAAGAACAGCCAGGTGCAGGCCGCGAAGTCGGACGACGTCGGCGCCCAGGCCGTCGCCAAGGAACTCGGCGGGCTGCCCGTCGTCGTCAACGGCTCAGTCCCGCCGGGCGCGGTCTGGGTGGTGCTCAGCAGCGACTACACCGGCCCGGGTTCGGGTCTCAGCGATGGCGGGCCCAAGCTTGCGGCCGCCTCGCACCCCGACTCGTCCGACGCTCCCCCGCCGTCACCGATTTTGACCGCCGGCTCTGATCACCCGGAGTGCGTCAACTGATTACGCTCAGCGCCGCGATACTGGATCCGATGCTGCGCGACGACCCGGTCGGCCCGCGGATCACCTACTACGACGATGCTTTTGGGCCTACCGGTTTACGCATCGAGTTGTCGACCGTCACGCTGGCCAACTGGGCCGCCAAGACCGGCAACCTGTTGCGCGACGAGTTGGGCGCCGGCCCTGCGAGTCGGGTGGCGGTGCTGCTGCCGGCGCACTGGCAGACCGCGGCAGTGCTGTTCGGGGTGTGGTGGACCGGGGCGGAGGTCGTGCTCGACGGGGACGCCGAGATTGCTCTGTGCACGGTCGATCGTCTCGACGAGGCCGACGCCACCGGTGCCACCGAGGTGGCGGTGCTTTCGCTCGACGCCTTCGGCCGTCCGGTGCCAAATCTGCCGATCGGGGTCACCGACTACGCGACGGCGGTGCGGGTGCACGGCGACCAGATCGTCGGCGAGCGGAGTCCCGGACCTGCTTTCGACGGCCGACCGGTAGACGAGGTGCTGCAAGCGTCTCACCAAGCCGCGACCGCACAGGGTTTGACATCGACTGACCGAGTGCTGTCGAGCGCCTCGTGGGATACGCCCGATGACGTGATCGGCGGCCTGCTCAGCGTGCTGTCGGTCGGCGGGTCGCTGGTGTACGTCGCCAACCCCGACGCGGCCACGCTGGCGCGCAAGACGGAGACCGAGAAGGTCACCCGCAGTTTGTAGCCACTCCCGCCCCAGGCGCCTCAGCCGGTTCGCGGCCCCGACCCTGAACACGAGTCCGTAATCCACCTCCTGCGCCGCCGGCCGCCGCGGCCGGTGCTCCGGGCTGGCGGTCGGGCGTCGACTGTGCATCCAGGGCGACGAAGAGCTAAGCCCTGTGCGCACACTCGATGCCGGAGGCCCACGATCGACGGCGGCGGACCGTCTGAGCCCGGTCCGCCGCAGCGGGGCGGAGCCGTCAC
>NZ_JAVKSG010000011.1:0-76026 GCF_039583785.1 Mycobacterium sp.
CCCAACTTGTCAGCGATGTCAGGTAACTCTGCCGTTTCAGTTGCGTCCGATCGGCAAAACGACTGGTGAAAGCATTGTCGAGGACATGAGGTGATGTTCGCGACATGTGAGTCAGCCGGTACTAGTGGGCCTGCCGGCGATTCCAGTCCTGCGCCCGGCTGCGACGGCACCGGCCTCGGCTAGATTCCGCGGATCGGCGAACTAATCTCCGCGGATCGGCGATTTCATCTCCGCGAATCGGCGAACTCTGGGTATGTTGTCGAGGTGAATGTGCCGTCCCGTGTCGCTCGAAACCTGCGTCCCAGGGTTGAAGAGGCACTGGCCGACACACGGATTGTTGTCGTTCAGGGCGCGCGCCAGGTCGGCAAGTCCACCCTGGCAGCCGAGATCACACGCCACCGCGGCGGGCGATTAGTCACGCTCGACGATGACGTGACCCGAACGGCAGCGGCCACAGATCCTCATAGTTTCGTTCGCCAGTTCCCCGATGGACTACTCACGATCGACGAAGTGCAACGGGTCCCAGAACTGGTCCTTGCGCTCAAGGCCACCGTTGACGCCGACCAACGGTCAGGCCAGTATTTGCTCACCGGATCCGCCAATCTCTTGCAACTCCCAGCGACCGAGGACAGCCTCGCCGGCAGGGCTGAGAGCCTTGAGCTCTTCGGATTTAGCCAAGGCGAACTCGCCGGAGTTACTGAGACCTTCATCGACCGGCTGTTCGCGGGCGATCTCTTTCTTGGTCACGAAAGCGATCTGACCCGTCATGACTATCTCACCCGCGCCTGTACCGGCAGCTACCCCGAGGCTGTCAACCGACCGTCAACCAGACGCCGAAATGCATGGCTGGATAACTACGTCGACCGTATCGTCAAACGCGATGCAGCCGACGTCTCCAATCTCCAACGCATCGCCGACCTGCCGCGGCTCATCCGACTGCTGGCCGCACGCAGCGCATCCGAGCTCAACCTGAGTTCCCTGGCTGCTGACGCCGAGATCCCCGTGCGCACCCTGCCGCCCTACCTCGATCTCCTCGAGACCCTGTATCTCATCGACCGCGTACCCGCATGGTCGACCAACCTTTCGAAGCGGGTCGTTGATCGACCGAAAGCCCTGCTCCTCGACTCTGGACTGGCCGCTCGCCTCGTCAATGTCTCACCTACTGGAGCCGGGCCGAATGCCAACCCGGACGCGGCAGGGGCCATCATCGAAACTTTGGTGATCTCAGAGCTCCGGCGACAACTCGGATGGTCACAACAGACCCCTCGACTGTTCCACTACCGCGATCGAGACGGCGCCGAGGTAGACCTGATACTGGAAACCGCAGACGGCCTCATCGCCGCGATCGAGATCAAGTCGGCGGCAACCCTCCGCGGCAAGGACACCCGCTGGATCACCCGACTCCGCGACAGAGTCGGCGCACGCTTCGCCGGCGGCCTCATCCTCCACACCGGTCCGCAAGCCCAACCTTTGGGTAACCGGCTCGCAGCCGTCCCCATCGACGTCCTCTGGTCCACCCAGGGGTATGGGGGGCTGGGGCCTCGCTCACATGTGAACGTGGGTTGCCGACAGGAAACGGGTCCTGGCCGGTAGACACCCGACTTGTCAGCAACCTGGTGCTGGTCTGCCCGTATCACCATCGGCTGCACCACCGCGGCGTCATCACCATCACCGGACCCGCAGACGCGCTCACCGTCACCGACCAGGACGGCCGAGTACTGAGACCGGGATCGCTGGCGCGCCCACCCACACAACCCCCGCCCACGGCGGCACCCTGCCCGGGACCCACCGGCGAGCGGGCCGACTGGTGGTGGTACGACCCCTTCCAACCCCAACCACCACCGACAAACAACTAACCTGGTTAATCAGCGGGCCCGGGGTTTGAAACCCTGACGGTGCGCACGGTGGTGGTTTTCCCGCAGCCGTGTTCGGCGATCAGCTTGAGCGGCGTGTTCATGGAGGCACGGGGAGTAACGGGCCAACCCGGCGTCAGCCGCTATATCCTTGAGCTTCGGAGGTGACCAACGTGGCGGACGACACGGGTACGGCGGTGCAGCCGCCCACCGAGCCGCTGCAGGTCGCCGAGGTTCCGGCGATGCCCGAGCCCTCGACGAGTCTCAAGACGTCGAGTAGCGCCTCGCGCCGGGTCCGCGCCCGGCTGGCGCGACGAATGACCGCCCAGCGCAGCGCGATCAGCCCGGTGCTCGAACCGCTGGTCGCGGTGCACCGGGAGATCTACCCGAAAGCCGACCTATCGTTGTTGCAGCGCGCCTACGAGGTGGCCGAGAGCCGGCACGCCAGCCAGCTGCGCCATTCGGGCGACCCGTACATCACCCACCCGCTGGCAGTGGCCAACATCCTCGCCGAGTTGGGCATGGACACCACCACGCTGGTGGCGGCCCTGTTGCACGACACCGTCGAAGACACCGGCTACAGCCTGGAGGCACTGTCCGCGGACTTCGGTGACGAGGTCGGTCATCTGGTCGACGGGGTGACCAAGCTGGACCGGGTGGTGCTGGGCAGCGCCGCGGAGGGCGAGACGATCCGCAAGATGATCACCGCGATGGCACGCGATCCGCGGGTGCTGGTGATCAAGGTGGCCGACCGGCTGCACAATATGCGGACCATGCGCTTCCTGCCCCCGGAAAAGCAGGCCCGCAAGGCCCGTGAAACGTTGGAAGTCATTGCCCCGCTGGCACATCGGCTCGGGATGGCGACGGTCAAGTGGGAGTTGGAGGACCTGTCCTTCGCCATCCTGCATCCCAAGAAGTACGAGGAGATCGTGCGACTGGTCGCCGGCCGGGCGCCGTCGCGGGACACCTACCTGGCCAAGGTCCGCGCCGAGATCATCGCCACGCTCAACCGGTCGAAGATCAACGCGATGGTCGAGGGACGGCCCAAGCACTACTGGTCGATCTATCAGAAGATGATCGTCAAGGGCCGCGACTTCGACGACATCCACGACTTGGTCGGCGTCCGCATTCTGTGCGATGAGGTCCGGGACTGCTATGCCGCTGTCGGCGTGGTGCATTCGCTGTGGCAGCCGATGGCGGGACGGTTCAAGGACTACATCGCCCAACCCCGCTACAGCGTGTACCAGTCGCTGCACACCACCGTCGTCGGACCCGAGGGCAAGCCGCTGGAGATTCAGATCCGCACCCGCGACATGCACCGGACCGCGGAATACGGTATCGCCGCGCACTGGCGCTACAAGGAAACCAAGGGCCGCAACGGGGTTCCGCATTCCAACGCCGCCGCCGAAATCGACGACATGGCCTGGATGCGCCAACTGCTCGACTGGCAGCGGGAAGCCGCCGACCCCGGCGAGTTCCTCGAATCGCTACGTTACGACCTTGCGGTGCAGGAGATCTTCGTCTTCACCCCGAAGGGTGATGTGATCACGCTGCCCACCGGATCCACCCCGGTGGACTTCGCCTACGCCGTGCACACCGAAGTCGGGCACCGCTGCATCGGTGCCCGCGTCAACGGCCGGCTGGTCGCGCTGGAACGCAAGCTGGACAACGGGGAAGTGGTCGAGGTTTTCACCTCGAAAGCGGCGACCGCCGGGCCGTCGCGCGACTGGCAGCAGTTCGTCGTCTCGCCACGGGCCAAGGCCAAGATCCGGCAGTGGTTCGCCAAAGAGCGACGTGAAGAAGCAATCGAAACCGGCAAAGAAGCGATCACCCGCGAGGTTCGCCGCGGCGGACTTCCGTTGCAGCGCTTGGTCAACGGCGGATCCATGGCGGCGGTGGCCAATGAACTGCACTACGCCGACGTGTCGGCGCTCTACACCGCGGTGGGCGAGGGCCACATCTCGGCCAAGCATGTGGTGCAACGACTGCTGGTCGAACTCGGCGGCATAGACCAGGCCGAAGAAGATCTCGCCGACCGTTCCACCCTCACGACGATCCCGCGCCGCCCGCGCAGCGACGACGTCGGCGTCGCGGTGCCCGGCGCGCCGGGTGTGCTGAGCAAGCTGGCCAAGTGCTGCACCCCGGTGCCCGGCGATGAGATCCTCGGATTCGTCACCCGCGGTGGGGGAGTCAGCGTGCACCGCACCGACTGCACCAATGCGACGTCGTTGCAGCAGCAGTCCGAGCGCATCATCGAGGTGCACTGGGCGCCGTCACCGTCATCGGTGTTCCTGGTGGCCATTCAGGTCGAAGCGCTCGACCGGCACCGACTGCTCTCGGACGTCACCCGCGTGCTGGCCGACGAGCGGGTCAACATCCTGTCGGCCTCGGTGACCACCTCCGCCGGTGATCGAGTGGCGATCAGCCGATTCACTTTCGAGATGGGCGACCCCAAGCACCTGGGTCATCTGCTCGACGTGGTCCGCAACGTCGAAGGTGTGTACGACGTCTACCGGATCACGTCGGCGGCCTGACGGGTGACCTCGCCGGACTCGGCTGGCATCCGGCGCGTAGCCCATGCCTATGTCGAGAGGTCAGTCCCGACGCGCTGAGGTGATGGTGACTTCGTTGACGGGCTTGCCGTCGTCACCACCGCCCGCGACGCCGCCCGACGCGATCTTGTCGATCACCGCCAGCCCGGCTTCGCTGACCGTGCCAAAGATCGTATAAGTGGGCGGCAACAGCGAATCGCGGTAGACCATGAAGAACTGGCTGCCGTTGGTACCCGGTCCAGCATTGGCCATTGCCAGTGTGCCCCTGGGATATACGACGGGCACCTTTAGTGCCGGTTCGCCGGGCGGATATTGAACTGTCGGGAATTCGTTGACGAATTGGTAGCCGGGTCCACCGGTTCCGTCGCCGTTGGGGTCTCCGCACTGCAACACCGACAACGCGCGGGCCGTGGTCAGCCGGTGGCATTCGGTGTTGTCGAAGTAGCCCTGCTGAGCAAGGTTCACGAAACTGCTGACTGTGCAGGGCGATTCGTTGTTGGCGAGCTGCAGAGGGATCCGGCCGCGATCGGTGACGATCGTCAGCCCGATCTGCGCCGGGACCGTCGAAGCCTTGCCCGACGGCGGCGGGGCTGCCTGTTTGCCGGTCGGCCCGGCGGTCCGCGGGTACTGGCAATTAGCCCCCACGGCGGGCGACGGGAAGAACGGCGGCAGCTTGGGCCCGGTCACCGGCGCGACCGGCGGCAATGTGGAGGTGGGGGCTGCCGCAGTGCTCGCCGAGGCGGCGGCACCGGTCGCACCGGACTTGTGGTGGGTACATGATGCCTGCGTCACGGCGACGGCGACGATGCCCAGGGCGGCTGCAGTGCGGGTGAGTTTCATCGTCATCAGTCCAACTGCACCGATTTGATGATGACCTCGTCAGCCGGCGGCCCGTCTTCGCCGCCACCGGCGATGCCACCCTTGGCGATCTTGTCCAGGGTGGCCAGCCCGTCCTGCTGGATCTTGCCGAAAACGGTGTAGGCGGGCGGCAACGGCGTGTCTTTGTACACCATGAAGAACTGGCTGCCGTTGGTGTTCGGCCCGCTGTTGGCCATCGCCAACGTGCCCCGCGGGTATGTCACCGGCTCGTGGGCCGCCGGGTCGCCCGCCTGGTATTGGTCGACCGGATATTCGTCGGCAAACTTGTAGCCCGGGCCGCCGGTGCCATTGGCGCTTGGGTCACCGCACTGCAAAATCGACAAGGTGAGACGGTGGCACTTGGTGCCGTCGAAGAACTTTTGCTGCGCAAGACTCGCGAAACTGTTTACGGTGCAGGGTGATTCGTTGTTTGCCAGCAGCAGTCCGATGGGCCCCTGGTTGGTGACCATGCTGACGCTGACCTGTGCCGGATCGGTGGGCACCTTGCCGCTCCGGGGCGGCTTCGCCGGTTTGGCCGGCTCGCCCGGCGCGGGCGGGTACTGGCAGTTGGCGCCGATGCTGTCGTTAGGCTTGAAGGCCGGCAACGACGGGCCCGCTGCGTTGGGCGCAGAGCCGGACGAGGTCTGGGAGCCGGCCGCCGCCTTCTGGTCGTCGTGATTGGTCAGCACGACGGTCGCCACGATGGCGGCCACCACGACCACTGCCGCTACCGATCCTCCGACGATAGCCAGGGTTCGACGACGACGGGCTTGCTGGGCGCGGCGTTCGAGTTGCCGCTCCAATTTGCGCTTGGCTGACGCTCTTCGTTGTTCGTTGCTCGGCACCGCTGGTCCCTCCATGATCGCGGCTGGGTCTGCGACGAGTGTGCCAGTTCACCCTCGATCAGGGTGGCGCGACCCGTCCGCTATCGCCTGGATGGGAAACTGGACGACGTGTTGATCACCGGATTTCCCGCCGGGTTGCTGCAGTGCAATTGCTACGTGCTGGCGCCGCACCCCGGAGCCGACGCCGTCGTTGTCGACCCAGGCCAGCGTGCCATGGGTCAGCTACGGCGAATTCTGGACGAGAATCGGCTGACCCCGGCGGCGGTGCTGCTCACCCACGGCCATATCGACCACATCTGGTCTGCTCAGAAGGTGTCCGACACATTCGGCTGCCCGACCTACATCCATCCCGAAGACCGGTTCATGCTGACCGACCCGATCAAGGACTTCGGACCCAAGATCGGTCAACTTCTGCTCGCCGCGATCTTCCGGGAGCCCAAGCAGGTGATCGAACTGGAACGCGACGGTGACAAAATCGATCTGGCCGGGATCAGCGTCACCGTCGACCACACGCCCGGCCACACCCGCGGATCGGTGGTATTCCGTGTTGCCGGCGAGAAAGATCTGGTTTTCACCGGCGACACGCTGTTCCAGCGATCGGTGGGCCGCACCGACCTGTTCGGTGGCAGCGGGCGTGATCTGCTGCGCTCGATCGTCGACAAGCTGCTGGTGCTCGACGACAAGACGGTGGTGCTGCCCGGGCACGGCAACTCCACCACCATTGGCGACGAGCGGCGGTACAACCCCTTCATCGAAGGGCTGAGCCGGTGAGCCAATTCACTGCGCCCAAGGGCGTTCCGGATTACGTCCCGCCGGACTCGACGCGGTTCGTCGCGGTCCGATCGGCGCTACTGGACGCGGCCCGTCGGGCCGGGTATAGCGATATCGAGCTGCCGATCTTCGAGGACACCGCGTTGTTCGCCCGCGGGGTGGGGGAGTCCACCGACGTGGTCTCGAAGGAGATGTACACCTTCGCCGACCGCGGCGACCGCTCGGTGACGCTGCGGCCGGAAGGCACCGCCGGGGTGGTGCGCGCGGTGATCGAGCACGGTCTGGATCGCGGCGCGCTGCCGGTCAAGCTGTGTTATGCGGGCCAGTTCTTCCGTTACGAGCGGCCCCAGGCGGGCCGCTACCGTCAGTTGCAGCAGGTCGGTGTCGAGGCCATCGGCGTCGACGACCCCGCGCTGGACGCCGAGGTGATCGCCGTCGCCGACGCGGGTTTCCGCTCCCTCGGTCTTGATGGATTCCGGTTGGAAATCACCTCGCTGGGTGATGACACCTGCCGACCGCAATATCGGGAGTTGTTGCAGGACTTTCTCTTTCACCTCGATCTTGATGAGGAAACCCGCAAGCGCGCCGAGATCAATCCGCTGCGGGTGCTTGATGACAAGCGTCCCGAGGTCAAGGCGATGACGGCGGACGCCCCGGTGATGCTGGACCATCTGTCCGATGCGGCCAAGCGGCACTTCGAGACCGTGCTGGCGCATCTCGACGGGCTGGGCGTGCCGTACGTCATCAATCCGAGGATGGTTCGCGGGCTTGACTACTACACCAAGACCACCTTCGAATTCGTGCACTCTGGATTGGGTGCTCAGTCGGGTATCGGTGGTGGCGGGCGTTACGACGGGTTGATGCGCCAGCTCGGCGGACAGGACCTGTCCGGCATCGGGTTCGGGCTCGGGGTCGACCGGGCGTTGTTGGCATTGCGGGCCGAAGGTAAGGAGATCGGACCGACCGCGCGCTGCGACGTGTTCGGGGCACCGTTGGGCGAGCAGGCCAAGCTTCGACTTGCGATGCTGGCTGGCCAACTGCGTGCGGCGGGCGTCCGGGTGGACCTTGCCTACGGCGATCGCGGCCTCAAGGGGGCAATGCGCGCGGCCGACCGGTCCGGTGCGCGGTTGGCGCTGGTTGCCGGCGACCGCGACATCGAGGCCGGCACCATTGGTGTCAAGGATCTCTCGACGGGTGATCAGATCGATGTGGCGACTGATTCCGTTGTCGCCGAGGTGCTTTCACGGCTCACCTGATCACGCCGCGCGAGTCGCCGCGAGGCCGAGTGAGCGTGAACTGTTCGACCACGCTGATGGCCCCGTAGGGTCCGTTGACCGCGTAGTGGGTGGCCTTGATCGAGGTGTTGCCGCCCGGTGATCCGGGGTCGACGTCGAAAGCGACGAAGCCGTAGGGGTTTTGGCTGTCGCGAAACGCCGACCACGGCGCTTCCTCGATCACGTAAATCGGGACTTTGCGCCCGATGGCGTCCCGGGAGTCGCTGAGACCAGTCACCACACGGCATCGCGGCTGCGGGAAGAACAGACCATTCGACGGTGCGGATGTTCCGCCGCCGCCGATGACCAGGTGCACGGTTCCTTTCGACGTGTCGATCACGTCGCCGTGGTCTTGTACCGGAATCGGCGTTCGGGTCTCGGTGTCTTGAGCCCCGCGAAGTGGGTGGGAGCGTTCGTAATGATGCTCGTGGCCGCACACCACCAGATCGACTTGGTAGCGGTCGAACAGTGGCAGCCAGTCCTGGCGGATACCCAGGTCGGCGCCGTTGGTGTGATCGGCCGTGGACACCGCGGTCTGGTGCATGCAGACGATCACCCAGTCGACGCGTGTGTCGGCTCGCGCGTTCGCGAGTTCGTTTTCCAGCCAACGCTTTTGCGCACCACCAGAATAGCCGCGGACGTAAGAATTACCGCCGTCCTGAAAACAGATGTCGTCGTTGTTGAGGCTGATGATCCGCACCGAGCCGGCGGTAAACGAGTACCACAGCCCGCGCAACTCGGGGTCCGAAGCCGTGTCGGGCAGGGTGAAGTAGGTCTGGTACGCCGCGTAACCGATCGGGCCATTGCCCCGTTCGTTCTCATGGTTGCCGGCGGCCGGCATCCATGGCCGATACCGCGCGGAGCGGGTGTTGTTGTCGAACCAGTCCGACCAGGTGCGAATCCGGTCATTGGCCAGGTTCGCGTAGCACAGGTCGCCGTTGACCAGGTTGAACAGCGGGCCGATGCGCTCGATCGCGGTGGTGATGTCCCCGGCCGCCGGGGATCCCAAGTTGTCGCTGCGGTAGCTGTCATTCTTCAGTCGGCCCAGTGTCGGCGTCGCCTGGTCGCCAAAGCTGGTGAAGCGCAATGGACTCCGCCCCGACGGCGCGGTGCGCACGGTTCCCAGCTCGGGGTCGGTACCGTCGTGCACCGCGGCATACACGTAGTCGGTATCGGGTGCGAGATTGTCGAGTTTTGCGTGGTGCACCCGGACTTCGGTGCTGGATTTCGCGTCCCGGTAGGTCCGGGTCTCGGCGGGCACGGTGCGGCCGAAGCCCCCGGTCGACGTGCCCGCCATGACGCGGGGGTTGCTCACCGGATCGGTGGTGTGCCATGACACGACGACTTCGCTGGCAGCGTCCCGGCCGAATTGCAGATGCAGGCCGCCCACCGGCTGGGCCCCGCTCCGGCTGGGACGGCTCCACAGACTGGGCCCGCGCCGGGCCGGTCCGAACAGTGCGCCGGCGCCGGCGCCGAGCCCGGCGCCGATGAGTGTCGTCGTCGCGCCGGTCGTCAGCAGGGTTCGGCGGCTGATGCCCGGCGCCGGCCTGGCGACTTCGCCCGGTTGCGGATCTTCGACCATGCCTCTTTCATACCTGCCACGGCGCCGAAGGCCGGTGAACGCTGGCCGGACCGCAGCGGGACCGTGACCTCGTAGTCGGCGGCTGCCGCTCGCTGTCGTCCAATTCCCTGCCGAACGTGGCACGTCGTACCTCGCGTTGTCGAGGCGTCCGGTCGGAGCACAGCAGCTCGCGCGTCGACGGAGCACAACATCCGGCCCCGCGGTCCGCCACCGCAGCGGCGGTCGGCGGCGCGTGTATGCCGTCAAAACCGATCCGATTAAGTATTTTCTCAGTTTCGTGATGAGTGCGAGATTCCGATCATGATGTCTATCGGCGCGGCCAATAACTGCGCGATCAGCTCGCAATAATCGACGTCCGCACAATGGTCGACGAGCTTTCCCCTGACGCGGCGTGTCGCGGGCGCCCGGCGGTCGTTCGCCGGCTCCGCCGCCAGCCGAGTGGAGGCGTGATCCCAGCTGGCCGGGGTGGGCCGGTCGTGTTGTCTGGCCGAGTCCGACGACCGCGGCTCACGTCGACCGATTGGCGGGGCGGGTGCGGGCCAACTGCTCTGACATCAACGCATTTACGGCAAGTATGACGCTGTCGCCGGTTAGCTGATGCGGGGCGGTGTTCTTTGCCGCTGGCGCCCGAATCGGTGATCTGCGCCTGGCGTGCTGGTCCACGCACGTCTGCGGCGAGTGTGCGTGGGCCCGGCTACTGACGCACGCCCGACAGCCGGTCTGGGCGAGGGTTGTTTTCGTGCGCTCCCCGCCGTCCCTGGGAGCTTCCTGTATGAGCGGCCCAAAAATATCGTTGTCGGTGCAATATCTCTTTGGTTTTTCTCAGCACAGGACGCTGTTTTGTGATTTAAGCTTTTGTATCTGTCAGACCTGAAACATGTCTTCTTCGCGATTGGCTAATTGTATGAGCACATCCGGCGGCGGCTTGGGGTTTGACTCCTGTCTGAAGGGGGATCGGTGTCGTTCGTAACTACGCAGCCGGAGGATCTGTCCGGTGCTGCGAGCAGTCTTGCCGGTCTCGGCGATGCGATGGCAACGCGAAACGCTACGGCGGCGACGCCAACTACCGGTCTGGCTCCCGCTGCTTCGGATATTGTCTCTCTCATGACCGCAGCGCAGTTCGGTAAGCACGGTGCCGCGTATCAGCAGATTGCCGCCCAAGCGGCGGCAGTGCATGAGCAAGTAGTATCCGCGTTGCGTTCCGGGGCGGGGGCGTACGCGCTGACCGAAGCGGCGAATGCGGCTGCTGCCGGCTAAGGGGGGCCTGGGTCGATGAGTTTCATGATGTTCCCGCCGGAGATCAACTCCGGCTTGATGTATAGCGGTGCGGGCTCTGGGCCGCTGATGGCGGCGGCTTCGGCATGGGACGAGTTGGCGGCCGATCTCGAGGCGACCGCCACCTCGTATCAGTCGGTGCTTGCGGAACTGACCGGTGCGACGTGGTTGGGCCCCACGTCGGCGCGGATGGCAGCGGCGACGGCGCCCTACGTGGACTGGCTGGCGGCTACCGCGGGCCAGGCCGCGCAGACCTCAGCTCAGGCCCGGTTTGCCGCTGCGGCCTACGAGGGCGCGTTCACCGCCACGGTGCCACCGGCGGTGATCGCCGCCAACCGTGCGCTGCTGGCGGCGCTGGTCGCCACCAACTTCCTGGGGCAGAACACCCCGGCGATCGCGGCCACCGAGGCGCACTACATGGAGATGTGGTTCCAGGACGGCCTGACGATGGATGGCTACGCGACGGCCTCCCAGCAGGCTGTCGTGTTGCCCCAGCAGACCCCGGCGCCTTCGGCCAGCGACGGTGGGTTGTCGTCGGATCTGGCCGCGGCCGTGCAGTCCATCGAGAATTCCATCAGCAGCACGGTGAACAACTTGACCACTGCGTTGCAGGGGCTGTTGAGCGGCAACGGCACGACGGGCACCTATGTCAACAGCCTGACGTCGGCGCTGACGTCGGCTGCGACCAACTTGACTGGCGCGACGTCGACCGCTCACTCCGCCGCCGCCACCACGGCGGGCGCCGGCACGGCGGGCGCCGTGACCAATGCGGCCACTAGCGCGTACGGCGCGATTGTTCCGGTGCAGGTCACCTACTACGGTGCCATGCTCGCCAGCATGCCCGCGAGAATGCTGATCAGCCTAAGCAATTCGATGAGCGCCAGCCAGGCGCTGCAGGCGGGTCAGCAGGCCTTGCTCGCCGACGTCCAGACGCTCGTCGATGGCAAGATGAAAGCTGTGCTGGCCAGCATTTCCGGCCAGATGCGCGGATTCGGATCGCAGATTTCCGCTCAACTGGCCGGGGCTGGACGCCTCAGCGGCCTGTCGGTGCCGAACGGATGGGCCCAGTCGGCTCCGGAGATGGTGCGTGCCGCACCCGTGTTGCCGGCCAACAGCGTTGCGTCGCCGGTAGCGTCCGCGGGCATGCCGACCAGTCCCTACACCCAAGCACTCATGGGTGCCCTGAACGGGCGCGGCATGGGCACTCAGGCCGCCAAGACGGCGTCCGTGAAAGTTGAGACTCGCACGCCGGCTGGCGGATGAGAACCGGGGGGATGCCTTTGCGCAAGGATGCGTTAACCCATGCACTAACCCAAGACATGACAGCGAGCTGAGGAGAGAAATATGCCTACCCGTTTTATGACCGACCCGCACGAGATGCGTTCTATGGCGGGCCGTTTTGACACCCACGCCCAGACCGTGGAAGACGAGGCCCGCAAGATGTGGGCATCGAGCCAGAACATTGCCGGTGCGGGCTGGAGCGGTACCGCTCAGATGACCTCCCACGACACCATGGGGCAGATGAACACCGCGTTCCGCAACATCGTGAACATGCTGCACGGGGTGCGTGACGGGTTGATCCGTGACGCCAACAACTACGAGGCGCAAGAGCAGGCCTCCCAGCAGATCCTGTCCAGCTAGCCTTATCAAGGAGAACACTCATGTCGATCAGCTACCAGTTCGGTGATGTCGATTCCCACGGCGCGCTGATTCGCGCCCAAGCTGCTTCATTGGAGGCCGAACACCAGGCCATCGTGCGCGATGTGCTGGCTGCCGGTGACTTCTGGGGTGGCTCGGGTTCGGTGGCCTGCCAGGAGTTCATCACCCAGTTGGG
This sequence comes from Mycobacterium sp., assembly GCF_039583785.1. Taxonomy (GTDB): domain Bacteria; phylum Actinomycetota; class Actinomycetes; order Mycobacteriales; family Mycobacteriaceae; genus Mycobacterium. The sequence goes on from NZ_JAVKSG010000011.1 coordinate 12,845, forward strand.
CCGCAACTTCCAGGTCATCTACGAGCAGGCCAACAGCCACGGCCAGAAGGTGCAGTCGGCCGGCAACAACATGTCGTCGACCGACTCCGCCGTCGGGTCGAGCTGGGCCTGACGCTTTACCCTTCGCGGGTCAAAACACACCGGGCATGGCGATGCCCGGTGTGTTTTCTTTCGGTGGCATATCTTCTTGCGCCACCAGGTTCTCATCACCCCGCGCGGCGCCGAACTCGCGTTCGCGGGAATCAGCCAAGGACATCGTCACCGCCGGGATGGCAACGCCAACGGCGGGTGGTCGATCTGTTCGCGCTGTGCTGAGAGCAATCGGTTGAGTGGGCCCCGGGCCGGTGCCTACTCGGCGACCGCTGCGCAACCCCCGAGAACTATTAGCGACGCGAAATTCGCCGCGTTGGCCAGGTGGTTGTCGGTCGGGGTGTAGGTCGGCAGTGCGGTGACAAACGCGCGACGGTACTGGGCCGACAGGTTGGCCAGGTCCTGCCAGACGGCGTTATCGCTTTGCCGGCCAAGCTGTTCCAGTTTGCCGGCGAACGAGTTCATCACCGGTCCCGCTGCGTAGTTGACCGCCTTCTGCTCTTTGTTCCAGTAGATCGACGGAATGTTGGGATCCAATTGCTGCCACTGGGCAGTTTGTTGACCGAAGCGAGCCACCGCCGATCTCCATTCCGGGCAGACATTGTTTTCCGCGGTGAGGAATGGCTGCGGGTTGGCCAGGTTGCCCACCGGGGCAATGTCGGACGGCGGCGGGGACGCCGACACCATTGGGCCCCGTGCCGCGGCCGAACCGTCGCGGATGGCGGCGCAGATCGAGTCCAGCGTCGAGGAGGCGCTGTTCGCCGCGCCGGCCAGGTTGTTGTCTGCGGGCACATATCTCTGAATCCGCTCGGAGTAGGCGCGCGCGTACGCGATGAACTGCTGATAGAGCTCGCGCATGACGCGATGCGGCGTCAGCTTGACCAGTCCGACGGTTTGCGCTGCGGCACCGCGCATCGACTGCGCGGCCGCGATGAACTGTGCACGCTGCTTCGGGTTCCACGCCGACGCCGGAATCGACCGGTCGCGGTCATTCCACAATCCCTGGCCGCTGTTGGCCAATTCGTTGTTGATCGACGCCCACGCCGTACACGTGGGATCGTCGGTGATCACCGTCACCGGCCCGGTGTCCTTCGCGCTGGCCACGGCCGCGGTCTCCTGAGCCTGCCCGTTGTCGGACTCGCCGTTCGGCCCCCCGGAACCCCCGCCGAATAGCAATACGGCTGCGACGATCGTTGCCAGAACGGCAACGGCGGCCACCCCACCCATGGCCCATTTAAGATTTTTGTTGTCTTTTGGGTCGTCAGTATCAGACGTCACGATGCTCCAGCTTAAATGACAACCCGCTCACCGCAGCCGTATTGCTGATGAGCCGCAGCCGTGACCGCAGTTTGTTTGCGCAGCGCACGGGGTTGACATCGGATCGAACAAAAGTTCGAATAAACTTGTGCGATGGGACGGCCAAAGCCCCGGGCGGACGAAGTCGCGCTGCCCGGATTGGAGCGCAATCGGCTTCGTCCGGAGCGTCCGCACGCCGCAGTTCGAGGGTTGTGCAGGTCGGCGCTGAACAAGGTTCCGCACGCCACCGCGTTACCGCTCCAGTGCGCCGTCAACGGCTATCGTAGTTGCTCGCATCTGGAATTGAACTGCGGCAACGACACCGACCCCTACCAACGTGCGGAAGGCCGCTACGCGTTGATGCCGGGCATCATCGGCGCGCTCGCAGAATCGGGCACGCCACTGTCGATCCTCACCAAGCGGCGGGACTTACCACTGATCGTCGACGCCGCAGCGCAGGTGCCCGTTGGGGTCGCGGTGTCGCTCGCCGTCGCCGACCCTGAACTGCACAAGCAGCTGGGGCCGGGTACGCCCAGCTGATCGCCAGGCGCGGGTTGGTGGCACGTCGCACCGGGTCGAGCCGGTGCCGCCCCGGCGCCGTGCCGAAACCGTTCAGCCGAGGCTGTGCTGAGCTAGTTCAGGTCGGGTGCGTGGTAGGTGTCGCACTGAGTGGGGTCGCCGGTCTGATAGCCGACGGTGAACCAGTGCTGACGCTGCTCCGAGGAGCCGTGTGTCCACGACTCAGGATTGATCCGTCCGGTGGCGGCCTTCTGGATGCGGTCGTCGCCGACCGATGACGCAGCCGACAGCGCGTCGGCGATATCCTTGTCGCTCAGCGGTTTCAGGAACGGAACACCGGTGCTTTCCTGCTTGGTCGTGGAGGCGTAGTGGGCCCATACGCCGGCGTAGCAGTCGGCCTGCAACTCGGTGCGCACGCCGTTGCCGTTGGCGCCCTGCGCGCCTTGCTGGGCACGGCCGAGCGAGCCCTGCAGATCCTGCACGTGGTGCCCGAACTCATGGGCAACCACGTACTCCTGCGCCAATGGCCCACCACTTGAACCGAATTGGGTGCGCAGCACGTCGAAAAAGCCGGTATCGAAGTAGGCGGTCTGATCGACCGGGCAGTAGAACGGTCCTACCTCGGTGGTGGCCGCGCCACAGCCGGTGTTGACCTGACCGCTGAACAACCGGACCCGCGGGCGCGTGTAACCGCGCATCAGCTGCTTCCACACTGCATCGACCGAGTTGCCGGTGGCGACTACCCGGCACTGCACGTACTGGTTGGCATCGGCTCCGGTTTTGCACTTGCTCAGGTCGAATCCCGGGGCCACGTTCTGGCTGGCGCTCGGCGCGGGCAGCTGGGTGGCCACTTTGCCAGGGTCAACCCCGAGCAGCAGCGCGACCACGATGAACAACAACCCGCCCAGTCCGCCGCCGATGGCGATTCGCCGCCCTCCGCCGCCTCCGGATGACGCCGTCGTACTGGTGTCGATCTGCATGCCCTCGTTGAAGGTCATCGCATTCTCCGTCGCGGTTTACGGCAGGTGGCTGGCCCGGCGATAGCAGCTTTGCACACTACGATTCAGGCGTGCCCGCGGTTGCCGAAGTTCCCGCTATCGCGCACTCGACGCTCGGTGGTCTTCGGGGCGTTGCCGAAGGCGGCGTCGCCGACCCTCGCGCACGGATTGACTTATGGGGTCGACCTGCTGCCGCGACATCCGATCGAGGCTGCGCAGACAGGTCCGTATTGATTGTGTTATCAACTATCTTGATCCGGTTAGTTAGACTTCGCTGGCTAGGGCGGGTTCGACACGGTAGTTTCACGGACTAGCTAGCTAGGAGAAGTCGCTGTCCCGCGGCGTTCAGAGGGGGTTTTCGTGTCTCGAGGTTCCAGCGAGTGTCTGTCGGTTCATCCGGCGGCGGTGACGTCCGCATGAACCTGCCGTGCATGTACTTGTCCAGGCCTGCGGTCGTTATTCCCGATGCCGCTCTCGACAACGAGGCGGTGTTGGCGCGCGTACGAGAATCCTTCCGCGGGAATGAATCTGAATGGGATTCGATCATGCAGGGCATTCAGTACGTGTTGGGCCGCTGTAACACCAAGGTCCGTTACGTCGACCCGGACCAGACGCTCTCGCCCGGCGAGTTCGCGTCGCGCGCGGCGACCACCTGCCTCTTCGAGAACGGCGTCGAGGCGTCCGAGGTCGATCTTTTGGTTTACGGGGGAATTGCCCGGGAGAACTTCGAGCCTGCGACCGCCGCCGAGGTCGCCGGGCGCCTCGGGGCGACGCCACTTCATGCGTTCGACGTGACCTGCGCCTGCGCCGGGCTGGTCGAGGCCATCCACGTGGTCGCCGGTTACTTCGCGCTGCATCCCGAGATCAAGACCGCACTGGTGTGCGCCGGTGAATTGTGGCGCGACCGCGTCAGCTACGACATCCAGACGCTCGACGATGTCGCGAACTACGCCGCCGGCCTCACCCTGGGCAATGCCGCTGCGGCATTCCTGATCACACGCGAGTCGCTGGCAGCGGGTGGTGCGCGACTGCTGGGCTTCCGGCACAAGACGCTGGCCGAGCACTACGACCTGTGTTCGGCACCGGTCGACGGGCCCTTCATGTCCCGCTCGAAAGAGATTTTCGCGCTCGCGGTTCATGTGCCCGGGGAGGTCCAGCGGCTGCTCGCGGACGCCGGTTGGGCACCCCAAGATGTCGACCACTACGTCTTCCACCAGCCCAGTCAGGCGATCCTGGAGCGTGTCTTCGACGGAATCGGCGCGCGGCCCGAAGCATGCGTACACACCCACTCGATCTACGGGAATACCGCCAGCACCTCGTGGGCGGTCGCGCTCAACCACCGCCTGAAGCACGGCACCATCAACCACGGCGACAAGCTCGTGATCGTCAGCGCTGCGTCCGGGTTCACGATCGCCTGCGCTTCGGCCGTGTGGGAGCGCTAGATGGGGCGTTATCTGCGTGTCTACAAGGTGATCGGCCAAACGTTCGGGTTGTGGTTCCGGCCTCTGGGCGCGTTCCTGCTTTTGCAAGTGCGCCAACTGATTTCGGCAACCACGCTCGGCCTAGACCAGGTGTTCTATCCGGGTCATCGCAAGCAGGTGATCGACCGGCCCATTTTCATCATCGGTAACCCACGTAGTGGCACGACGTTTTTGCACAGGCTGCTGCTGGGCGCCGGTGACATGGCCGCCCTCGAGTTGTGGGAGATGCTGTTTCCCGCGATCACCGCGCGCAAACTGCTCGGCGGCATCGTGCCCAGGTTGGACAAGCTCTCACCGGCTCGGTATCACCCGTCTGACGTGCATGACACCAGCCTGCGGGGCATCGAGACCGACGATGTGGCGTGGTTCTTCCGGACCATGGACGGCCCGTTCGCGTGGGCGTACTTCCTTGCCTGGCAAGACACGTGGGGAAGTGAGCTGTCGCGGCGCGAATTCGCGATCGATGGCGTGACGCCGGCTGAGGAAGAGCGTTTCTTCGGCTACTACGAGGCCTGCTGGCGCCGCAACCTGACGCTCAAGGGCGCCAGCCGGGTGCTGGCCAAGACCAGCATGCTGACGATGCGCCTCGATGCGGTGTTGCGGCGTTACCCGGACTGCAGGCTCGTCTACGTCATCCGCGACCCGGTCGAGGTCATCCCGTCGGGAATGTCGTTGCTGGCCAGCGTGCTCGAGAACGGCTATGACGTGTGGAACCGCACCGCGAAAGAAGACCAGCACAGGTGGGTGGAGAATCTCTACCGGGCTTCCTGTGACATGCTGCGCTGTTTTTACGACGCTCATGCAGCGGGCCGGATCCCGGAGCGCAACCTGTGCATCGTGCGCTACCAGGATCTGATCAACGACCTCGAACCGACCATGGCGCGGATCCTCGACTTCGTCGAGATCAAGCCGTCGGAGGAATTCGTCGAAGAGGTGCGCGCGCAAGCCGAGCGGCAGCGCAATTACACCAGCACGCATGGACATTCGCCCGCGCAGTTCGGCCTGACCCCCGAACGGATCCGGGCAGACCTCGGGTTCGTCTACGAAGCATTCGGGCTCTCCGAGGCGGCCGGATGATGGTCTCTGCGTCGTCGCGCGCAAATCGAACCCCCCTCTGAAAGTTGAGAAGCCATGGGTAAGCATTCGTTGCACAAATCTGACGGTTCCCTGGGTTCGAATGGAGGTGTCTCGATGCACCGCCGTCGGGTTACCCGCGCTCTGGGCGCGGCAGCAGGTGGCCTGCTCGGCGTCGCGTTTCTCCCGGCGGCCGTCGCGTTCGCCGATAGCTACGAGATCATTCCTGATCCGTCGTCCACCGAAACGCTCACCGGGGTATACGGATTGGAGAACACCGTTCCTCCGGCCGAGACCGGCAGCATTCAGGGAACCCAGGAATTCGAGGTCTACGACACCACCACCCGACAGGTGGTCGGGACCTTCGATGCCGACGAGTCGAATTCGATAGACATCAGCGGTGACACCAACACCGAACTGCTCGTCACCCACGATCTCTCAGGCACCGTCGGCACCGCCGCCGGGGACGTTCCGGCGGACAACTCGATCATCGACTCCTACACCTATGCCGGTGATCAATTCGGGTACGTGTACTCAGACCTGCCCTCGACGACCGCCACGGAGACCTTGACGACGGCGGGCTACGGGGACTTCCCCGTATCCAGCAGCTATGACGCCATCGCGTCCGAATCGGACACTGCGGTTCCGCCGATCTCGCTTTCCGGCGGCGACGTCATCGTTCCTACCGGTGCGGAAACGTTCAAAGCGGTGAGCGGGGCTGCGCCGTATGACACCGACATTCAGGGCAGCCAGGTATTCGACGTCGACAACAGTGCCGGCACGGTGATCGGGACCTTCACCGGCGACGTGACGACCACGACCGATGCCGCCGGTACGAACACCGAGGCGATCCTCGTCACCGGCGATGGATCATCGGGCACGGTAGGCACCGCCGCCGGGGACATCCCGGCGGTCGGATCGGTCATCGACAGCATCGACTACGACGGTGGCCCCACCCCGGACATTTACTCCGACCTCGTCTCGCCGACCGGCGGCCCGAACGTGATCTCGGCCACCGACGTGACCCTCTTCGGGGACATCAGCGTTCCCGCCAGCCTCGACGCAGTCGCCGCCGAATCGGATACCGCCACGATCCCGTTCGACGGCGGCGATATCACTCCCACCGGCGCCGAAACCTTCACCGGCATCAACGGGCTTCCGCCGGCGGACGTCGCCATTCAGGGCACTCAGGAATTCGACGTCAACGACAGTGCCGGCAGCGGGACCTTCGATGCGGACGTGACCACCACCAGCACAAGTGTCTACGACGAGACCACCGAGACACTTCTGGTCACCAGCGCTACCGGAGATGCTCCGGCCGCCGGCTCGATGATCGACGTCGCCAACTACGGTTACGGCTTCGAGACCGTGTACTCCGACCTCGTCTCGCCGACCGGTTCCAGCGTGATCACCGACACCATCGTGACGCCCTTCGGGGACTTCGCCCTTCCCACCACTTTCGACGCAGCCTCGGGTCTGACAGCCGACACGATCGCGTTGTTCTAAGACGCCGCCGCTAGTCGTCGTGGGGCGCGGTGACTACCCGGGGCCGTCGCTGGCTGCGGCCAGCAGCGGTACCAGGATGTCGCTGATCGGCGTCTCGATCCCGTGGATGCGCGCCTTGCGGATGATCACACCGTTGCGGACGTCCCACTCCTGCGGGCGGCCGGCCTCGCGGTCGGCCAGCATCGACGTGCCCATGTCGGCAGGGGCCTGCCGGAACATCTGCACTGTCCCGGCGGCGATGTCGTCGGCCAGCTGCGCACCCTCGGCACGGGCGACCTCGAGGCATTCCGCCGCGTACCGGGTTGCGAGTTCGGCCAGATCGTCGCGACGGAACATGCCGGACCGCCGTCCGGTCAGCACCATCAGGCCGGCGACCGCGTTGACCAGTAGCTTGCGCCACGCGGCGGTGACGAAGTCGGGGTCGCAGTCGGCGGTGCCGCCGGCTGCGCGCCACAGGTCGCCGACGGTGGTCGCGGCGGGCCCGGTCGGCAGCGTCAGTCGGGCGTCGGTGCGCAGTCGCACCCAGCCGTCCGGCTGAGTCTCGGCCGAAAACCAGACGATGCCGGGAATGACGTTCGACGACGGACCCAGCGGCTGCACCTGCTCGACCTGTTCGACGCCGTTTTGCAGGACGACGACGATGGTGTTCTCGTCGCACAATCGAGTCAGCCAGCGCGCTGCGTCGGCGTTCTGGGTGGCTTTGACCGCCAGCAGGACGACCCCGACCGGGCCCGTGACCGCTGCGGGGTCGGTACAGACCGGACCCGGCACGGTGATCGGATCGGCGCCATCGGGGCGTAGCTCGATCTGCGAACGCGGGGACCTCCCGCAGACCAACACCGAATGGCCGGCGGCAGACACGTATGCGGCGACCGTCGTGCCGACGGCGCCGGGGCCGACAACTGCTACATCTACCTTGACATCCATGGTTATCCCTGAAATTACCCGCCTCTAGACTGGGCTGTCGTTCCCACCGTTGACGAGGAGTATTTGTGCTGCGCAGTCATGCCGCCGGTTCGTTGCGAGCCACCGACGCCGGGCAACCGGTGACGCTGGCCGGCTGGGTCGCGCGTCGGCGCGACCACGGCGGGGTGATCTTCATCGACCTGCGCGACGCCAGCGGCGTATCCCAGGTGGTGTTCCGCGCCGACGACGTGCTGGCCCAGGCCCATCGGCTGCGCGCCGAGTTCTGCGTGGCCGTCGAGGGCGTCGTGGAGATCCGGCCGGAGGGCAACGCCAACGCCGAGATCGCCACCGGCGAGATCGAGGTCAACGCGACGTCGCTGACCGTGCTGGGGGAGTGCGCGCCGCTTCCGTTCCAGCTCGACGAGCCCGCCGGTGAGGAAGTCCGGCTGCGGTACCGCTATCTGGATCTGCGCCGCGAGGGCCCGGGCAACGCAATTCGGTTGCGTTCCAAGGTCAATGCCGCCGCTCGTGGCGTGCTGGCCGCGCAGGGTTTCGTCGAGATCGAGACGCCGACCATGACGCGTTCGACGCCGGAAGGCGCGCGCGACTTCCTGGTGCCGGCCCGGCTGCAGCCCGGTTCCTTCTACGCCCTGCCGCAGAGCCCGCAGCTGTTCAAGCAGCTGCTGATGGTCGCCGGGATGGAGCGGTACTACCAGATCGCCCGCTGCTATCGCGACGAGGATTTCCGCGCCGACCGTCAGCCGGAATTCACCCAGCTCGACCTGGAGATGAGCTTCGTCGAGTCCGACGACGTCATCGCCACCGCCGAACAGGTGCTCAAAGCCGTGTGGGCGCTGATCGGCTACGACCTACCCACCCCGGTGCCCCGGATCAGCTACGCCGAGGCAATGCGACGCTTCGGCACGGACCGCCCGGACCTGCGGTTCGGGGTCGAACTCGTCGAGTGCACAGAGTTTTTCTCCAACACCACTTTCCGGGTGTTCCAGGCGCCCTATGTGGGCGCGGTGGTGATGTCCGGCGGGGCGTCGCAGCCGCGCCGCACGCTGGATGGGTGGCAGGAGTTTGCGAAGCAGCGCGGTCACAAGGGCTTGGCCTATGTGCTGGTCGGCGACGACGGCACGCTTGCCGGGCCGGTCGCCAAAAACCTGTCCGACGCCGAACGCGAAGGTCTGGCCGCGCACGTCGGCGCGCAACCCGGTGACTGCATCTTCTTCGCGGCCGGGCCGGCGAAAGCGTCGCGCGCGCTGCTGGGCGCCGCTCGTGACGAGATCGCGAAGCGGCTCGACCTGATCAACCCGGACGCCTGGGCGTTCACCTGGGTCGTCGACTTCCCGCTGTTCGAGCCGGCAGACGACGCCACTGCCGCCGGCGATGTCGCGCTGGGCAGCGGCGCATGGACCGCGGTGCACCACGCGTTCACCTCGCCCCAGCCCGAATCCGAGGCGACCTTCGACAGCGATCCGGGCAACGCGGTCGCGGATGCCTACGACATCGTCTGCAACGGCAACGAGATCGGTGGCGGCTCGATTCGTATCCACCGCCGCGACGTGCAGGAACGGGTGTTCGCGATGATGGGCATCACTGCCGCCGAGGCGCAGGAGAAGTTCGGATTCCTGTTGGACGCGTTCACCTTTGGTGCACCACCGCACGGCGGCATCGCGTTCGGCTGGGACCGGATCGTCCAGCTGCTGTCCGGCGCGGAATCCATTCGCGAGGTGATCGCGTTCCCGAAGTCCGGCGGCGGCGTCGACCCGCTGACCGATGCCCCGGCGCCGATCACGGCCCAGCAGCGCAAGGAATCGGGGATCGACGTCAAGCCCGAGGAAGCTCGCGCCCGCGCTGCGGCTGCGCCCGCCAAACAGACACCAGGGCAGTGATTGTACGGTCACCCACGACCGTAGGTTCTGTTTCGCGCGACCAGCCCCGCGCAGCCATCGCGGGTGATATCGCTTCTCGAACTCCAGTCGGGCAGTTAGCCCCGCCTGATAGTTAGCCCGTCAACCGACCCCTCGAAGCTCACGGTTACGGGGCTATCACGCCACCTATCACGGGGCGGTCACGTCGCCCGCGACCGGCCCTAGTGCGGGACCAGCGACCACAGCGTCGACAGCGTGCCGCGCATTGGGTGCAAGAAGATGTTCACGATCTGGATCGGGAACAACTGGCCGTTACCGCCGCACTTGGGCCACGCGCCGGGGCCTTGGGTGGCCAGCACCCGATTCGCCACCGCGATCTGCTGTTCGCGCGACGCCATCGCCGGGTCGCCGATGCCGCCGTTGGCGGCCCAGGTAGACGGTTTGAACTGCAGTCCTCCGTAGAACCCGTTGCCGGTGTTCGCATGCCAGTTGCCACCCGACTCGCACTGCGCCACGGCGTCCCAGTTCATGCCGTCTGCGTAGGCCACGCCGGTGGTCGGATTGACCAGCAGCGTCATGCCCACGACGACCAACAGGGCTATCACCAGGTGCCTGCACATCGTGCTCAGTAGCCCACCTAAATGAATCATTTACCAGGTCTAACAAGTGGGTGTGAAAGGAGTCAATGAGTGGGGCTTTAGTAATCAATGAGATTCAAGTTTAAGAACGTGTTTTGCGTTGCTAGTGTTAACTCGAGTTAATTAGTGAGCTTATTGGTGCATTTTAATACCTATGAGCTATATGAGCAGCAAGTTATCTTGTCGTGATGGAGTAAATTAGAGTGACTTGTGATGCTTCTGTTACTAAAGTGACAGAAGGTGCGCTGCGGGAGGCCATCACGTGATGCCGAGAAACTCCTGGACCAGGCGTTTCGGGGCTGTTCCGGCCAGGCCTCGACAATGAGCTCCCGCAGCCCCCGCAGATCGATCGCCGCCAGACGTGCGGCGACCGCTCCTTGGTGAGTGGCAGCTCTTCGACGACGCTGGCGACGTCGTCCCAGGTGGCCACGACCCACTGTGCTCCCGCGGTACAGAACAGCGGGGCACATCAGGCTGCGCCGCTGCGCGGGCACCTGGGCGTCACTAGTGTTGCAGCGTGACATCGCCGAGCCAGGCCAGCGATCCAGGGCAGGCACCGGATCGGCACCCGTCGGGCCCGGGAGTCCGTTACCGGATCACCCACCGCACCGAATATCGGTACTCGGACGTGGTGACGAGTTCGTACGGTCGCGGTTTCCTCACCCCGCGAGACCTGCCGCGGCAACGCTGCCTGTTCCACGAGTTGCGGATCTCGCCGACGCCGTCGGACAGCTCGACGAGTCCGGACACCTACGGAAACATCAGTTCGTATTTCCATGTCACCGAGCCACATCAGACGCTGACCGTAACCAGTTCGTCCATCGTCGAGGTCTATCCCTCGCCGCCGGAGCGCTGGGGTGGCGGGCCGGCGCTGGACCCGTGGGAGCTCGCCCGCCCGGTGGGCGTGCGAGGCGCACTGGCATGCGAGTTCGCGCTCGACCTGAACCCGCCCGAGATCACCGACGAGGTCCGCGAATATGCGGCGCCGAGTTTTGATCCGCAGCGACCGCTGGGCGAGGTGTTGGGCGACCTCACGTCGCGGATCTACACCGACTTCACCTACCGCTCGGGTTCGACCACGGTATCGACTGGGGTCAACGAGGTTCTAACGGCGCGGGAAGGGGTATGTCAGGACTTCGCGCGGCTGGCGATCGCCTGCTTGCGCGCCAACGGTTTGGCGGCCAGCTACGTTTCCGGCTATCTGGCCACCGACCCGCCCCCCGGGAAGGACCGCATGATCGGCATCGACGCGACGCACGCCTGGGCGGCGGTGTGGACGCCGCAGCCGCCCGGCCAATTCGAATGGCTAGGATTGGATCCCACCAACAATCAGATGGTCGACGAGCGCTACGTCATCGTCGGTCGGGGTCGCGACTACGCCGACGTGCCGCCGTTGCGCGGCATCATATACACCAATTCCAAGAACAGCGTGATTGACGTCTCAGTCGACGTCGCGCCCTACGAAGGTGACGAGTTGTATGCGTGATTTCCACTGCCCCAACTGCGGTCAGCGGCTGACGTTCGAGAATTCGGCATGTCTGGCGTGCGGCAGTGCCCTGGGGTTCTCGCTCGACGAGATGGCACTGCTGGTGGTCACCACCGGCGACGACGCCGGCCGCGCCGGCTTCGTCAGCGCCAGCGAGTACGAGCTGTGCGCGAATCGCAATCTGGCGGAATGCAATTGGCTTGTTCCGATTCGCGCACCGACGTACTTGTGTAGCTCGTGTGTGCTGACCAGTGAACGGCCCAACGACGCGGACACCGCTGGGCTGGCCGAGTTCGCCCGGGCCGAGGCGGCCAAGCGCAGACTCGTCGCCGAATTGCACGAGTTGAAGTTGCCGATCATTGGGCGCGAACAAGATCCGGACTACGGACTGGCTTTCCGGCTGCTGTCCAGCGCGCATGAGCGGGTGACCACTGGGCACGAGAACGGCGTCATCACGCTGGATTTGGCCGAAGGCGACGATGTGCACCGCGAGCAGTTGCGGGTCGAGATGGACGAGCCGTACCGCACCCTGCTGGGGCACTTCCGGCACGAGGTCGGGCACTACTACTACTACCGGCTGATCACGCCGTCCGCCGAGTTCGCCGCGCGATTCAACGAGCTGTTCGGCGATGCCGATGCCGACTATCAGGCGGCGCTGGACCGGCATTACGGCGAAGGCGTGCCCGCGGGCTGGGAGCAGAATTACGTGTCGTCGTACGCGACGATGCATCCGGCCGAAGACTGGGCCGAGACGTTCGCGCACTACCTGCACATCCGCGACACGCTGGATACGGCGGCGTGGTCAGGCTTCGCGCCGGCGACGGCGACCTTCGATCGGCCGGTGCTGGGACCCAGCGCATTCATGACGATCATCGACATGTGGCTGCCGGTGTCGTGGTCGCTGAACATGGTGAACAGGTCGATGGGTCACGACGACCTGTATCCTTTCGTGCTGCCGATCAAGGTTCTGGAGAAGATGAAGTTCATCCACAACGTCATCGACGAGGTGACCGCCGCATCGGGGAGACGCGACCCGCTCAGCGCATCAGCACGGTGGTGATCACGGCATCGTCCGCCGTTCGTCGCCACCCCACAACGGTTGCGTGTCGCCCGGCAAGGCCAGTTGGGTCGCCGCGATGACCTCGGCCAACTCGCGCAACGCGGCATGGGTTGCGGTGAGCAGTCCGGCCAGCCGTTCGCGGCGTCCGTTCGCGGACACCGCTTCGAGCTCGGCGGGATGCGAGCGCCGCAACAAGGTGCCGATCTCGGCGACCATCCGCTGCGGGCGTGAGGATCCCGACGGGCCGGGCAGGTCGCCGAGATCGGTGCGCAGCCGTTCCAGTTGGTATACCAGCGACCGTGGGTTCGTCGAATCGAACAACATCAGCGCGGCCAGCGCGGCCACGCTGACCTGGCCGGCCGTGCGGCGGCGATAGATCACCGCGGATTCCGTTGCAATCAGCGTTGATTCGATCACGGTCCGTTCCGCGGCCGGGGCCAGGACGGTGGTCAACGTGGCATTCAGCAGGGCGGTGAGGCCCAGGCCCCGTTCGATGCGCTTGCCGATGTCCATCATCGTCCAGCCGACGTCCTGCACCATCGACTCGCTTGCAACGCCGGCCAGGGTCAGCATGCCGACCAGAGTCTGTGACTGCGCCGTCTCTAACATGGCGTCGCCCTCGGCCAACGAGTCCGGCGGCTCGGCGGTGTGCGCCAGCGCCCGCTCGACACCGGCCAGCACCGCCCAGGTGTCGCTGGACAACTGGTCACGAACTGCCCTGGCGGCCAACGCCAGTCGATCCACCGACTGCGCCAGGGCGCCGGGCCGATCGCGGTCCATGGTCAGCGACCATAGGGTCGACGGCGCGATGGCGATCGTCTCGGCTTGATCCTCGGTCCCCGGGTCGGTTCCGGTGATGCGGCCCAGCGCAGCCATCAGGACGGGCACACACTGGCTTTCGGAAATCTCTTGGCGGTGCCGGAATTCGTAGTAACGCCGCCTGGCGGCGATCAGCAACCGGGCCATGTTCTCGGCGCGCTCGCCGTAGCGTCCCATCCAGAACAGGTCCGACAGCACGCGCGGCGAACTGACACCCAACGTGCCCGCGCCTGTCTTTGTGGAAGTTTCCGGGGCCGGCAGGGTGACCGCTTCGGTTCGCGACCTGTCAGTGGGCGCAACCCAGACATCCTTTGCGGCAATGGTTTCCAACGTATACGCCGCCGGGCCCTGGGCCAGCACGTAGCCGAGACCGCCCAGCATCGGCGCGTACCCGCCACGTTGAGCAACCGTGAACAGGCGCATACCCACTCCGCCCGCCGAGAGTTGGTTGTCGTTGCTGGTCGGGGCGGAAGAAAACTGCGGTAGTTCTTGACCGACCCATTGCCACGGCATCGCGGTGATCGCGGCAGCCAGATCGGCGAGCCGTTCGGACGAAAGCGCCGGGCCGACAAGCGTTTGCCCGCCGATGGTAGGCCTGATCAACAGTGTCGACAGGTTGGCCAGCAGATGCGAGCGTTCGTTGTCGATGCCACCCCAGTAGCTCGGCGCGCTGGGCAGCAGCGGTGCTTCGCCGAGCAGGCGGGTCGCCAACTGGGGCAGGAAGCGTTGCAGCCCAGCACTTTCCAGGATTCCACTGCCGACCGTGTTCACGACGGTCACCGTCCCGCGATGCTGCGCCTCCAGCAGCCCGGCCACCCCCAGCCGGGAGTCGGCGCGCAGATCGAGGGGGTCGGTGTAGGTGGCATCGACGCGGCGGAATAGCACGTCGACGCGTTTGAGTGTGCCCAGCGAGCGCATCCACAATTTCCCATCGCGAACTACCAGGTCCGCGCTCTCCACTAGCGGGAAGCCGAGCAATGTCGCGAGATACGCGTGGTCGAAGGAGGTTTCGGAGTAGATACCCGGACTGAAGATGACGACCACAGGGTCCTGCACGCCATCGGGCGCCGCGTCGATCAGTGCCAGTCGCAACGCTTGAGCGAACGGTGTCGTGGGACGTGGTCCGACCTTCTCGTACAGGTCGGGCAGCGCTTGCGCGAGCACCCGTCGATCGGCGAGCGCGTATCCCGCGCCGGACGGCGCCTGGGTCCAGTCGGCATTCACTCCAAAGCTGCCGTCGGCGAGTCGGCTGACGTCGCAGGCGTGCATGAAGAGCTGGTGGTGGCCCGGCACTTCGATTCCGTTGGCGGCGCGCACATATCCCGGATGTGCGAACAGCAACTCCGGGGGCAGTACGCCTTCGGTCAGCGAGCGCCGGTTACCGTACACGTCCGCCAGCACGGCATTGAGCACTCGGGACCGTTGCACCAGCCCGGCCTCGAGCACCTCCCAATCGGGGGCCGATACCACCAGCGGTAGCGGGTCGATGCGCCACGCTCGCGGCTCACCGTGCCCGCTTGCGGGATCGACAACGGTGTGCGTGATGTCGTCGTTGTTCACCAGTTGTCGTACTGCGGAGCTGAGCCGACTCAGGCCCGCTTTTCCACGGTCACCGACCGCGTCGGCGAGGTCGGCCCAAGCCGGGCGCACACTGCCGGTGTCGTCGAGGAACTCGTCGTAACCGATCACCGGCCCTTGCAGGGATGGCGGGCGCAGGTCGAACAGCGTGTCCTGAGCCCGCGCGGTGCGATACCCGGCGAGCAGCCGGTCGACGTCGGTGCGGTGGTGAAACGCTGCCGAGTCGCTTGGGTGTACTGCCATATCTGTCGAAGCCATTACCGCAGAACGGTACGCACGCGCCGCAGATCGAGGATGCCCGGCGCGCCGACGTCTGTGGAAATTCGGGCCTGCATCTCTCGAATGCCGGAGAGCGTGAGTTTGCCCGGGGTGAACCCGGTGGCCTCGAAGCGCCGTGCGCGCCGTGACTCTGCTTCTACGGCATTGACGGGCGGCTCGTCGTACGCGCGTCCGCCGGGGTGGACGATGTGGTAGGTGCAGCCGCCGCGCGACGTCGAGGTGGTGAGGTCGATGAGCTCGAATTGCAGCGGGCCGTCGACTGTGATGCTGGGGTGCAGGGCGCTGGGCGGTTGCCAGGCCCGAAAACGTACGCCGCCTACGTGCACGTCGGGATTGTCGGTGGCCAGCAGTGGGACCGGATAGCCGTTGCAGGTCACCAGATGACGGTGACGGTCGGCGCCGATAATGCGCACCTGGAGACGTTCGACCGAGGAGTCGACGTAGCGGGCGGTTCCGGTCGCCGTGGCCTCTTCGCCGAGCGTGTTCCACGGCTCGATGGCGCCGCGCAGTTCGATCTCGACGCCGTCGAATACCGCGGTGCCGATACGCGGGAAGCGGAACTCGGTGAATGGGTCCAGCCAACTGTTCTGGAAGGCGATGCCGTGCGCACGCAAGTCCGCGGCGACCTCGGCGATGTCATGGATCAGGAAGTGCGGCAACAAGTATCGACCATGCAGATTGGCGCCGTGCCGGATCAGCGGCGTCCGCAGCGGCTCGTCGGTGAACCAGGCCACCAACGAGCGCACCAGCAGCGACTGCACCATCGCCATCCGCAGGTGCGGTGGCATCTCGAAGCCGCGCAATTCCAGCAGGCCCAGCCTGCCGCGCATGCTGTACGGGTTGTAGAGCTTGTCGATGCAGAACTCGGCGCGATGAGTATTTCCGGTGATGTCGGTGAGCAGATGCCGCAGTGCCCGGTCGATGATCCAGGGCCTGGGCGTGCCGGGCCCGGGAGCCGAAGCGAGCCGGTCGATTTCGGCGAACGCGATCTCCAGCTCGTAGAGCGCCTCGGCCCGTCCCTCGTCGACCCGCGGCGCCTGCGACGTGGTGCCGACGAACCGACCGGCAAACAGGTAGGACAGCGACGGATGCCGCTGCCAATACGTGAGCAGCGACACCAGCAGATCCGGGCGGCGCAGCAGGGGAGAGTCTTTCGGGGTGACGCCACCCAACGTGATGTGATTGCCGCCGCCGGTGCCGCCGTGACTGCCGTCGACGCCGAACGACTCCGTCGAAAGGCGAGCCAGTCGGGCCTGTTCGTAGAGGGTTTCGAGCTGTCTGGTCTGCTCGGCGAAGCTGGCGGTGGGCGCGACGTTGACCTCGATGACGCCCGGGTCGGGGGTGATGGTGGTCGAGGACAGTCGCGGATCGGCCGGTGGTTCATAGCCCTCGATCACCACTGGGCAGCCGACCTTCTTGGCCGCGGCGTGAATTCGGGCGATCAAGTCAACGAAATGATCCAGCGTCCCGGTGGGCGGCAGGAATATGTAGAGCAAGCCGTCGCGGACCTCGGCGACCATTGCGGTGGTCGGCGCGCTCTCGTCGTCATCGACCAGTGCTTCGGTGCCCGCCGGGCTCAGATTGTCGCCGGCGGTGGTCGGATCGGTGTCGAAGGACGGCCGCGGCGGCTTCCAACTGATCGCGTCCAGCGGCAGTCGCAGGCCCGCCGGCGAATCGCCGTCGACCAGCACGATGCGGCCGCGGCGCAGCCGCCAGTTGGCGCTGGCCCAGCCCAGCTCATCGTCGCGGCGGTGCAGCGGAAGTACGAACGCCGTTGGAGTGGCCGTCGATTCGTCGAGGCGCGCCAGTAGCTCGGCTCGGGCTGCGGGAGTGTCGCGACCGGTCTCCGGGTCCAAGTCGGCACTGGGTTCCACCGGGTCGCCCTGCGGTAGACGGGCTTTGGCCGCCAGCTTGGACAGGGCATCCTCGTACGCCGGGCGCACCTGTGAAGGGGGCAGGCCCAGGCCGTCGGCGACGGCGGACAGCAGGTTCTGGGCCGTGGTGATGTCCGCGGCCGGGCCGGTCTCAGTGGTGCTCCAGGGGTCGGCCAGCAGTGTCGCATCGGGCCACAGCGGCTGGCCGTCGGTACGCCAGTACAGACCAATCTGCCAGCGGGGCAACGGTTCACCGGGATACCACCGGCCCTGGCCGCGGTGAATCAGACCCTGCGGCGCCCACTGCGCTTTCAGGCGGGCAGCCAGGTCGGAGGCGCGCTGACGCTTGTGCGGGCCGTCGGCGGAGGTGGTCCACTCGTCGTCGACCTGGTTGTCGATCGACACGAAGGTGGGTTCGCCGCCGACGGTGAGCCGGACGTCACCGGCTTCAAGGCGCTCGTCGACGCCGCGGGCGACGTCGGTGATGGTTGCCCAGGCCTCGTCGCTATAGGGGAGGGTGATCCGCGGATCCTCGTGGATGCGGATGACGGTGTTGGAGAACTCCAGCGTCGACTCGCACGGCTCGATGCCACCGGTGATCGGGGCCGCGCTGGCCGGGCTCGGGGTGGCGGCCAGCGGGATGTGGCCCTCGCCGGCGAACAGACCCGACGTCGGGTCCAGACCGACCCAGCCCGCGCCGGGTATGAAAACCTCGGCCCAGGCGTGTAGATCGGTGAAATCGGCGGTCGGTCCCGACGGCCCGTCGAGTGCCGTGACGTCGGAGGTCAATTGGACCAGGTAGCCGGAGACGAATCGGGCGGCCAAGCCCATCTGGCGCGCGACCGACACCAGTAGCCAGGCGAAGTCGCGACACGAGCCCACCCTGGTCCGCAACGTCAAATCCGGTGTCTGCACGCCATGTTCCATGCGCACGCTGTAGTTGAGGTCGGCGTTGATCCGCCTGTTGAGCGCGACCAGGAAGTTGATCGTCCGGGTGCCGGGCGGTACCGCGAACGTGCGTACCCACTCTCGCACCAGCTCGCCGGGACCCGATCCGGCGCCGTCCTCGTCGACCGGCTGCAGGTAGGGCTTGAGCTCGTCGGCCAACGGCTCCGGGTAGCTGAAGCCGGCAGCCGGCCAGGTCTCGGCCCAGTCCTCGATGAAGAAGTCGAAGGGGTTGATCACCTTCAGGTCGGCGATCAGCCCGACGGTGATGCTCAGCCGGTTGGTCGGATTCGGGAAAGTCAGCCGGTAGACGAAGTTGCCCACCGCGTCCTGCTGCCAGTTGACGAAGTGATCGGCCGGCTCGACCTGCAGCGAATACGCCTCGATCTGCGTGCGTGAGTGGGGTGCCGGGCGCAGCCGCACAACATGCGGGAAAACTCGGACCGGTCGGTCAAATGTGTAGCTGGTGCGGTGCTCCAGCGCCACTTTGATGGTCATAACCCGAAATCTCATCACACCCGCCATCAGGTTGCAGCCCAGCAACGCCCGACATTGGCGGAGTGGCGTAACCGAGATTGGCCGCCAATCCTTCCTAGGATCGCTCGGGTGGATGATCGTTACGGCTCGGACATACTCGCGCACGACCCACACCATGCGCGCCAGCCCCGGTCGACTGACCTGCCCATAGAACTCGGTTTGGTGGTCGAAGACGCGCAGACCGGCTACGTGGGCGAGGTGGTGGGTTTCGAATACGGACGGATGCAGCTCGAGGACCGGCACGGCCGCCGTAAGCCGTTCCCGGTGGGCCCCGGATATCTCGTCGACGGCAAACCGGTGATTCTGATCGCCCCCCGCGGTCCGGTACCCAATGCCGCGGCCCGGACGGCGTCGGGCTCGGTGGCGGTGGCCGGAGCGCGCGCCCGCGTGGCCCGGACCGGCCGGATCTACGTGGAAGGCCGCCACGACGCCGAGCTCGTCGAGCAGGTCTGGGGTGCGGACCTACGCATCGAGGGTGTGGTGGTCGAATACCTCGGCGGTGTCGACGATCTCGTCGGCATCGTCGCGCAGTTCCGCCCGGGCCCGCAGCGACGACTGGGCGTGCTGGTCGACCACCTGGTGGCCGGCTCGAAGGAATCGCGGCTGGCCGAAGCGGTGCAGCGCAGCCCGGCCGGCGCGCACACGCTGGTCGTCGGCCACCCATTCGTCGATATCTGGCAGGCCGTCAAACCCGGCCGGCTCGGACTGTCGGAATGGCCGGTGATCCCACGCGGAACCGAGTGGAAGCACGGCATCTGCCAGGCCCTCGGCTGGCCGCACAACGATCAGGCCGACATCGCCGCGGCGTGGCGCCGCATCCGCGGACGGGTGCGCGACTGGACCGATCTGGACGCCACGCTGATCGGCCGGGTGGAAGAGCTGATCGACTTTGTCACCCAGCCCTGACGCCCCCGGCGCGCCTACGGCGTGAGCGGCGCGACCGGGCCTCCGGAGAGCCGGCGGTAGGTGTACACCTGGATCAGCAGCGCCACCGGGCCGGTCGCCAAAAGGCCGACACCGCACGCGAGCAGACCGACCACGACCAGCAGGGCCTGCACCAGGAACGAGATCAGTGTGTCGCCGATATGCGACCGGACGGTGCTCATGCTTGCCTTGAGCGCATCGATCGGCGGTAGCGCGCGGTCGGTCGCGAACGCGATGGTGAACAGCGCGAAGAAGGCGAACGCGACGATCGCCACGAGCGACAGCAGCGCGAACAAAAGGCCCAGCAGCGAGATCAAATTCAGGACGGCGCTGATCACGCTGAGCAGGGCGCCGGCCAAAACCACGTTGCCGAAGTTGCGCGGCTTGAAGAACGAGCCCACCGTGACCGGTCTGCCGTCGGCGAGATCGAGCCCGCCGGACAGGAACGCGGCCTGCACGAAGATGCCGAACACAAACGACACGATCAACAGCACGAGCGTCCCGCCCGCGCCCAGGGGCGCTGCGAATGAGGCGCCGTAGTCGTCGTCTGGCGCAGTGTTGGCTGTGGCGCCGCCGAGGATCACGAAAACCAGGCCGTGGACCACCAGGCCGATCACGCCATAGACCAACGCCGCCAACACCAGCGGCCCGAGGTTCTTGCCGAACTTGTTCCACGCCCAGTTGAAGGCATCACCGATGTTGAACTGCGCACCGGCGCCGGGCGGGTAGCCGGGAACGCCCGGGTAGCCGGGCGGCGGGCCGTAACCCGGTGGCGGGTAGCCGGGCGGTGGGCCGTAACCCGGTGGCGGGTAGCCGGGCGGTGGGCCGTAACCCGGCGGCGGGTAGCCGTAACCCGGTTGCGGCGGCGGACCGTAGCCGGGAGGTGGCGGTGGGGGCGCGCCGTACCCCGGCGGTGGTCCGTAGCCGGGTGGCGGCGAATATTCACCCGGGTTCGGGTTACCTCCGTACGGCTCGTTGGGGTAGCCGGGGTGCTCCGGAGGTTGGCTCATTCCCCGCTCCTGCCTCGTCGTCGGAAGGTGTCCAGGCGTGCGCTTTGGCGAACTTAGCAAGTAATCGTCGGCGGCGCTGAGACCTCACGCCGGGCGCTTACGTGTCGTGCCGACGTGGTATGCCTGACTCCGTGCCTGACGGTCTGTTCGACGTCCCCGACGAGGACAGCATCGGCGCGCCTGCGCGCGGTGGTTCGGCATCCGCACCTCTGGCGGTGCGGATGCGCCCGGCCAGTCTGGCGGAGGTCGTTGGGCAGGATCACCTGCTGCAACCCGGTTCGCCGCTGCGACGGCTGGTCGAGGGCTCGGGGATGGCATCGGCCATCCTCTACGGGCCACCCGGGAGCGGGAAGACGACGCTGGCTGCGCTGGTGTCGCAGGCCACCGGACGCCGGTTCGAGGCGCTGTCGGCGCTGGCGGCCGGAGTCAAGGAAGTACGCGCGGTGCTGGAGGGGGCACGCATCGCGCTCCTGCGAGGCGAACAGACCGTGCTCTTCATCGACGAGGTGCACCGGTTCTCCAAGACCCAGCAGGACGCGTTGCTGGCCGCCGTCGAGAACCGGGTCGTCCTGTTGGTCGCGGCGACCACCGAGAACCCGTCGTTTTCCGTTGTGGCGCCGCTGTTGTCGCGATCGCTGATCCTGCAACTGCACCCGCTGACCGCCGATGACGTCCGCCTGCTGGTGCAGCGCGCCATCGTCGATCCGCGTGGGCTGGCCGGCCGGGTGCAGGTGACGCCCGGGGCCGTCGACCAGCTGGTCCGGCTGGCAGCGGGGGACGCCCGACGGGCGCTGACCGCGCTGGAGGTGGCGGCCGAGGCGGGGGAGCGGGTCACGGTCGAGACCATCGAACAGTCGCTGGACAAGGCCGCGGTCCGCTATGACCGGCACGGCGATCAGCACCACGACGTGATCAGCGCCTTCATCAAGTCGGTTCGCGGGTCCGACGTCGACGCCGCACTGCACTATCTGGCCCGGATGTTGGTGGCCGGCGAGGATCCCCGCTTCATCGCGCGCCGGCTGATGATCTTGGCCAGCGAGGACATCGGGATGGCCGATCCGCTCGCCTTGCAAACGGCGGTCGCCGCGGCGCAGACCGTCGCGCTGATCGGTCTGCCCGAAGCCCAGCTGACCCTGGCGCACGCCACCACCTACCTGGCCACCGCGCCCAAATCGAATGCCGTGACCATGGCGCTGGGCGCGGCGATGGCCGACATCAAAGCGGGCAAGGCCGGGCTGGTGCCGCCGCATCTGCGTGACGGGCACTATTCGGGCGCAGCAGCGCTGGGCAACGCGCAGGGCTACAAGTATTCCCATGATGATCCGGATGGTGTTGTGCCACAACAATATCCACCCGACGAACTGGTTGGCATCGACTATTACCGGCCCACCGGCCGCGGCGTGGAGCGTGATATCGCCACCCGGCTGGACCGGTTGCGGGCGATCATCCGCCGCCGGTTTGGTTAGTCACACCGGTCACTCCAGCACCGGCTGTGGGTCATGAACCTTTTGTGCAAACGAGACCACATGCGGTATCACTCGCGTTAGCCGCGGCAGTGATATCGCCGGTGCACTCAAAACGAAAAGAGGAAATACCGCTCCTGGCAGAGACGGGTGTGACTCATGAGGTTTCTGCGCTGACGTGCTCCAGCCGGGCGGCGAGCGACCGCCCCGCATCCAGCACGTGCCGCTCGGCGATGTCGCGGGCTTTGTCGGAGTCGCGATCGGCCAGCGCGGCCACCAGCGCGCGATGCTCCTCAAGTGCGTGGTGCTCGTGTTCGGGGAACATCGCGAAGAAGTTGGACGGCACCACCCGCACGGCATGTCGAATCTGCGCCATCAACCGTCGCGAATGAGCGGCGCGATGGATCTCGCGGTGGAAGCGCCAGTTTGCGTCGACGGCGGCCGCACCGGTGTGGGTCTCGAATTCGGTTGCCAGTGAGTGCAGTTGATCGATCCCGTTGTCGTCGACCCGTTCGGCGGCCCACGCTGCCGCTTGGCCGGCCAGGACGCCGAGGATGGTAAAGCTGTCCAGCACGTCCTGCGGGCTGATGCCGATCACGGTGACCCCGCTGCGCGGCGCCACCCGCACCAACCCGTCGTAGGACAACTCCAGCAAGGCCTCGCGGACCGGGGTGCGGCTGGTGGCGAATTCTTTGGTGATCGCGTCGAGGTCGAGGCGGGTGCCGGCGGGCAGCGCACCGGTCAGGATCCGGTCGCGTAATTCGCGCGCCGCACGCTCGCGGACCGTGCCGCCGATATCCACACTGTCACTGAAAGCCATGTGAAGACCTTAGGTCGATCGGACGTCTGACACTTGAAATCTAATATATCAGATGTTAGACATCACCTATGACCTCGAAACGACAGATGGCACTCGTCGCCTTCATGCAAGCGGGCAGCACGTCGGTGTACGCCGGTTCGTGGCGTCACCCCGCCACCGAGCACGGCTACCTCGATGCGTCCTACTACGCCAAGATCGGGCAGCAACTCGAGCAGGGCTGCTTCGACCTGATGTTCTTCGACGACCGCCTCGCCATGCCCGGCATCTACGGCGGCTCGGTCGCCGACGCCGTCAAGTACGGCGCCCGGCCGGTGAAGCTGGACCTCTCCATCGTGTTGGGTGTCCTCGCGCAGGCGACGTCGCACATCGGCCTGGGCGCTACCGGCTCCACCACCTACTACCCGCCGTTTCACATCGCCCGGACCTTCGCCACGCTCGACCACCTGTCCCGAGGCCGGGCGGCGTGGAACATCGTCACTTCGGTCAACGACGGCGAGGCGCAAAACTTCGGCCTGGAAACACATTTGGGCCACGACGCCCGCTACGACCGGGCCGAGGAATTCCTCGAGGCCACCGTCGGACTATGGGACACCTGGGAAGACGACGCGATCCTGCACGATCGTCTCAACGGTATCTACGCCGACCCGGACAAGGTCCACGAACTCAATCACGCCGGTGAGTTCTTCTCGGTGCGCGGGCCGCTCACCGTGCCGCGAACCCCGCAGGGGCGGCCGGTGCTGATCCAGGCCGGCTCGTCGGGTCGTGGGCGCGAATTCGCCTCGCGTTGGGCTGATTTGATCTTCACCGGCGACCCGGGCATCGAGGTCGCCCGCAGCCACTACGCCGACCAGAAGGAGCGGATCGGTGCCGCGAGCCGCGACCCCGACTCGGTCAAGCTCTGCCCGATGGCCTACGCCGTGGTCGGCGAGAGCGAAGACCACGCCACCGAACGCGAACAGGTGTTCCTCAACGACCTGGTACACCCGATGGCGTCGCTGACCTTATTGTCGGAGCTGATGAACTACGACTTCGCCACACACGACCTCGACGACCCGATCACCGACGAGCTGATCGACAGCGTGTCGGGAATCCGCGGTCTGGTGCAGAACCTGCGCGCTCACATCGGCGACACGATCACCCTGCGCGACTTGGCCGGCCACCGCGCCACCCTGCTACAGGGCCCGCGTTTCGTCGGCACCGGCACGCAGGTCGCCGATCAGATGGAGGAGTGGTTCCATGGCGGTGCCTGCGACGGGTTCGTCTTGGCCGCAACGCATTTGCCGGGCGCATTCGAAGACGTGGTGCGGATGGTGATCCCGGAACTGCAGCACCGCGGGCTGTTCCGCGACTCCTACACCGGCTCGACGTTGCGCGATCACCTCGGGCTGCAACGGCCGGCCTGGGCGCCCGTCGGAGCATAATGCTCGAAGGCATCCGGGTTCTCGACGTCGCGACGCTGGCCGCCGCGCCACTGGCCGCCACCTATCTGGGCGAGTTCGGCGCCGACGTCATCAAGATCGAGCAACCCGACGGCGGCGACCCGATCCGCACCTGGGGCAACCAGGTCGACGGTGTCGGGCTGATGTGGAAGTCGTTGTCGCGCAACAAAAGATCGATCACCCTCAACCTGCGGATGCCCGAAGGCCAGGCGTTGCTGCGGCAACTTGTCGAACACGCCGACGTGGTGATCGTCAACACCCGGCCGGCGACCCTGCGCAGGTGGGGGCTGCACTACGAGGCGTTGCGCGCCGTCAACGACAAGATCGTGATGCTGCACATCACCGGCTACGGGCTGTCCGGGCCCAAGAGTGAGCGGCCCGGCTTCGGCACGCTCGGCGAGGCGATGAGCGGGTTCGCCAACATCACCGGCGAGGAGAACGGGCCACCGACGTTGCCGCCGTTCATGCTTGCCGACGGGGTGGCCTCGCTCAACGCCGCCTACGCGGTGATGATGGCGCTGTATCACCGCGACGTGCACGGCGCACCCGGGCAGCTCATCGACATCAACCTGGTCGACCCGCTGGCCCGACTGCTGGAGCAGACGCTGCTGGGCTACGACCAACTCGGCCTGGTGCCGACCAGGGCAGGTAACCGCTGGGACATCTCGGCGCCGCGCAACACCTACCGCACCGCCGACGACCGCTGGCTGGCGATGTCGGGCAGCTCACCGGCGTTGGCGCTGAGGGTGTTTCACGCGATCGGCCGCGCGGACCTGGTCGACGACGCCGACTTTTCCGACCCGCAACGCCGGCTGGCGCGGGCCCGCGAGGTGGATCAGGTGGTCGCCGACTGGGTGGCCACCAAGACGCTGGATGAGGCGATGGCAATCTTCGACGCCGCCGAGGTGGCCGCCGCGCCGGTGTACGACATCACCGATCTGGTCGCCGACGAGCAGCTTGTACACCGCGAGGTCTTTGTCAAAGTCGCCGACGACGAACTCGGCGCGATGACCGTGCAGTCGCCGGTGCCGCGGTTCTCCGGTGCGACCGGTCGGGTGGGCCATCTGGGCCCGCGGATCGGTGCGAACAATGCCGAGGTGTACGGCCAACTACTTGGCCTGGGCGACAACGATATCGACGCGTTGCATGCCCGGGGTGTGCTGTGAAAGGAGTACCTGCATGACCTCACTCCTGCGTCGCTCGGAGCTTGCCGTGCCCGCCGCCAATGACCACATGTTCGCCAAGGCGGCCGCATCGGAGGCCGACCTGGTCTTCCTGGACCTCGAGGACGCCACCGCGCCCGCCCGCAAGGAGGAGGCCCGGGGCAAGGCCATCACGGCGCTCAACGAGCTCGACTGGGGACACACCGCACGCGCGATCCGCATCAACGGCCTGGACACCCAGTGGTGTCACGACGACATCGTCGAGGTCGTCACCGGAGCCCGGGACAACCTCGACACCATCGTCATCCCAAAAGTGCTTCGGGCGCGCGATGTTTGGTGGGTCGACGTGCTGCTCACCCAACTCGAAACCAAGCTCGGCCTGTCGCGCCGGATCCGCCTCGAGGTGCTCATCGAACAGGTCGAGGGGCTGGCCAACGCCGAGGAGATCGCCGTCGCCAGCCCGCGGCTGGACGCGCTGATCTTCGGTGTCGGCGACTTCTCGCTGTCCCAAGGCGCGCGAGTCGACACCAACTTCGATCCGCTGGGCGAATACCCCGGCGACTTCTGGGCTTATGCCCGCAACAAGGTGGTCATCGCCGCCCGCATCGCCGGCATCGACGCGATCGACGCGCCCTACCCGGACTACGGCAACCTGGCGGGCTACGAGCGCGACGCGCGACGGGCCGCGCTGATCGGCTACACCGGCAAGTGGGCGATCCACCCGAGCCAGATCGACGTCGCCAACCGGGTCTACGCGCCGACCGACGAGGAGATCGCGCTGGCCGAGCGCAACATCGCGGCCTACCGCGAGGGTGAGCGCAACGGGCTCGGCGCGGTGGGTGTCAAGGGTGTCCTGGTCGACGCGGCGCACGTCAAGATGGCGCAGGCCACCCTCGAGCGTGCAGCGCTGATCGCCAACGGGCGCTAGACCAACTCGGGTACCCGCAGATGTGCCAGCGCCAGTTCGAACTCACCGACGTCGTGCTGGTCGGCGCCCAGATCGCGGAGCCGGGCGGTCCGCAGCGACCGGGCCCGATCCTCGTTGCGCTGCATCGCCTCCAGGCTGTCGAACGTCGACGACGACACCGCCCGCCATGAGGCGCGGTCGATCATCAGGCTGGCACTGCAGAAGCCGTCGAGTTCTGCGATCGCGGGCAGCACCGACTCTCGGTAGAACTCGATCGCCCGGTCGAACTGATCGGGCCGCATCCGCAGCC
This sequence comes from Mycobacterium sp., assembly GCF_039583785.1. Taxonomy (GTDB): domain Bacteria; phylum Actinomycetota; class Actinomycetes; order Mycobacteriales; family Mycobacteriaceae; genus Mycobacterium. The sequence continues at coordinate 39,844 of NZ_JAVKSG010000011.1, forward strand.
ACGTGGCGCGCACGCAGGCGCCGGCGCCGGAGCGGTGGTCGCGGTGCAGCACTGCGATCTCCCACTCGTCGATCGTCGGGCTGCCCCCGAACGTCTGCGCGGCCTGATCACGCACCGGGCGGGCCCGTTCGGCGCTGGCGTGCATGGCTGCTTGGTCATTCCACGCGGAGGTCGCGATGCATCGGCCCGATTGGCGGTCGACCAACAACGAGAGGCCGATGCAACCGTCGACCGCGGTCAGCGCGGGCATCACCGCGTCGCGAACGTGCGCAATTCCGGCGTCAATGGACGACGGGTGCGCGTGGATTGTCGTGGAGCGCGCGTACATCATCTAGCCCTCCTTGTCAGGAGGCAGCGCCCCGGCGGCGCCACCGGTCCTGAAGACCACCTTCCTCCGCTGGATTCGCTATGACAACGGGCAAATACGTAGGCTGGTCAGGTGGATACCGATGTGCTGGATGTCGACACCGCGCGTCGCCGCGTCGTCGATCACCGTGCCGGTGCAGGCGGGGGAGCCGCTGCTGGGCACCTGGCAGAGCGTGGTCCTGGTTGACCTGAACCGGGACAATCCGCGGCGCTCGGTGCGATTGAGCTTCGTCAGCGCCTGAACTGGCCGCACGGCAGGGCCGGTACTGTGATGCGGTCGAAACAGGCTGAAGAGGAAGCGGAGAAGTGCAGACACACGAGATCAGGAAGAGGTTCCTCGATCATTTCGTGAACGCGGGTCACGCCGAGGTGTCGAGTGCCTCGGTGATTCTCGACGACCCCAACCTGCTGTTCGTCAATGCCGGCATGGTGCAGTTCGTTCCGTACTTCCTCGGCCAGCGCACCCCGCCGTATCCGACCGCGACCAGCATCCAGAAGTGCGTCCGCACACCCGATATCGACGAGGTCGGGATCACCACGCGGCACAACACGTTCTTCCAGATGGCCGGCAACTTTTCCTTCGGCGACTACTTCAAACGCGAAGCCATCGAGCTCGCCTGGACGCTGCTGACGAACAAGGCTGAAGACGGCGGCTATGGCTTTGACCCTGGAAAGCTCTGGGCCACAGTCTATTTCGATGATGACGAAGCCATCGAGCTGTGGCGCGAGATCGCGGGCCTGCCGATCGAGCGGATCCAGCGGCGCGGTATGGCCGACAACTACTGGTCGATGGGCATCCCCGGCCCGTGCGGCCCGTCGTCGGAGATCTATTACGACCGCGGAACGGACTTCGGTGTCGAGGGTGGCCCGGAAGCCAATGAAGACCGCTACATCGAGATCTGGAATCTCGTGTTCATGCAGAACGAACGTGGCGACGGCGCCGGCAAGGACGACTTCGAGATCCTGGGTCCGTTGCCGCGCAAGAACATCGACACCGGCATGGGCGTCGAGCGAGTCGCATTCCTGCTGCAGGGCGTGCACAACGTCTACGAAACCGACCTGCTGCGTCCGGTCATCGACGTGGTGGCCAGCCGCGCACCCCGCGGCTATGACGCCGGCAACCACGAAGACGACGTGCGCTACCGCATCATCGCCGACCACAGCCGCACGGCGGCCATCCTGATCGGTGACGGCGTCAGCCCCGGCAACGACGGACGCGGCTACGTGCTGCGCCGTCTGCTCCGGCGGGTGATCCGCTCGGCCCGGCTGCTCGACATCGACGGCCCGATCGTCGGCGAATTGATGGCATGCGTCCGAGACGCGATGGGCCCGTCGTACCCTGAGCTGGTCGCGGACTTCGACCGGATCAACCGGATCGCGGTTGCCGAGGAGGCCGCGTTCAACCGGACATTGCAATCGGGTTCGCGCCTCTTCGACGAGGCGGCCGCCAACACCAGGGCATCCGGTGCCACGGTGCTGTCCGGCTCGGATGCCTTCACGCTGCACGACACCTACGGCTTCCCGATCGAGCTCACCCTCGAGATGGCCGCCGAAGCGGATCTGAAGGTCGACGAAATCGGCTTCCGCGAACTGATGGCCGAGCAGCGCCGCCGCGCGAAAGCCGATGCCGCCGCGCGCAAGCACGCGCACGCCGACCTGACGGCCTACCGTGAGCTGGTCGACGCCGGACCGACCGAATTCACCGGCTTCGACGAATTGACTTCGCAGGCAAGGATTCTGGGAATCTTTGTGGACGGCAAACGGGTGCCGGTGGTAACCCACGGAACCGAAGAGTCCTCGGGTGCCGACCGGGTGGAAATCGTGCTGGACCGCACCCCGCTCTACGCCGAGTCGGGTGGTCAGGTCGCCGACGTGGGCACCATCGGCGGCACCGGCTCCAGCGAGACCGCGCGGGCCGCTGTCACCGACGTGCAGAAGATCGCAAAAACCCTGTGGGTACATCGCGTCAACGTGGAGTCTGGGGAGTTCGTCGAGGGCGACACCGTCGTCGCCGCAGCCGATCCCGACTGGCGCAAGGGCGCCACCCAGGGGCATTCCGGAACCCACCTGGTGCATGCCGCACTTCGGCAGGTGCTGGGCCCCAACGCCGTTCAGGCCGGTTCGCTGAACCGGCCCGGCTACCTACGGTTCGACTTCAACAGCCAGGGCGCGCTGAGCCCCGAACAGCTGAGCCAGGTCGAGGAAGTGACCAACGAGGCCGTGCAGGCCGACTTCGAGGTGCACACGTTCCTGGAGCAGCTGGAGAAGGCCAAAGCGATGGGCGCGATGGCCATGTTCGGCGAGTCCTACCCCGACGAGGTGCGTGTCGTCGAGATCGGCGGACCGTTCTCGCTGGAGCTGTGCGGTGGAACCCACGTGCACAACTCGGCGCAGATCGGGCCGGTGGCCATCCTCGGCGAGTCGTCGGTGGGCTCCGGCGTGCGCCGGGTCGAGGCCTACGTCGGGCTGGAGTCGTTCAAGCATCTGGCCAAGGAGCGCGCGTTGATGGCGGGGCTGGCCTCGTCGCTCAAGGTGCCCTCCGATGAGGTGCCGGCCCGGGTGGCGAACCTGGTGGAGCGCCTGAAGGCCGCCGAAAAGGAGATCGAACGCAACCGGCTGGCGAACGCGCGGGCAGCGGCCGGAAACGCCGCCGCGGAAGCCCAGCACATCGGTAACGTCCGTTTGGTAGCGCGGCGGATGTCGGCCGGCATGACGGCTGGAGATCTGCGCTCCCTGGCGGGCGACATCCGCGGCAAGCTCGGCGACGACCCCGCAGTGGTCGCCCTGATCGCCGAGGGCCCAGCTGGTTCGACAGGCGGCTCCGTCTCCTACGCCGTCGCCGCCAACTCCGCCGCCCAGGACCTCGGCCTGCGCGCCGACGACTTGGTCAAGCAGCTCGCCGCAGGGGTCGACGGGCGCGGCGGCGGCAAGGCCGACCTCGCGCAGGGGTCCGGGAAAGACTCGTCGGGCATCGACGCCGCGCTCGAGGCGCTACGGACAGAGATCACCAGGACCAGCTGAGTGGATTCACCGCATCGCCTGCCGGACCGGCCCGGTCGTGACGATCCCGGACCTGGGCGACGGCTCGGCATTGACGTGGGCAGCGTGCGTATCGGCGTGGCGGCCAGCGACCCGGACGGGATTTTGGCCACCCCGGTCGAGACAGTGCGCCGCGACCGTTCCGCCACACACCTGCGCCGGCTCGTCGAGCTGGTCGCCGAGTATCAGGTCGTCGAGGTGATCGTCGGGCTGCCGCGGACGCTGGCCGACCGCACCGGCCCGTCCGCCCTGGACGCGATCGAGCTGGCCGGCCTGCTGGCCGACCGGATTGCGCCGGTCCCGGTGCGGATGGCCGACGAGCGGCTGACGACCGTCAGCGCCCAGCGCTCGCTGCGCCAGGCCGGTATGCGGGCCAAGGGTCAGCGTAAGGTCATCGACCAGGCGGCCGCGGTGGCAATCCTGCAGGGATGGCTCGATGAACGCCGCGCGATGCGGCCCGGGGAGGTCAACGGTGTCTGACGGCCGGGAGCGTGCCCGTCTGCGCGGCGTTCGGCCGCGCGACGAAGCCGTGCGCAGCGGGTCGCGACCGGGACCCGTGGCGGTCGGGTCGATGCGTCGCAGGAGTTCCCGCGCCGACCGGCTACGTGCCGAGCGTGAACGTCGGCGACGGCTTACCACCCGCGGAATCTTGCTGAGCCTGGCCATCGGTGTGGCCATCGCGACGATGTTTGTCGGCTCTCGGCTGTGGCACGGCGGCGGTTCACGGAACGACTTCGCCGGTGACGGCAAACGGGATCTGGTGATCGAGGTGCACGCCGGGGACTCCACCACCGCGATCGGCGAGACGCTGTACAAGCAGCATGTCGTCAAGACGGTCAAGGCGTTCCTCGGGGCCGCGGAGGGCAATCGAGCGATCTCGGCGATCCAGCCTGGTTACTACCGGCTGCGCACCGAACTGCCGGCGGCCACGGCGGTGAAACGGCTGGTCGATCCGGGCAGCCGGGTGGGTAAGCTGGTGATTCCCGAGGGTCAGCAACTCGACGACACCGCCGATGTCAAGACCAACGACACCACGCCCGGCATCTTCGCGATGATCGCCAAGGCCAGCTGCGTCGAGCTGGACGGTAACGAGCACTGCGTGTCGAACGGCGATCTGCGAGTGGCGGCCGAAAAGACCCCGGTTCCTTTGCTTTTGGTGCCTCCCTGGGCGGTGCCGTCGGTGACGGCCATGGGCAGCGACCACCGTCGGATCGAAGGCCTGATCGCCCCGGGCACCTGGAACGTCAACCCGTTGGGGTCCCCGGCGGAGATATTGTCGACGCTGATCAACTCCAGCGCAGAGCTGTACGCGAAGTCGGGTCTGCAAGGCACCGCTACCGCGATGAACATGTCGCCGTACAACGTGTTGGTGGTCGCGTCGCTGGTGCAGCGCGAAGCCAAACCGCAGGACTTCGCCAAGGTGGCGCGGGTCATCTACAACCGGCTCGCCGAGCACCGCAAGTTGGAGTTCGATTCGACGGTGAACTATCCGCTGGACCGTCGCGAGGTGGCCACCACCGACGACGACCGCGCCCAGCCGACTCCGTGGAACACCTACGCCGCCGACGGACTTCCGGTGACGCCGATCTGTTCGCCCGGCACCGACGCGCTCGAAGCGGCCGAGCATCCCGAGGACGGCGACTGGCTGTACTTCGTGACCATCGACCCGCAGGGCACCACGCTGTTCACCCGCGACTATCAACAGCATCTGGCGAACATCGAGTTGGCCAAGCGCAACGGTGTCCTCGACTCCGCGCGCTAGAAAAGCGGCGGTGCTCGGCTCGCCGATCGCCCACTCGCGCTCGCCGCAACTGCATCTGGCCGCCTACCGGGCGCTGGGGCTTGACGGCTGGACCTACGAGCGTATCGAGTGCAGCGCCGACGATTTGCCAGGCTTGGTCAGCGGATTCGGGCTCGACTGGGTTGGGGTGTCGGTGACGATGCCGGGTAAGTTCGCCGCGCTGAGATTTGCCGACGAGCACACCGACCGCGCCGAGCTGGTCGGCTCGGCGAACACGCTGCTGCGGACACCGCGCGGCTGGCGGGCCGACAACACCGACGTCGACGGCGTGATGGGGGCGCTGGGATCGGCGAGCGGCGCGGCGGTGGTCGCCGGCTCGGGCGGAACCGCTCCGGCAGCGATCGTGGCGCTGGCCGAACTGGGGGTCACCGACATCACCGTGGCGGCACGCAATCCGGACAAGGCCGCGGGGTTGGTCACGTTGGCGCGCACGGTTGGTGCCGAGGCCCGATTCTGCGACCTCAACGGTGGCTCGATCGCCGATGCGGTCGCCGCCGCCCAGGTCGTGGTCAGCACGCTGCCCGCCGATGTCGCGGCGAACTATGCGGACGACTTCGCCGCCGCGCCGGTGCTGCTGGATGCGATCTACAACCCGTGGCCGACGCCGCTGGCCGCCGCGGTGAGCGCGGCGGGCGGCCGCGTGGTCGGCGGCCTGCAGATGCTGCTGCACCAGGCGTTCGCGCAGGTCGAACAATTCACAGGCCTACCCGCTCCGCGAGCGGCGATGGAGGCCGCACTGGATTAGTCTGCCGCGCATGCTGATTGGTGTGGCACTGCTCTGGATGGCGGCGTTGATGGGCTATGACCTCCGGCAACGCCGGCTGCCGAATTGGCTGACCATTCCGGGGTTCTCGGTGATCGCGGTGGTCGCGCTCGGTTTTGGCCATGGTCGGGCAGCGCTGATCGGTGCCGCTGCGTTGGCCGCGGTGTATCTGCTGGCGCACCTGTTGGCGCCTGCGGCGATGGGTGCCGGGGATGTCAAGCTGGCGCTCGGATTGGGAGCGCTGACCGGGTGTTTTGGTGCCGACGTATGGACGCTCGCGGCGATCGGTGCGCCGGTTCTGACCGCGATGGCCGGCACCGTGGCACGGCTGGGCTGGTCGGCGAGGACGGTGCCGCACGGTCCGTCGATGTGTGTGGCGGGAGCTGCATCGGTGGCGCTGAGTCAGTTGGCTTAATCAGTGAATTGGCAGCGTTTGGCAGTGCCGATGGTGGAGTCGGCAAGTGCATCTGGCAGTTCACCGCGCTGCGGCCGTCGCACCGCGTCAGTTAAGCCGCCGCGGCGCGACCTGTCAGCGCGCTGCGCAGCCCATAACGCTTGCCGTTAATTTCGCGCGGCTCCTGCTGCGGAAACTTCTTCTCCGAGTTCGTCTCCGGCGCGTCATCGGGGGTGCCGCGCAACCAGCTGTCGGGTGCCGCGAGCTTGAAGATGGTCCAGAAGGATTGCCAATACTGGCGCAGCAGCGGCCCGGTCGTATACGGGAGGTCGTACTGCTCGCACAGCGCGCGCACCCGGACGCTGATGTCGCTATACCGGTTGCTGGGTAGATCGGGGAACAGGTGGTGTTCGATCTGGTAGCACAAGTTTCCGCTCATGAACGCCATGATCGGGCCGGCGTTGAAGTTGGCCGAGCCGAGCATCTCGCGCAGATACCATTCGCCGTGGGTTTCGTTCTCGAAGCTTTCTTTGGTGAACTTCTCCGCGCCGTCGGGAAAGTGTCCGCAGAAGATGACCATGTAAGACCAGTAGTTGCGGATCAAGTTCGCTATCGCGTTGGCCTTCAGCGTGTGCTTCCAGTTGGACCCGGCCAGGGCCGGGTAGATGATGTAGTCTTTGCCCGCCTGTTTGCCCATCTTCGTGCCCATGATGCGCAGATCTTTGCGCGCCTGCGCCCACGTCTTTTCCTTCTTCCGGATTTTGGCGGACTCGACGTGGTGCAGGGCAACACCCCATTGAAACAGCGTGCCCAACAGCATGTTGTAGATCGGATTGCCGATCATCCACGGCGCCCACGGCTCATCCCGCGTCACGCGCATGATGCCGTAGCCCACATCGGAATCCAGGCCGACCACGTTGGTGTACTTATGGTGCACGAAATTGTGCGAGTGCTTCCACTGCGATGACGGGCAGGCGGTGTCCCATTCCCACTCCGTGGAGTGGATTTCCGGGTCGTTCATCCAGTCCCATTGACCGTGAATGATGTTGTGGCCCAATTCCATATTCTCGATGATCTTGGCGCTGGCCAGGGTGGTGATGCCCGCCAGGCGGGCGATCCTGCTGCTGCTGGCGAATAAAGCCAGGCGACCGAATACCGCAAGGCCGCGCTGCAATTGGATGGCGCGACGAATGTATCGGGCGTCGCGTTCGCCGCGCGATTCCTCGACCTCGGCGCGTATCGCGTCGAGCTCGGCGGCGATCTCCTCGACGTCCTGCGGGGTGAGGTGTGCGTATGCCTTGATGTCAGTGATGGCCATTAGGGGTGATCTTCTTCTCTCACACTTTGATGGTGCAGTTGCCCGATGCGGTCGATATGCAGGTCTGTATGCGGTCGCCGGCCCCGTGCTCCTTGCCCGAACGAACGTCGCGGACGTTGCCCTCTTCCAACGGCAGCACACAGGTTTGGCAGATACCCATTCGGCAGCCGAACGGCATGAGGATTCCCTGCCTCTCGCCTGCCTCGAGAATGGTTGTAGCGCCGTCGATCTCGATTTCTTTGTCCGAGATGACAAATTTCACGGTGCCACCTTCGCCGCCTTTGTCGGTGGCGGCGATGTTGAACCGTTCCATGTGCAGCGCGTCGGCAATGTCGTTGTCCTGCCACACCTTCTCGACGGTGTCGAGCATGGCCGCGGGACCGCACGCCCACGCCGAACGATCCCGCCAGTCGGCGGCGATGTCGTCGAGTTGGTCGAAGTCGACTTTGCCGTGGGTGTCGGTGAGTTGCAGGTGGAGTCGGTAGCCCCGCTGCTCTTTTTCGATGTCGCGCAATTCTCGGGAGAAGATCACCGCGTCCTCCGACGGCGCGGTGTGCACGTGCACGATGTCGGGGAACTGACCGCGCCCCCGCAGCGATCGCAGCATGCCCATCACCGGTGTGACGCCGCTTCCCGCGGTGATGAACAAGATCGACTTCGGGGGAGGGTTCGGCAGGGCGAAGTCTCCTTTGGCCGACTGCAGGCGAACGATGGTGCCGGGCTCGACGCCGTTGACGAGGTGCGCGGACAGGAAACCTTCCGGGGTGGCCTTCACGGTGATCGAGATGTCGAGTTCGCCGCGCTCGGGAACCGAGGTCAGCGAGTAGGACCGCCAATGCCATTTACCGTCAACCCGCAGACCAATGCCGACGTATTGGCCCGGACGGTAGCTGCCGGAAAAGCCCCAGCCCGGCCGGATGACGACCGTTGCCGTGTCGTCCGTCTCCGGCGTCACCGAAACGATTTCACCGCGCAGTTCGCGGGCCGACCAGAGTGGATTGAGTAACGACAGGTAGTCGTCGGGTAGTAGCGGTGTCGTCGCTCGCGCGGCCAACCCGCGAACCGTGTTGACCCAGGACCCGGAGGCGGCATCGACATCTTTTGCCGGGGATCGGGCCCAACGCTTGAGGCTTCTCAGTGACGAGGTCATGGACCGCCTTCTTTCTCGAGGCTGCGCGAGCTGTGATCGCGGTCACGCTAAGTAATACCCTACTCGGCAGTAACCAAAACGCAGCCCTGCGCTGTGACGCTTTTTCAAGTCGAGGCGTGTCGTGGGAAGATGGGACTCGTGTTGCGATGGACTACTGCTGGTGAATCCCACGGCCGAGCGCTGGTGGCCGTGGTCGAAGGCATGGTCGCCGGGCTGACGATTACCTCCGACGACATCGCCGACCAGCTGGCCCGCCGCCGCCTCGGCTACGGCCGCGGCGCCCGGATGAAGTTCGAGCGCGACGACGTCACCGTGCTGGCCGGTGTGCGACACGGCGTCACACTCGGCGGGCCGATCGCCATCGAGATCGGCAACACCGAATGGCCGAAGTGGGAAACCGTGATGGCCCCCGACCCAGTGGACGCCGCCGATTTAGAGGTGGCGCGCAATGCGCCGCTGACCCGGCCGCGGCCCGGTCACGCCGACTACGCGGGCATGCTCAAGTACGAGTTCGACGACGCCCGCCCGGTGCTCGAGCGGGCCAGTGCCCGCGAAACCGCCGCCCGCGTCGCGGCCGGCACCGTCGCCCGCCAGTTCCTCCGGCAGGCCCTCGGCGTCGAGGTGCTCTCGCACGTCATCTCGATCGGCGCGTCCACCCCGTACGACGGCCCGCCGCCGCAGCCCAACGATTTGGCGGCGATCGACGACAGCGGGGTGCGGGCCTTCGACAAGGCTGCCGAAGCGTCGATGATCGTCGAGATCGAAGCCGCCAAAAAGGACGGCGACACCCTCGGCGGCGTGGTGGAAGCCGTCGTGACCGGGCTGCCGATCGGGTTGGGGTCGTTCACCAGCGGCGACAACCGGCTGGACAGCCAACTCGCCGCAGCCGTGATGGGCATTCAGGCGATCAAGGGCGTCGAGATCGGCGACGGCTTCGCTACGGCCCGCCGCCGCGGCAGCCGTGCACACGACGAGATGTACCCGGGTCCCGACGGCGTGATCCGCTCGACCAACCGGGCCGGCGGCCTGGAAGGTGGTATGACCAACGGCGAACCGCTGCGGGTGCGCGCCGCGATGAAGCCGATCTCCACCGTGCCGCGCGCGCTTGCCACCGTCGACATGGCCACCGGCCACGAGGCCGTCGCGATCAACCAGCGCTCCGACGTCTGCGCGGTACCGGCCGCCGGGGTCGTGGTCGAGACGATGGTCGCGCTGGTGCTCGCCCGGGCCGCGCTGGAAAAATTCGGTGGCGATTCGTTGACCGAGACCCGCCGCAACATCGAGGCCTACCGCCGTTCGGTCGCCGAGCGTGAACCGGTGACCGAAGTCCGGGCGTCCGGGTAAATGGCGCCCAAAGCCGTACTGGTGGGACTGCCGGGATCCGGTAAGTCCACCATCGGTCGACGGCTGGCCAAAGCTCTTGACGTCGCGATGCTCGACACCGACGCCGCGATCGAGGAGCAGACCGGCCGCCGCATCGCCGACATCTTCGCCACCGACGGGGAGCAGGAGTTCCGCCGGATCGAGGAAGAGGTGATCCGGGCGGCGCTGGCCTCACACGACGGGGTGTTGTCGCTGGGCGGCGGAGCCGTCACCACCGCGGGGGTGCGGGCCGCGCTGGCCGGCCATACCGTCGTGTATTTGGAAATCAATGCGGCCGAGGGGGTTCGGCGCACGGGCGGTCACACGGTACGGCCACTGCTGGCCGGACCCGACCGCGCCGAAAAATTCCGCGCGCTGATGACCCAGCGTGTGCCGCTCTACCGAAAGGTCGCCACGATTCGGGTGAACACCAACCGTCGCAACCCCGGTGCCGTGGTCCGCCACATCGTGTGCCGCCTGAACGACCCGAAACCGGGTCAGCGACGCCGGCCGCCGTGGCGCCGCTCGCCGGCTCCGGAGACGTTCAGCGTGCCCGAGCCCCGGACCGGGCCGCCACCGACGCCCGCAACCCCGGCCGCGCTGGCCGCGGCTCGTCGCGCCGAGGCGGAGAAATGACGGAATCTCGCGAACCGGTCATCGTGCGGGTGGCCGTCGACCCGCCGTACCCGGTCGTCATCGGCACCGGCCTGCTCGGGGAACTCGGCGACCTGCTCGCCGGTCGGCACCGCGTCGCGATCCTGCACCAGCCGGTGTTGACACAGACCGCCGACGCTATCCGAAACCACCTGGTCGACAAGGGTATTGACGCCCACCAGATCGAGATCCCGGACGCCGAAGCGGGCAAGGACCTGCCCGTCGTCGGCTACATCTGGGAAGTGTTGGGCCGCATTGGTATTGGCCGCAAAGACGCGTTGGTCAGCCTGGGCGGCGGCGCCGCGACCGACGTCGCCGGCTTCGCCGCGGCCACCTGGTTGCGCGGGGTTTCGATCGTGCACGTGCCGACCACGCTGCTGGCGATGGTCGACGCGGCGGTCGGCGGCAAAACCGGCATCAACACCGACGCCGGCAAGAACCTGGTCGGCGCGTTCCATCAGCCGACCGCGGTGCTGGTCGACCTCGCGACGCTGCAGACGTTGCCGCACAACGAAATCGCGGCCGGGATGGCCGAGGTCGTCAAGGCCGGATTCATCGCCGACCCGGTGATCCTGGACCTGATCGAGGCTGATCCGCAGGCCGCCCTGGACCCGTCGGCCGACGTGCTGCCGGAGCTCATCCGGCGCGCGATCGTCGTCAAGGCCGACGTCGTCGCGGCCGACGAAAAAGAATCGGAGCTCCGCGAGATCCTGAACTACGGCCACACCTTGGGTCACGCGATCGAGCGGCGGGAGCGCTATCAGTGGCGGCATGGTGCCGCGGTCTCGGTGGGCATGGTGTTCGCAGCCGAGTTGGGCCGGCTGGCCGGCCGTCTCGACGACGCCACCGCGCAGCGCCACCGCGACATCCTGACCTCGCTGGGACTGCCGACCAGCTACGACGCGGATGCGCTGCCGCAACTAGTGGAGTCGATGGCCGGTGACAAGAAGACCCGCGCGGGCGTGCTGCGGTTCGTGGTGCTCGACGGGCTGGCCAAGCCCGGCCGCTTGGAGGGTCCGGACCCGACGCTGCTGGCGGCGGCGTATGCGGAGGTGGGCACCCGGTGAGCACGGTCAACGTGATCAATGGGCCCAACCTCGGCCGGCTCGGCCGCCGCGAGACGGAGGTCTACGGTCACACCACGCACGACGACCTCGTCGCGCTGGTCGAGCGTGAGGCCGCCGAGCTGGGCCTCAAAGCCGTTGTGCGGCAGAGCGACAGCGAAGCCCAGCTGCTGGACTGGATCCACCGGGCGGCGGACGCCAAGGAACCGGTGATCCTCAATGCCGGTGGGCTGACCCACACCTCGATCGCACTGCGCGACGCCTGTGCCGAGCTGAGCGCACCCCTGGTCGAGGTGCACATCTCCAATGTCTTTGCCCGCGAAGAATTCCGGCATCACTCGTATCTGAGCCCGATCGCCAGCGGCGTCATCGTCGGATGTGGCGTGCAGGGGTATGCGCTGGCCTTGCGCTATCTGGCCGGTCTGAACGTCTAGTCGGACTGCGGCTTCTCGATGTGCTCGGTGGCCGGTTCGGCGCGCTCGTGCGCCGGAACCTCAGTCGTGTCGGCTTCGCTGGGCGCTGCGGGAGCTTCGGTCTTCTGCGCGGCTTCCTCGCTGTAGGCCGTCGGCGCTTCGTAGCCGCGTTCGGCCGTCGCCACGGCACTCGTCTGCTCCTCCGGCCATTCCTGGGCCTCGGTGGTGGGGGTCTGCTCCGACCGGACGGCGGCGAACACGTCGGTGTCGGCGCGGTCCTCATCGCCCTGGGCAGCGCCGCTCTGCGGCCGGTAGGCGCCCGTCTTGTCCACCCGCCAGCGGCCGACGGCGACACCGCCGACCGCGCTTACGAACACCACCAGGGCGGTGAATGCCGCGAACGTGGTCAACTCGTTGATCAGCCCACCGACATACAAGGCGTCGTAGAACACCGCGATCAGCCAGGTCACCGCTCCGCTGAGCACACCGGCGATCAGTCCGGCCAGCAGCCAGGTCATCGCCAGGTCGCCGCGACGGTCCGGGTCGGGGCTAGACGCGGCGTCCTCGCGGCCGTCGATGAGACCCCAGGCGAGCGCGCCCACGGTGAACAGGGCGAGCAGCACGAGGCTGATCAACGTGGCCTGCGTCTGGAACACGCTGATCAGCGCTCCCTGGAGCAGCCGAACGACGACCATCGCGCCGCCGAACACCAGGCCACGCAGCATCCAGTTAGTCATGGGGCCACAGCGTAGCGAGTACCGTTCGCTGGCGTGACCTATTCCCAGCGGCGAGCCGCTCTCGGAGCTCGACTCCGCGCGGCGGAATTGGACGCGATGCTGGTCACGGACCTGATCAACGTCCGCTACCTGTCGGGATTCACCGGGTCTAATGCGGCGTTGCTGGTGTTCGCCGACGGCGAGGACGTCGTCTTGGCCACCGACGGGCGCTACCGCACCCAGGCCGCGCGGCAGGCGCCCGACCTGGAGGTGGCGATCGAGCGGGCCGGCGGGCGGTATCTGGCCGGACGCGCGGCGGCGGTCAAGGTGCGCCGGGTCGGCTTCGAGAGCCACGTCGTCACCGTGGACGGATACGACGCGCTGGCCGCTGGGATTTCCACGGCCGGCGCCACCGAGCTTGTGCGCGCCTCGCAGACCGTGGAGGCCTTGCGCGAAGTCAAGGATGCGGGCGAAGTGGCGCTGCTGAGGTTGGCGTGCGATGCCGCCGACGCGGCTCTGACCGATCTGCTCGAGCGCGGTGGCCTGCGACCCGGCCGCACCGAACGAGAGGTGGGCCGCGAACTGGAAGCGTTGATGCTCGACCACGGCGCCGACGGCGTCTCCTTCGAGACGATCGTGGCCGGCGGGGCGAATTCGGCGATCCCGCATCATCGGCCGACCGACGCGGTGCTGGCCACCGGCGACTTCGTCAAGATCGACTTCGGCGCCCTGGTCGGCGGCTACCACTCCGACATGACCCGCACCTTCGTCCTCGGCAAGGCCGCCGACTGGCAGCTCGAGATATACCAGCTGGTCAGCACCGCGCAGCGAGCCGGACGGGAGGCGCTGCGGGCGGGCGTGTGCCTCGCCGATGTGGACGGCGCGGCCCGCGGCGTGATCGCCGACGCCGGACACGGCGAGCACTTCGGCCACGGCCTGGGCCACGGGGTAGGGCTGCAGATCCACGAAGCGCCGGGGATCGGCGCCACCGCCGCAGGAACGCTGCTGGCGAACTCGGTGGTCACCGTGGAGCCCGGCGTCTACCTGCCCGACCGCGGCGGCGTCCGCATCGAGGACACCCTGGTTGTGGCCGGCGAGGGGGAACCGGAGCTGCTCACCCGGTTTCCGCGGGAACTGACGGTGGTCGGCTAGTCAGCGGGCGTCCCGGACGCTATCAAAACGCCGCGGTCGACCATTTAGCTCTCGGCTTCGCCGCGGGTAGAGTCGCTCGCAGTCCGGTGTGCCGACACCACCACCAATCGCCTGTAGGAGATTCACCGACCGTGCCAAGCACTGCCGATTTCAAAAATGGACTTGTCCTGGTGATCGACGGCCAGCTGTGGCAGATCACCGACTTCCAGCACGTCAAACCCGGCAAGGGCCCGGCGTTCGTGCGCACCAAGCTGAAGAACGTGCTCTCCGGCAAGGTCGTCGACAAGACCTACAACGCCGGGGTGAAGGTCGAGACCGCCACGGTCGACCGGCGCGACGCCACCTTCCTCTACCGTGACGGCACCGACTTCGTGTTCATGGACAGCCAGGACTACGAGCAGCACCCGCTGCCGGAGTCGCTGGTCGGCGACAACGCCCGCTTCCTGCTGGAGGGCCTGCCGGTGCAGGTGGCGTTCCACAACGGCGCACCCCTGTATCTAGAACTGCCGGTGACCGTCGAACTCGTCGTCACCCACACCGAGCCGGGCCTGCAGGGCGATCGCTCCAGCGCGGGCACCAAGCCGGCCACGGTGGAGACCGGCGCCGAGCTTCAGGTTCCGCTGTTCATCAACACCGGCGACAAGCTCAAGGTCGACTCCCGTGACGGCAGCTACCTGGGACGTGTCAACGCGTGAGCCGGCCCCGTCCTGCGCGCACCGTTAAAGGACGGCATCAGGCACGTAAGCGCGCCGTCGACTTGTTGTTCGAAGCCGAGGCCCGCGGATTGACCCCGGCTGAGGCGGCCGACGCCCGCACCGCGCTCGCGGCGGCCAATGATGACGTGGCGCCGCCGCATCCGTACACGGTGACCGTGGCGCACGGCGTCACCGAGCACAGTGCTCACATAGACGACCTGATTTCCTCGCATCTGCAGGGCTGGACGCTGGAACGGCTGCCGGCCGTCGACCGCGCGATCCTGCGGGTCGCGGTCTTCGAGCTGCTACACGCCGACGACGTGCCGGCGCCGGTCGCCGTCGACGAGGCCGTCGAGCTGGCCAAGGACTTGTCCACCGACGATTCACCGGGCTTCGTCAACGGGGTGCTGGGCCAGGTGATGCTGGTGACTCCGCAGATCCGGGCCGCCGCGCAGGCAGTACGCGACGCCGCCGACTCATGACCCGGCTGGAGTTGCGCGTCCTGATCGCCGGCATCCTGGCGGCGACGGTCATTCTGGGCGCTGTTCTGTGCGCGGCCTACGGGCAGGCCGTGATCGCGGCGGCGCTGGCGATCTACGCGCTCGGCGTCGGCGCGTGGCTGTATCACTCGGTCGAGCGTCTGGTCCTGGCCCGCCGCATCGAGACGGTTCGCGCGGCCGCCACCCCGTTCCGCCCGTTGCTGCCGGTGATGGCGGCGATCATGGCGTTGACGCAAGCTGTCGTTCGGTCGCTGTCCGATGTCACCGAGGTCGCGCCGGCCCGGCGCTGGATTCCGATCACCCGCGGTCGAAAAGCCGACGACGACGAATGGGACGGTTGAGCACTTAAAACGGCCCCACCCACGTTACCGGAAGGACACACTGGCGAAATGGACCGAGAAGGCAGGCACCCGAGGCGGCTGCATGTGTCCGCGATTGCGGCGGTGGCCAACCCGTCGTACTCGCGCATCGACACCTGGAACCTGCTGGACGACGCGTGCCATCAATTGGCCGTCGTCGACCGGGCCGGGATGGACACCAGCCACGAAGCCGCCCGGGTGCGGCGACTGCTCAACCGGTTGCGCGCCTATGAGCGCTACTGGATCTACCCGGGCCCGGAGAATTTGGCGAACTACCGCGGCCATCTCGACCACCTCGCGACGGTCAGTCTGGCCGAACAGGTGTCGCTGGCCGTCCGGTTGCTCTCCGAATATGGAGACCGTGCGGCGCTGTTCGACACGTCCTCACCCCTGGCCGACCAGGAGTTGGTGGCGCGCGCCAAGGAGCAGCAGTTCTACACCGTGCTGCTCGCCGACGACGCGCCGGCCAACGCGCCGGAAGGGCTGGCGGAGAGCCTGCGCGCGATCCGCGACGTCAGCGACGACGTGCAGTTCGAATTGCTGGTGGTCTCCAGCGTCGAGGACGCCATCACCGCGGTCGCGTTGAACGGGGAGATCCAGGCCGCGATCATCCGGCACGACATCCCGCTGCGCTCCCGCGACCGGGTGCCGCTGATGACCACACTGCTCGGCGCGAACGACGAGGTGGTGGCGACCGATCGCACCCATGACTGGGTGGAGTGCGGCGAGTGGATCCGCGAGCTTCGGCCGCACATCGACCTCTATCTGCTCACCGACGAGTCGATCGCCGCCGAGGCCGAGGCCGAGGACCAGCCCGACGTCTACGACCGCACCTTCTATCGGCTCAACGACGTCACCGATCTACACAGCACGGTGCTGGCCGGTATCAGAAACCGTTACGCCACACCATTTTTCGATGCGTTACGGGCCTACGCGGCCCGGCCGGCCGGCCAATTCCACGCGCTTCCGGTCGCGCGCGGCGCCAGCATCTTCAACTCCAAAACGCTGCGCGACATGGGGGAGTTCTACGGCCGCAACATCTTCATGGCCGAAACCTCGACCACCTCGGGCGGACTGGACTCGCTGCTGGACCCGCACGGCAACATCAAAAAAGCGATGGACAAGGCCGCGCACACCTGGAACTCCGACCACAGCTATTTCGTCACCAACGGAACCTCGACCGCGAACAAGATCGTCGTACAGTCGCTGACCCGGCCGGGCGACATCGTGCTGATCGACCGCAACTGCCACAAGTCGCACCACTACGGCTTGGTGCTGGCCGGCGCCTATCCGCTGTACCTGGATGCCTACGAGCTGCAACCCTTCGCGATCTACGGCGCGGTGTCGTTGCAGACCATCAAGAAGGCGCTGCTCGACCTCGAGGCCGCCGGGCAGTTGAGCAAAGTGCGCATGCTGCTGCTGACCAACTGCACCTTCGACGGCGTCGTCTACAACCCGCGGCGGGTGATGGAAGAGGTGCTGGCGATCAAGCCGGACATCTGCTTCCTGTGGGACGAGGCGTGGTATGCGTTCGCCACCGCGGTGCCGTGGGCCCGCCAACGCACCGCGATGGTGGCCGCCGAACGGCTCGAATCGATGCTGTCGTCGCCGGACTATGCCCAGGAGTACCTGCAGTGGCGGGAGTCGATGAAAGACGTGCCGCGCAGCCAGTGGGGTGAGCACCGGTTGCTTCCCGACCCCAGCACGGCGCGGGTGCGAGTCTACGCCACGCACTCGACGCACAAGTCGCTGTCGGCGCTGCGGCAGGCGTCGATGATCCACATCCGTGACCAGGATTTCAATTCGCAGTCCCGCGACGCGTTCGGTGAGGCGTTTCTGACCCACACCTCGACGTCACCCAACCAGCAACTGCTGGCCTCGCTGGATTTGGCCCGGCGTCAGGTCGACATCGAGGGCTTCCAGATGGTGCGCCACGTCTACGACATGGCGTTGGTCTTCCGGCACCGCGTCCGCAAAGACCGGTTGATCAGCAAGTGGTTCCGCATCCTCGACGAATCCGATCTGGTGCCCGACGAATTCCGGCTGTCGGCGGTCAACTCCTACCGGCAGGTGCGCCAGGGTGCGCTGGCGGATTGGAACGAGGCGTGGCGGTCCGACCAGTTCGTGCTCGACCCGACGCGGGTGACCCTGTTCATCGGCAAGACTGGCATGAACGGCTACGACTTCCGCGAGAAAGTCCTGATGGAGCGGTTCGGCATCCAGATCAACAAGACGTCGATCAACAGCGTGCTGCTGATTTTCACCATCGGGGTGACCTGGTCGAGCGTGCACTATCTGCTCGACGTGCTGCGCCGGGTCGCCACCGACTTCGACCGCACCGAAGCCGCGGCCAGCCGCGACTACCGCGCCCTGCACCGGCGCCGGGTCGAGGAGATCACCGAGGATCTGCCGGCGCTGCCGGACTTCAGTGAATTCGACGGCACCTTCAAGCCCGACGAGGCCAGCTCATTCGGTGACATGCGGTCGGCGTTCTACGCGGGCTACGAGGACGCCGACCGCGAACACGTCATGATCGGGGATGCGGGCCGGCGGCTCGCCGACGGAAAGTCTTTGGTGTCAACCGGATTCGTGGTTCCTTATCCGCCGGGCTTCCCGGTGCTGGTGCCGGGACAGCTGGTTTCCAAGCAGATCCTGTATTTCCTCGCCCAACTCGACATCAAGGAGATCCACGGCTACAACCCGGACCTGGGGTTGTCGGTGTTCACCGAGGACGCGCTCAAACGGATCAACGCGGCGCGGGACGCCATTGCACGTGCGAGGACCAATGGGCAGGCCGCGCAGGCGGCCGAGGCGGCGATCCCGCACTGAACGTGAAATGAGCCATTACAGATTCAGTGCCCGATAAGTGCGGTGCACGAATTTCGGCTGTACCGCTTGGATTTTCGCTCGCGAGGTATTGCCGGCGATCGCGGCGGCATCGGCCGACAACGCCGGCATGTTCTGGATCAGGTAGAGCAGAATGAGGTCCGCGGCCGGATCGGCCTGCCACCACGTTCCATATGCGCCCGGCCAACTGAACGTGCCGAGGCCTCCCGGCCCGAACAGGGGTGTCGACTTCGCCGGGTCGGTGACCACCGACAGGTTGAGCCCGAACCCGCGCCCGATCCAGAACGGCGAGCCGAGGAAGTTGTGTCGCTTCTGTTCGTCGGTCAGTCGGTCGGTGCGCATCAACCGCGCCGACTCCGGCGAGAGCACCCGAACGCCGTCCAAAGTTCCTTCGCGCAAGAGCATTTCGATGAATCGCAAGTAGTCGTCCGCGGTCGACCACAATCCGCCGCCGGCGTTGCTGAACGCAGGTGGCGTGACGGGCGGCGGACCCATCACGTCGTGCCGAAGTTGATCCTGCTCGTCGAGCCGGTACATGGTCGCTGCACGTCGGCGACCCTCGAGGGTGACGTGGAAGCCGGTGTCAATCATGCCCAGCGGCCGCAGGATTCGCTCGTCGAGCACCTGGTGGAACGGCTTGCCCTCGACGCGGGAGACCAGCACGCCGACCACGTCGGTGGAATGGCCGTAGGTCAGTCGCTCGCCGGGTTGATGGACCAGCGGCAATTCGGCGAGCGCGGCCAGCCACGCATCGGGGCCGCTCCCGAACGGCAGGCGGACGTAGGACCGCGAGATCGGACCGCCGACCGAAAATCCGTAACCCAGGCCGCTGGTGTGGGTGAACAGATCCTGGACCAGAATTGCGCGTCCGGCCGGTTGGGTGCGATCCAACGGTCCGGTCGGGTCGTCGAGCACCCGCACATCGGCGAATTCGGGCAACCAGCGCACGATCGGGTCGCCCAGCGTGAGCTTGCCCTCGTCGACCAGGCTCATCGCGGCGGCCACGGTGACCGGCTTGGTCATCGAGGCGATACGGAACAGTGTGTCGCGCTGCATGGGCAATCGGGCATCGACGTCGCGGTAACCGATCTCGTTGACCTGCAGCACCTTTCCGTGCTGCCAGACCAGTGTCACCGCGCCGGCGAGCAAGCCGGCGTCGCAGGCTTCGCGGATGGAGGCCTGATTGCCCTCGAGGTTCACTCGATTCAGGTTAGTGGGCGGGTGTCGCCGAGATTCATCGGACTGTGATGTCCCGCCAGAGCGCGACACCCTCGACCAACTCCGGGGGTCGGCCGAAGAGGTCGGTGAAGAACGCGATCATCGGCTGCCAGTGCTGTGCCGGCCCGACGATCACATGGCGCACGTCGGCGGCCCTGAGGTCGGCGGCAATCTGCGCGCGAATATCGCCCCGCGCCACCAACCAGGAGCCGCGCTGTTGGATCATGAACATTGTGTAGGTGAGCTGCGATTGCGTTGGCCCGGAATAGGTTCCGCCGTTCGGCTGAGGCAGATATGCGTAGGCCTCTGGCATCCGCAGGCGGTAGCCGGACTCGGCGGCCCACACCATCGGAGCGGCCTCGCTACCGTTGACGAAATACGGAGAAACCAGCACTGTTTCGTCGGATCCGATGTGCTGGCTCGACCAGTTGTGGAAGAACGCCGGCGTCGTGAACGGCGCTCGGGGCAGCGGCGCGGGAAGCAGCAGTACCAAGGACATGCCCACAGCCGACAACCATCTCGCGGCCGGTCGCGGGGGAAGTCGGGTCGATCGCGCGACAACGACCGCCACCGTAACCGCCACCGCCAGCCACACGAAAACCGTGAAACGGCCTGGCAGAACATGCTTCAGCAGCGGCAGCTTCGCCAGTGCCAGCCACGGCAGCGGGATGCGCAGTGCCTCGTTGCCG
The DNA here is from genome assembly GCF_039583785.1 of Mycobacterium sp. Lineage (GTDB taxonomy): Bacteria > Actinomycetota > Actinomycetes > Mycobacteriales > Mycobacteriaceae > Mycobacterium. The sequence goes on from NZ_JAVKSG010000011.1 coordinate 60,344, forward strand.
ATGTGCAGCCACGGTCCGAGCGACAGGACGAGGATCACCGCGCCCGTGCTGACGGCGACCCGGATCCGCACATCGTTCCACAGCCGGATGGTCGCAACAACGAGCAGGATGACCAGCGGCACCCCCAGATACGCCGTCGCCTCGTGATAGAAACCGCTGAACTCGTGTGACAACCGCGTCGCCGCTCCGGGCGCGATCAGCTGGTAGGGCGTCGGGACGACGAGGTTCAGTAGGTCGGTGGAGAAAGTCGTCGGATCCTGCACCTGGGCGTTGACGCGTTGCGGCCCGAAGAACTGCACGGCCAACGGCCAGGCCGCGAGCAGCAGGAAGGTCGGGGTGGCGACGGCAAGCGCGGGTAGCAGCCGGGCGCGGACCTTTTTGTGGTGTGCCAACGCCGTGACGCTGACCACGACACCGGTCGCGATGACGCTGGTAGCCAGCAGTTCCTCGCTGATCAGCAGTTGAGCAACGCCGAGGACTCCGAGGGCGAGACCCGATTGCCACGGCGGTCGACGGCACGTCGCCAGCAGGTCGTCGATCACCAGCAGCAGCAGTGGCGGGACCCAGACCGTGGCCAGGTTCAGATGTAGGGCCGCATGCGAGACGACGTAGGGCGAGAAGGCGTACACCGCACCACCGACGACCGGGCCCGGTCCGTCGCCGGTCCAGCGGCGTATGGCCAGCCACGCGGTGAATCCGCTCAGCGATATGCCCAGCACCACAAGGACGTTGAAGGCGAGCAGCGGTCCACCGATTTTCGCCGGGAGCCAGCCGAGGATTCCCAGCAAGGGCATCGACGGATTCCACATCAGATTGACGCCGGAGGGCGCGTTGAGCTGGGTCGTGAAGAACGGATCGAGGCCGTGTGCCAGGGCGTGTGGCGTCCAGCCCAGGTACCAGATCGCCTGCTCCTGGTCGCAACAGCTACCGGCCCAGCCCGATGTCGGGCCGCGCCAGGCCCGGATGGTGACGGCCACCGCCCCGAGCAGATAGACGACGAATACTGTGAGCGCACCGGTCCAGTGCCAGGGCCTGCGTTCGGGCACCCAAGCTCCTCCGCTGGGAACGCCTGTCGTTTTCGCCAGGGTGAGCCGCGAATGCTACGCTGCCCGGCAGTCGACATCCTTTAACGATCCGTCCAGAGAGGCGGAGAAGGAGGTCAAGATCTCACATGGGCGCCTCGGGTGACGCTGCTTCGCGCGGCGGATCGAGGGAACTGATGTCGGCGGCCGACGTGGGTCGCACAATTTCGCGCATTGCGCATCAGATCATCGAAAAGACCGCCCTCGACGGTGCCGATGCACCTCGGGTGGTGCTGTTGGGAATCCCCACCCGCGGTGTGACGTTGGCCGACCGCCTCGCGGTCAACATCGCCGAGTTCTCCGGTGCCGAGGTCGCGCACGGTGCCTTGGATATCACGCTCTACCGCGACGACCTGATGACCAAGCCGCCACGGCCGCTGGAGAACACGTCGATACCGGCCGGCGGTATCGACGACGCACTGGTGATCCTGGTCGACGACGTGCTGTATTCCGGTCGCTCGGTGCGCTCCGCGCTGGACGCACTCCGCGACGTCGGCCGCCCGCGCGTGGTCCAGTTGGCGGTGCTGGTCGACCGCGGCCACCGCGAATTACCGATCCGCGCCGACTACGTCGGTAAGAACGTGCCGACGTCGCGGACCGAGAACGTGCACGTGCAGCTTCGCGAGCACGATGGTCACGACGGGGTGGTGATCTCCCGATGAGCCCGAGGCATCTGCTGGCGGCCGGCGATCTGTCCCGCGACGAGGCCACCGCGATTCTCGACGACGCCGACCGCTTCGCCCAAGCGCTGGTCGGCCGCGAGGTGCGCAAGCTGCCGACGCTGCGGGGCCGCACGATCATCACGATGTTCTACGAGAACTCCACCCGCACCCGGGTGTCGTTCGAGGTCGCCGGCAAGTGGATGAGCGCCGACGTGATCAACGTCAGCGCCGCCGGATCGTCGGTGGGTAAAGGCGAATCGCTGCGCGACACCGCGCTGACCCTGCGCGCCGCCGGCGCCGACGCGCTGATCATTCGGCATCCGGCTTCGGGTGCGGCACAACGGCTTGCGGACTGGACGTCGACCGCTGAGGGTGGACCGGCGGTGATCAACGCCGGCGACGGCACCCACGAGCACCCCACCCAGGCACTGCTGGACGCGCTGACCATCCGGCAGCGGCTCGGCGGCTACGACGGGCGCCGGGTCGTCATCGTCGGGGACATCCTGCACAGCCGGGTCGCGCGCTCCAACGTCGTGCTGCTGCACACCCTCGGGGCCGAGGTGGTGTTGGTGGCGCCGCCGACGCTGTTACCGGTCGGGGTCACCGACTGGCCGGTGACGGTGTCCCACGACCTCGATGCCGAACTGCCGGCCGCCGACGCGGTGTTGATGTTGCGGGTGCAGGCCGAGCGGATGAACGCCTGCTTCTTTCCTTCGACGCGTGAGTATTCGGTGCGCTACGGGCTGTCCGACCGACGTCAGGCGATGCTGCCCGGGCACGCGATCGTGCTACATCCCGGGCCGATGCTGCGCGGCATGGAAATATCGTCGTCGGTCGCCGACTCGTCGCGATCGGCTGTGCTGCAACAGGTGTCCAATGGCGTTCACGTCCGGATGGCGGTGCTGTTCCATCTGCTGGTGGGCACCGAGGCGGGTGTGGCGGGGCTCGCCGGCAAGGGGGTGATGGCGTGAGTGTGGTGCTACGTGGGGTGCGGCGCTACGGCCAGGGGGATCCGGTCGACGTCCTGGTCGACGATGGGCAGATCGCCGACATCGGTTCCGGGCTCGAGGTCCCCCACGATGCAGATGTCATCGACGCCGCCGGCCAGGTGCTGCTGCCCGGGTTCGTGGACCTGCACACCCATCTGCGCGAGCCCGGCCGCGAATACGCCGAGAACATCGAAACCGGTTCGGCCGCAGCCGCCCTCGGCGGCTTCACCGCGGTGTTCGCGATGGCCAACACCAACCCGGTGGCCGACAGCCCGGTGGTCACCGACCACGTCTGGCATCGCGGGCAGCAGGTCGGCCTGGTCGACGTCCATCCGGTCGGCGCGGTCACGGTCGGGCTGGCCGGAAAAGACCTCACCGAGATGGGCATGATGGCCGCCGGAGCCGCGCAGGTGCGGATGTTCTCCGACGACGGCAAATGCGTCGACGACCCGCTGATCATGCGCCGTGCACTGGAATACGCCACCGGCCTGGGTGTGCTGATCGCCCAGCACGCCGAGGAGCCGCGGCTGACCGTCGGCGCGGTCGCGCACGAGGGGCCCAACGCAGCCAGACTGGGCCTATCCGGTTGGCCGCGGGCCGCCGAGGAGTCGATCGTGGCCCGCGACGCCCTGTTGGCCCGTGACGCCGGCGCTCGGGTGCACATCTGCCACGCCTCCACCGCGGGCACCGTCGAGATTGTCAAATGGGCTAAGGCGCAGGGTATTTCGATTACTGCCGAGGTGACCCCGCACCACCTGCTGCTCGACGACAGTCGGCTGGTCAGCTACGACGGCGTCAACCGCGTCAACCCGCCTTTGCGCGAGGCCTCCGACGCGGTCGCGCTGCGGCAGGCACTGGTCGACGGCGTGATCGACTGTGTGGCCACCGATCACGCGCCGCATGCCGAGCACGAAAAGTGCGTCGAGTTCGCCGCCGCGCTGCCCGGGATGCTCGGTCTGCAGACCGCGTTGTCGGCAGTCGTGCAGGCGATGGTCGTTCCCGGGTTGCTGACGTGGCGTGACATCGCACGGGTGATGAGCGAAAACCCGGCCCGCATCGCCGGGCTGCCGGACCAGGGCCGTCCGCTGGAGATCGGGGAACCGGCCAACCTGACCGTCGTCGACCCGGACGCCACCTGGACGGTCGTCGGCGCTGAGTTCGCCAGCAGGTCGGCCAACACCCCCTACGAGACGATGACGCTGCCCGCAACCGTGACGGCAACTCTGTTGCGCGGCAAGATCACCGCGCGCGACGGAAAGAGCCCGGCGTGAATTCGGGAACTCTGGTCGCGTCGCTGGTCATGGCCGGCGTGGTGGCTCTGCTGATCGCGTTTATCATCCAGCTGATGCTGCGCGGTTGGCGCAGACGCGCCGAGCGCCAAGCCGAGTTGATCGGCACCCTGCCCGAGATCCCGAGGCAGGTCGGCCCCGCGACGATCACCACCGCCGGCATTTACGTCGGCTGCACCATGGCCCCGGCCTGGAGCCAGCGGATCACCGTCGGCGACCTCGGCTACCGCAGCAAGGCGGTGTTGAGTCGCCACCACGAAGGGATCTTGGTGCAGCGCACCGGGGCGCAGCCGATCTGGATCCCGACGGAGTCGATCTCCGGCATCCGGACCGAGCACGTGATCGCCGGAAAAGTCGCCGCCCGCGACGGAATTCTGGCGATCCGGTGGCGACTGCCGTCGGGGGTCAAGATCGACACCGGATTTCGGGCGAACAATCGCGACGAATACAAGGGGTGGCTACAGAGTTGGCCGGAAGGAGTCGCGCTGTGAAGGCGATGCTGGTTCTCGACGACGGCCGGACGTTCACCGGGACCGCGTTCGGCGCGATCGGCCAGACACTGGGCGAGGCAGTCTTTTCCACCGGCATGTCCGGATATCAGGAGACGTTGACCGACCCCAGTTATCACCGGCAGATCGTGGTGGCGACCGCGCCGCAGATCGGCAACACCGGCTGGAACGACGAGGACGGCGAAAGCCGGGCCGAGCGGATCTGGGTCGCCGGCTACGCGGTACGCGACCCCTCGCCGCGGGTGTCGAATTGGCGCGCTACCGGGACACTGGAAGACGAGCTGGTCCGCCAGCAGATCGTCGGGATCGCCGGCATCGACACCCGCGCGGTGGTTCGTCATCTGCGCAGCCGCGGCTCGATGAAGGCGGGCGTGTTCTCCGGCGACTCGCTCGCCGCACCCGAGGAACTGGTCGACCGGGTCCGCGGCCAGCAGCCGATGCTCGGCGCCGACCTGGCCGGCCAGGTCAGCACGCCGGACGCCTACGTGGTGGAACCCGAAGGGCCGCAACGGTTCACCGTTGCCGCGGTCGACCTCGGCATCAAAACCAACACCCCGCGCAACTTCGCCCGGCGCGGAGTGCGTACCCGCGTGCTGCCCTCGTCGGCGACCTTCGAGCAGATCGCCGAGCTCAAACCCGACGGGGTGTTCCTGTCCAACGGCCCGGGCGACCCGGCCACCGCCGACCACATCGTCGCGGTGACCCGCAAGGTGCTGGGCGCGGGAATCCCGTTGTTCGGCATCTGTTTCGGCAACCAGATCCTGGGCCGCGCGCTCGGTCTGTCGACCTACAAGATGGTTTTCGGTCACCGCGGTATCAACATCCCGGTGCTGGACCACGCCACCGGACGGGTCGCCGTCACCGCCCAGAACCACGGGTTCGCGCTCGAAGGTGAAGCGGGTCAGCGGTTCGACACCCCGTTCGGTGCGGCGGTGGTCAGCCACACCTGCGCCAACGATGGTGTCGTCGAGGGTGTGAAACTGGTCGACGGACGGGCATTTTCGGTGCAGTACCACCCGGAGGCCGCCGCCGGACCGCACGATGCGGAGTACTTGTTCGACCAATTCGTCGACCTGATGGCAGATCGCCAATGATGCCGAGCGTACGTGTTTGCGCATTGACACGCCGCGAGTGGCGTACATCTGTGCACGCTCGCGCCGTAACGAGAGGGAGAACGGGTAATGCCACGGCGGACTGATCTCAAGCATGTCCTGGTGATCGGTTCCGGGCCGATCGTCATCGGGCAGGCGTGCGAATTCGACTACTCCGGCACCCAGGCCTGCCGGGTGCTGCGCGCCGAAGGCCTGCAGGTGAGCCTGGTCAACTCCAACCCGGCGACGATCATGACCGACCCGGAATACGCCGACCACACTTACGTCGAGCCCATCACCGCGGCTTTCGTGGAAAAGGTCATCGTCCAGCAGGCCGAGCGCGGCAACAAGATCGACGCGCTGCTGGCCACCCTGGGCGGGCAGACTGCGCTGAACACCGCGGTCGCGCTGTACGAAAACGGTGCGCTGGAGCGCCACGGCGTCGAACTGATCGGCGCCGACTTCGACGCGATTCAGCGCGGCGAGGACCGGCAGATGTTCAAAGACATCGTCGCCAAGGTCGGCGGTGAATCAGCCCGTAGCCGCGTCTGTTTCACTCTTGACGAAGTTCGCGAGACCGTCGGCGAGCTGGGCCTGCCGGTGGTGGTCCGGCCGTCGTTCACCATGGGCGGGCTGGGCTCCGGCCTGGCGTACACCGCCGAACAGGTCGACCGGATGGCCGGCGCCGGGCTGGCCGCCTCCCCGAGCGCCAACGTGCTGATCGAGGAATCGATCTACGGCTGGAAGGAATTCGAGCTCGAGCTGATGCGCGACGGTAAGGACAACGTCGTGGTGGTGTGCTCGATCGAAAACGTCGACCCGATGGGTGTGCACACCGGCGACTCGGTGACGGTGGCACCGGCGATGACGCTGACCGACCGGGAATACCAGCGGATGCGGGATCTGGGCATCGCCATCCTGCGCGAGGTCGGGGTCGACACCGGCGGCTGCAACATCCAGTTCGCGGTCGACCCGCGCGACGGCCGGCTGGTCGTCATCGAGATGAACCCCCGGGTGTCGCGGTCGAGTGCGTTGGCCTCCAAGGCCACCGGCTTCCCGATCGCCAAGATCGCCGCCAAGCTGGCCATCGGCTACACCCTCGACGAGATCCTCAACGACATCACCAGGCAAACCCCGGCCTGCTTCGAGCCCACGCTGGACTACGTAGTGGTCAAAGCGCCGCGCTTCGCGTTCGAGAAATTCCCCGGCGCCGACGCGACGCTGACCACCACGATGAAATCCGTCGGCGAGGCGATGTCGTTGGGCCGCAACTTCATCGAGGCGCTCGGCAAGGTGATGCGGTCGCTGGAAACCACGCGCACCGGCTTTTGGACCGGACCTGACACCGCGGGCACGGCTGAGGATGCGCTGGAGCGGCTGCGGACGCCCACCGAGGGTCGGCTTTACGACGTCGAGCTGGCGCTGCGGTTGGGGGCACCGGTGGACCGGGTGGCCGAAGCCTCCGGGATAGACCCGTGGTTCGTCGCGCAGATCGCCGAGCTGCTGCGGTTGCGCGAAGAGGTCGCCGGCGCACCTTTCCTTGACGGCGACCTGCTGCGCCGGTGCAAACACAGCGGCTTGTCGGACCGCCAAATCGCCGCGCTGCGACCGGAATTGGCTGGTGAAGTTGGGGTGCGCTCGTTGCGGCGGCGGCTCGGCATCCATCCGGTGTACAAGACGGTGGACACCTGCGCTGCGGAGTTCGAGGCCAAGACGCCGTACCACTACAGCAGCTACGAACTCGACCCCGCCGCCGAAAGCGAAGTGGCCCCGCAGACCGAGAAGCCCAAGGTGCTGATCCTGGGCTCGGGACCGAATCGGATCGGCCAGGGCATCGAATTCGACTACAGCTGCGTGCACGCCGCAACTACCCTGTCGCAGGCCGGTTTCGAGACCGTGATGGTCAACTGCAACCCGGAGACGGTGTCTACCGACTACGACACCGCCGACCGGCTCTACTTCGAGCCGTTGACGTTCGAGGACGTGCTGGAGGTGTTCCACGCCGAGCAACTCTCCGGCGAGGGTGGGCCCGGCGTCGTCGGAGTCATCGTCCAGCTCGGCGGCCAGACCCCGCTGGGGCTGGCGCAGCGGCTCGCCGACGAAGGTGTCCCGATCGTCGGCACCCCGCCGGAGGCCATCGACCTGGCCGAGGACCGCGGCGCGTTCGGCGACCTGCTGGCCGCCGCGGGACTGCCCGCGCCGCGGTACGGCATGGCGACCACGTTCGCGCAGGCCCGGCGGATCGCCGCCGACATCGGCTATCCGGTACTGGTCCGGCCGTCCTACGTGCTCGGCGGGCGCGGCATGGAGATCGTCTACGACGACGAAACGCTGGAGGGCTACATCGCCCGCGCCACCGAACTCTCGCCCGAACATCCGGTGCTGGTGGACCGCTTCCTCGAAGACGCCATCGAGATCGACGTCGACGCGCTATGCGACGGCGACGAGGTCTACATCGGCGGCATCATGGAACACATCGAAGAAGCCGGCATCCACTCCGGCGACTCGGCGTGCGCGCTGCCCCCGGTCACCCTGGGCCGCAGCGACATCGAGAAGGTCCGCACAGCGACCGAGGCCATCGCGCACGGCATCGGCGTGGTGGGCCTGCTCAACGTGCAGTACGCGCTGAAAGACGACGTGCTCTACGTGCTGGAGGCCAACCCGCGGGCCAGCCGAACGGTGCCGTTCGTCTCCAAGGCCACCGCGATCCCGCTGGCCAAGGCCTGCGCACGAATCATGCTGGGCGCCAAGATCTCCCAACTACGTGAGGAAGGCCTGCTGGCACCCGTCGGCGACGGCGGCAACGCGGCGCCCGACGCCCCGATCGCTGTCAAGGAGGCGGTGCTGCCGTTTCACCGATTCCGCCGCGCCGACGGCTCGGGCGTCGACTCGCTGTTGGGGCCGGAAATGAAATCGACCGGCGAGGTGATGGGCATCGACCGCGACTTCGGCAGCGCGTTCGCCAAAAGCCAGACCGCGGCCTACGGGTCGCTGCCGGTTGCGGGCACCGTCTTCGTGTCAGTGGCCAACCGCGACAAGCGATCGCTGATCTTCCCGGTCAAGCGGCTGGCCGACTTGGGCTTCCGGGTGCTGGCTACCGAGGGCACCGCGGAGATGCTGCGCCGCAACGGAATCCCGTGCGACGAGGTGCGCAAGCACTTCCAAGAGGCCCAGCCTGGCCGGCCGAAGATGTCGGCCGTCGACGCCATCCGCGCCGGCGAGGTCGACATGGTGTTCAACACGCCGTACGGAAACTCGGGCCCACGCATCGACGGCTACGAAATCCGCTCGGCCGCAGTCGGAGCCAACATCCCGTGCGTCACGACGGTGCAGGGCGTGTCAGCGGCGGTGCAGGGCATCGAAGCCGGCATCCGCGGCGACATCGGTGTGCGCTCGCTGCAGGAGTTGCACAGCTCGCTGCACAACGGCGGCCGGTAGGCATGCCGGGGTTCGGCGCCCGGCTGGCCGACGCGATAGCCCGTCGCGGGCCGCTGTGTCTGGGCATCGACCCGCATCCTGAGCTGTTGCAGGCGTGGGGTCTGCCGGTCAGCCCCGACGGCCTGGCGGCGTTCTGCGACATCTGCGTCGCGGCCTACGCCGACTTCGCCGTCGTCAAACCTCAGGTCGCGTTCTTCGAGGCCTGCGGTGCGGCCGGCTATGCCGTGCTGGAGCGCACCATGGCCGCCCTGCGCGACGCCGGGGTGCTGGTGCTGGCCGACGCCAAGCGCGGCGACATCGGATCGACGATGGCGGCTTACGCGGCGGCCTGGACCGGTGACTCGCCGCTGGCCGCGGACGCCGTCACCGCGTCGCCCTACCTTGGTTTCGGCTCGCTGCAGCCGCTGCTGGACAGCGCCACGGCCCACGGTCGCGGGGTGTTCGTGCTGGCCGCGACGTCCAACCCGGAGGGCGCGAGCGTGCAGCGCGCCCAGGTCCAGGGCCGTCCGGTGGCCCAGCTGATCGTCGATGCGGCCGGCGCGGCCAACCGCGCGATGAACCCGGGCACCGTCGGCGTCGTCGTCGGCGCGACGGTGACCGACGTGCCCGACGTCAGCGGGCTCGGCGGACCGGTGCTGGTACCCGGCGTCGGTTTCCAGGGTGGGCGGCCTGAGGCGCTGGGTGGCCTGGGTGGGGCCGTTTCCGGGCAATTGCTGCCCGCGGTGTCGCGCGACGTACTGCGGGCCGGACCGGACGTGGCAGCGGTGCGTGCGGCAGGGGAGCGGATGCGCGAGGCGGTCGCTTACCTGGCCCGCTGAGCCCGCTGAGCCGATCTGCGACACGGTGTCGTCCACTTTTCGGCCCGGTGGACGGTTCGCGGCGACACGCGCGACCCGCCGCGATATTCCTAACCGGGCCAGATTCGCCTTTTTGACCAGTGCCAAGGCGCCCGGATGAAGCGTTTTCCGGCGTCCGGCCGGGGGCTGCCGCCGACGGTAAAAGTCCTGGTGAAGGCAATTTTGTGGTGGCGAAAACGAGCGCTCACGGGCGGAGATTCCGCGGTTGACGGCTCGTGTTTCCAGTCATCCCGGCCGGGCCCATTCCGACCCCATAAGCTGCGGCTTTGTAGCTTCAACCCGGGGGGCGGGTTAGGTTTCGTCTGACGGCGTGGGTACGGTCGTCACCGCTGGCTGGAGTACCCAGCCGAGACAAACAAAGATCGATATCTGTTGCTTATTCAGACGGAGGAATCGTGGCCCTTCCCCAGTTGACCGACGAGCAGCGCGCGGCAGCGTTGCAGAAGGCTGCCGCCGCACGCCGAGCGCGAGCCGAGCTCAAAGACCGGCTGAAGCGTGGCGGCACCAATCTCCAGCAGGTGCTCAAGGATGCCGAGACCGACGAGGTCTTGGGCAAGATGAAGGTTTCCGCGTTGCTGGAGGCGTTGCCGAAGGTGGGCAAGGTCAAGGCGCAGGAAATCATGACCGAGCTGGAGATCGCCCCGACGCGCCGGCTGCGCGGGCTCGGCGACCGTCAGCGCAAAGCCCTGCTGGAAAAGTTCGACTTCACTGCCTGAGCCCGGCGACGATGCAGGCCGCAGGGCCTGAGGGAGAGTCGTTGAGTACCGACGGGGGACCGGACGGCACGGCACGCGTGATCGTGCTGTCCGGTCCGTCCGCGGTGGGTAAGTCAACAGTGGTCCGCTGCCTGCGGGAGCGGATTCCAGATCTACATTTCAGCGTCTCCGTCACCACCAGGGCGCCAAGGCCCGGTGAGGTGGACGGGGTCGACTACCACTTCGTGTCGGCCGACCGCTTTGCGCAGCTGATCGATGACGGTTCGCTGTTGGAATGGGCGGAAATTCACGGTGGCCTGCACCGATCGGGCACCCTCGCCGGGCCGGTGCGCGACGCCGTCAGCGCCGGACACCCCGTCCTCATCGAGGTCGACCTGGCCGGAGCCCGTGCGGTCAAGCAGGCGATGCCCGAAGTGGTCACCGTGTTCCTGGCCCCACCCAGCTGGGCGGCGTTGGAGGCCCGGCTGGTCGGTCGGGGGACCGAGACGCCCGAGGTGATCGAGCGTCGGCTCGCCACCGCACGCGTCGAATTGGCGGCCCAAGACGACTTCGACGCGGTCGTGGTGAATGGTCAATTGGAAACAGCGTGCTCAGAATTGGTATCATTGCTGGTCGGAACTTCGCCTGAGACGGCGTGACCGTCCAACCAGATTCAATTCACGATGTAGTCGCAGATCATCCAAGTCCGCCAGGAGAAAATTTACGTGAGTAGTTCGCAGACCGACGCCTCGTTAACCGCCGTCCCCGATCAGTTCGAAGCGTCCTCGGCTGGCATCGGCGCCTACGACACCCCGCTGGGTATCACCAACCCGCCCATCGACGAGCTGCTCGCGCGGGTGTCCAGCAAGTACGCGTTGGTGATCTACGCGGCCAAGCGGGCCCGCCAGATCAACGACTACTACAACCAGCTCGGCGAGGGCATCCTCGAGTACGTCGGGCCACTGGTCGAGCCGGGCCTGCAGGAGAAGCCGCTGTCGATCGCGATGCGCGAGATCCACGGCGACCTGCTCGAGCACACCGAAGGCGAGTAGCGGGCTCTGCGAATGAGCCTCTCGGGTGAGAAGCGGACGGACCGCAAGCGGATCGTCGTGGGCGTCGCCGGGGGCATCGCCGCCTACAAGGCCGCCACTGTCGTGCGTCAGCTCACCGAGGCCGGCCATCGGGTCCGCGTCATCCCCACCGAATCCGCGCTGAGGTTCGTCGGGGCCGCCACCTTCGAAGCCTTATCGGGCGAGCCTGTGCAGACCGGGGTATTCGACAACGTGCCGCAGGTGCCGCACGTCGCCATCGGCCAGAACGCCGACCTGGTCGTCGTCGCGCCCGCCACCGCCGACCTGTTGGCCCGGGCCAGTCATGGCCGCGCCGACGATCTGCTGACCGCCACGCTGCTCACCGCGCGATGTCCGGTGCTGTTCGCCCCGGCCATGCACACCGAGATGTGGCAGCACCCCGCCACCGTCGAGAACGTCGCGACGCTGCGAAGCCGGGGCGTCGTGGTGCTCGAACCGGCCTCCGGTCGATTGACCGGCGAAGACAGCGGCGCAGGTCGGCTGCCCGAGGCCGAGGAGATCGTCACCTTCGCCCAGCTGTTGCTGGAACGGCACGACGCGATGCCCTACGACCTGGCCGGCGTCAAACTTCTCGTGACCGCCGGTGGCACCCGTGAGCCGATCGACCCGGTCCGCTTCATCGGCAACCGCAGTTCCGGCAAGCAGGGCTACGCGCTGGCGCGGGTGGCTGCCCAGCGGGGCGCCGAGGTGACCCTGATCGCCGGACACACCGCCGGGCTGATCGACCCGGCCGGCGTCGAGGTGGTGCACGTCAGCTCGGCCCAACAGCTCCGCGACGCGGTGTCCAAACATGCTCCCGACGTGCACGTGCTGGCCATGGCGGCGGCGGTCGCCGACTTCCGGCCCGTGCACGTCGCAACTTCGAAGATCAAAAAGAGCACCGCAGAAGACTCTGCGCCGACGATCGACCTGATCCGCAACGACGATGTGCTGGCCGCGGCCGTGCAGGCCCGCACCGCCGGTCAGCTGCCCGACATGCGGGCCATCGTCGGCTTCGCCGCCGAGACCGGCGACACAGAAGGCGACGTGCTGTTTCACGCGCGGGCCAAGTTGCGGCGCAAGGGATGTGACCTGCTGGTGGTCAACGCCGTTGGCGACGGCAAAGCGTTCGAGGTGGACAACAACGACGGCTGGCTGCTGGCCGCCGACGGCACCGAGTCGGCGCTGCAGCCCGGCTCGAAGACGTTGATGGCCAGCCGTATCGTGGACGCGATCGTCACCTTTCTGCAGCGGGGCGCCTGAGACGCCACCTGAGAACGCCACGGGGCCTCCGAGGCACTGCGGACCGGCCGGTAACATGTACCAGCCTGGCGATATAATTTGCCTAACTAACGTTTTTCCACGCGCCTTGAAGGGGAGAGAGTGTGAGCGAAAAGGGTCGTTTGTTCACCAGCGAATCGGTGACCGAGGGGCATCCAGACAAGATCTGTGACGCGATCAGCGACTCGGTGCTCGACGCGCTGCTGGCGGTGGACCCGCGCTCACGTGTCGCCGTCGAGACGGCCGTCACCACCGGTCAGGTGCACGTCATCGGCGAGGTCACCACGACGGCCAAAGAGGCGTTCGCAGACATCACCAACACGGTCCGCGAACGCATCCTCGAGATCGGCTACGACCACTCCGACAAGGGTTTCGACGGGCGGACCTGCGGCGTCAACATCGGTATCGGCCGTCAGTCGCCCGATATCGCCCAGGGTGTGGACACCGCACACGAGACCCGCGTCGAGGGCGCCACGGACTCGCTGGACTCGCAAGGCGCCGGCGACCAGGGCCTGATGTTCGGCTACGCGATCAGCGACACCCCGGAACTGATGCCGCTGCCGATCGCGCTGGCCCACCGGCTGGCGCGGCGGCTGACCGAGGTCCGCAAGAACGGCACGTTGCCCTACTTGCGTCCGGACGGCAAAACCCAGGTCACCATCGACTACGAGGACAACGTCCCGACCCGGTTGGACACCGTGGTGGTCTCCACCCAGCACGCCGAGGGCATCGACCTGGTGAACACGCTGGACCCCGACATCCGTAAGCACGTCCTCGAGACCGTCCTTAAGGACCTGGCTCACGAGACGCTGGACTCGTCGTCGACCCGCGTTCTGGTCAACCCGACCGGAAAGTTCGTCGTCGGCGGACCGATGGGTGACGCCGGCCTGACCGGCCGCAAGATCATCGTCGACACCTACGGCGGCTGGGCCCGCCACGGTGGCGGCGCCTTCTCCGGCAAGGACCCGTCCAAGGTGGACCGATCGGCGGCGTACGCGATGCGCTGGGTGGCCAAGAACATCGTCGCCGCCGGGCTGGCGGAGCGGGTCGAGGTGCAGGTGGCCTACGCGATCGGCAAGGCGGCCCCGGTCGGCCTGTTCATCGAGACGTTCGGCACCGCCACCGTCGACCCGGTGAAGATCGAGAAGATCGTGCCCGAGGTCTTCGACCTGCGGCCCGGCGCGATCGTGCGCGACCTGGACCTGCTGCGCCCGATCTACGCGCCGACCGCCGCCTACGGTCACTTCGGCCGCACCGACATCGACCTGCCGTGGGAGCGCCTGGACAAGGTCGAGGACCTGCAGCGCGCCGTCTAGTTTTCTTGTCGAGCAGACGCAGAATCGCATGATCCGTCGCCACGCAATGCGATTTCGTGTCTGCTCGGCGGTCGGGCGCTAACCGGTAAAGCGGTAGTCGTCGAGGTCGAAACGCCTGCTGCGCCAATAGACTTCGAACGTGTGGGCGGGCCGCAGGGCCACGTCGCCGTTCTTGTCGAAGTAGTAGCTGTTGGCGCCCTGGCAGCTGTCCTGCCAGAACACCTGGCGGTGCCGGCGGCTCAACTGCTCGGCGAAGTAGCGGGCATTGGCTTCCTCGCTGATCTCGACTCGGCTGGCGCCGCGCTGTCGGGCGCGCTTCATACAGCGCACCATGTGGTGGGTCTGCGCCTCGATCAACGCAAAGTACGACGATCCGACGTAGCCGTACGGGCCCATCGTGGAAAAGAAATTGGGAAAGCCGGGAATGGACGTGCCTTCGTAGGCCTGCGCCCGGTTCTCGTCCCAGAACTGTTTCAGCGACCGCCCGCCGCTGCCGGTGACCGCGAAGGTCGGCGTGCTGTCGGCGTCGAAGACGTGGAAACCGGTGGCCAGCACTAAGACATCGATCTCGTGGTGGGTGCCATCGGTGGTGGCCACCGCTGACGGCGTGATCTTGTCGATCGGCTGCGTGACCAGCCGGACGTTGTCGCGGTTGTAGGTCGACAGGTAGCTGTTGTGGAAACCGGGCCGTTTGCAACCGATCGCGTAACTCGGGGTGAGCTGCTTGCGCAGCGCTGGGTCACGCACCTTGCGCCGCAGATAGGCGCGGCCGAGCGACTCCATCCAGCGGGCCAGCGGGTACACCGTGAAGTACTGAGCGGGCAGCGGGAAGGTCAGCTCGACGTAGGTCTGGGTGATCAGCCGCTGCAGGGTCTTGGCGCCAGGCAGGCGTAGCGCCCGGTGCGCCGGAGTGGGCAGCGGCACGTCGAAC
This sequence comes from Mycobacterium sp., assembly GCF_039583785.1. GTDB lineage: Bacteria > Actinomycetota > Actinomycetes > Mycobacteriales > Mycobacteriaceae > Mycobacterium. Next base: position 75,554 of record NZ_JAVKSG010000011.1, read on the forward strand.
TTCGGGAAGCACCAGATCGGTGTGCGCTGAAACACGGTAAGTTCTTTGACAATCGGTGCGATCTGGGGGACCAGCTGGACCGCCGAGGCGCCGGTGCCGATCACGGCGACGCGTTTGCCGGTCAGGTCGAGAGAGTGATCCCAGCGGGCGGTGTGCACGGCTTCGCCGCCGAAGGAGTCGACGCCGTCGATGTCGGGCGGCTTGGGTACGGTGAGCACGCCGCTGCCGTTGTAGACGAACCGTGCGGTGACTTCGCCGCCGGGATCGAGTTGGACCCGCCACAGCGACCGCTCGTCGTCGAACTCGGCGGAGAGCACCTTCGTGCCGAACCGGATTTTCGGCCGGAGCCCGTATTTGTCGGTGCAGTGTTCGGCGTAGGCCTTCAGTTCGCCGCCACGCGCGTAGGTGCGCGACCAGTCCGGTCGCTGCTCGAACGAGAACTGGTACGACGCCGACGGAATGTCCACCGCGAT
>NZ_JAVKSG010000011.1:76126-78411 GCF_039583785.1 Mycobacterium sp.
CGCGCGTAGGTGCGCGACCAGTCCGGTCGCTGCTCGAACGAGAACTGGTACGACGCCGACGGAATGTCCACCGCGATGCCGGGATAGGTGTTCCAGTACCAGGTTCCGCCGACCTCGTCGCCGGCTTCGACGATGAGGTAGTCGCTGAAGCCTTCCTGGTCGAGTTTGATCCCGGCGCCGATGCCGGAGAACCCCGCACCGACGATCAGGCAGTGGTAGTCGGGCCGAGAGCCACTCACTAGTGCAGTGCTGCTTTCAGGGCGGCCAGACCGCGGTTGGTCGCCTCCGCCGCGGCCGGGATGAGCAGTGCAAAGCTGACGTAGCCGTGTACCAGGGTGCCCTCGTTGCTCAACTCGGCGGGTGTACCGGCCACGTTGAGCAGCTTCGCGTACAGGGCGGCGTCGTCGCGCAGCGGGTCGTGTTCGGCGCTGCCGATGAAGGCCGGGGCCAGCCCGGAGAGATCGGCGGCGTTGCACGGGGCAAGGGCGGCTGGCAGCGCCTTGGGGTCGCTGATGTCGACGCCCGGGACATACCAGCTCAGGAACGCATCGATGACGTCGCGGTCCAGGATCGGAGCATTGGCGTTCTCGCTGAACGACGGCAGCGACAGGTCGGCGGTGATGCTCGGGTACCAGAGCAGCTGGAACGCCAGCGCCGGTCCGCCCTCGTCGCGGGCCCGCTGGGCGATCACCGCGGCCAGGTTGCCGCCGGCCGAGTCGCCGGCGACAGCAATGCGGTCAGGGTTGCCGCCCAGCTCGGTGGCGTGCTCGGCGACCCACTGCAGCGCGGCCCAGCAGTCGTTGAGTCCGGCCGGGAAGGGGTGCTCCGGGGCCAGCCGGTAGTCGACGGACACCACGATCGCGTCGGCGCCAACGGCGTGCGCCCGCGCGACCGGGTCGTGGGTGTCCAGGTCGCCGAGCGCGAAGCCCCCGCCGTGGTAGAAGACGACGATCGGCAGGCTGCCGGGCTCGGACTGCGGCCAGTAGATGCGGACCGGGATGTCGGTGAGGTCGCCGTGCGCGATGGTGCGGTTTTCGATACGCAGATCCGGCAGCATCTCCGGGGGTGCCTGGAGTTGGCGCAGCCGCGCGCGGGCCACTTCGACGCCGTCGGATGCCTTGAAGGTCATCGGGAAGGCGTCGAGCAGGACCTTCAGCGTCGGATCGATCTGTGGTCGGGCGATGGTCGGCTCCGTCATGGCCCTACCGTACGTGCAGCGCCGCGCGCAGCGCGGCCAGCCCGCGATCCATCGCCTCGGTCGCCGCGGGCACTACTCCGGCGTAGCCGAGGTAGCCGTGCACCATCGTCTCGGCGTTGTGCACCTGGACCGGAACGCCGGCGGCGGCGAGCAGCTCGCCGTAGCGCTTTCCGTCGTCGCGCAGCGGATCGTGGCCGGCGACACCGATGTAGGCGGCGGGCAGATCGGCCAGGTTCGCGGCTCGGCCCGGCGCCATCCCGACCGGTGGATCGAACAGGTTGATCTCGCCCGCGTAGTACCGGCTGAACGCGGCGACGGCCGCGCTGTCCAGCACTGGCGCGCCGTGGTTTTCGCTGAACGACGGCAGCGACGAGTCCCACAGCGTCGCCGGGTACCAGAGCAGCTGGAACGCGATGGGCGCGCCGCCCTCATCACGCGAACGCTGCGCGATGACCGCCGAGATGTTGCCGCCGGCGGAATCTCCCGCCACCGCAAGCCGACTCGCGTCGGCGCCGAGCTCACTGCCGTGCTCGGCGACCCATTGCGTTGCGGCCCAGGCGTCGTCGATCGCGGCGGGGTAGGGGTGTTCGGGCGCCAGCCGGTACTCGACCGACACCACCACGGCCGAGGCGCCGACGGCGTGCTGACGGGCGGTGCCGTCGTGGGTGTCGAGGTCGCCGACGACAAAGCCGCCGCCGTGAAAAAACATCACCACCGGTGGCGCGGCGTCATCGGTTGGCGGCCAGTAGATCCGGATGTTGATCGGGCCGGCCGGCCCGTCGATGGCGCGGTCTTGCACTCGGAGTTCGGGATAAAAGCTGCGGCGCGGCAGGTCGCGTAGCGCCTGGCGGGCCGCGTCGACGCCGTCGTCGGCGGATAATCGGAACGGAACCGCGTCCAGTACCTTCTGCAGGATGGGATCGATGGCGGATCCGGCGTCGGAGCTGGGCATGCAGACACCGTACGCACCGCGGGTGATGCTCGGCGCCTGGGTGGCCGGCGGGTGGGCCGGCATCGCCTACGGCGTATTCCTGACTATCGTGGCGCTCCGGTCGCCGCCGGGCGTCGAACTGACCGGGGTGTGGGG
>NZ_JAVKSG010000012.1:0-41016 GCF_039583785.1 Mycobacterium sp.
AGACCACACCGTCGTGGACAGAGAAGGCCGCATCATCGTGCAGAGCCGCCAGCTGGCGATGGTGCCCGCGCCCTAGGCGCGTGGGTTCTTTGAGGGCGCGTCTGCCATGCTGAGCGACATGGCCAGAATCGCGCTCGTCGGTGGGGGAAGCATGGGCGAGGCCCTGCTGTCGGGCTTGCTGCGGGCCGGACGGCAGGTCAAAGACCTGGTGGTGGCCGAGCGGATGCCCGATCGCGCACGCTACCTGGCCGACACCTACGGCGTGCTGGCGACCTCGCTGCCCGATGCGGTGGAGAACGCGACGTTCGTCATCATCGCCGTCAAGCCCTCCGACGTGGCCGCGGTGATCGGCGAGATCGGCAAGGTCACCGCGGACGCTGCGCATGACAGCCCCGACCAGGTGCTCATCACCGTGGCGGCCGGGGTGACGACGGCCTATCTGGAATCCAAGCTGCTGGCCGGGACGCCGGTGGTGCGGGTGATGCCCAATGCGCCGGCGTTGGTCGGCGCCGGGATCAGCGCCATGGCTGCGGGCCGCTTTGCGACCCCTGAACAGCTCAAGGAGGTTGCAGCGCTGTTCGACTCGGTAGGAGCGGTGCTGACGGTCTCCGAGGAGCACATGGACGCCGTCACTGCGGTCTCGGGCTCGGGTCCGGCGTACTTCTTCTTGCTGATCGAGGCATTGGTGGATGCCGGTGTCGGGGTGGGGCTGAGTCGGGCCGTCGCGACCGAGTTGGTTGCCCAGACGGTTGCCGGTTCGGCGGCGCTGTTGCTGGACCGGATGGAGCAGGACCGCGGAACGGGTCCCGACTCGCGGCGCGACCTGTCGCTGGACACCACCGCGGCGCGGCTGCGCGCCACTGTCACCTCGCCAGGCGGCACGACCGCTGCTGCGCTGCGGGAATTGGAAAAGGGTGGTTTGCGTGCGGCCGTCGACGAGGCGGTGCGGGCCGCAAAAACACGCTCTGAGCAGCTCAGAATTACATCTGAGTAATTTATAGAATTTTATTTATTTGCCACCACCCGTCGCAATAACCACACTAGTCCCGCTATTCTCCTTGTGGGTATGCACCTGTGGGTGCCAGCGGAGGGGAAGCCGCTGGGACTGCAGGAGCCTGACTGATTGGGTTGCGATGACGTCTATGAACGGGCCATCGGCTGGCGGGAAATCGGGACGAGACACGGGTTCCGCGGACGGCCAGCAGCCCCGGACGCAATTCCTGACTGTTGCAGAGGTGGCAGCACTGATGCGGGTCAGCAAGATGACGGTCTACCGGTTGGTTCACAACGGTGAACTGCCCGCGGTCCGTGTCGGCCGGTCTTTCCGCGTGCACGCCAAGGCTGTGCACGACATGTTGGAGTCCTCGTACTTCGACGCTGGCTAGACAGTTGGGCCGCGACAGGTAAACCGTTGCGAGGACACGCCGCAAGGCGCCGCAGTGGCTCAAGTCTCGCGGCCACTCGGTCGCACCGGTGCGACGTCCGGGTCCACCGGTGCGCTTTGGTGTTCGACCTGCCCGGCCGGGTAGAGTGAGCGGGTTATTGCATATGCCCGGCCATGGCGGACTCGGGCCGCCATACCGCGCGACGACGATGCGGGACGCCCAGCGTCCCGCGGAGGAGTCGGGCAATCCAGACCGTGCGACGACGATGCGGGACGCGCAGCGTCCCGCGGAGGAGTCGGGCAATCCAGCACAGATAGCGGAGTTATGGGTTCAGTAATCAAGAAGCGGCGTAAGCGGATGTCGAAGAAGAAGCACCGTAAGCTGCTACGCCGCACGCGGGTGCAGCGCAGAAAACTCGGTAAGTAATCGCTCGCTGCCGCCGCTAGGCTGGCCAAGTGGATTCGTCGGGCGGTCAATCAGGTCCTGGCGTCGATGCCGCACACGCTCCGAAGGTTGTGCTGGTCACCGGCGCATGCCGGTTTCTAGGCGGCTATCTGACGGCGCGATTGGCGCAGAACCCGATGATCGACAGGGTCATCGCGGTCGACGCCGTCGCACCGAGCAAGGACATGCTGCGCCGGATGGGCCGCGCCGAGTTTGTCCGCGCCGACATCCGCAATCCCTTTGTCGCTAAGGTGATTCGAAACGGCGACGTCGACACGGTCGTGCACGCGGCCGCGGCGTCATTCGCGCCGCGACCCGGCGGCGGAGTGGCGCTCAAGGAAATCAACGTGCTCGGCGCGATGCAGCTGTTTGCCGCCTGCCAGAAGACGCCGTCGGTGCGCCGCGTCGTGCTGAAGTCGACGTCGGAGGTCTACGGGTCCAGCCCGCACGACCCGGTGATGTTCACCGAGGATTGCAGCAGTCGCCGTCCGTTCCGGGAAGGCTTCCCGAAGGACAGCCTCGACATCGAGGGCTACACCCGTGGGCTCGGCCGGCGTCGGCCCGACATCGCGGTGACCATTCTGCGGCTGGCGAACATGATCGGCCCGGCGATGGAGACCACGCTGTCGCGCTACCTGGCCGGACCGTTGGTCCCGACGGTGCTCGGCCGCGACGCGCGCTTGCAACTGTTACACGAGCAGGACGCGCTGGGTGCCCTGGAGCGCGCGGTGGTGGCCGGCAAACCCGGCACGTTCAACATCGGCGCCAGCGGGATCATCATGTTGTCGCAAGCGATTCGTCGTGCGGGCCGAGTTGCGCTGCCAGTACCGGCATTTGGGCTCGCGGTGCTGGATTCGCTGCGTCGCGCCAACCGCTACCAGGAGATCAATCGCGAGCAACTCGACTATCTGAGCTACGGCCGAGTGATGGACACAACGCGGATGGAACAGGAACTCGGATACCACCCCAAGTGGTCCACTGCGGAGGCTTTCGACGATTATGTTCGCGGCCGAGCTTTGACTCCCATTATCGATCCCGAGTGGGTACGCTCCATTGAAGGTCGGGCCGTAGCAGCAGTGCGGCGCTTTGGTCCCCGAGCCAAAATCAATTGACGCGAGGGGAGGTTATTCCTATGGCGGGCGATTCGAAAGCGAAAGTCATTCAGCTGCACGGTAATTCAACCCGCGCGGCGGCGCAACGGCGTGCCGGACGACGCGCCCAGGCCACTCGCCAACACCCCTCCCTGCTCACCGAGCCCGATTCCCGGACGTCGGCCGACGAGGTCGCCGCCGTCGTACGCGAAATCGACCAGCACCGTCGCGGCGCGACCAGCCGGACGGCCGTCGAACAGTCCGCCGATGAGATCGCGCAGAAGGTCAGCGCCGTCGCTGATTTCTTGCGACTGCGATTGTCCGGCGATTACCGGGTCGACGAGTTCGGCTTCGACCCGCACTTCAACGAGGCGATCGTCCGGCCTTTGCTGAGGTTCTTCTTCACGTCGTGGTTCCGGGTCGAGGTCAGCGGCATCGAGCACCTGCCCGACACCGGCGCGGGATTGGTGGTGGCCAACCACGCGGGCGTGCTCCCGTTCGACGGGCTGATGGCCTCGGTCGCCGTGCACGACGAGCACCCCGCGCACCGCGACCTGCGGCTGCTGGCCGCCGACATCGTGTTCGACCTGCCGATGGTGAGCGCGGCGGCCCGCAAGGCCGGCCACACCATGGCGTGCACCGCCGACGCGCACCGGCTGTTGGCCGCGGGCGAACTGACCGCGGTGTTCCCGGAGGGCTACAAGGGCCTGGGTAAGCGCTTCAAAGACCGTTACAAGCTGCAGCGATTCGGTCGCGGTGGCTTCGTGGCGGCCGCGCTGCGCGCCAAGGCGCCGATCATTCCGTGCTCGATCGTGGGCTCGGAGGAGATCTACCCGATGCTGACCGACGTGCGGCTGCTGGCGCGGCTGTTCGGGCTGCCGTACTTCCCGATCACGCCGCTGTTCCCGCTGGCCGGTCCCGTGGGGTTGGTGCCGCTGCCGTCAAAGTGGCACATCGCATTCGGCGAGCCGATCGACACCGCGCACTACGAGAGCGCGGACGCCGAGGACCCGATGGTCACCTTCGAGCTGACCGACCAGGTGCGCGAGACCATCCAGCAGACGCTATACCGGCTGCTGGCGGGCCGCCGCAATATGTTCTTCGGCTAATTATTCAGCCGGTTTGACCAGGGTGAACTGCGCGACGTCACAGGCGCCTTCGCGGAACAGGTTGGCGCAGCCGGTCAAATACTTCATGTAGCGCTCGTAGACCTCTTCGGACTGGATCTCGATGGCCTCGTCCTTGCGGCTTTCCAACGCCTCCGCCCAGAAGTCCAGGGTCCGCGCGTAGTGCTGCCGCAGCGGCTGGATGAGGGCGACCTCGAAACCGGCCTTGGTCGCATGATTCTGCACGATTTCCACCGTCGGCAGCCGGCCGCCGGGGAAGATCTCGTTCATCATGAATAAGGCGAACCGCGCCCTGGTCATCGTGATCTTGATGCCACGGTCTGCCAATTCTTGGTCGCTCGGAACCACGATGGTATGCAGCAGCATCGTTCCTCCGGCCGGCAGCGCATCCCACGCCATCGTGAAGAAGTCGTCGTAGCGTTCGAAGCCGAAATGCTCGAAGGCGCCGATCGAGACGATCCGGTCGACCGGCTCGTGGAACTGCTCCCAGCCGTTCAGCAACACCCGCCGCGAGCGTGGGGTGTCCAACGCGTCGAACGATTTCTGAACGTGTTCAGCCTGGTTCTTGCTCAGCGTCAGGCCGATCACGTTGACGTCGTACTTCTCGATCGCGCGGCGCAGCGTGGCCCCCCAGCCGCAGCCCACGTCGAGCAGGGTCATACCGGGCTCCAGCCCGAGTTTGCCCAGCGACAGGTCGACCTTTGCTCGCTGCGCTTCCTCGAGCGTCATGTCGTCGCGCTCGAAGTAGGCGCAGCTGTAGGTCTGGCTCGGGTCGAGGAAAAGTTGGTAGAACTCGTCGGACAGGTCGTAATGCGACTGAACGTCCTCGAAATGCGGCGTGAGGTCGGTGCTCATTGGTTGGTAATCCCCCTGGAAGGCTCGGGCTGACATTAGGCTCCGGCGCGGATAGAAGCAATTGCGGCGATTGTCGCCTCGGCATTCGCGTCGGGGTTGGACGACTCGCCGAGCATGGTGACGATGCTGGTGATGATCGGTTTGCCGTCGGCATCTGTGACTTCGCTGCGGATCTCCGCGATCACCGTGCCGTGCGACTCGATGACCGAGTCCAGGTAGGTGTCGAAGTACAACCGGTCACCGGTCTTGATCGACCGGTGAAACAAGAATTTCTGGTCGCGGTGCAGCGTCCGGGCCATGTTGATCGGGATGTCGAACTTAGTGAAGACGCTCTCCTGGACGCGGCGCCCAGCGACCGCGAGAAACGTCAGCGGTGCCACCGTGGCGTCGTAGCCGTGTTCGGCCGCGGCCTCCTCGGAGTGGTGCGCGGGGTGATCGTTGCTGACGGAGGTGGCGAACTCGCGAATCTTTTCGCGACCGACGTCGAAGTAGTCGGGGTACCGGTAGTGCGTGCCGATCAGGCCTTCGGTGCCTGCGGGCAATGACATGCGCTGCTCTCCACTCTCACGGGTGCTCAGCGGCGAAGTTTATCAGCGGGATTGCCGCCGAGATGCCACCGCAGCCAGTGCGCCACCCGCCGCGCCCAGGGCCAAAGCTGACGGTACGCCGATGCGGGCGGCCTTGCGGGCGGTCCGGAAGTCGCGGATTTCCCAGCCGCGTTTGCGGGCGTAATTACGCAAAGCGGCGTCCGGATTGATCGCGACGGCGGTGCCGACCAAGGACAGCATCGGCACGTCGTTGTAGCTGTCGGAGTAAGCGGTGCAGCGCCTGAGGTTCAGGCCCTCGCGGATGGCCAACGAGCGGACGGCGTGCGCCTTGCCCGGGCCGTGCAGGATGTCGCCGACCAGGCGGCCGGTGAAGATCCCGTTTTCGGACTCGGCGACGGTGCCCAGAGCGCCGGTCAGTCCGAGACGGCGGGCGATGGTGATCGCGAGCACGTAGGGCGTGGCGGTGACGAGCCAGACCTGCTGGCCGGCGTCGAGGTGCATCTGCGCGAGATCGCGGGTGCCTTCCCAGATCTTCTCGGCGATGATCTCGTCGAAGATCTCTTCGCCGAGCTGCATCAGCTCGGCGGTGGGTCGCCCTTCGATAAAGGCCAGTGCTTTGCGACGGCCGGCGGCGACGTCGCCGCTGTTCTCTTTGCCGAGGATCTGAAACTTGGCCTGCGCGTAAACGAATCCGAGCACGTCGCGGTAGGTGAAGTAGTTGCGGGCAGCCAAGCCGCGGCCGAAGTGAACCAGCGACGATCCCTGTACCAAGGTGTTGTCGACATCGAAGAACGCCGCTGCAGTGAGGTCGACGGGCGGATGCTCGGGGCCGGGCTCGCCGTGGGTCTGTAGGTCTGCCAGCGCCTGCTCGGCGCTGGCATTGCCGGCCGCCGTTTCTAATTGCTGCACAGCGGGGTTGGGTTCTGCTTCTGCGCCGGGTTCGACAGTGCCCGGGCCGCCGGGAGCGGTCACGGTTTCACACTATCGGTCCGCGAGGCGTTGGGTTGATCGACCGTGGCGGTGTTGTGATCGGCTGTGTTACGAGCAGCTGCCGCCGGTTCCGCCCTCGTCGTCGTTGCGCTTGCCGTCCGGCATCAGGAGACGCCGGGTGGCCACCGGTTTTCCGGCCACCCGTTTCACGATCTCGGGTGCCGCCTGAGGCCTGTTGATACGACCTTGCACGGGCGCGCCGTTGCGCACCGTCGGGGGAACGACGCGCTTGGTCTCGGCCTTGCTGTCGCCTCCGCTCGCGGCACCGTGCGCGGCACCCGGGGGCATCATCGGCATGCCGCCGCCCATCGTCCCGCGCGCCCCTGCGGCGGAGTCGGGCGCGGTTGGCGGTGTGACGGGCATCTGCGACGCGGCGGGGACCGTTGCGGGCGACGGAGTCGGCGGTGGCCCAAGGGTTCCCGCCGGGGCCGTGCCACCAGCCAGCGCTGGTCCCGCCCCGGCTCCGCCGGCGCCCAGTCCCGCGCCGCCCGCGCCCAGTGTGTCACCGAGCGCGGCGGCCGGCAGCGAGGCGCCGAGGTCAGTGCCTTGGCCTGCCGTGCCGAGGCTGCTGGTCAGCTGTGAGCTGATCTGCGCGACCTGTTGCATGGCTTGGTTGAGCGGTTGGGACAGTCCGCTGAACAGGCCGCTGACGGTTTGCATGACCTGCTGAGGCATTTGCTGGACCGTACCCGTCAGCGACTCGAGCTGCTTGCTCGACTCCTCTTCGTTTGCAGGGAATTTCGTCAATGCGTCACTGGCCTGCTGGCCACGCTGGGCATGCTGCGCGGCCGCATCGGCCGCATCGGCCGGGTCGCCGGCGTTGCCGGCGAGGCCCAACGTCGCCAGCAGCTGACTCATCAGCGAGCTTCCCGACGCGATTTGGTCGGGAGTCAACGGCGGTGGCGGTGGCATGCCATACGCCTCTGCGAGCTGGCTGAGAACGATCTGTAACTGCTGCGGATTCATCGAATCTTCTTCCTAAGGAACGTGATTCAATGCCTGGAACCAGGCGAAGTGGTAGTTGGCGCCGATCGGATCCTTCGCGGCCAACGCGTCGATTGCAGCCAGCAGTTGCCAATTCGACACAGCAGCGGCGTCCACGTCGTCAGGGTAGGAGCCGATCACGTCCTCGCGCAGTTTGGCGAGATGGGCATCAAGGAACTGGATTTCGACGTCGATCAGACCGGTGTGGGCGAACGCGGCTCTGGCAATGGTGTGCGCCATTTGTGGCAACCCAGCACGGTAATTGGTGGCCTGGCCAAGCTCCCACCCTAGATCGTCGACCGCGGGAACGTGCCGGGGCCGCAACGACGTCGGCATGGGCTCGGCTTGGTCGTCGGGCTCCGGAAGGTAGTGCAAGGGGCTGTAGCCGGCTGAGGTCTCGACCTGACCCAGCAATGCTTCGATGTCGCCGCGACGGTCGCCCGGTTCGAGCAGCGTAGCGACGGATGGAATCAGGATGCGCGGCGGAATCCAGCCGCTCGCAAGGTCGGTCGTCAGCACTGTCCTTCCGTCCGCACGGTCTCCAGCGATCCATCGGAGCCGTGGTTCTTGGCGGGCAACGAAGTCGACTGTCCGTTGCAGACGAGCTTTGGTGGTGGCTTGGGCAGATGCGGCACCACTGGCCGCCCCGCCGGCGGTCGCCGCGACGGCCTGCTCGGCGATGCTCGCCGGTGCCGGGTGCCCGGCCGGCGTGCCGGCGGGCTGGCGGATGACCGCGGGCTGGGACAGCCCGCTCGTCCCGGTCGACGAGCCGACCGGCGCTGAAGCGGGGGAGTAGGTCGACGGGCCGGAAGGCGTAGTGACAGGACTGGAAGGCATCGTCGGCGTTGACCCGATTGGCGTGGGCGGTCGAATGTCCGCGCCATAGCTCGGCAGCGGCGCAGCGGCTGCTTGGGCCGTGGCGGGCCCAGCGAAATACGCAGCACCGGAATCTATTACCGGGCTAGTGGTGCTACTGACCGGCGGGGCGGGAGGCGGTGGAGCATCGACCGCGGGCGGGTGCGCCGCCGCCGGGACGGTCGACGCCGGGAGATCTGACATCGCCTGAGTCGGTAACTGGGGCGCAACCGGGCTCGTCACCGGCGGCACAGTGTTGAGCGCGCCAGACGCGGGTGCGCCCTGGCTTAGGGCCGGGTTCAACCCTGGCGTGAGGGCGTCGGGCTGCGGGACCGATCCCGGGGTGGACGAGCTAAAGGCGTTGGTGGGCAACCCATTCGACAAGCGGCCTGTGGGCAGTGCGGAACTCCGAACGCCAGCCCCAGTTGGCGCGGCAGGGGCCATGGGGCCGGGCGTCACGTTCTGTCCGAAATCACCGACATGATGTGGCCCGGTGAGCGGCCGTTGGCCTGCGGGGCCCGGGCTAACAGATTGGAATCCTGCGGGGGAGCCTGCGACAGCGCCATTGCCGCCAAAATCGCCGTACCGGTGCCGGTCGTCAGTTGTACCTTCCAGTGGCGGAATTGGTGAGCTATTACCCGTGCCGCCACCCAGGTGATGAGGTGGATCTCTAGGTGCCGGAGCCGCCGGGGCACCACCTTCGCCAAGGAGCCCCGTTACTTGCTGGGTGATGGTCTCTTTCGTTGGCGAGCCCAGCATCCGGGTGGTGTCGATCCCGTGCTGCTGAGCGAACTGTCGGGCATTTGTAGGCAATCCGCGCTGGTCGAGGATATTCTGTATGGCCTCGAAGACATTCTGCGTGTATGGTGCCGCAGCAGAATTTGCGTCCTGCTGGCAGTGCATGACCACGTCCACGATTTTGCCGATCTTCACCGGGGGTAAGTCTTTGGATTGCTGAATGTGGTCGATTTCTGCCTTGCCCTCGTCAGCGATCGTTTCCAAGCGGGAATTCAAGTCACTTACGCATCGGTGAGCGGCGGAATGTGATGCGCTGATCACGGCGTTCGTTGTTGCGACGTCGCGAGCCTGTTCGGCACCCCATTGGAAGGTGTCTCGAAGGTTGTCGGCAGTGATTCCCTGCTGCGTATCCGAACTGAGCGGACCCGTTAATTGCTGGCGTAACTGGTCGGAGAAGTTCTGCCAGGAAGACGATGTCGCTTGGCGTTTGGTGGCCGCGGCACTTAAGACGCCCAGATCAATTCCCGGCGTCCACCACTGGCCCACCATGAGTTGAAACCAGGGATTTCCGTTGTTTGGCGCCATTATCGGCACAACTCATGGAGCTGAGTGAATGCTGCGTCACTCTCCTTCAGAAGAGCTTCTTGTACCGGGTCCGCGTCCTTGATGCCAGCCAAATAATTCTGTGCAAGGTTAGTCAGAACAGTTGCGTAATTGCGGATTGCCGACGCTAAAGTCGGCGCCGTCGCCGGATCCACATGGTCCCGCAAGTACGATGAGCCGGCAACTAGTGATAGTCGCGCATCCGCCGCGCGTGCTTCGGCCATCACGGGGTCGTTGCTTGGCGCGGGGCGAGGGTTTCCGCCCCCCGTTTGCAACACGACACCCTTGTCTACGAGTTCGAAAGCCGCGCAAGCGCGCTGCTTCGCGTCCGCAATCTGCTGCTCGGTGTACGTCGCAGCGCCAGTGTGCGGTGCCGGCGGTGGCGACGAAGGCCGAAACCACCCGATAATCGCCAGAACCGTCGCAATCACCGCAATCGCAAGTGCCAGGTACGTCAGGCCGCGCGACTGCCCGCCGGGCGACGTGGCCTCCCAAGCCGGCGACCCCGATTGAAAGCCAGTCGGCGAAGAGCCCCGAAACCCACTGGTGCCGTGCCCATGCGAAGGCCGGCTTGGCGGATTTCCCGACATGGTCCGATGTTATCGCCGATCAATGATTCCGGTATTCGGCTTTTGTTTGCCGAACCTCGTCGGCGGATTCGCTTTTCAGCGTTTCCCCGCGCGCTATCCGCCCTGCCACACTGAGCCCATGAGCCGCCGCCAAGTCCGCCTCCTCGTCCGCGCCGGATGCGCGATCTGCGACCGCGTCCACGCGCAACTCAAAGAACTCGCCGCAGAACTCGACTTCGAACTCGAAGCCACCGACGTCGACGCCAAAGCCCAACAGGGCGACACCTCCCTGCGAGCCGAATTCGGCGACCGACTGCCAGTCGTGCTGCTCGACGGCCGCGAACACAGCTACTGGGAGCTCGACGAGCCGCGACTGCGCAGGGATCTAGCAAACCGATCGAGGGCGTAAATTTGGTGGCCTATCAGGTAACCGTCTACGGTGGACACCAGTCAATTCACCGGTGTTAGCAAGGGAGCAGGCCAGGTGATTCAGCCGTGAGCGTCCTGCTCTTCGGTGTGTCGCACCGCAGCGCGCCGGTCTCCGTCCTGGAGCAACTGAGCTCCGACGAGTCCGAGCAAATCAAGCTCGTCGACCGAATCATGCAGTCGTCGCTGGTAACCGAGGCCATGGTGCTCTCCACCTGCAACCGCGTCGAGGTCTACGCGGTCGTCGACGCCTTCCACGGCGGCCTGTCGGCCATCGGCCAGGTGCTCGCCGAGCATGCCGGCATGACGGTGCCCGACCTCACCAAGCACGCCTACGTCCGCTACAGCGAGGCCGCCGTCGAGCATCTGTTCGCGGTGGCCAGCGGCCTGGACTCGGCCGTCGTCGGCGAGCAGCAGGTGCTCGGCCAGGTCCGCCGCGCCTACGCCGCCGCCGAGACCAACCGCACCGTCGGCCGCGTCCTGCACGAGCTGGCCCAGCGCGCACTGGCGGTCGGCAAGCGGGTGCATTCCGAAACCGGCATCGACGCCGCAGGCGCATCCGTCGTCTCAGTGGCGCTCGGCATGGCCTCGAACAAGCTGGGTCACAATGGCCTGCACGGCAAGACCGCGGTCGTCGTCGGCGCCGGAGCGATGGGCGGCCTGTCGGTGGCCCACCTGACCCGGGCCGGCGTCGGCCACATCTACCTCGTCAACCGGTCGCTGCCCCGCGCGCAACGACTGGCCCGCAAGATCCGCGAGTCCGGAACCGCCGCGGAGGCATTGAGCCTGGAGAAGCTGTCCGTCGCGCTGGCCGACGCCCACGTCGTGGTCAGCTGCACCGGCGCCGTGCGTCCGGTGGTGTCGCTGGCCGACGTGCACAACGCCCTGGCCGCCAGCCGCCGCGAAGACCGGCCGCTGGTGATCTGCGACCTCGGCATGCCCCGCGACGTCGACCCGGCAGTGTCCGGGCTGCCTGGCGTCTGGGTGGTCGACATGGACCGCATCCAGCGCGAGCCGTCGGCCAAGGCCGCCGCAGCCGACGCCGAGGCCGCGCGTCACCTGGTCGCCGCCGAGGTCGCCACCTACCTGGCCGGCCAGCGGATGGCCGAGGTCACCCCGACCGTCACCGCGCTGCGCCAGCGCGCCGCCGACGTCGTGGAGGCCGAACTGTTGCGCCTGGACAACCGGCTGCCTGGCCTCGAGGCCGCGCAGAAAGACGAGGTCGCCCGCACGGTGCGCCGCGTCGTCGACAAGCTGCTGCACGCGCCGACCGTCCGCATCAAGCAGTTGGCCAGCGCACCCGGCGGCGACAGTTACGCCGAGGCGCTACGCGAGCTGTTCGAGCTCGACCAGACCGCGGTCGACGCCGTCGCCACCGCGGGCGAATGGCCTTCTTTACCAACGGATTCGGCTGAGTAGCCGGTTGGCCGACGTGATCCGGATCGGTACCCGTGGCAGCTTGCTGGCCACCACCCAGGCCAGCGGCATCCGCGATGCCTTGCTGGCCAACGGCCAGCAAGCCGAGCTGGTGATCGTCAGCACCGCGGGCGACCAGTCGCACGAACCGATCGCCGACATCGGGGTCGGGGTGTTCACCGCCGCGCTCAGGGAAGCCATCGCCGCGGGCGAGGTCGACATGGCGGTGCACTCGTACAAAGACCTGCCGACCGCACCCGACGAAAGGTTCCTGATCGCGGCCATCCCGCAGCGGGAAGACCCGCGCGACGCTCTGGTGGCCCGCGACGGGTTGGTGCTGGGAGAGCTGCCTAACGGCGCAATCGTAGGCACGTCGTCGCCGCGGCGGGCCGCGCAGCTTAGAGCACTGGGTCTCGGTTTGGAAATTCGCCCCCTACGAGGCAACCTAGACACCAGGTTGAACAGGGTAAGCAGTGGTGATCTGGACGCGATCGTGGTTGCCCGGGCGGGTCTGACCCGGCTGGGGCGTCTCGACGCCGTCACCGAGACGCTGGAGCCGGTGCAGATGTTGCCGGCACCGGCGCAAGGGGCTCTCGCCATCGAGTGCCGAGCCGGGGATTCCCGGCTCGCGACACTGCTGGCAGAGCTGGACGACGCGGACTCCCGCGCGGCCGTCACCGCCGAGCGTGCTCTGCTCGCCGAACTGGAGGCGGGTTGTTCCGCGCCGGTGGGGGCGATCGCGGAAGTGGTCGAGTCCATCGACGAGGACGGCCGCATCTTCGAGGAGCTGTCGCTACGCAGCTGCGTAGCGGCGCTGGACGGATCCGACGTGATCCGCGCGTCCGGAATCGGCAGTCCGGATCGGGCACGGGAGCTCGGGCTCTCGGTGGCCGCCGAACTGTTCGACCTGGGCGCACGGGAAGTCATGTCGAGCGCGCGATGAGGCAAGCGCGCCAACGAGGTAGGTAGGAGCGACGATGACGACGCGAGGGCGCAAGCCGAGGCCCGGCCGCATCATGTTCGTAGGTTCGGGTCCAGGTGACCCAACCCTGCTGACGACGCGGGCCGCTTCAGCACTGGCCGATGCCCCCCTGGTGTTTATTGACCCCGACGTGCCCGAGCCAGTACTGGCGCTGATCGGCAAGGACTTGCCGCCGGTCTCCGGACCCGCGCGGGCTGCGCCGTCGGACAGCGGAGCCAACGAGGGCACAGTGGGCGCCGACATCCCCGGCCAACCCGCCGCCGTGGTGTCGCTGGGACCCGACATCCGGCCCGCTTTGGGGGATCCAGGTGAGGTGGCCAAGACGCTGGTCGCCGAAGCCCGCACCGGAGCCGACGTGGTGCGGCTGGTCTCCGGCAACCCGCTGTCGGTGGACTCGGTGATCACCGAGGTGAACACCGTTGCCCGTAGCCACCTGCACTTCGAGATCGTGCCGGGCCTGGCCGCCAGCGACGCGGTGCCGACCTACGCCGGCCTGCCGCTGGGCTCCTCGCACACCGTCGCCGACGTCCGCGACCCAAATGTGGACTGGGGCGCTTTGGCCGCCGGACCGGGTCCGCTGATCCTGCAGGCCACCTCCTCGCACGTGGCCGACGCCGCCCGCACGCTGATCGAGTACGGCCTGTCCGACGCCACGCCGTGCGTGGTCACCTCGTCGGGGACCACCTGCACGCAGCGCTCGGTGGAGTCGACGCTAGGCGGACTGACCGATTCGAACCTGCTGCTCAACGCCGACGGCGCCGCACCGTCGCCGGTGATCGTCACCATCGGCAAGACGGTCGCCAACCGGGCCAAGCTGAACTGGTGGGAAAGCCGCGCGCTGTACGGCTGGACCGTGCTGGTGCCGCGCACCAAGGACCAGGCCGGCGAGATGAGCGAGCGGCTGAGGACGCACGGCGCGCTGCCGATCGAGGTGCCGACCATCGCCGTCGAGCCGCCGCGCAGCCCCGCGCAGATGGAGCGTGCGGTCAAGGGTCTGGTCGACGGGCGCTACCAGTGGGTGGTGTTCACCTCCACCAACGCAGTGCGCGCGGTGTGGGAGAAGTTCGGCGAGTTCGGACTGGACGCCCGCGCGTTCTCCGGGGTGAAGATCGCCTGCGTCGGCGAATCGACCGCCGACCGGGTCCGCGCCTTCGGGATCAGCCCCGAGCTGGTGCCCTCCGGTGAGCAGTCGTCGCTGGGTCTGCTCGATGAATTCCCGCCGTACGACAGCATTTTCGACCCGGTGAACCGGGTGCTGCTGCCGCGCGCCGACATCGCCACCGAGACGTTGGCCGAGGGGCTGCGGGAACGCGGCTGGGAGATCGAAGACGTCACCGCCTACCGGACCGTGCGGGCAGCCCCGCCGCCGGCGGCCACTCGCGAGATGATCAAGACCGGTGGTTTCGACGCGGTGTGCTTCACGTCGAGCTCGACGGTGCGCAACCTGGTGGGCATCGCCGGCAAGCCGCATGCCCGCACGATCGTCGCCTGCATCGGACCCAAGACCGCCGAGACCGCCGCCGAATTCGGTTTGCGCGTCGACGTACAGCCCGAGACCGCCGCGGTGGGTCCGCTGATCGAGGCGCTGGCCGAGCACGCCGCCCGGCTGCGCGCCGAGGGCGCGTTGCCTCCGCCGCGTAAGAAGAGCCGCAGGCGATGACTCATCGTGCGTTGACTCTGCGTCACGGGCGAAGAAGTTCGAGTAACCCCCACCCTGGACGCAGACTCAACGTGCGGTTGAGGCGTTAACGATGCGGCAGCGTCCGCGTCGGCTGCGGTCGACCCCGGCACTGCGCCGGCTGGTCGCGCAAACATCGCTTGAGCCACGGCATTTGGTGTTGCCGATGTTCGTCGCCGACGGGATAACGGACGCTCGCCCCATCCCTTCTATGCCGGGCGTCTACCAACACACCCGCGACTCGCTGCGTACAGCCGCCACCGACGCCGTGGCGGCCGGGGTGGGCGGGCTGATGCTGTTCGGTGTGCCCGGCGAGCAGGACAAGGACGCGACCGGTTCGGCCGGTTCTGACCCCGACGGCATCCTCAACGTCGCGCTGCGCGACCTCTCCAAGGATCTCGGCGACTCGACCGTGCTGATGGCCGACACCTGCCTGGACGAATTCACCGACCACGGCCACTGCGGCGTGCTCGACGAACACGGCCGGGTCGACAACGACACCACCCTGAGGCGATACGTCGAACTTGCTGTTGCACAAGCGGATTCGGGTGCACATGTGGTGGGCCCGAGCGGCATGATGGATGGCCAGGTCGCGGCCATCCGGGACGGCCTGGACGCCGCCGGTCACGCCGACGTCGTCATCCTGGCCTATGCCGCCAAATTCGCCTCGGCGTTTTACGGCCCGTTCCGGGAAGCGGTGAGCTCCAGCCTGATTGGCGACCGGCGTACCTATCAGCAGGAGCCGGGCAACGCCCGTGAAGCGTTGCGCGAAGTGCAGCTTGACCTCGACGAGGGCGCCGACATCGTGATGGTGAAGCCCGCGATGAGCTACCTGGACGTCGTCAAGGCCGCCGCTGAGATCTCACCGGTGCCGGTCGCCGCCTATCAGGTCTCGGGGGAGTACGCGATGATCGCCGCGGCCGCCGCCAACGGCTGGATCGACGACCGCGCGGCCGCGCTCGAGTCGTTGACCAGCATCCGGCGCGCCGGCGCCGACATCGTGCTCACCTACTGGGCCGCGGCGGCGGCGAACTGGTTGTCGTGACGGGTCCCGTCCCGCCGCAGTCGCCGAACCGGCCGGTTGACGTCGACACCGGCTTCTGGCTGTGGCTGGCGGCGCTCCCGCTGATGGTGATCGGCTATGCCGCCGACGTCGTCGGCTCGTCGAACGGCCACCGTGCCACGCCGCTGCTGCTGGCGTCCGTGCTGTTCACCGCGGTGCTATGCGCGATTGTCGTGACGTTCCTGATCCTGATGCGGGCCGGCTATCGCTGGGCCCGAACGACGTTGACGGGCGGGGCGATGGCCACCGTCGTCTATGTCGGCATCCGGCTCTGCACGGCGACCTGGCCGCCAATGTATGCCCTCGCGTGCGGCGCGGCCGGCATCACCGGATCGGTGCTGATCGTTGGGGGGATGTTCCTGCTGCACCGCAGCGACGCGCACGACTACTTCACCAGGTGAGCCTCGAGAAAAGGTGACGTGCCAGGCCATCCGGTGCGCGACCCGCACCTGGCACCGGGCGGGCACGCGTTCTTCGAGCAGGCCGCCCACCACCCGATCGCGCTGATCCAAAAGGCACCCGAGATCGGCGCCGGCTCCGTTCCGGCGGTAACCACCCCAGGTGGTTTGGCCGCAGGTCGCGCAGGGGATGATAGTGGTCGTGACTGCCGGCACGGACACCGACGTAGCGCCGATCTTTCGCGAGGTCGGTGCCAGCTGGTACTGGCTGCTGGCCGGCCCGATTTCGGCGGCGATCATGCTGTGGATCGAAAAATCCAACGGCAACGGCTGGCAGGTCGCCGTCCCGGCGTTTTTCCTGGTGGTGGTGACGAGTTTCATTGCCCTACAAGTGAAAGCCGCGCGCATCCACACGTCGGTCGTGCTGACGTCGCAAATTCTGCGCCAAGGTACCGAGACAATCAAGGTGTCCGAGATCGTCACGGTGTACCCGGAACCCGACAGCCCGTTGACAACGCCGAAAGACGTCGAGCGCTGGCAGGCCGCCCGCGCGCTCGGCGAACTGGTCGGGGTGCCCAAGGGCCGCACCGGTATCGGACTGAGGCTAACCGGGGGCCGCACCGCCCAGGCGTGGGCACGCCGACACCGTCACCTGCGGAATCTGCTCACCCCGCTGGTCGAGGAGCGGGTCGGACCCGACGAGCCGCCGGCCGACGACGTCGAGAGTTCACGATGGTGATGGCCCGTTTCCGCGCTGTCGTCGAGCTGCTGCTGGCCTGCGCCGCGGCGGTGGGCTGTGCGGCCAGTTGGTCGGCCGTTCGCACCACCGTGGCCGTCGCGCCCGCCCTCAAGGACCAGCCGGCGACCGCCTCGGTGGTCTATGACCCGTCAATGCTGCTGGTGATGCTGCTGCTGGCGGCGGTCGCCGGGATACTGGCGGTCATCGGCATCGCCCGACTGCGGCGGGCCCGCCGCGCCACGGCGCCATGACCACCACCGATCTTGACCTGCGCGGCATGAGCTGCGGGTCCTGCGCCGTCCGTGTCGAAAGCGCGCTGAACCAGCTCGACGGCGTGCGAGCCGTGGTGAACTTCGCGCTCGAACGGGCCCATGTGCAGCACCAGGACGCGGTGTCGGCCGGTGACTTGATTCGCGCGGTGGAGTCGACGGGCTACCAGGCCTCGGTGGTCGTCGATCCGTTCGGGCCATCCGACGACGCCCCGCCCGATGAGCTGCGCCCGCGGCTGATCGGGTCGACGCTGCTGGCGATCCCGGTTGTCGCGGTCTCGATGGTGACGGGTTGGCAGTTCACCGGCTGGCAGTGGCTGGCGCTGGCGTTGACCACACCCGTGCTGGCGTGGGGCGGCTATCCGTTCCACCGCGCGGCACTGCTCGGCATCCGGCATCGCACGTCGACGATGGACACCCTGGTCTCGCTGGGCACGCTGGCCGCCTACCTGTGGTCGACGGCCGCGGTGCTGCGGGGGGCGGGCCCGGTGTACTTCGAAGTCGCCGCCGCGGTCACGGTGTTCCAGCTGGCCGGTCGCCACGCCGAGGCGCGTGCCAAGCGCGCGTCCGGGGCCGCGCTGCGCTCGCTGTTGAATCTGGGCGCCAAAGACGCCGTGGTGCTGCGCGACGGCGACGAGGTCCGCGTGCCGGTCTCGCAGCTGCAGGTCGGCGACGTCGTCGTGGTGCGACCGGGGGAGCGGGTGGCCGCCGACGGTGTAATCGTGGACGGTGAAACGGCTTTGGACACCTCAGCGATGACCGGCGAGCCGGTGCCCGTCGACGTCACTGTCGGCGACAGCGTGGTCGGGGGCTCGCTGAACACCTACGGCCGACTGTTGGTGCACGCCGCCAAGGTCGGTGCCGACACCCAGCTGGCGCGGATGGCCAACCTGGTCAGCAACGCCCAGAACGGCAAGGCCCCGGTCCAGCGGATGGCCGACCGGGTCGCCGCGATCTTCGTGCCCGCGGTGCTGCTGATCGCCGCGGCGACAATGGCCGGCTGGCTGCTGGCCGGACAGCCCGCGGCGTCGGCGTTCACCGCGGCCGTCGCGGTGCTGATCATCGCCTGCCCATGCGCGCTCGGGTTGGCCACCCCGACCGCGATCCTGGTCGGTACCGGGCGCGGTGCCCAGCTCGGCATCCTGATCAAGGACCCGAAACTGCTGGAGACCATCGAGGGCGTCGACACCGTCGTGTTCGACAAGACGGGAACCCTGACCACCGGCGCGATGACCGTCCACGACGTCGCGCCCCGGCCCGGCGAAGACGCCGACCTCGTGCTGGCTCGCGCGGCCGCGGTCGAGTCGGCGTCCGAGCACCCGGTGGCGGCGGCGATCGTGGCGGCCGCCCAGCGCCGCGGTTTGGAAATCGGCAGTGGCCCAGACCAATTCGTTAACAACCCCGGCACCGGAGTCGTCGGAGTGGTCGACGGGATCGAGGTGGCGGTGTCGCGGGCCGGGTCACTGGCCGGCGTCGACCTGCTGGCGCCGGCCCGACAAACGGGGGTCCAGGTGACGTGGGACGGGCAGGTGCGCGGCGTGATCACGCTGGCCGATCAGGTCAAGCCCGACAGCGCCGCGGCGATCGCCGAATTGACGGCGATGGGTATCACCCCGATGCTGCTCACCGGCGACAGCGCGGCGGTCGCCCGGCACGTCGCCGAACAAGTAGGCATCGCGCCCGACAAGGTGATCGCCGGTGTGCTGCCCACCGAAAAAGCGCACGCCATCCAGGATTTGCAGACCCAGGGCAGAACCGTGGCCATGATCGGCGACGGTGTCAACGACTCGGTCGCCCTTGCCGTCGCCGACATCGGCATGGCGATGGGCGGCGGAGCCGACGCGGCGATCGACGCGGGCGACCTCACGCTGATGCGCACCGAGGTGCGAACCGTGCCGACCGCGCTGCGGCTGTCGGCGCGCACACTGCGGACGATCCGGATGAACCTGTTCTGGGCCTTCGCCTACAACGCCGCGGCTATCCCGCTGGCGGCGCTCGGGTGGCTGAACCCGATGATCTCCGGGGCGGCGATGGCCTGCTCGTCGCTGTTGGTGGTGACAAACAGCCTGCGGCTCAGGAACTTCAAAGAACGGCCCAGTCAGGACGCCAGCCAGGACAGCTCGCCGGGCAGCTGCTGACGCCAGTACGCCTCGTCGTGCCCACCGGGGGTGAATCCGCCCGCGGGCGGCGTGCGCAGCTGGCCGATGAATTGGTGCGTGGCCAGCGCGAAATGGTCGTCGTTGCCGCAGTCGATCCGCAGTGGAATCGACGCCAGGGCAGGTAATCCGAACACGGTGTTGCGTGTCCAGTCGTCGTAGCTGTCGAACGCCCCGAGCGTGCTGGCGGTATAGGACTGATACAGCGCCGGGCTGACCGCGCAGATCCCGGCGGTACGCGCCGGACCCAGCCGCGCGCCCAGCAGCAGAGCGCCGTAGCCGCCCATCGACCAGCCGATGAAACCGACCCGGGTGATGTCCAGGCTCATCGTCGACAGCATTGGGATCAGCTCGTTGAGAACCATCGAACCCGCGTCCTCGCCGCCGGCCCGCCGATGCCAGTAGGTGTCGCCGCCGTCGACGGCGACCACCGCGAACGGTGGCCGGCCCGCCCTGACCAGTTCTGCGAGGGTCTGTTCGACGCCGAAGCTCATCACCTGCTTGGCATTGCCGCGCACGCCGTGCAGCGCGATCACCGGCCGCAGCGGCCCGGTGATACCGGGCGGCCGGGCGATGATGTAGTTGGTCACCACGCCCCCGCGGGCCGCCGAGACGAACGACCCGGACACCTTGGTCGGCAGCGGGGCGGGCGCGGCGACGGGCGGTGGTGGGGGCACCGGCGCTGCTGGCTCGAACGGGCTCGGGTCGGCGGGCACCTGCGTCGGGTCGAGCAGCGCGCCGAACGCCCAGATTCCCGCCGCCCCCGCGAAAGCACCGGCCCCGAGGCGCAACGAAGCTCGGCGTGACAGGTCAGGCACGAGCCACATATTGCCGTCCTGAGCAGCGGCGTCTACGCAGCCACGCCGCATTCGAAGGCAACACGGCGGTCACAGTTTGCCAACGCCACGCTTGCGGTTGATGCAAAGTTCGAAATCTGTTCCAGGTGTCCGATTTGCGCGAACCGTCTGACGTTGATGGCGGTGTTTTTCAGCGACACCTCGGCGCGGATCAAGCGCTCGCTGCCGCCGATCTTCAGAACTGGCTACGGGTCCGACGAGGACACCACCGGTCAGCAGGTCCGCGACTTCCACCACCAGATCAAGGGGCTCATGCCCCCCGGGCAAGGAAAAGCCGAGCGGTATCACGCGCTGGACCCGGACGCCTTCGCGACCGCGCATTTCCTGTCCAGCCTGCCCGCCGCGCTGCGCGCCGCGCCGGTCTGAATCGAGCGCGGCACCGCGGGTGGGTGTTAGCGTCCCGTAATGCCGGAGAGCCACCCGACCCCGTTGCGCCGGGGGCTCTCCCAACGGCAGCTCAACATGATCGCGCTCGGCGGCGTCATCGGCGCCGGCCTGTTCGTCGGGTCCGGCGTCATCATCGGCGAGACGGGGCCCGGCGCCTTCATCACCTACGCGATCTGCGGCGTCCTGATCGTGCTGGTGATGCGGATGCTCGGCGAGATGGCCACCGCCAACCCCTCGACCGGCTCGTTCGCCGACTACGCCCGGCACGCCCTCGGCGCCTGGGCGGGATTCTCGGTGGGCTGGCTGTACTGGTATTTCTGGGTCGTGGTGGTCGGGTTCGAGGCCATCGCCGGCGGCTCGGTGTTGTCGTATTGGATCGACGCGCCGCTGTGGCTGCTGTCCGGAATCCTGATGATCGCGATGACGGCGACCAACCTGTTCTCGGTTGCGGCCTTTGGCGAGTTCGAATTCTGGTTCGCCGGAATCAAAGTCGCGGCGATCGTGGCGTTTCTGGCGCTCGGCTCGATGTTCGCTCTCGGCTACTGGCCACACCACGGCATCGACTTCAGCAACCTCACCGCGCACGGCGGTTTCTTTCCTAACGGCATCGGCAAAGTCTTCGGTGCGATCCCGGTCGTCGTCTCGGCGATGGTCGGCGCCGAAGTGGCTACCATTGCGGCCGCCGAGACCACGAACCCCCAACTGGCGGTGGCAAAAGCGACCAGATCGGTGGTCGTCCGGATCATCATCTTCTACCTGGGTTCGGTGTTCCTGCTCGCGGTGATCGTGCCGTGGAATGCCGAGCGCCCAGGTGTCTCGCCGTACGTCGCGGCAATGGGTGAGATGGGGGTTTCCGCCGCGGGACACATCATGAACGCGGTAGTGCTGACGGCGGTGCTGTCGTGCCTGAACTCGGGTCTGTACACGGCGTCGCGGATGCTGTTCGTGCTGGCCGCACGCGGCGAGGCGCCGATGAAATTGGTCAAGGTCGGCCCCCGCGGGGTGCCCTACACCGCGATCCTCCTGTCGTCGGTGGTGGGCTTTCTCTGCGTGCTGATGGCATGGGTGGCCCCTGGGGCGGTGTTCAATGTCCTGCTGAAATCATCTGGTTCGCTTGTTCTTTCGGTGTATCTGATGATTGCGCTGTCGCAGATCGTGCTGCGTCGCCGCACACCGCCCGAGCGGCTGCGGGTGAAGATGTGGTTGTTCCCCGGTCTGTCGGTGCTCACTGTGGTCGCGCTGGTCGGCGTGCTGGTGCTGATGGCCTTCGACGCAGGCGCCCGGATGGAGTTGTGCTTGGGGATGCTGTCCTGGGTGGTGGTGTTGGCGCTGTACTTCGTGCCGCGTTGGCGGCGTGGATCGGGCAAGGTCGAGCCGGCCGCTGGGTCTTTGTCGCCGACCGGCAAAGCCAACCGGGTGCTGGTGTTGGCCAACAAAAACGTCTCCACGAGTGAGCTTTTCGACGTGCTGCGCCGCGTCGACGCCCAACAGCGCGCCGACTACTTCATCTGCGTCCCGGTCAACCCGGTGGACACCGGCCAGGCCGAACGCACCGGCCCGGTGTTCGTCCTCGACGCCACGGTCACCGCCGCCCACCAGCGACTCGACGCGCTGCTGTCCGTGCTGCGCGACGCCGGACTCAACGCCGACGGCGAGCTCGGTGACTACCGGCCGCTGCGGGCCCTCGATGCCGCCGTGCGACGCTTCCGCCCCGACCAACTGGTGATCGCCGAAGCGCGCTCGGCGTGGCTGCGGCTCGGCATGGTCGACAAGGTACGCGCGGCGTATCCGATCCCGGTGGTCCACGTGGTGCCCGGCCGGTCGGTGCTGACCTCGGTCTGAACTGTCGATGAGCGCTGTGGCTGCTGTCGCTCGGACTGCGTCATCATGGCCGGAGTCGCGCCGGACACGGTGTTCGGTGTTTCTGCTCAACTCGTCGGGCGCCATCGTGCTGCTAGCATGCGCGTCACGGCCCGAGCTGATTAACCATTCTTGGTCAGCAGTACCGCCTGCTCGAACGGCAACCGGGCGAAGACGCGGTGTGCCACGCCCCCGACGTGAGCGGCCGCCTCTTGCTTGCTGACGGTTTGCGGGTTGCTGACGCTGAACGTCTTGCCGTGGCGCTGCATCTTGCCGCCACCGGCCGCGTTGAGGTTCTTCAGCCAGTCGCGGTCAGGGCCGTAGGTGAGCAGGATCGCCACCCCGGGCGTGCCGTCGACGTCGGCGTTGAACACCGTCAACGGGGTGCGGTAGGCCTTGCCGGACTTGCGGCCGACGTGCTCGAGGATGCCGAACGATGGGGCCCAGCCGGCCCACATCCGCTGAATCGGGTTGGTCACGTGCCGGTTGAACCGGGCGAGCCGCTGCGGTAGTTGCATACCGTCATCCAACTCCCACGACACCGCCGAGCTCAACCGGAGACCCGACCCAACCGCGATCAGGTCGGTACCGAATCCCTCTTCACCAGTACGAGGAGGAGCACATGCGCTACCCCGCCGTCGACGATCTGCCCGGAGCGGCAACCTCCACGCTGCTCGGCGTTTGCGCGCAGTTGTCGCGGTCGCGCCACCCGGGACTGGCTCGGTGGGCCACCTCCGTATCCGACGCGCTTCTGGTCCGGCTGGTGGCAGTGACCACCGGCGTGCACCTCGACGGCGCCAGCAGCGCGCCCCGCCCGCTGCAGACGCTCGACAACGCGGAGCTGGATGGACTGCACGCGCTGCTGCTGGCGGGTGCCGAAGCCAGCGACGACGACTCGGTCGTCGCCTGGTGCACCCGGATGAACGAGCTCATCATCGCCGACCTCTGCCGTCGCGAGCTGGAGCGGGCCGCTATGGAGGCCAAGGCCGCCGCGATCGTCGCCGAGGAACGGCGGCTCGACTGCCTGGCGCGACGCGACGGCCTGTTCGTCGGCTGATATCGCCGGTGGTCGCCTTTTCGGTGTGGCGGGTGTGACAGCCGGTTGAACAACTACACCCTGTAGTCGACGCACTCCTGGCGGCTGGGACACTGGAGGACGTGCATACAGAGGTCTCGGCGAAGCTGTTCGACGCTGCCAGTGCGGTCATTCCGGGTGGGGTGAATTCGCCGGTCCGGGCGTTCAAGGCGGTCGGCGGCACTCCTCGCTTCATCACCGAGGCCAACGGCTACTGGCTCACCGACGCCGACGGCAACCGCTATATCGACCTGGTCTGTTCGTGGGGCCCGATGATCCTCGGCCACGCCCACCCGTCGGTCGTCGACGCTGTCACCAAGGCCGCGCGTAGTGGGCTGTCGTTCGGGGCGCCGACGCCCGCCGAAAGCGAACTGGCCGCCGAGCTCATCGACCGGGTGGCTCCGGTGGATCTGATCCGATTGGTCAACTCCGGCACCGAGGCCACCATGAGCGCGGTCCGACTGGCCCGCGGGTTCACCGGCCGCGCCAAAATCGTCAAGTTCTCCGGCTGCTACCACGGCCACGTCGACGCGCTGCTGGCCGACGCCGGCTCCGGGGTCGCGACGCTGGGCCTGCCGTCCTCGCCGGGGGTCACCGGCGCGACGGCCGCCGACACGATTGTGCTGCCCTACAACGACATCGACGCGGTGCGGCAGACCTTCGAGGACGTCGGTGAGCAGATCGCGGCCGTGATCACCGAGGCCAGTCCCGGCAATATGGGCGTCGTCCCGCCCGCGGCGGGCTACAACGCGGCGCTGCGGCAGATCACCGCCGACCACGGCGCACTGTTGATCGTCGACGAGGTGATGACCGGCTTCCGGGTCAGCCGAAGTGGCTGGTACGGACTTGATCCCGTTGACGCCGACCTGTTCACCTTCGGCAAGGTGATGAGCGGCGGCCTGCCTGCCGCCGCGTTCGGTGGTCGCGCCGAGGTGATGCAACGGCTCGCCCCGCTGGGGCCGGTGTATCAGGCCGGCACGCTGTCCGGTAACCCGGTCGCGGTCGCCGCCGGGCTGGCCACCCTGCGGGCCGCCGACGACGCGGTGTACGCCGCGCTGGACGCCAACGCCGACCGATTGGCCGGTCTGCTGTCGCTGGCATTGACCGAAGCCGGCGTGCCACATCAGATTCCGCGGGCCGGCAATATGTTCAGCGTGTTCTTCGGCGACACGCCGGTCAACGATTTCGCCTCGGCGCGCAACAGCGAGACATGGCGGTTCGCGCCGTTCTTCCACGCGCTGCTCGACGGCGGTGTGTATCCGCCCTGCAGCGCCTTCGAGGCCTGGTTCGTCTCGGCGGCGCTCGACGACGCTGCGTTCGCCCGAATCGCCGAAGTACTGCCCCTGGCGGCGCGGAGGGCGGCACAAGCCACTGCCGAGGAGGCCAAGCCCTGATGGCCGAACAGACCCGAATCCACCTGATCCGGCACGGCGAGGTGCACAATCCCGACGGCGTGTTGTACGGGCGGCTGCCCGGATTCCGCCTGTCCGACAAGGGAAACCGACAGGCGCAAGCCGCGGCCGACGCGCTGGCCGGCCGCGACATCGTCGCCGTCATCGCCTCGCCGCTGCAGCGTGCCCAGGAGACTGCCGCGCCGATCGCCGCCCGGCACAATCTCACGGTCGACACCGACTCCGACCTGATCGAGTCGGCCAACTTCTTCGAGGGCAGGCGGGTCGGCCCCGGCGACGGCGCCTGGCGCGACCCGCGGTTCTGGTGGCAACTGCGCAACCCGTTCACCCCGTCGTGGGGCGAGCCGTACAAGCAGATCGCCGCGCGCATGACGACCGCGATCGACAAGGCGCGCGCCCGGGCCGACGGCCACGAGGCCGTCTGCGTCAGCCATCAGCTGCCGGTGTGGACGGGCCGGCTGTCGGTCACCGGTAGACGGCTCTGGCACGACCCGCGCCGCCGCGAGTGCGCGGTGGGTTCGGTGACGTCGCTGATCTACCACGGCGATCGACTGGTCGACGTGCAGTACATGGAGCCGACGCTCAGTTGACCAAGCTGGTGTTCGTCGCCGTCGCAGTGGCCGCTCTGTTGGTCGGCTGCTCCACCGGCGACGACGCCGTCGCGCAGGGCGGCACGTTCGAATTCGTCTCGCCCGGAGGCAGAACCGACATCTTCTACGACCCACCCAGCCACCGTGGCAAGCCCGGCCCGATCGCCGGCCCGGACTTGATGGACCCGGCGCGCACCGTCTCCGTCGACGACTTCGCGGGCAAGGTCGTGGTCGTCAACGTCTGGGGTCAGTGGTGCGGGCCGTGCCGCGCGGAAGCCTCCGCGCTGCAACAGGTGTACGCAGCCACCCGTGCCAACGGGGTGGCCATGCTGGGCGTCGACGTCCGCGACAACAACCGGGAAGCCGCCCGGGATTTCGTCAAAGACCACGAGGTGACCTACCCGTCGATCTACGACCCGGCGATGCGCACGATGATCGCGTTCGGTGGCAAGTACCCGACCTCGGTCATCCCGTCCACGCTGGTGCTGGACCGCAGCCACCGGGTGGCCGCGGTGTTCCTGCGCGAGCTGCTCGCCGACGATCTGCAGCCGGTGGTGCAGCGGATCGCGGCCGAGCAATGAGCTTCACCGAAACCGCCACCGCCGGGCCACTTTTGCTGGCGCTGGCGGTGTCGGTGCTGGCCGGGCTGGTGTCGTTCGCGTCGCCCTGTGTGGTGCCGCTGGTGCCCGGCTATCTGTCGTATCTGGCTGCGGTGGTCGGTGTCGACGAATCGGACCAAGCTCCGCCGAATGCGCGGTGGCGGGTGGCCGGGTCGGCGGCGTTGTTCGTGGCCGGATTCACCTTGGTGTTCCTACTCGGCACCGTCGCCGTCCTCGGCATGACCACCACGCTGATCACCAATCAGGTTGTGCTGCAACGAGTCGGCGGCATCATCACGATCGTGATGGGCCTGGTGTTCGTGGGCTACGTCCCCGCGCTGCAACGCCAGCTCCGGTTCGCGCCGAGGCAGTTGTCCACGCTGGCCGGCGCGCCACTGCTGGGCGCGGTGTTCGCGCTGGGCTGGACGCCGTGTCTGGGCCCGACGTTGGCCGGTGTCGTCACCGTCGCGTCGGCAACCGACGGCGCGAGCGTGGCCCGTGGCATCGTGCTGGTGATGGCCTACTGCCTGGGCCTGGGAATCCCATTCGTGCTGTTGGCTTTTGGGTCGGCATCGGCCGTCGCGGGTCTCGGCTGGCTGCGCCGTCACACCCGGGCGTTGCAGATCCTCGGCGGCGTGCTGCTGATCGCGGTCGGCGTCGCCCTGGTCAGCGGGGGATGGAACGACTTCGTCTCCTGGCTGCGCGACGGGTTCGTCTCGGATGTGAGGTTGCCGATTTGAGCCGGCCGGTTTTATGGCGAGCAGACGCAGAGTCGCACGCGAAAAGGCGCGGCGGTGCGATTCTGCGTCTGCTCGCGCACAAAATCCGCAACGCGTGGCGGACGTTGACGTCGATGGGCACCGCGCTGGTGTTGCTGTTCCTGCTGGCGCTCGGCGCGATGCCCGGCGCGTTGCTGCCGCAGCGTAGCCTCAACGCCGGCAAGGTCGACGACTACCTGGCCGCGCACCCCGAGATCGGGCCGCTGCTGGATAAATTGCAGGCGTTCAACGTGTTTGGCAGCTTCTGGTTCACCGCGATCTACACGCTGCTGTTCATCTCGCTGCTGGGCTGTCTGACCCCGCGGATCGTCGAGCACGCCCGCAGCATGCGCGCGACCCCGGTGCCGGCACCCCGCAACCTGACCCGGCTGCCCAAGCACGCGGTCGCCACCGTCACCGGTGACGTCGATGATGTCGCGACCATCATGGCCGAGCGGTTGCGCGGCTGGCGCACCACGGTCCGCCGCGGCGACGCAAAAGAGATCTCCGCCGAGAAGGGCTATCTACGCGAATTCGGCAACCTGGTCTTCCATTTCTCGCTGCTGGGCCTGCTGGTCGCAGTCGCCGTCGGCAAGCTGTTCGGCTACGAAGGCAACGTGGTCGTCATCGCCGACGGGGGACCGGGGTTCTGCTCGGCCTCGCCTGCGGCGTTCGACTCGTTTCGCGCCGGTAATACCGTCGACGGAACCTCGCTGCATCCAATCTGCCTACGCGTCAACGACTTCAAAGCCAAGTATCTGCCGTCGGGACAGGCGACGTCGTTCGCCGCCGACATCGACTACCAGTCCGGCCGCGACCTCGCCGGCGGCAGTTGGCGGCCCTACCGGCTCGAGGTCAACCATCCGCTGCGGGTCGGCGGCGACCGGGTGTACCTGCAGGGCCACGGCTACGCGCCGACGTTCAGCGTCGTCTTCCCGGACGGACAGGTCCGCACTTCGACGGTGCAATGGCGGCCCGACAACCCGCGGACGCTGCTGTCCTCCGGCGTCGCGCGCATCGACCCGCCCGCCGGGACGTATCCCAACGCCGCCGAGCGCCGCCGGCATCAGATCGCCATCACCGGATTGCTGGCACCGACCGAGCAACTCGAGGGCACCCTGCTCTCGTCGAGCTTCCCGGCGCTGATCGCCCCCGCGGTCGCCGTCGACATCTACTCCGGCGACGCCGGATTGGACAGCGGCCGGCCGCAGTCGCTGTACAACCTCGATCCGCGCCTCATCGACGAGCACCGGATCACCCGGGTCAAGCGCGTCAACCTGCGTGTCGGCCAGCAGGTGCGCATCGATCGGGGCCCCGCGGCCGGCACCGTCGTGCGCTTCGACGGCGCGGTGCCGTTCGTCAACCTGCAGGTCTCCCATGACCCCGGGCAGATCTGGGTGCTGGTGTCGGCGATGGCGATGATGGCCGGGCTGATCCTGTCGCTGCTGGTGCGGCGGCGACGGGTCTGGATTCGGCTGCAGACGACGACGCCGGGTACGGTGAACATCGAGGTAGGCGGTTTGGCGCGGACCGACAACGCTGGCTGGGGCGACGAGTTCGAGCGGCTTGTCGCGCGTCTCGAAGAGGGGCTCGCAGCGCCGACGACGATGATGCCGGCGTAGCCGGGATGGAGGAATGGCGTCGATGAACACATCCCACATCCACCTCGGCTTGGCGCGCAACTCCGACTGGGCGTTCACGTCGGCGGTGGTCATCATGGTCGTCGCGCTGGTGCTGCTGGCCGTCGAACTCGCCTACACCCGCAGCCGCAAGGCCGACCGCGAACTGGTCGGCGTGGGTGCCGACAGCGCGACCCCCGGCGTGGTGACCGACGCCCCGCGCCGCCCGGTCGATGAACGCGTCGGGCGGGCCGGGCTGTTGCTGGTCTACGCCGGAATCGGGCTGTTGTTCGGCTGCATCGTGCTACGCGGTCTGGCCACCCAGCGGGTGCCGTGGGGCAACATGTACGAGTTCATCAACCTGACCTGCTTCTGCGCGCTGGTCGCCGGCGCCATCGTGCTGCGTCGCCCGCAATACCGCCCGCTGTGGGTCTTCCTGCTGCTGCCGGTGCTGATTTTGCTGACCGTGTCCGGACGTTGGCTCTACACCAACGCCGCCCCGGTGATGCCCGCGCTGCAGTCGTATTGGCTACCGATCCATGTGTCGGTGGTCAGCCTCGGTTCGGGGGTGTTCATGGTCGCCGGCGTGGCCAGCATCCTGTTCCTGCTGCGTACCTCCCGGCTGGCCGAACCGGGCGCCGAAGGCAAGTTTGCCCAGCTGGCGCAGCGTCTGCCCGATGCCCAGACGCTGGATCGGATCGCGTACCGGACCACGATCTTCGGGTTTCCGGTCTTCGGCTTCGGCGTGATTTTCGGGGCGATCTGGGCCGAGGAGGCGTGGGGCCGGTACTGGGGTTGGGACCCCAAGGAGACGGTGGCGTTCATCGCCTGGGTGATCTACGCGGCGTATCTGCACGCCCGGTCGACGGCCGGCTGGCGGGACCGGAAAGCGGCCTGGATCAACGTGGTCGGCTTCGCGGCCATGGTGTTCAACCTGTTCTTCGTCAACCTTGTCACCGTAGGCCTGCACTCCTACGCGGGAGTCGGATAAGCGCAGCTCAGCGGCTTCTGGCGGCGTTGCGATATGTTCGACCCATAGCACTGTTCGACAACTAGCGACCGGAGTGCCGCAACGAGGGGATAATGGATCACGTGTCTGACCATCCGACGCACGACGCGAACGCGGGCCGCCGCGAAGACCATCCGGCATCGGAGTCGCCGCCGCAGTCGCCGCCGCCACCGGGCGCTGAGCCGGCGACCCGGGCGTTCACCGGACCACCGGTCGCTGAGCCGGCGACCCGGGCGTTCACCGGATTCCGCACCGAGCGCCGGTTCGCTGAAAGCGCGACCCAGAACGCACCGCGGCCGGAACCCCGCGCGTGGGCGGAGACTCCGTATCAGGGCCTGCCCCGCGTCGTGGAATCCCCGGATGCCCCGCGCCGCGTCTACGGCAACTACGGCGGACCGCCCGTCGATGCGAGAGTTTCACAGCCGAACCTTTCGCCGTCGCGATACCCGGAGCTGTCCACCAGCACCCTGCTACGTCAGGTCAAGCCCGCGCCAACGGAGGGCTGGCGCCGATTGCTGTATCGCTTGTCGGGTCAGTTGATCAACGTCGGCGAGAGCCCGCGCACGATCCGCTACAACGACCTCACCGTCCAGGTGAACCGACCGCTGCGCGGGTGCTACCGGATCGCGATGCTGTCGCTGAAGGGCGGCGTCGGCAAAACCACCATCACCGCAACGCTGGGCGCGACGTTCGCCTCGATCCGCGGCGACCGGGTGGTGGCCGTGGATGCCAACCCCGACCGCGGCACGTTGAGCCAGAAGGTGCCGCTGGAAACCCCGGCCACCGTGCGGCATCTGCTGCGTGACGCCGAGGGCATCGAGCGCTACAGCGACGTCCGCAGCTACACCTCGCAGGGTCGCAGCAGGCTGGAAGTGCTTGCGTCAGACAGCGATCCGGCTATGTCGGAGGCGTTCAGCGCCGACGACTACGCGAAGACGCTGGAGATCCTCGAGCGGTTCTACGGTCTGGTGCTCACCGACTGTGGCACCGGGCTTTTGCACTCCGCGATGGCGGCGGTGTTGGAGAAGGCCGACGCACTGGTCGTAGTCAGCTCGGGTTCGATCGATGGGGCCCGCAGTGCGTCGGCGACCCTGGACTGGCTCGATGCGCACGGCCACGAAGACCTGGTCAGCAATTCGATCGCGGTGATCAACGCGGTGCGGCCACGGTCGGGCAAGGTCGACATGCAGAAAGTGGTGGACCACTTCTCCAGGCGTTGTCGCGCAGTGCGTTTGGTGCCGTTCGACCCGCACCTCGAAGAAGGCGCCGAAATCGACCTCGACATGCTGAGGCGGGATACCCGCGAAGCGCTCATCGAACTGGCAGCCGTTGTCGCCGACGGCTTTCCGGGCGATCAGCGTCGGTCCAACGAGCACTTCATCTAGTCAGCGCGGGTTGTCGTCGCCGTGGTTCAACCGCCACAAGAAATCCGGATCGTCGTCGGGTCCGATGACGCGGCTCTTCGGGCGGTTGTGCTGAGCACGAGCCAGCCGCACACCCACGTAGACCAACGATCCGAGAATGACGATCAAGAGCAGGTACAGCACGCAACACCTCCTTGGTGGCGAATATACGCGGCGACCTAGGCTCGCAGTGTGTCAAACCGAAAGAGCTCGGCCGGCCGCGCGGTCGCCGGGGTGTTGCTGTACGTCGTCGGGCGGTTGGCGTTGGTGGCCGCACTCACCGCGGTGATCTACGAAATCGGTCGAGCGCTCGGGGTGCGCGAGTTTCCGATCATCGTCGCGCTGCTGTTCGCGTTGGTCATTGCCATGCCGCTGGGTATGTGGCTGTTCGCCCCGCTGCGTCGGCGGGCCACCGCCGGCCTCGAAGAAGCCACGGAGCGCCGCCGTCACGACCGCGAACAGTTGCGGGCCCGGTTGCGGGGCGCGGAGCCGCCCGGCTCGTCCGGCTGAGTCAATCAGTGTCTAGGCCGTCAGCGTCAACGCGGCGGCCACCGCGATCGACCAGACCAGCATCACCCACCCGGTGTCGCGCAGCACCGGGACCAAGGCGGGTCCGATCTGCCCGGTGCGAACGGGCTTGGCGGCCCGCACCGCCAACGGGGTGGCCAGCAGGCCCAGCGCGCACCACGGCGTGGCCGCGGTCAGCGCCAGGGTCAGCACTGCGGCACCGGCCAGCAGGGCCTGGTAGAAGATGCGTGTTCCCTTGTCGCCCAGCCGAACTGCCAGCGTGATCTTGCCGGACTCGGCGTCGGTCGGGATGTCTCGTAAGTTGTTGGCCACCAACACCGCCGTCGACAACGCGCCCGTCGCCACGGCCAGCACCACGCCGACCCAGTCGACCCGCAATGCCTGGGTGTACTGGGTGCCGAGCACCGCGACCAGCCCGAAGAACACGAACACCGCGACTTCGCCGAAGCCCGCGTAGCCGTACGGCCTGGAGCCGCCGGTGTACAGCCAGGCCCCGGCGATACACAACGCTCCGACCCCGACCAGCCAGGGCGCGCTGGTCAGTGCGAGCGCCAACCCGGCCACCGCGCCGACCGCCAAGCTGGCCAGCGCCACCGCGAGCACCGACCGCGGTGCGGCCAGCCGCGAACCGACCAGCCGCAGCGGGCCGACCCGGTTGTCGTCGGTGCCGCGGACGCCGTCGGAGTAGTCGTTGGCGAAGTTGACCCCGATGATCAGGGCCACCGCGACGGCCAACGCCAGCAGTGCCTTCCACCAGACCGCGGCGAGCAGCCAAGCGGCGGCGCCGGTACCGGCTATCACCGGGGCGACAGCGTTGGGGAGGGTTCGTGGTCGCGCACCGGCGATCCACTGCGCAAGACTGGCCACCGTGTGATCGTTCCATGCCGATACCCGACAATGCATGGGTGCCCGCCGGCGACGAAAGGCTGGGCAGTGCGACCCGAAGAGGGCAGGAGGAGCGGCGGTAGATGATCGGCGTGATAGGCGGCAGCGGCTTCTACAGCTTTTTCGACTCGGCGGCCCGCAGCGTCAGCCTGGACACGCCGTTCGGTGAGCCCAGCGGCCCCGTCACCGTCGGCTCGATCGGGGAGCACGAGGTGGCCTTCCTGCCCCGCCACGGCGTCGACCACCGCTATCCCGCGCACAAGGTGCCGTATCGCGCGAATATGTGGGCGCTGCGCGCGCTGGGCGTCCGGCAGATCTTCGCGCCGTGCGCGGTCGGCAGCCTGACCACCGACCACGGCCCGGGCGCGGTCGTGGTGCCCGACCAACTGGTCGACCGCACCCGTCGTCGTGCCGACACCTACTTCGACTCCGGCGCCGGCCACGTGGCCTTCGCCGACCCGTACTGCCCGACGTTGCGCGCGGCGGTCACCGGCCTGCCGGAGGTCGTCGACGGCGGCACCATGGTCGTCATCGAGGGGCCGCGGTTTTCCACCCGCGCGGAGAGCCGGTGGTTCGCCGCCGCGGGCTTCGCCCTGGTCAACATGACCGGCTATCCGGAGGCCGTGCTGGCCCGCGAACTCGAAATCTGTTATTCGGCAATCGCTTTGGTGACCGATCTGGACGCCGGGGTCGAGACGGGCGAGGGCGTGAAACTTGACGACGTGGTCGGTGTCTTCGCCAAGAACATCGAGCCGTTCAAGCAACTCGTCCGCGAAGCGGTCAGCCGGGTCGGCGCCGAGCACACCTGTACCGAGTGTCTGTCGCACACCGGGATGCCGCTGCCGTTCGACCGGACGTGAGCGCTCAGCTGGCTTTGGTTGTCGGCTGGCGGCCCTCGTCGGTGCCGGGCTCGCGCGGCGGCCGGCCCCGACGCAGCGTGTCGATCAACTCGCGATAGGGGCCGACCAGATACACGGTGTCGTCGGCGTGCAGCCGGGCGTCGCGGCGCGGGTGCAGCTTGAGCAGCCCGTTGGACGTCACGATCGCGATAACCCGGGTCTGGGTGGACAGCTCGAACATCCGCAGCCCGTCCAGCTCGCTGCCGGCGGCCACCTGCATTCCGCCGACCACGAACGAACTCTGGCCCACCGAGAAGGTGCCCAGTACCTGCAGGCCGATCGCGGCGCCGATGAAATACGGCACCGCCAGCTCGACGGTGGAGCGGACGTTTTCGAAACCGAACCGCTGCGCCACCGCGAAACCCAGCGTTCGGTCGTAAACCCGCAGCACCAGAGGAATGTCGGTCCAATTTTCCCGGGTCGCGGTCTTCTTGCCGAGCATCTCGGACAGCACGATGCCGGTCTCGATGTTGATGATGTCGTCGCGGGTCAGCACCGCCACGGCTCGGGCGCGGTCGACCCGGGCGGACTGTAGCGTCTGGTGCAGGGTGCCGTCGCCGAAGATGACCGGCACGTCGAGGTCGCGCACCGCGGACAGGAAGCGGTTCTCCTCGTCTCGCTCGATGACCGCGACGTCGTATCCCGCACTGGTCAGATCCTGGACCACCCGCATGCCCAGCCCACTGAGCCCGACCACGACGATGTGGTTGCGCAGATGCCGTATCCTGGGCTGTGCGGACGCGAAAACGAAACGCCGCGAAAGCAATACGTCGGCAACGAACGCGACCAGCAAGGCGGTGGTGGTGACGCCGCTGAACATCAACAACGTCGAGAAGGTACGCAGCCAGGTGGGCTGGTTGACGAAGCTGAAGTCGCCGTACCCGGTGGTGGTCATCGTTTCGACGGTGAAGTAGAAGGCGTCGACCCAGCCCATCCTGGGCGGGGGTTTATAGCCGAACCGCAGCACGAAGACGGCGGTGACCAGCATCGTCAGCGTCGCGGCCACGACCGGATAGAACGTCGGGTTGAAGTCGTTGACCAAGCCGCGAACGCCGTCAACCACTCGCCGGAACACGTTGCGGCGGGAGCGCGATCCAGCCGGCTTGGGGGTCTTGATGCCCTGGGCGGCCAACTCTTCGGCGGTACCGATCATCATCGTCCAGTCACCGGCACGCACCCGCTGATCGCGGCCGGGGCAGATCTCGACCTCGCCGGGGTCGGGTGAGTCGTCACTGTGGATGACCGCCACCGGGGCGAGGTCGCCATAGAGTTCACGCAGTGTGGCCTCGCGGGAGGCGGCCTTGCCCGAGACGACGAACTTCATCCCGGCGGCGTCGAAGTCGTGGGTGGCCTGCGACAGGCAGGCCTCGACCACCGCGGGCGCGGCGAGGTCGGCGACGTCGAGGATCGCGCCGGGCCCGTTGTCGGCGGCGACGGCTTCGCGCAGCACGTCGTTGGCCACCCGCGACACGACGCGCACGCCTGCGTTGGCTTTCCTTGCGAGCAAAGCGATTTCGAGGTTCACCGCGTCGTCGTTGCCGGCGCAGACGACAGCCATCGCCGCAGCGACGTCGGCCAAGACGAGTTCGCGGGCGACGCCGGCCTCGGACTGATCGGCACTGGCCAGCCGGACCACCCGCACCCCGGCATTTTTCAGCTCGTCGACGATCGTGGTCGCCAGCGCATCGTCACCGCTGACAATGATGTGGCGCTGCATTGTCTCGTCCATCGCTCGAAGGCCGGATCGACGGCGGGCACTGCACGACGTCGGGCCGGTTCACCAGGGCATTATGTCATCCAGTGTGACTCGTGATGCGCAGACGCATCGCTACGGCAGGCACTTTCCTGCCAGACGCACCAGCGCCGGCCGGTCGACTTTGCCGATGCCGCGCAATGGCAACGCGGCCATGATGTGCAGTTCGCGCGGCGCGGCCGTGTGGTCCAGGGTCCGCATCACGTGGGCCCGCAGCTCGTCGAGCGAGGGTGTCGCCGCCGCGGCGGCCACGACGACGGCGGCCACCACCCGCTGGCCCAGTCGCTCGTCGGCCACCCCGAACACCGCGCAGTCGGCCACCGCGGGGTGGGTCCGCAACGCCGCCTCGACGGGTTGCGGCAACACCGTCAAACCGCCGGTGCTGATCGCGTCGTCGATGCGGCCCAGCACGTGGAGCCCGCCTGAATCGTCAACGACGCCTAGGTCGTCAGTGCGAAACCAGCCGGCCTCGGCGAACGGGTCGGGGTCAGGTGGATTCCGGTAGCCCTTGGCCAGAATCGGACCGCCGATCACGATCCGACCGTCGTCGATGCGCAACGCGACGCCGTCGAGTGGTAGGCCGTCGTACACGCAGCCGCCGGCGGTCTCGCTCATCCCATAGGTGCGAACCACGTTGACGCCGGCGCCCGCGGCCGCATCGAGGACCGGCCGCGAGGCCGGGCCGCCGCCGATCAGCACCGCGTCCAACTCGGCCAGCGCGGCACTGGCGGCGGGATCGGCCAGCGCCTTGGCCAGTTGGGTGGCGACCAGCGAGGTATATCGTCGACCCGAGCCGAGTTTGTCGACGGCAGAGGGCAATTGGCTGACATCGAAGCCAGTCGAGACGTCCAGCTCGACGGGTGTGGTGCCGGCCAGCAGGCTGCGGACCAGCACCTGGATACCGGCGATGTGGTACGACGGCAGGGCCAGCAGCCACCGGCCCGGCCCGCCCAGCCGCTGGTGGGTGGCCACCGCGCTGGCGGTCAGTGCGGCGGCGGTCAGCAATGCGCCCTTGGGTGTTCCGGTGCTGCCGGACGTGGTCGCCACCAGCGCCACGTCGTCGTCGATGACGTCGTCTACCCGAAGAGCTTCCAGCGCCGAGCGGCCGGTGTCGGCGCCGATCGGGACGAATGCGGGTGACTCGCCGTGCAACACCTGCGCCAGCGCCGCCGACAGCGGGCCGGCCGAGGCGCCCTGCGCCACGGCGAATGCGCGCAGGACGGCTATCCGCTGTCCTCGCCGGACGGCCGGTATGCCTGACTTCGGAACAAGCTTCCGATACTACTTGGGCCTGGCCCCCAAAACGTAAACGCCCGTCCACGCCCCGATGGCCTCGCGCGCGATGTACAGCACGCCGACGACGACCGCGGCCAGCGCCAGCGCGTACAGCGCGTAGCTGACGGCGGTGAGTGCCGGGTTCTTGCGGGCGACGGCCGCGCCGTCGGAGCCCTGGATGCCGGCGCCCGCAGCACCCAACTTCACGGCGAGCGCGAACAGCGCGGGCAGTCCACTGCCGAGCAGCAGGCCGAAGAGCATGATCTTCAGTGCGGCTTGGTAGTTGAACCAGTGGCTCACAGCGTGTCCGCTTTCTTGCTCTCGATGTCTGCAGCGGTGCCGGACGAGGCGCCGGCGAGGCCCGGGTGGCGATCCTCGTCGAGACCGGCGGTCAGGTCGCCCTTCCACTCGGCGTTGACGTTGGTGTGATCGACCTTGGTCTTGCGCGACTGCCGGTAGATCGCCGTCGACGTCGCCAGCAGCATGAGGAAGCCGATGACCGCACCGGGGTAGCCACCGATCCCGTGCACCACGAAGTAGGTGACGGCGCCGACCAGGCCGGCGGACGGCAGGGTGATCAGCCAGGCGGCGGCCATCCGGCCGGCGACGCTCCAGCGCACCTCGGCACCGGGCTTACCGACCCCGCTGCCGAGCACCGAGCCGGTGACCACCTGCGTGGTGGACAGCGCGTAGCCGATCTGAGCCGACAGTAAAATGATGACGGCCGAGGAGGATTCGGCGGCCATGCCCTGCGGCGACTTGATCTCGACAATGCCCTTGCCCATGGTGCGGATGATCCGCCAGCCGCCGGTGTACGTCCCGATAGCCATGGCGCAGGCGCAGGCCAGGATCACCCAGAACGGGGGTACGTGGTCCGTCCGGCTGGCTGCGCCGTAGGAGATCAGCGCCAGGAAGATCACCCCCATCGTCTTCTGCGCGTCGTTGGTGCCGTGTGCCAGCGAGACCAGCGACGCCGAGAAAATCTGCCCGCGCCGGAAGGCGGCTTCGGTGCGCTCTTCGGGGACGCCGCGGTTGAACAGGTAGACCAGCCGGGTGCCGACCGCGCCGACGACTCCGGCCAGCGTGACCGAGACCAGGGCCGGGATCAGCACCAGCGACACCACGCCGGTCCAGATCACCCCGTGCCCGCCGACCGCGGCGATCATCGCGCCGATGATGCCGCCCACCAAGGCGTGCGACGAGCTCGACGGGATGCCCAGCAGCCAGGTCAGCAGGTTCCAGACGATCCCGCCGACCAGCCCGGCGAAGATCAAATCGGGTTTGACCAGGTGAGCGTCGACCAGATTCTTCGCGATGGTTCCCGCGACCGCGGTGGACAGGAATGCTCCCAGGAGATTCAGCACGGCCGAGAGCGTCACCGCGGTCTTCGGCTTGAGTGCTCCACTCGCGATCGAGGTGGCCATGGCGTTGGCGGTGTCGTGGAAGCCGTTCGTGAAATCGAAGGCGAGTGCGGTGATCACCACGATGATGAGGAGGAACAGCTGAAGGGGCACGGGCCTAATTCTGGGGTAGGTGGGGCGTCGTTGTCGAAAGAACGGCGTCGTGGTGCCAACGCGATTCGCAGTGGTCGTCAGATGTGCGTCTGCGCTTAACCTGGTAGTTCGCGGCGTTAACCGCGGGTGTCACGGCGCAGCGGATGCTCGGGGGGGATCTGGACGAAGATCAGCAGAACACCGTCGGGATCGACGACATGCATTTCGTGTAGCCCCCATGGTTCGCGGCGGGCCTCGCGGGCTATCTGTACACCTCGGCTCGCCAGTTCGGCTTGTGTGGCGGCAATGTCGCGAACCTGGAGCCACAGCGCGCCGGGGAAGTCTGCCGCGCGGTGGTCCGGCGCGCCGTGGTCGGCCAGTTCGATCAGTGACTGGCCGGCAAAGAAGACGGTGCCCGCGCCGTAGTCGCGGAAGATCGCCAACCCGATCTGATCGCGGTAGAAGGTCAGCGAACGCTGATAGTCCACCGGCCGGAACAGCATCCGGCTGGCGAGAATCTCCATGCCGTCGTGTCTATCACGCCGGGCTTAGCCGGGTTGAAGGCGCTGCCGCCGTACCGCCGTGGTCGTGAATCCCGGCATGACGGTGTCGATGGCCTGCGCGGCGATCGCCATCCGTGGCGCGATCCGGACCGGGCGGGTGCGCGCCGCGTCGATCATCCAGCCCGCCGCCTCTTCGGAGGTCAGCGCCGGCAAGCCCCGGTATTCCTTGGTCGGCGCGATCATCGGGGTGGCCACCAGCGGGTAATACAGCGTGGTCGAGTGCACACCCTTGGTCGCCCACTCGGTTTCGATTACCCGGCTGACCGCTGACAGCGCGGCTTTCGAGGCGTTGTAGACGGCGAACAGTGGCGACGGCTCGCTGAACACGCCCCAGGTCGCGACGTTGATGATGTGCCCGTCGCCGCGCTCCAGCATCCCGGGCGCGATGCCGCGGATCAGGCGCAACGGCGAGTAGTAGTTGAGCACCATGGTCCGCTCGACGTCGTGCCAGCGCTCCAGCGACTCGGCCAGCGGCCGTCGGATCGACCGGCCGGCGTTGTTGATCAGGATGTCCACTCCACCGAGGCGCTCCTCGACGTCGGCGACCAGCGCGTCGACCGCGTCCAGGTCGGACAGATCGCACCGGATTGCGATCGCGTCGCCGCCGCCGGCGGTGATCCGGCCGACGACCTCGTCGAGCAGTTCCT
This sequence comes from Mycobacterium sp., assembly GCF_039583785.1. Lineage (GTDB taxonomy): Bacteria > Actinomycetota > Actinomycetes > Mycobacteriales > Mycobacteriaceae > Mycobacterium. The sequence continues at coordinate 38,929 of NZ_JAVKSG010000012.1, forward strand.
GGCGGCGGGCCACCGCGACCACGGTGGCGCCGCGGCGGGCGAACTGCTCGGCGGCGCACTCGCCGATCCCGGACGAGGCCCCGGTGAGCACGACGCGCTTGCCGGTGAGGTCGATGCGGGCCGCATTGGGCCGGGACAGCAGGCGTGCGGCCAGTGGCGGGCGCATGGTGGCCAGCGTGATCTGCTCGGCCAGGAAGCGAAGCGGGTTTTTACTCACAAGGCAGAAGCTTAGGTGCCGCGTCTTGGCTCGAGCGTGACGCCAACTTCACGTTCAGCGGAACTAGCGTCAGAAGTAGCGCGGGAACGGGGTCCAGTCGGGCGGCCGCTTCTGTAGGAACGCGTCGCGGCCCTCGACCGCCTCGTCGGTCATGTACGCCAGCCGGGTGGCCTCCCCGGCGAACAGTTGCTGACCCACCAGCCCATCGTCGAGCAGGTTGAACGCATACTTCAGCATCCGTTGCGCCTGAGGTGATTTCGCGTTGATCTCGGCGGCCCACTGGATCGCCTCGGACTCCAGCTCGGCGTGGTCTACGACGGCGTTGACCGCGCCCATCTGATGCATCTGCTCGGCGGTGTAGGGCCGGCCCAGGAAGAAGATCTCGCGGGCGAATTTCTGGCCGACCTGTCGGGCCAGGTACGCGCTGCCGTAACCGCCGTCGAAGCTGCCGACGTCGGCGTCGGTCTGCTTGAACCGGGCCTGCTCGCGGCTGGCCAGGGTGAGGTCGCAGACCACGTGCAGGCTGTGCCCGCCGCCCGCAGCCCAGCCGTTGACCAGGCAGATCACCACCTTGGGCATGAACCGGATCAGCCGCTGCACCTCGAGGATGTGCAGCCGGCCGGCCCGTGCGGCGTCGACGGTGTCGACGGTGTCCCCGCTTGCATACTGGTAGCCGCTGCGGCCACGGATGCGCTGATCGCCGCCGGAGCAGAACGCCCAGCCGCCGTCTTTCGGCGACGGGCCGTTTCCGGTCAGCAGCACCACCCCGACATCCGGCGACATCCGGGCGTGATCGAGCACCCGGTAGAGCTCGTCGACCGTGTGCGGGCGGAACGCATTGCGCACCTCGGGCCGATCGAACGCCACCCGCACGGTCGCGTCGGTGACGTGGCGGTGATAAGTGATGTCGGTCAACTCGGCGAACCCGTCGACCGGCTTCCACTGGTCGGGGTGAAAAGGATTGTCGCTCAACGCTGTTGATTCCCATCTACTCGAAAGACCGCGATCGGTCCGGCCCGCTTCGTGAAGCCGACTGCCGCTCACACGGCGACGGTACTCGTTTGCTGTGCGGCGGTTCGGCAAGGCTATGTTTCCTGGCGCCGAGGGGCCAGACTGCCCTAAGGTTTCGTCCCGTGTCCCAGCCGCACGAGCCGCATCAGGGTTCGGTATCCGCGCGGCTGAATTGGCTTCGGGCGGGGGTGTTGGGCGCCAACGACGGGATCGTCTCGACGGCGGGCATCGTCGTCGGTGTGGCTGCGGCGACGGTGGCGCGCGGCCCGATCATGACGGCCGGAATCGCCGGGTTGGCCGCGGGCGCAGTGTCGATGGCGCTCGGCGAATACGTCTCGGTCAGCGCCCAACGCGACACCGAACAGGCGCTGCTGCGGCAGGAACGCCAGGAGCTTCGTGCGGATCCCCGCGCCGAACTCGAAGAACTCGCGGCGCTCTATGAAGCCAAAGGATTGTCGGCGGCGACGGCATGGACCGTCGCCGAGGAGCTCACCGACCATGACCCGCTGGTCGCGCACGCTGAGGTCGAGCTCGGGTTCGATCCCGACGAGCTGACCAACCCGTGGCAGGCAGCATTGGCGTCGGCGTTGGCGTTTAGCGTGGGCGCGCTGCTGCCGCTGATCGCGATCCTGGCCGCGCCGATTGCGCTGCGGATCCCGATCACCGTCGCCGCGGTGCTACTTGCCCTGGTGATCACCGGAGCGGTGTCGGCGGGCCTGGGTGGAGCGCCGAAACATCGTGCGGTGCTGCGCAATTTCGTCGGCGGCGGCCTGGCCTTGGCGGTTACCTATCTGATCGGTCATCTGGTCGGCGCCGCGATCGGCTAGTCCTGGTCGAGACGCCGAACGTGAAGCCAGCGT
>NZ_JAVKSG010000012.1:41116-64479 GCF_039583785.1 Mycobacterium sp.
ACGCACTTAGCCGACGGCCCGGCCGGCGCCCTCCCAGAACTGCGCCCGCACGGCCTTCTTGTCCGGCTTGCCCAGCCCAGTCAGCGGCAGCGCGTCGACGATCACCACTCGCTTGGGCGACTGCACCGAACCCTTGCGGTCCTTGACCGCGGCCTGCACCTCCGCGATCATCGCCTCGATCGCGGCGTCGTCGCGGGCCGCGTCGGAGCGCAGCACCACCACCGCAGTGACGGCCTCGCCCCACTTGTCGTCGGGCGCGCCGACCACGCAGACCTGGGCCACCGACGGGTGTTCGGCGATCACGTCCTCCACCTCGCGCGGGAAGACGTTGAAGCCGCCGGTCACGATCATGTCCTTGACCCGGTCGACGATGAAGTAGAAGCCGTCCTCGTCTTCGCGGGCCATGTCGCCGGTGTGTAGCCAGCCGCCTTTAAAAGTGGACGAGGTGGCTTCCGGCAGATGCCAGTAGCCGCCGGCCAAAAGTGGTCCGCTGACACAGATTTCGCCGGGCTCACCCTGCGGCACCGGCGTGCCGTCAGCACCCAACAACGCCACCCGCGCGAACAGCGTGGGGCGCCCGCAGGACGTCAGCCGCTTCTCGTCGTGGTCGGCCTTGGCCAGGTAGGTGATCGCCATCGGCGCCTCGGATTGCCCGTAGTACTGCGCGAAGATCGGGCCGAACCGCTTGATGGCCTCGGCCAGGCGGACCGGGTTGATCGCCGAGGCGCCGTAGTAGACGGTCTCCAGCGACGACAGGTCCCGGGTTTTCGAGTCCGGGTGGTCCAGCAGCGCGTACAGCATCGACGGAACCAGCATGGTCGCGGTAATGCGTTGTTTCTCAATGACTTTCAGCACCTCGGCCGGGTCGAACCGGCCCAGCACCACCATCTCGCCGCCCTTGACCACGGTCGGGGTGAAGAACGCGGCACCGGCGTGGGAGAGCGGCGTGCACATCAAAAACCGCGGGTGCTCCGGCCACTCCCACTCGGCGAGCTGGATCTGCGTCATCGTGGCGATGTTCCCGGTGGTGCCGATGACACCCTTGGGCTTGCCCGTCGTCCCACCGGTGTAGGTCAGGCCGCCGATGTGATTGGGCGGCAGATCGGCGACGGTGATCGGCTGCGGCGGGTAGTTCGCGGCCTCGGCGTTCAGGTCGACCGCAACATCTTTGAGTTGTTCGGGGACCGGGCCGATGGTCAGGATCTGCTTGAGCGAGTCGACCTTGTCCAGCAGACCGAGTGCGCGCTTGACGAACATCGGGTTGGGGTCGATGATCAGCGCGGTCGCGCCGGCGTCGGAGAGCACGTAGGCGTGGTCGTCCAGCGAGCCCAGCGGATGCAGCGCGGTGCGGCGGTAGCCCTGAGTTTGGCTGGCGCCGAGGATCATCAGCACCTCGGGGCGATTGAGCGCGAGCAGGCCGACGGTGACACCGGTGCCGGCGTTCAGCGCGTCGAACGCCTGGATGTATTGGCTGATCCGCTCGGCCAGCTGACCACCGGTGAGTGTGGTGTCGCCGAGGAACAGCACCGGCCGGTTCTTGTGGCGCTTGAGTGCGCCAACCAGCAGGTGGCCGTTGTGGGTCGGGTTGCGCAGCAGCTCGTCACTCATAGGGCCACACTAGAACGTGTTCCAATTTGTGTCAGCGACGCCCTGCTATCACTAGTATTTCCATGCATGACCGCCGCGGACATCGTCGTCGGGCGATCCGATCGTGAGCAACCGGGAAAGGTCTGTGCGCGGTGATGCCGGCCCTGGACGATGTTCTCGACCGCCTGCATGTGGTGGCGCTGCCGATGCGGGTGCGCTTCCGCGGCCTTGTCACCCGCGAGCTGGCCTTGATCGACGGCCCCGCCGGCTGGGGTGAATTCGGCGCCTTTGGCGAATACGACCACCCCGAGGCCGCGCACTGGCTGGCCGCCGCGCTCGACTCGTCCTACCGGCCGGCGCCGTCGCCGCGGCGAGACCGCATCGCCATCAATGCCACCGTCCCGGCCGTCCCCGCCGCGCAGGTGCCGGAAATCCTCGCCCGCTTCCCCGGCGCGGGCACCGCGAAGGTGAAGGTGGCCGAACCCGGGCAGACGCTGGCTGACGACGTCGCCCGGGTCGACGCCGTCCGAGCGCTGATCCCCGCCGTGCGCGTTGACGCCAATGGCGCCTGGACTCCTGCGCAGGCGGTCGAGGCCGCCAAGGCGCTCGGGCCGCTGGAGTACATCGAGCAGCCCTGCGCCACCGTCGCCGAGCTCGCGCTGGTGCGCCGTCAGGTCGACGTGCCGATCGCGGCCGACGAGAGCATCCGCAAAGCAAGTGACCCGCTGGCCGTGGTCCGCGCCGGCGCCGCCGATGTCGCGGTGCTGAAAGTTGCCCCGCTGGGTGGTATTTCGGCGTTACTGGCGATCGCCGCGCAGATCGACATCCCGGTGGTGGTTTCCAGCGCGCTGGATTCGGCGGTGGGGATCGGCGTCGGCCTGGGCGCCGCAGCGGCTTTGCCCGAACTTCGGCATGCCTGCGGTCTGGGCACCGGCCGGTTGTTCGTCGAGGACGTCGCCGAACCGGTCGTTATGGTCGACGGCTATCTGCCGGTCGGCCCGGTCACTCCCGACCCGGCGCGGCTGCAGGCGCTGGCCGCGCCGGCGCGGCGACGGCAGTGCTGGATCGACCGGGTCAGGGCCTGCTACCCGCTGCTGTCCTGGGTGCCGTAGCGTGCGCCGGGTGAGCGGATCAAGAGATTGGCGGAGTTGGGACGCTGCCGGGCTGCGGATCGTATTCGGCATCATCTGGTCGGTTGACGCCTGGCTGAAGTGGCAACCCGGTTTCCGCGCCACCTTTCTGCCGAACATGATCAGTACCGCCGACGCCGAGCCGCACTGGATCAAGTGGTGGTTCGATTTCGTTGTCGCGCTGGAGCGTTCGGCGCCGGCAGTATTCGTCTACATCGGTGCGGTCACCGAGACGGTGCTGGCGATCACGTTGCTTCTCGGCTTCGCCCGCCGCGCCGTTTTCGTCGGCGGCGCGCTGTATGCCCTGATGATCTGGTGCACCGCAGATGGTTTCGGCGCGCCGTACGGTCCGGGCGCCACCGACATCGGTCCGGGCATCATCTACGCGATGGTTTTCCTGGCCCTGCTGGTCATGCTCGAACACGGCCACAGCAGTCACCTCACCCTGGATGCCGCGATCGTTCGCCGCTATCCGCAGTGGTCCCGGCTCTCCGGACCGCTGGACCGGGGTGGCGGTGCGACGCGGCGCTGATCGAGTCGCTCGGCGTCGGGCTGGGCCGCCTTCGGCGTGCAGACCTCGGCCTCCTACGCTGTCCTGATTTGTGGGGTGCATGGCGTGGACGACACGGGGTCTGATCGCCCACACTGACTGCTATGACGCGCAAAGTCCTGATTGTCGGGTTTCCCGGCCTGCAATCGCTCGATCTGGTCGGACCGTTCGAGGTGTTCGCCACGGCGTCGCAGGTGCTGGCCGCGCAGGGCAAGGACGGTTACGCGCCGGAGCGCCAGCCTGGTTATCGGCGCCACCCACTCCTTCGACGAAACTCCCTCGCCGGACGTGATTTTGGTGCCGGGCGGACTGACCTCCGTCGAACACGCCCGCGACGAGAAACTGCTGGACTGGGTGCGCACCGCGCACCGGACCGCGACCTGGACGACGTCGGTGTGCTCGGGTTCGCTCATCCTGGCCGCCACCGGTTTGCTGGACGGCAAACGCGCCACCTCGCACTGGAGCGTGCTCGCCCTGCTGAAAACGTTGGGCGTCAACGCTGTTGGTGACGAACGGGTGGTGCACGAGGGGAACATCGTCAGCAGCGCCGGGGTGTCGGCCGGCATCGACCTGGCGTTGTGGCTGGCCGGCCAGATCGGTGGCGAAGAACGCGCGAAGGCCATCCAGCTGGGCATCGAATACGATCCGCAGCCACCGTTCGACTCCGGCCACATGTCCAAGGCGTCCGCGAGAACCAAGGCGACTGCCACCGCGTTGCTGGCGCGCGACGTCGCCATCCCGGCAACACTCAGCGCCGGCGCGCAGTTGCTGTGGGATCGCGCGCTGGGCGCGGTGCGGTCGAAGGCAGTCCGCGGATAATCGCCGCGGTGAGCGCGTTGCGCACGTCGCTTCTGCCACAGCAGCCCCAGGCCGGGGAGGGGTACCCATTGTGCCCACCTTCGAGCGAATTGACTCGGGCGAGCGTGGAATTCGCTCGAAGGTGGGCAAAACGGATACCCACCACCTCGTGGTGCTGGTGAGACTGGTGTTACCTGGCAGCGGAGCCGGAGCGGGCCTAGCCGGCGATCGCGTCGATGACCGCGTCGGGTTCGTCCATCGAGACGAAGGTCCGCGCACCCGCTGCCAACTCCACGCGGCGGGTTGCCAAATGCTGCCAAATGCTGCCAACGCCGCGCTGTCGCGTAGGTTCGTCGTCGTGATCAACCTGGCTTATGACGACAACGGGACGGGGGAACCCGTCCTCTTCATCGCCGGACGCGGTGGACTCGGACGCACCTGGCATCTTCATCAGGTCAAACCGTTCCTGGACGCCGGCTACCGCGTCATCACTTTCGACAACCGCGGGGTCGGTGCGACGTCGAGCGCCGACGGTTTCACCACCGAGAGCATGGTCGCCGACACCGCGGCGCTGATCGAGTCGCTCGGCGTCGTTCCGGTGCGCATCGTGGCCGTGTCGATGGGTTCCTTCATCGCTCAGGAGCTGATGATGGCCCGGCCCGAGCTGGTGAGCCAGGCGGTGCTGATGGCCACTCGCGGCCGGCTGGACAAGGCGCGCGACTTCTTCCGGACCGCCGAGGACGAGCTGGCCGCCTCCGGCGTGCAGATCCCGACCTCCTACGACGCGAAAATCCGTCTGCTGGAGAGCTTTTCACCCAAGACCCTCAGCAACGACGAGGTCGTCTCGGACTGGATCGGCATGTTCAACATCTGGCCGGTCAAGATCACACCGGGCCTGATTCGTCAAGGCTGGGTCTCGCCGCAGGGCAACCGGCTGCCGGCCTACCAGGGCATCACGACGCCGGTGCTGGTCATCGGTTTCGCCGACGACGTGGTGACGCCGCCGCACCTGGGCAAAGAGGTCGCCGACGCCATCCCCGGGGCCAGATATCAGCAGATCGCCGACACCGGCCACCTCGGCTTCCTGGAACGGCCCGAGATCGTCAACGCCGCGGCGCTGGCATTCTTCGCCAGCATGGGGTGCTGAGCCGCTGGATCCGATTGTCGGGCTCCACGGCTGACCCTGCGGGTCCGCATCGTCGCCCCACGTAGGCTGATCTGGTGAATCCCTCGACGGCACAGGCCCGCGTCGTCGTCGACGAACTGATCCGCGGCGGGGTTCGCGACGTGGTGCTGTGCCCGGGCTCGCGCAACGCCCCGCTGGCGTTTGCCCTGCAGGACGCTGACCGGGCTGGCCGATTGCGGCTGCACGTCCGCATCGACGAGCGGACCGCGGGATTCCTGGCCGTCGGCCTGGCCACCGCCGCGGGCTCTCCGGTCTGCGTGGCGATGACGTCCGGCACTGCGGTGGCCAACCTCGGCCCAGCCGTGGTCGAGGCGAACTACGCGCGGGTGCCGCTGATCGTGCTGTCGGCCAACCGGCCCTACGAGATGCTCGGCACCGGTGCCAACCAGACGATGGAGCAGCTGGGCTACTTCGGCACCCAGGTGCGCGCCGCCATCAGCCTCGGGCTCGCCGAGGACACTCCCGAACGGATGGCCGCGCTCAACGCGACCTGGCGCTCGGCCACCTGTCGAGTGTTGGTGGCCGCCAATGGTTCTCGCACCGCCAACGCGGGCCCGGTGCAGTTCGACATCCCGCTGCGCGAGCCGCTGGTGCCCGACCCCGAGCCGGGGCCGGTCCCGCCCGGACGGCCCGACGGCAGGCCGTGGACCTACACCCCGAAGGTCACCTTCGACCAGCCGCTGGACATCGACCTGAGCCTGGACACCGTCGTCATCGCCGGCCACGGCGCCGGTGAGCAGCCGGAGCTGGCCGCGCTGCCGACCGTCGCCGAGCCCACCGCACCGGCCGCCGCCAACCCGTTGCATCCGCTGGCGCTGCCCCGGCTGCGCCCGCAGCAGGTGATCATGCTGGGTCGGCCCACGCTGCACCGGCAGGTGTCGACGCTGCTGGCGGATCCGGCGGTGCCGGTGTACGCGCTGACCACCGGTCCGCGCTGGCCCGACGTCTCGGGCAACTCACAGGCCACCGGCACCCGCGCCGTCACCGCCGGCTCGCCGAACCCGGCTTGGCTGAGCCGTTGCGCCGTGCTCAACAGCCGCGCCGTCGCTGCGGTGCGCGAGCAACTCGCCGCGCACCCGTTGACCACCGGGCTGCACGTGGCCGCCGCCGTCTCCGGCGCGTTGCGCCCCGGCGACCAGCTGGTGCTCGGCGCGTCCAACCCGGTGCGCGATGTGGCCCTGGTCAGCCTGCACCCACGCGGCATCAAGGTGCGCTCCAACCGCGGTGTCGCCGGCATCGACGGGACGGTGTCGACGGCGATCGGCGCGGCTCTGGCGCACGACCCGACCGGCGGCCGAACGGTCGCGCTGATCGGCGACCTGACCTTCGTCCACGACAGCTCCGGTCTGCTGATCGGGCCGACCGAGCCGGTACCCGCCGACCTGACCATCGTGGTGTCCAACGACAACGGCGGCGGCATCTTCGAACTGCTCGAGCAGGGCGACCCGCGGTTCTCCGACGTCTCGGCCCGGGTGTTCGGCACCCCGCACGATGTCGACGTCGGCGCGCTGTGCCGGGCGTATCACATCGACAGCCGCCAAATCGAGCTCGACGAGCTGGGCACCGCACTCGAGGAGCCGGCGGCCGGTATGCGGGTGCTGGAGGTCAAAGCGGACCGGTCGTCACTGCGGCAGCTGCACGCCGCCATCAAGGCCGCTCTGTGACGCGTCGGGCCGCCGCCCTCACCACGCCCGCCACCTGGGCGCGCATCCTCATTCACGGCCGCAGCGGCGAATTTCCGGCCACCCGTGGGCATCACGTGGTGCGGCTGGCACGCATCACGGTGCTGATCATCGCCGCACTGTTGACGTTGCAGTCGCTGCTGTTGGTGGCCGGCGCTGTGCGCGATGACTTTGCGATTCAACACAATATGGGTGTCGCGGAGGCCGAGGTGCTCGACGCGGGCCCGCGCCGCTCGACCATCGAGTTCGTCACCCCGGACCGGACCACTTACCGGCCCGAGCTCGGTGTGCTTTATCCGTCCGAATTGGCAACGGGCATGCGTATTTACGTGGAGTACGACAAACGCAATCCCAATTTGGTTCGGGTGCAACACCGTAACGCCAGGCTGGCGATCATCCCGGCGGGGTCCATCGCCGTCGTGGGTTGGTTGGTCGCCGCGGCGATGTTGGCCGGTTTGGCGTGGATAGACAAGCGACTGGACCGTCAGCTGGCCAACGCGTCCAGCCAGCCCGGGTCTTGAGTGTCGACAACGCTTCTGGTGTTCAGGTTGTAGATCGTCGGGGTGCCCGGGTTGGCCGGGTTCTCATCCTTCAGGCGTGCCTTGTTCGCATCGCCCACCGCGAGGGCATCCACCGCGTCGTCGCCGGCCGCGATCCGGTCGGCCACCACGTCGGGCAGCCCGCTGTCGCGGGCCATCGCCGCGACAGCCTCGTTGGTCGGGCCGTCTTTGCTCTGGTGGTGGTAAAGGTCTTGCACGAAGGCCTGATATGCCGTCGGCGACGTCGCCGGGTCGGCCGCCAGCAACAGCGCGTCGACCAACCGGGTGGACACGTCGTTGTGATGCCGGGCGTTCAGGAACGTCAGCCACCGATAGGTGATCGCCAGCCGGCCGCCGGCCACCGCGGCGGCCAGCTTGTCCCCGTCGGTCGCTTCCATCTCCGCGCAGTACGGGCATTGGGGTTCGCAGAAGATCTCCAACTGCACCGGGGCGATCCACGACCCGACCAGGACGCCGTCGCCGTCGAGGGTGCGCGGGACGTCGGCGCGCGCAGTGGCGGTGGTGAACATCACCAAAATCAGAGCCGTCGGCAATAACCCCAGGCAGGACCGCATTGTCAGACTCCCCTTTGGGTCAGAGTTCGTGTTGCGTACGCCAGTCGGTAACCATATCGACAGGCGCCGCTGCCACCGTGGTGGTGTGCGAGTAGCGATTGTCGCGGAATCCTTTCTCCCGCACGTCAACGGCGTGAGCAACTCGGTGATCCGAACACTCGAGCATCTGCGCCGCACCGGCCATGAGGCCCTTGTCATCGCTCCCGACACGCCGCACGGCGAGGGACCCGCGGATCGTATCTACGACGGTATCCGGGTGCACCGGGTGCCGTCCTGGATGTTCCCGAAGGTGACCACCTTGCCGCTGGGCCTGCCGCTGCCGCGAATCCTGCGGGTGATGCGCGGATTCGAACCCGACGTGGTGCATTTGGCCTCGCCCGCCCTGCTGGGGTGGGGCGGTGTGAAGGCGGCCCGGCGACTCGGAGTGCCGACCGTCGCGGTGTACCAGACCGATGTACCGGGCTTCGCTGCCAGCTACGGCATCGGCGCAGGCGAGCGGGCGGCGTGGGCGTGGTTCCGCCACCTGCACAAGCTGGCCGACCGCACCTTGGCTCCGTCCACCGCGACAATGGAATCGCTTATCGCACATGGCATTCCGCGGGTACACAAGTGGGCGCGCGGCGTGGATATGATCGGCTACGCTCCGTCGGCCCGCGACCAGGCGCTGCGCCGGCAGTGGTCCCCGGACGGCAAGCCGATCGTGGGCTTCGTCGGCCGGCTCGCGCCGGAGAAGCATGTCGAGCGGCTCACCTCGCTGGCCGCATCCGGCGATGTGCAAGTCGTCATCGTCGGCGACGGGGTCGACCGGGCCAAGCTCCAATCGGCAATGTCCACGGCCGTTTTCACCGGCGCGCTGTACGGCGAAGAGCTGGCCAAGGCCTACGCCAGCATGGACGTCTTCGTGCACGCCGGCGAGCACGAGACGTTCTGCCAGGTGGTCCAGGAGGCGCTGGCGTCCGGGTTGCCGGTGATCGCTCCGGACGCGGGCGGGCCGCGCGACCTGGTGACGCCGTACCGCACCGGATTGCTGCTATCGGTCCGGGAATTCGAGGCTCAACTGCCCCAGGCCGTGGCGCACCTGGTGGACGAACGGCAACGCTACTCGGTGGCCGCCCGCAAGAGCATCCTCGACCGCAGCTGGCCCGCCATCTGCGACGAGCTGCTGGGCCACTACGAGGCCGTGCTGTCGCCGGTCGACCGCGCGCGCGTGGCGCGCCGGCAACACGCGCAGGGGCTGTGAACGGACCCGTCGACCCGGCATGCCCAGGCGGACTGACAGCGCGGGTACCGGTAGGTTCGACGATGTGAACCGCGCGACGCTGGACAAAGACCCCCGTGAGGTGGCGTCGATGTTCGACGGCGTCGCGCGCCGCTACGACATCACCAACACCGTGCTCTCGCTGGGCCAGGACCGGTACTGGCGGCGCGCCACCCGCAAGGCGCTGGACATCGAGCCGGGGGAGAAGGTGCTTGATCTGGCCGCGGGCACCGCGGTGTCGACGGTCGAGCTGGCCACCTCGGGGGCGTGGTGTGTGGCGACCGACTTCTCGGTCGGGATGCTCGGAGCCGGCCACGACCGCCTGGTTCCCAAGGTCGCCGGCGATGCGACCCAATTGCCGTTTGGCGACAACGTGTTTGACGCGGTGACGATCAGCTTTGGCTTGCGCAACGTCGCACAACGCGATGACGCGTTGCGTGAGATGGCCCGGGTGACGCGCCCCGGCGGGCGGCTGGTGGTGTGCGAATTCTCCACGCCCACAAACTCCTTGTTCGCCACGGCGTACAAGGAGTACCTGATGCAGGCCCTGCCGCGTGTCGCCCGCGCGGTGTCGAGCAATCCGGAAGCCTATGTCTACCTTGCGGAGTCGATTCGAGCGTGGCCTGACCAGTCGGATCTGGCGCACCAGATTTCGGCCGCCGGGTGGTCGGCGGTGCGGTGGCGCAACCTCACCGGTGGCATCGTCGCGCTGCACGCCGCGCATAAGGCGCACGAGAAACCAATCAGCTGAACGGCTTACGCCGATCCAACAACCGGGAAAGCCGACCGCTGCCGCGCCACCCCCGCGCCACCCAGTCGGCGTCCTCGTCGGTGACGAGGTTGCCCATCACCCGCACCGCAATACCCATCAGCGTCGACGAGCGCATCGCGATCGGTCCGGTCGCGGGCAGGAACCGCGGGAACGTCAGCAACAAGCCCAGTCGGCGGGCCACTGAAAACCCACGTCCGTAATGGGATTGCAGCACGTGTGGCCACGCTTTCGACAGGTCGCCGGAGCCGAGCATCTGCACCGCCAGCCGACCGGTTTCCAGCCCGTAGTCGATGCCCTCGCCGTTGAGCGGGTTGACGCACGCAGCGGCGTCACCGATCAGCATCCAGTTGTGACCCGCCACACCGGACACCGCGCCGCCCATCGGCAGCAGCGCCGAGGACATCGCACGGGGCTGGCCCTCGAAGGCCCACTCGTCGCGGCGCAGGTCGGTGTAATACGACATCAGCGGTCGCAGCGCCAGTTCGGCCGGCCGCTTGACCGTCGATAGCGCGCCGACGCCGATATTCACCTCGCCGTTGCCCAGCGGGAAGATCCAGCCGTAACCGGGTAGCACTGCGCCGTCGGGCGAGCGCAGCTCCAAATGCGAAGTGAGCCAGGGTTCGTCGCTGCGCGGCGTGCTCAGGTATCCGCGCGCCGCGATCCCGTACACCGTCTCCTGATGCCAGCGTCGGCCCAGCGCCCGACCCAGGGTCGAGCGGGCGCCGTCGGCGACGATCAGCTCGCGGCAGCCGACCTGGCTGCCGTCGGACAACCTCAAAGACGTAACTCGCCCCGACGAGTCATGCTGAGCGTCAACGGCTTTTACTCCGAGTCGCATGCGGGCGCCGGACTCTTCGGCGACTTTGCGGATCCGGTCGTCCAACTCGACGCGGGCCACCGCGCTGCTGGTCGACGGGAACGACCGGCCCGGCCATTCGACTTCGACCTCGCCGCCGAACCCGCTCATCCGCAATCCCCGGTGCCGGATCCGGGCATCGAGCCACTCGCCGAGTCCGAGGCGTTCGAGTTCGGCGACCGCGCGCGGCGTCAGCCCGTCGCCGCAGGCCTTGTCGCGCGGAAAGTTGGCCGCGTCGATCACCAGCACGTCGCGACCGGCTCGTGCGGCCCACGCGGCGGCTGCCGACCCGGCCGGTCCGGCGCCCACGACCACCACGTCGGCATGGGAGTCCATGCTCACCAGTATGTTGGTCGGGTGAGGACTCCGGCGACAGTGGTAGCGGGCGTGGATTTTGGGGACGCCGAATTTGCCGCCAGCGTGCGCTCTCGCGTGGCCCGCATCGAGCAACTGATGGAAACCGAGCTGCGCGGCTCAGACGACCTGATGACAGACGCCGTGCTGCACCTGTTCGAAGCCGGCGGCAAGCGGTTCCGGCCGCTGTTCGCGGTGCTGTCCGCGCAACTGGGCCCGGACCCGGACAGTGGGGACGTGGCGATCGCCGGCGCGGTCATCGAGCTGGTGCACCTGGCCACGCTGTACCACGACGACGTGATGGACGAGGCGCAAGTGCGCCGCGGCGCACCCAGCGCCAACCTGCGGTGGAACAACAACGTTGCGATCCTGGCAGGTGACTACCTGTTCGCCACGGCGTCCCGGCTGGTCTCGCGGCTGGGCCCGGACGCGGTGCGGATCATCGCCGAAACCTTCGCCAAGCTGGTCACCGGGCAGATGCGCGAAACCCAAGGGGCGGCCGACAAAGCCGACCCGATCGCGCACTACCTCAAGGTGGTCCATGAGAAGACGGCCTGCCTGATCGGAGCGGCCGGCCGATTCGGAGCGATGTTCTCCGGCGCCGACGCCGACCAGACCGAGCGGCTCAGTCGACTCGGTGACCTGGTCGGCACGGCGTTCCAGATCTCCGACGACATCATCGACATCGACAGCGACCCCGACGAGTCCGGCAAGCTGCCCGGCACCGACCTGCGCGAGGGTGTGCACACGCTGCCGGTGCTCTACGCGCTGAACGACACCGGACCCGATGCCGACCGGCTGCGCGAGCTGCTGGCCGGGCCGATCGACGACGACGCGGCGCTGGCCGAGGCGCTCGGGTTACTGCGGGCCTCAGCCGGGATGGCCAAGGCCAAGGAGACGGTCGCGCAGTACGCGGCCCAGGCCCGTGCAGAACTCGCCGCGCTGCCCGAAGGCCCAGGACGCAATGCGCTCGCGACGCTGGTCGACTACACGATCCACCGACAAGGCTAGCTTTGCGGAACTCCGCGGCTGATTCGCGGCGTTACATGATCAGAACCCGGCTCTCGTTAGTCCTAGGAGGACGTAGATGACCTGGCATCCGCATCACAACACGGCGAAGACGTTCGCGTTGCTGGTTGGCATGTCGGCACTGATCGTCTTTGTCGGCAGCTTGTTCGGCCGTGGCGTGATGTTCGTCGCCGTACTGTTCGCCGTCGGCATGAACATCTACACGTACTTCAACAGCGACAAACTGGCGCTGCGGGCGATGCACGCGCAGCCGGTGTCCGAAGTGCAGCAGCCGGTGATCTACCGGATCGTGCGCGAGCTGGCCACCGCCGCCCACCAGCCGATGCCACGGCTGTATATCAGCGACACCCCCGCGCCTAACGCGTTCGCCACCGGCCGCAACCCGCGCAACGCCGCGGTGTGCTGCACGACGGGGATCCTCAACATCCTCAACGAGCGTGAGTTGCGCGCGGTGCTGGGCCACGAGCTGTCACACGTCTACAACCGCGACATTCTGATTTCGTGTGTGGCCGGCGCGCTGGCGTCGGTGATCACCGCGCTGGCCAACATGGCGATGTTCGCCGGCATGATGGGCGGCAACAACCGTGAAAGTGGCAGCAATCCCTTTGCTTTGCTGCTGGTTTCGATGCTCGGGCCGATCGCCGCGATGGTGGTGAAAATGGCGGTGTCGCGGTCGCGCGAGTATCAGGCCGACGAGTCCGGCGCGATGCTGACCGGTGACCCGCTGGCGCTGGCGTCGGCGCTGCGCAAGATCTCCAGCGGGGTGCAGGCCGCGCCGCTGGCACCCGAGCCGCAGCTGGCCGCGCAGGCGCACCTGATGATCGCCAGCCCGTTCCGCGCGGGCGAGAAGATCGGCTCGCTGTTCTCCACCCACCCGCCGATCGAAGACCGGATCCGCCGGCTCGAGGACATGGCCGGCCGCTAGACATCCCGGCTTCTAGAAACCGGCGCCGTGCACCTCGTGGCCGGGGGTTTCGGCGGCCAATCCGCGGTACGCGTCCTCGACGGTCGCCCCGTGGTTGATCACACCGTCGACTTCCCGTGCGATCGGCATGTTCAGCCCGTACTTGTCGGCGAACTCCATGATCACGCTGGCGGCCTTGACGCCCTCGGCGACCTGGTTCATCGACGAGATGATCTCGCCGATGGTCTTGCCCGACCCCAGCTGCTCGCCGACGTGCCGGTTACGGCTGCGCTGGCTGGTGCAGGTGACGATCAGATCTCCCATGCCGGCCAGGCCGGCGAAGGTGTCGCGCTGCCCGCCCATCGCCTCGCCGAGCTTCGACATCTCGCTTACCGAGCGCGCGATCACCATGGCCCGGGTGTTCTCGCCGATCCCCAGCGAATAGCCCATCCCGACCGCGATCGCGTAGACGTTCTTCAGCGCTCCGGCCATCTCGACGCCCAGCACATCGTCGATGGTGTAGACACGAAAACGCTTGGTGCGGAACAGCTGTCCGAGTTGTGCGGCGAGGTGCTGGTCGGGCATCGCCAGCACCGCCGCGGCCGCGTAGCCCTCGGCGACCTCGCGGGCGATGTTGGGTCCGGCCAGGATGCCGGCCGGGTGGCCCGGCAGCACCTCGTCGACGATCTGCGACATCCGCATGTTGGTGCTCTGCTCGAGACCCTTGACCAACGACACCACCGGCACCCACGGTCGCAGTTCGGCCGCCAACTCGGTGAGCACCCCGCGGAATCCGTGCGACGGCACGCCCATCACCACCACGTCGGCACACTGCGCGGCCTCGGCGAAGTCGGTAGTGGCACGCAGGCTTTCGGAGAGGACGTGATCCTCGCCGAGGTATTTGGTGTTGCGGTGCTTCTCGTTGATCTCCTTGGCGGTCTCTTCCGAGCGCACCCATTGCAGCGTCGGCCCGCGGCGCGCACAGATGGACGCGACAGTGGTACCCCAGGAGCCCCCGCCCAAGACGACGACCTTTGGTTCACGCGTAGCTGCCATGTCGCTCAGCGTATTGCCGTTGCCCGTTCTTTACCGGCGGTTGACCAGATGAGGCCCTAACCGGTGAGCGCGGACTTCTGCTCGGCGCGGCCGAACACCATGGCCTCTTCGATCCGGTCGAACCGGTAGTCGATCGCGTCGGCAAAGTAGTTCTGCCGCACGTTCCACGGCCGCTTGATCCCCGACTTCGGCAGCGCGTGCGGTGCGCGCAGCACGTAACCGGCCTGGAGGTCCCAGGCGGACTTTTCCGGCATCGGCTCATCCGCCAGATGCGGGTAGGCATGCGTGTAGCCGTGAGAGGTCATGTGGTCCAACAACTTCGCCGTCGCCCGCGCGGTAATGTCGGCGCGCAACGTCCACGACGCGTTGGTGTATCCGACGCACCAGAACAGATTCGGCACGTCCTCCAGCATGTGCGCCTTGTAGACGAACCGGTCCTGGGGCTTGACCTCCGCGCCGTCCATCGTCACCGCAACCCCGCCCAAGGCCTGCAGTTGCAGACCCGTCGCGGTGACGATCACGTCGGCGTCGAGATGCTTGCCGGATTTCAAAGCGATTCCGGTGGAATCGAAGTGGTCGATGTGATCGGTCACCACCTCGGCGCGGCCCTCGCCGATCGCGACGTAGAGGTCGGCATCGGGGATCAGGCACAGCCGCTGGTCCCACGGGTTGTAGCGCGGCTTGAAATGGGTGTCGACGTCGTAGCCCTTCGGCAGGTAGCGCACGGCGAGCCGGCGGATCCACCACTTCACGAAGCCCGGCGTCATGCGGGCCAGAAACCAGATCGCGCCCTCCATCAATGCATTGCTCTGCCTGGCAACCGAGTGGGCAAACCTGCGCGGCAACACTTTTCGAAGTGCATTCGTCGACCCGCTGACCTTGGAGGCCGAGAACAGATAGGTCGGCGAGCGCTGCAGCATGGTGACCTTGGTGGCCTTCTCTGCCAGCGACGGGATCAGCGACATCGCGGTCGCGCCGCTGCCGATCACCACGACTTTTCTGCCGCTGTAGTCGAGGTCCTCGGGCCAGTACTGCGGATGGACGACAGTGCCGTCGAAGTCGTTGAATCCGGGGAAGTCCGGGGTGTAGCCCTCGTCGTAGTTGTAGTAGCCGGACCCGAAGAACACGAAGCGGCCGCGGTAGGTCTTTTCGGTGCCGTTCTGCTCGGCGGTGACAGTCCAGGTGTCGGCCGAAGAGTCCCAATCCGCCGAGCGGACGTGGGTGTCGAACTGGATGTGTTGGTCGATCCCGTACTTGTGCGCGGTGGCCTTGAGGTACTCGCGGATGTCCCCGCCATCGGCCACCCGTTCCTCTTTGGTCCACGGCTCCCACGGGAAGCACAGCGTGAAGATGCTGCTGTCGGACCGCACGCCCGGGTAGCGGAACAGATCCCAGGTGCCGCCGATCTGCTCGCGGCGCTCCAGGATGACGTAGCTGGTGCCCGGATTGCGTTCGGTGATGCGGTAGGCCGCGCCCAAGCCCGAGATACCTGCTCCGATGATGATGATGTCGACATCGGTCGTGCTCATCCTGAACCTCGCTTCTCGGGCGGCAATGTGGGACTGATCACCACATTAGGCCATGGTCGAGATCGCGAGGGCGCTGCTGATTACGAGGTGGCAAGGAGTACGTCGATGTGCAGTGGTGCGCACAGGTCGATCAGCCAGATCTGGTCGGCGGGGCTGGCGAAGATGCGCGCGTGGGAGTGGTCTTGAGCGAACGCGTCAGCGCACTCGTCGCCGAAGAACACATACGCCTTGCTGTTGTTGCACAGCCGCGACATCCACACCATGCCGTCTACTCCGATCCCGTGCGCAGATTCGGCCCAATGCACGGTGTCCGGGTAGGTGGACGCAGGGCTTGACGTGACATCCTGTGGGCTCACCTGGAGGCGTCGTAACCCCATCCCGTGCAAGACAGCGAGCCGTAGTTCGCGGGTGACCTCGAGGCGGGCGAGTGCTTTCGCGGCGTATTGGTCGTAGGGCAAGTTGCCTCCTTCGACCGGGATGTCGTGCAACAGGGACTCGGCGACGGCCGCTTCTTCGGTGTCGGCGGCGTACATGATCGGCGCGACCGGCTTGCCGAAGAAACCGAACCGGGTCGCGGCGCCGACGCCGGGATTGAAGTCGGTGGCCGCGCGGACGTGGGTGAAGACGCGATACAGCAGATGCTTTTCGGGCAAGGTCTCGATCTCCGGCTGGAACGGGCTCGGTGGCCCTTTCACCACGAGACGGCCAGTGCGTCGGCCGCCACGGTGACGACTCGATCCGGGTCATCGGTCAGGTGGTCGACAGGTCGGTCCCCGTCGAGATACGTCGTCGGCGAACACAACCACTGCACAAGACCGGCCTCTGACCATTCATTGGCTTCCGCGGTCTCGCGCAGCCGGCCGATCACGGCGAGGGGCTGCCCGTCCGGACCGAACTGGAAACCCGGATAGACGAGGTGGTTACCGCGGCGCACGGCGACCAGCTGGTCGTTGCGGTGCGCGGTGGCGGCGAGATTGCGGGGAGCGCGAGACCGCGACCCCATGCGCTTGCCGGCCTCAGTGCTGGTCAGCAGACCGAACTCCGCCTCCATTCGCGCATAGAGGTTGTGCTCTGCCTGCACGGCCCGGGTGATGGCGGGCTCGGCGTACACGGCGACCGATGACAAGGCAGCGCCGACAGCCTGAGCGCTCTCGCGCACCCGCTGCGTTGCGATGACAATCTGTTCGACAGAGCTCATGCCGACTATTCTACATGCGAAACATGCGGTATTGGTTACTGCACGAACTGCACGCTGCTACCGGTAGTTCACGAACTGCAGCGCGACATCCAGGTCGGACTGCTTCAGCAACGCGATGACGGCCTGCAGGTCGTCGCGCTTCTTGCTAGTGACGCGGACCTCTTCGCCCTGGATCTGCGTCTTGACGGTCTTGGGGCCCTCGTCGCGGATCAGCTTGGTGATCTTCTTGGCGTTCTCGCTGCTGATGCCCTCTTTGAGGGTGCCAGTGACCTTGAACGTCTTGCCGGAGGCCTGCGGCTCGCCGGCGTCGAACGCCTTGAGGCTGATGTCGCGCCGGATCAGTTTTTCCTTGAACACGTCGACGGCGGCCTTGACCCGCTCCTCGGTGGAGCTGGTCAGCTCGATCGCCTCGTCCCCCTTCCAGGCGATCTTGGTGTCGGTGCCACGGAAGTCGTATCGGGTGCCGAGTTCCTTTGCGGCCTGGTTGAGCGCATTGTCGACCTCCTGCCGGTCGAGCTTGCTCACGACGTCGAACGATGAATCCGCCATCGGATCCGTCTCCTTCCATCGGCGTTGGCCGTTTGTTGTCCGCGTACATCTTCGTTGTAGGCTAGCTACCCGTACTACACCGGCAGATTGCCCGAGCGGCCAATGGGAGCGGACTGTAAATCCGTCGGCTAACGCCTACCCAGGTTCGAATCCTGGATCTGCCACCGAAGAGGTACCTGGCCCCGCAGCGGGAATTTCGAGCTGCGGGCCAGTCCCACTCACGGGCTCCGCGGCGCTATCTGTTCATGCGGCTCGATCTGAATCCCGGCCTTCAGCGGCGCGGTGTTCATCAACGACCACACCCATTCGGCGATTTGAGCGGTGAGTTCCTCGCGCGGCAGCGGCGCCGGGTCGTTGAGCCAATGCGTCACTGAGGCCTCGACGAAGCCGACCGCCCCGATGCTCAGCGGTACGGCAGGGCGCTCATCGATCCCGAGCGTGCGGTAGAACCTCGCGACCACCTCCGCGAGATTTTTGGCGACGGCGCGATTGACGTCGTGGATGGCCGCGACGCCGCGTGCGTCATCGCTGAGCGGATGGCGGCTCAGATACTCGTACAGGTTCGGGTGCTCCATGCGCCACCGCAGATGCATCGACACGGTGCCGGTAATCACCTGCATCGGGCTGGCTGGCCCATCCCACACCAGAGTTTGCTTGGCGGTGAGCATCTCGCCGGCTCGTCGGGCGATGCTCTGGTGCAGGTCGGCCGCGCCGTCGAAATATCGGTAGAGCTTCGTGCGTGTCACCCCGACGTGGTCGGCCACCTGCTCGGTTGATGCCTGCGGGCCGCAGTGGGCGATTGCCTCCAGCGCGGCCTCGACGAACTCCGCGCGACGCTTCTCCCGCTGACCCGACCAGCGGGCAGCCCGCCCGTCGACAGCCCGTTCTGACGGCGCAGTCGAATTCACGCTTTACACGGTACGCCTTGTCCCGCTAAACTTATAACCGGTACGCGGGGTACCGGCTATTGGAACTAGCGTCAGGGTGTCAGATGACTCGCATGGTCCCGCTGGTTGTGATCGACGACCACCCGATTGTTCACACCGGTGTCGTGCGCTGGGTCGCCGAAGCGTCCATCCCGACCGGCACCGTGCCGGCCTACCGTTCAGTGGCCGAATTCCTCGATGAGCACCCGCGCCACTCCGGCGCCGCAGAAGTGATCGTCTTCGACCCCGAACGTGGCGAGCAACGGCCCGACTACTGTGGCCTGCAACAGCTCTCTAAACTCAAATATCGTGTCGTCGCCTACTCGCGCATCTCCTCCGCCGAAATCATCCTGAAATGCCTGGACGCCGGCGCGGCGAACTACATCGTGAAGTCAGAAGCGCCAAAGCATCTCATCGAGGCGATCACGGCCGCTGAGCGCGGCAGCGCGTCTCGCGGACCGGTTGCCGAGGCGGCCGTGCGGGCCGCCCAACAATGTGGGCGCCCGGAACTCACCACGCAGGAGCGGCGTGTCCTTATCGAGTGGCTGCTCACCGACAACAAGGATTCGGTCAGCCGGAAGCTTCACATAGCGCCGAGCACGGTCAGAACCCATTTGCAGCGAATCCGACGGCGCTACAGCGAGATACAACGCCCGGCCCCGTCCAAAGCGGCATTGTTCGCCCGGGCCGTACAGGACGGGCTGATCGGCATCCACGACGTCTGAGTGGCCGTCTCGACGGCGCCGCGGTTCCGACCGCCCGTACGTCGACTAGCCCTCGAACGGCTCGCCGTCGAAGCGCTCCCGGGTGGCCAACTCGGCGACCCTGGCCCGCCGCAGTTTGGTGAGCTGCTTGGTCGGCTTGCCCAACGGCAGGAGAGCAGCAAGCGCGTATGTGTCTGGGACGCTGAGCAATTCGCGAACCCGCGGCTCCTCGGCCACCGCCATCGTCGAGATGGTGCCGCCGAAGCCCTCATTGCGCGCGGCCAGCAAGATGTTCCACACCAGTGGGTAGACCGACCCGCCACTGATCACGCCGATCCGGCCCAGGTGTTGATCCATCGCTGCGACAACCTCCAAGTTGACGCAGACCGCGAGCAGCACAGCGGCGTTGCGAAACGGAGCGGTGAATTGTGCCGGCACGTCGGTTGCGGCGATCTCCTCAGCCGTCGGCCCCGGCTTGTGCAACGGGTTCCAGGGACTTTCGCCGTTGACCAGCTGGGCGGCATACCGCCGCGCGCCCGTCATCGACAGCTCGGCCAGCGACTCCCGGGTCGCGCGGTCGCGGATCACGATCACCCGCGTGCCCTGACGGTTGCCGCCGCTGGGCGCAAACCGCGCGTTGTCGAGAATCCGCTCCAGCACGTCGTCGGGCAGGGGGTCGTCGGTGTACTCGCGCACAGCGAACGTCGTGCGCATGACGTCATAAAGGTCCACGACCCCATACTGGACCGCGCGGGCAGCCACCGTCCATGTCGTGGGGTGACTCCGCCCGGCCACTTCCTCCAGGTGGCGGCCCGAGAACCGGAATTTCGGAACATTCTGCAACCCACTCGACGAGATCACCAGGCGGTTTTCGAGTTCCTCGACAGCAGCCCAACGCAACCACGACACTGGCGGGGTGCGTAGCGAAGCTAACTTGCAGCGGTTCGAGCGATATGCCGAGTGGCCTCTGGCCGCGGGCGCCTTCGTATTCCTGGCGTTGTTCTCGGTTGAGGTGCTTCTCCAGCCGCGCGGGGTGGAGAGGCGCATGCTCTGGGCGATCGACTGGTCCATCTGGGGCATGTTCATCCTGGACTACCTGGCGCGGCTTTACCTCACCCCGACCAGGTGGCGTTGGTTCACCCATCACCTGTTGGACTTGGCGATCGTGACGCTGCCGATGCTGCGGCCACTTCGCTTGGTGCGCCTGCTGATTCTGATCGAGCTGATGCAGCGCGCGGTCGGCAATGCCTTCCGCGGCCGCATCGTCGTCTACGCCGTGTCCGGTGTGCTGCTGCTGATCTACACGGCGTCGCTGGCGGTGTTCGACGAGGAGCGCTATCTGCCCGGTACGAAAATCAACTCGTTCGGCATTGCGATCTGGTGGTCGATCACCACGGTGACCACCGTCGGCTACGGAGACGTCTA
This sequence comes from Mycobacterium sp., assembly GCF_039583785.1. Classification (GTDB taxonomy): domain Bacteria; phylum Actinomycetota; class Actinomycetes; order Mycobacteriales; family Mycobacteriaceae; genus Mycobacterium. Next base: position 61,724 of record NZ_JAVKSG010000012.1, read on the forward strand.
CCCGATCACCAACGCCGGCCGCGTCATCGCTGTCCTGCTGATGATCGGCGGCATCGGCCTGGTCGGCGTCGTCACCGCGGCCCTGGCGTCCTGGATCATCGAGCGGGTGGCGGAGGAGGAGACCGTCCTGCAGGCAGCTACCGTTCGCCACATCGAGGAGCTGCGCTCCGAGATCCGCGCGTTGGGGCGAGAACTGCACCAAGATGGGACCCGATGAGCACGCGAACGACGCTGGCCGATGGCCGCGAGCTGTTGTTCTTTGCACTCCCCGGGCGTACCCCGGCGCCGGTTGTCGATCGTCGTCCGCTGCCGCCATTCGAGCCAGGACAGTCGCAGCTGAGATTCGATCGGGCCACCGGGCAGTGGGTGATCATCGCCGCGCGCCGCCAGGACCGCACCTATAAGCCGCCCCCCGACCAATGTCCGCTGTGCCCCGGGCCGACCGGATCAACCAGTGAGGTACCGGCACCGGACTACGACGTGGTCGTCTTCGAAAACCGTTTCCCGTCGTTGTCCGGTGCGGGATCGTGTGCAGCAGCGCCGGCCGGCTTCGTGCCGCAACCGGGGGTCGGCCGGTGCGAGGTGATCTGCTTTTCCAGCAACCACACCGGATCTTTTGCCGAGCTGCCGCCGGCGCACGCCCGGCTGGTGGTGGACGCGTGGCGGGAGAGGACCGACGCGTTGCTGGCGTTGCCGGGTGTAGAGCAAGTGTTCTGCTTCGAGAACCGGGGCGAAGAGATCGGCGTGACGCTGGCGCACCCGCACGGCCAGATCTACGGCTACTCGTATCTGCCCCCGCGGACCGCGGCGATGATGGCGCAGGCCGCTAAGCACAAGGGCGGCAACCTGTTTGCCGACCTGCTGGCCGACGAGATCGCCGACGGCAGTCGGATCGTGGCCCGCACCGACCTGTTCACCGCGTTCGTACCGTTCGCGGCGCGCTGGCCGGTCGAGGTGCACATCTACCCGAACCGCTTCGTGCACAACCTCATCGAACTCACTGATGCCGAGTTGGACGACTTCGCGTCGATGTACCTGGATGTGCTGCGCCGCTTCGACCGGATGTATTCCGGCCCGCTGCCCTATATTTCGGCACTGCACCAATACGACGGCACTCCTCAGTTGAGGGACGGCTACTTCCACGTCGAGCTGATGTCGATCCGGCGCAGCGCGACGGCGCTGAAGTATCTGGCCGCCTCGGAGTCCGCGATGGACGCCTTCATCACCGACGTGGTGCCCGAAGCAGTGGCCGCGCGGTTGCGGGGCCTCGCGTGACGATCCGCTATTCGGCACCCGGGCGGATCAACCTGATCGGCGAGCACACCGACTACAACCTCGGCTGGTCGCTGCCGATCGCGCTGCCGCAGCGCACGTTTGTGACGTTCGAGCCGTCGGACGCCGACGCGCTGACCGTGTCCAGCGATCTTGCTGACGGTTCCGTGCGAATCCCGTTGACCACCCGGCCCGGTGAGGTGACGGGCTGGGCGGCCTACGTGGCCGGCGTGGTGTGGGCCTTGCGTTCTGCCGGGCATCCGGTGCCCGGTGGATCCATAGCGATCACCAGCGAGGTCGAGATGGGGTCGGGTTTGTCGTCCTCGGCGGCGCTGGAATGCGCGGTGCTGGGTGCTTTGTGCCCGCACATCGACCGGCTGGACCAGGCGCGGCTGGCCCAGCGTGCGGAGAACGAATACGTGGGTGCGCCAACGGGTTTACTCGATCAGATTTCGTCGCTGTTCGGTGCGGCGGCGACGGCGCTGCTGATCGACTTCCGGGGGCTGAGCGTGACGCCGGTCGGGTTCGACCCGTCGTCGTCCGGTGTCGAGTTGCTGCTGATCGACTCACGGGAGCGGCACGGCCATGTCGGCGGTGAGTATGCCGCGCGCCGACTGTCATGCCAGCGGGCCGCCGCGGATATCGGCGTGGTGTCGCTGCGGGAGGTTGCGGACCTTTGCGCCCTCGACAAGGTCGCCGATCCCGTCGACGCCCGCCGCGCCCGCCACGTGCTGACCGAGAACCAGCGGGTCTTTGATTTCGTTGCCGCACTGGGTGATTCGGACTACGTAGCGGCCGGCCGGATCTTCACCGCCTCGCATGAGTCGATGCGCGACGACTTCGCCATCACGACACCGCAGATCGACCTGATCGCGGGCGCCGCGGTCGAGGCGGGGGCGCTGGGTGCCCGGATGACCGGCGGAGGATTCGGCGGCTGCGTGATCGCTCTGGTGCTGGCCGACCGCGTCCCGGCCGTCAGCGACGCGGTGAAAGCCGCCGCCCACAACCAACCGGTGATCACCCGGACCTACGCCGCCGACGGCGCATCCGCCACATGAGTAACAGCGAAGGCGGGCACAAAGGCGCATGGTCAGGTCATGGTGCAGGAGTGAAAACCCATCGCCAGGGGGCGCAATGATTCACGGTAGCTCCCAGCCGACGGTGAAGCCGTGCCGCAAGATCAGCTCGGTGAGCACATCGGTCCTCGCGGCCAGCGGCCACGACTCGGCGGTGAACGGCTCGAGTGCGAAGAACGCGTAGTTGACCGAGGTCTCCGGCGTCGTTCGCGGGCGGTAGATCACCGCATCCAGTGCATCGGTGGTGGGCCACCAGCGATGCACGGCGTCGGCGAGCCGCTGGCAGCTGGCCCACACGTCGTCGTGTTGTCCGGTGCTGATCTGGTCGTCGACGCCGAGCACGTCGAGGTTGGCCTCGGTGCGCAGGTCGAGGACCCGCAGATGCCGGGCGGCGACCAGTCGGACTAG
>NZ_JAVKSG010000013.1:0-62825 GCF_039583785.1 Mycobacterium sp.
ACCGATCATGTCGGCAACCTGGCCTGGCTGGACCGCGTGGTGTCGCCGGAGACGGTGCTTACCCCGGAGATCCGCCGGCTGGTCGATGCCGTCGCGGCCCGCTACGCCGGCACCCGCGCCGACGTGTTACGGCTGGCGGTGCCGCCGCGGCACGCCAAGGTGGAAGGCGAAAAACCAACGCCGCCGAAGCGTTTCGTGGTCGGCGAGGTCGACCGGGCGGGGTGGGAGGTCTACGCCAGCGGCGGGCAGTTCCTGACGGCGCTGGCCGAGACGCGCGCCGCGCGGGCGGTGTGGCAGGCGCTGCCCGGCGAGTCATGGGCCGACCGGTTCGCCGAGGCGGCCGCGCAGACCGTGCAGACCGGGCGCGCGGTGTTGACGATCGTGCCGGACCAGCGCGACGTGGACACGATGTGGCGGGCGGCGACGGCGTTGCTCGACGAGGCCGGGGTGGTCGCGCTGTCGGCGGGCCTGGGTCCGTCCGCGCGCTATCGGCGCTGGCTGGCCGCGCTGCGCGGCAATGCGCGGCTGGTGATCGGCACCCGCAGCGCGGTATTCGCGCCGCTGAGCGATCTGGGGCTGGTCATGGTGTGGGACGACGGCGACGACACGTTGGCTGAGCCGCGGGCGCCGTACCCGCATGCGCGCGAGGTGGCGATGCTGCGGGCACACCAAATGCGTTGCGCCGCGGTGATCGGGGGCTACGCGCGCACCGCCGAGGCGCAGGCGCTGGTGGGTAGCGGCTGGGCGCACGACGTGGGCGCGACGCGGCCGGTGGTACGCGCCCGAACCCCGCGGGTGGTGGCCCTCGACGACGGCGGGTACGCCGACGAGCGCGACCCGGCGGCGCGTACCGCACGGCTACCCTCGGTCGCGTTGCGCGCCGCCCGAACGGCGCTGCAGGCCGAGGCGCCGGTGCTGGTGCAGGTGCCGCGGCGGGGCTACGTTCCGTCGCTGGCGTGCGCGCGGTGCCGGGCGATCGCCCGCTGCCGGCATTGCACCGGCCCGCTGTCGCTGGACGATCGCGGTGGGACAGCGGTGTGCCGCTGGTGTAGCCGCGCCGATGCCGGATTACGATGCGGCGCTTGCGGATCGGATGCGGTGCGGGCCGCCGTGGTGGGTGCCCGGCGCACGGCCGAAGAGCTGGGGCGAGCGTTCCCGGGGGCGACGGTGATCACCTCGGCGGGCGAGGCGGTGGTGTCCGAGGTCGATGCGCGACCGGCGTTGGTGGTGGCCACACCCGGCGCCGAGCCGCGCGCGGTCGGCGGCTACGGGGCGGCGCTACTGCTGGACAGCTGGGCGCTGCTGGGCCGGCAGGACCTGCGCGCGGCCGAGGACACGCTGCGCCGGTGGATGGCCGCCGCGGCGCTGGTCCGGCCGCGCGGCGACGGCGGGGTGGTGGCCGTCGTCGCCGAAGCATCCGTGCCGACGGTGCAGGCGCTGATCCGGTGGGACCCGGTCGGGCACGCGGACGCCGAGTTGGCGGCCCGGACCGAGGTCGCGTTGCCGCCGAGTGTGCACATGGCCGCGCTGGACGGCACCGGCCCGGCGGTGGCGGCGTTGCTCGAGGAGGTCCGGCTGCCGGAAACCGCCGAACTGCTCGGCCCGGTGCCGCTGCCGCCGGGAGTGCGTCGACCGCCCGGTGTGTCGGCCGACGAGCCGGTGCGCCGGATGCTGGTGCGGGTGAACCGTGAGCACGGCCTGGCGTTGGCCGGGGAGTTGCGGCGCGGCGTTGCCGTGGTCAGCGCCCGCCAGACCAGCGAGCCGGTCCGGGTGCAGATCGACCCGCTGCACATCGGCTGAGTCTCGATCCGTGGACTCACGGCAGGAACGACGATTCGGCTCCAAGGGTCTCATCGAGCTGGATTCTCAGAATCAACGCCAGGCCGCGTTCCACCTGATGCATCGTCTCGGGTGCCAGGGCGCCCAGATAGCTCGCCGCGTTGCGGAGCGCGGTCGGTTTCGATTCTGCGGTCAGGGTCACGTCGGTGGTTCCGGCGAACGCATAGCCGCAGCAGGATCGGGGTACGCACCGGTCATGCCACTCAATGTCACTCACAAACTGATCGAGTCCCATCTGGAATCCGGCGAGATGACGCCGGGAGACGAGATTGCCATCCGCATCGATCAGACCCTGACCCAGGACGCGACGGGCACGCTGGTGATGCAGGAATTGGAGGCGCTCGGGCTCGACCGGACCCGCACCGAGGTGAGCGTGCAGTACGTCGACCACAACCTGCTGCAGACCGACGAGAAGAACGCCGAGGACCACGAATACCTGCGTACCGCCGCGCAGCGCTTCGGGCTGTGGTTTTCCAAGCCGGGCAACGGGGTCTCGCATCCGACGCACATGCAGCGGTTCGGGCGTCCCGGCAAGACCATGGTGGGCTCGGATTCACACACCCCGGCCGCCGGCTCGCTGGGCATGCTGGCGATCGGCGTGGGTGGCTTGGAGGTCGCGCTGGCGATCACCGGCCGGCCACTGCATATCCGGATGCCGGAGGTATGGGGCGTCAAGCTCGAAGGCGAACTGCCGCAATGGTGTTCGGCCAAAGATGTGATCCTGGAGATGCTGCGTCGGCACGACGTGAAGGGCGGGGTGAATCGGATCATCGAATACTATGGTCCCGGCTTGGACAACCTGACCGCGATGGATCGCCACGTCATCGCGAACATGGGCGCCGAACTCGGAGCCACCACAACGGTTTTCCCGAGCGACCAGACGGTCCGCGAGTTTCTGCGCGCCGAGGACCGCGAGGATGACTGGGTCGAATTGCTCGCCGACAAAGGCGCGGACTATGACATCGACGAAGAGATCGACCTGGCTCAGATCGAGCCGCTGATCGCCAAGCCGTCGTCGCCGGGCAACGTGGTACCGGTGCGCGAGGTTGCCGGCGAACAGATCGCGCAGGCGGTCATCGGGTCGAGCGCCAACCCCGGCTTGCGCGATTTCGCGATCGTCGCGGCGATGGTGGCCGGGCGGCAGACCTCGCCGGATGTCAGCTTCGATATCAACCCGACGTCGCGAGAGATCCTGACCGATCTGACAAAGATGGGTGCCACAACGGAATTGGTGATCGGCGGGGCCCGCATTCATCAGGCGGGCTGCATGGGCTGTATCGGGATGGGTCAGGCGCCGGCCACCGGACGCAACTCGCTGCGGACGATGCCGCGGAACTTTCCCGGCCGCTCCGGCACCAAAGAGGATGCGGTGTGGCTGTGCTCGCCGGAGACCGCCGCCGCGTCGGCGTTGACGGGCGTGATCACCGATCCGCGCGACTGGGCCCGCGACAACCACGTGGACTACCCCGAGCTGGAATTGCCGCATCAGTCCGCGGTGAACACCGCGATGCTGGTGCCTCCGCTGGACGCCGAGGCGGCGCAGCGCGTCGAGCCGGTCAAGGGGCCCAACATCTCCAGCCTGCCCGAGCTTGCGCCGCTGCCCGACGAGATCGAGGCGCCGGTGCTGCTCAAAGTCGGCGACAACATCTCCACCGACGAGATCTCACCGGCCGGCGCGCGGGCGCTCCCGTACCGATCCAACATTCCCAAGCTCGCCATGTTCAGCTTCACCCAGATCGACGAGTCGTATCCGGAACGGGCCAAGGACGCCGAGGGGACCGGTCACATCATCGTCGGCGGCGACAATTACGGCCAGGGTTCCTCGCGTGAGCACGCCGCGATCGCACCGCGGTATCTGGGTCTGCAGGTCGTGATCGCCAAATCGTTCGCGCGCATCCACTGGCAGAATCTTGCCAACTTCGGCGTTTTGGCGCTTGAGTTCGACGATCCCGACGACTACGACGGCATTGAGCAGGGCGACACACTACGCATCGCCGACGTCCGTGAAACACTCCCAGGCAACGACACCTTGCAGGTCGACAACGTCAGCAAAGACACGTCTTTGACGGTGCGGCATCGACTTTCGCCCCGGCAAGTCAAGGATGTGCTGGCCGGCGGGCTGATCCCGCGCCTGGCCGAGGACCAGAGGTAGCTACTCGTTCGCCCACACCGCCCGCGCGCCGGAGTCACCGATACGGACCACTTGGACGATGGACGCCACGCCGGCCACGATCGCGATGACGGCGACCGCCACGCGCAGGGCCAACCCCGGACCGGCAGCGCGAGCCGCACGCCGGTGGACCACAGCCAGTAGGACGGCGACGACGAGCAGCGCGACCGAGAAGTAGATCATCACGCTGCCGCGGTCGGCGTGGGTGTTCAATATCTCGCGATGATCGTGTTCCCGCTGGTAGAGCCACAAACCGGCATTCGCAGTGAGCGGCGTCACCCCAGCCGTCACCAGGGCGAACACGAGCACCAGCCACACCAGGTGCCGCCGCGCCGTCGGCCAGAGGGCGCAGATGATTTCCAGCACAGCCGTCAATGGCGCCAGCACGACCACGGCGTGCACTAGCAGCACGTGGGCCGGCAGCCCCGAGACGGTCGTCGGTGTCACCACGTACTCCCTGGTTCGGTGAGAGATTGCAGCCTATTCCTACACTGAGCCCCGTGCGTCTTGTCTTCGCCGGAACACCCGAGCCCGCGCTGCCCGCGCTGCGCAGTCTGATCGAATCGCCGCGCCACGAGGTGATCGCTGTGCTCACCCGGCCGGATGCCGCGTCGGGACGGCACGGCGCGCCGAAGCCGTCGCCGGTAGCCGACCTCGCGTTGGAACTGGGGATTCCGGTCTTGCGACCGGAACGGCCCAACGCAACGGAGTTCGTCGCCGAGCTGTCGGCGTTGCAGCCTGATTGCTGTCCGGTGGTGGCCTTCGGTGCGCTGCTGGGCGACGAATTGCTCGCAGTCCCGGCCCGCGGCTGGGTGAACCTGCACTTCTCCGTGCTACCGGCCTGGCGCGGCGCGGCTCCGGTGCAGGCGGCGATCGCCGCGGGCGACACCGTCACTGGCGCCACCACCTTCCAGATCGAGTCCGGCCTGGACTCCGGGCCGGTCTACGGGGTGGTCACCGAGTCGGTACGCCCGATCGACACCGCGGGGGATCTGCTCGAGCGGCTGGCGGTTTCGGGAGCCGCGCTGCTGTCTGCCACCCTGGACGGCATCACCGACGGCGCGCTCACACCTGTTCCGCAGCCCGCCGACGGCATCAGCATCGCGCCGAAGATCACCGTCGAACAGGCGCGGGTGCGCTGGGGCCTGCCGGCCGAAGTCGTCGAACGACGCATCCGTGCCGTCACGCCCAACCCGGGGGCGTGGACCATGGTCGGGGATCTGCGGGTCAAACTGGGGCCGGTGTACTTCGACACCGACGGTCAGGGTCTGCCAAACACATTGGCGCCCGGAGATATTCACGTCGACCGTCGCAGCGTGCGGGTCGGCACCGGGTCAGGGCCGGTGCGGCTCGGCCAGGTCCAGGCGCCGGGAAAGAAGCTGATGAATGCCGTCGACTGGGCCAGGGGAGCCCGTCTCGAACCGTCGGTGCGAGCGTCATGAGCCCGCAGCAGGGAAATCCACGCCGCGACCGGCCCGCCACACGAAGACCTCAACGGCCGAGGCGCAAGCCCTTGGATCCAGCGCGCCAGGCGGCATTCGATGTGCTGCGTGCCGTGCGAGAGCGCGACGCCTACCCAAACCTGTTGCTGCCAGTTCTGTTGCGGGAGAGGGCGATCAGCGGCCGCGATGCCGCCTTCGCCACCGAGCTGACCTATGGCAGCAGCCGCATCCGGGGCCTGCTGGACGCCGTCATCGGGGCCGCGGCCGACCGGTCCCCGGACACCATTGACCCGATCCTGCTCGACCTGCTGCGGCTGGGGACCTACCAACTGCTACGCACCCGCGTCGACGCGCACGCCGCCGTCTCGACCGCCGTCGAGCAGGCAGGCATCGAATTCGACACCGCACGAGCGGGTTTCGTCAACGGGGTACTGAGAACGATCAGCACCCGCGACGAGCAGTCCTGGCTCGACGAACTGGCGCCAGCCGAGTCCGTCGACCCGATTGGGAACGCCGCATTCCGGCACGCCCACCCGCGCTGGATCGCGCAGTCATTCGTCGACGCGTTGGGTGCTGCCGCCGGCGAACTCGGTCCGGCGCTGGCCGCCGACGACGCGCGGCCCCAGGTCCAGCTGGCCGCCCGGCCCGGCGTCCTGGCAGCCGAGGACCTGGCTGCGGCGGTCGAGGGCAGCGTGGGCCGATTCTCGCCGTACGCGGTGTACCTGCCCGCCGGCGATCCCGCCCAGGTGTCGGCGGTACGCGCCGGACAGGCGCTGGTTCAGGACGAAGGTAGCCAATTAGTGGCGCGCGCCATGACTTTGGCGCCGGTGGTCGACGACGCGGGCCGATGGCTGGACCTGTGCGCCGGCCCTGGGGGCAAAACCGCGTTGCTGGCTGCGCTGGCCGCCGAGTCGGGAGCCCGAGTCACCGCGGTAGAGCCGGCCGACCATCGCGCCGACCTGGTGGTGCAGAACACCCGCGGCCTGCCGGTCGAGGTGTTGCGGGTGGATGGACGCAGGAGCGGACTCGAACCGGGGTTCGACCGGGTCCTGGTCGACGTACCATGCACCGGTCTGGGTGCGCTGCGGCGTCGCCCGGACGCGCGCTGGCGACGCCAGCCCGCCGACGTGCCGGCGTTGACCAAGCTGCAACGGGAACTGCTGGCGGCCGCGATCGCGCTGACCCGCCCCGGCGGGGTCATCCTGTACGCGACCTGCTCGCCCCATCTGGCCGAGACGGTCGGTGTGGTTGGCGACGCGCTGCGCCGACACCCAGTGTCCGCGTTGGATACCCGGCCGCTGTTCGAGCCGGTGGCCGACCTGGGCGACGGTCCTTACGTCCAGCTGTGGCCGCACCGCCACGGCACCGACGCGATGTTCGCCGCGGCCCTGATCAAGCTGAATGATGCGGCTCCTGCACGCGCCGATCGGCGCGCATCGTCGCCGAATTAGAGTCCCAGTAAGGTGACCGTCATGTCAGGCAAGACCGACCGGCCGCTGATCGCACCGTCGATACTGGCGGCCGATTTCGCCCGACTGGCCGACGCGGCGGCCGACGTCGAAGGCGCGGACTGGTTGCATGTCGACGTGATGGACGCGCACTTCGTGCCGAACCTCACGCTCGGGCTACCAGTGGTGGAAAGCCTCTTGGCGGCCACCGACATTCCGATGGACTGCCACCTGATGATCGAGGATCCTGACCGGTGGGCACCCCCGTATGCCGAGGCCGGCGCGTATAACGTCACCTTCCATGCCGAGGCCACCGACAACCCGGTGAGGGTGGCCCGAGACATCCGCGCCGCCGGCGCCAGGGCGGGATTGAGCATCAAGCCCGGTACGCCGCTGAACCCCTACCTGGACATCCTCAAGGACTTCGACACCTTTCTGGTGATGTCCGTCGAGCCCGGCTTCGGCGGACAGCAGTTCATTCCGGAAGTGCTGAGCAAAGTGCGCGCGGTGCGCAAGCTCGTCGACTCCGGCGAGTTGACGATCCTGGTCGAGATCGACGGCGGCATCAACGCCGACACGATCGAACAGGCTGCCGAGGCCGGTGTCGACTGCTTCGTCGCCGGATCGGCCGTCTACGGCGCCAGTGACCCGGCTGCAGCCGTCGAGGCATTGCGGCGACAGGCCGGTGCCGTGTCACCGCATCTGCGCCGATGAGCAGACCGGCGGTCAATTACGACGCCGCCATGCAGTTGGCCATCGAGCAAGCCGATCTGGTCAAGGGCAACACATATCCGAACCCGCCGGTCGGCGCGGTCATCCTGGACCGCGACGGCAAGGTCGTCGGAGTCGGTGGCACACAGCGAACGGGTAGCGCCCATGCCGAGGTGATGGCGTTGCGTCGGGCGGGACGGCTGGCGGCCGGCGGAACCGCGGTCGTCACCCTGGAACCCTGTAACCACCACGGCAAAACCCCACCGTGCGTTGATGCGCTGATCGAGGCTGGCATCGCGGCGGTGATCTATGCGGTCGGCGACCCGAATCCGAAAGCCGCGGGCGGCGGGGCGCGGTTGGCCGCCGCCGGGATAGACGTCATCGGCGACGTGCAGGCCGATCTGGTCGCCGGCGGACCGCTGCGCGAATGGTTGCACAAGCAACGCACCGGGCTGCCGCACGTGACATGGAAATACGCCACCAGCATCGACGGCCGCAGCGCCGCCGCGGACGGCTCGAGTCAATGGATCACCAGCGAGGCAGCCCGCGCCGACGTGCATCGCCGCCGGGCAACGGTGGACGCGATCGTGGTGGGTACCGGCACTGTGCTTGCCGACAATCCGACGTTGACGGCCCGTCGGGCCGACGGCGGTCTTGCCGAGCGCCAGCCGATGCGCGTCGTCGTCGGAATGCGCGAGATACCTTCGGAGGCACAGGTTCTCAATGACGATTCGCGCACGATGGTGATTCGCACCCGGGAGCCCGCCGAGGTGCTCAAGGCGCTGTCCGACCGCACCGATGTGCTGCTCGAAGGAGGACCGACACTAGCCGGTGCCTTCCTGCGGGCGGGTGCGATCGACCGGATCCTGGCCTATGTCGCGCCGATTCTGCTCGGCGGACCGATCACCGCGGTCGACGACGTCGGGGTAGCGAGCATCGCCCGGGCCCTGCGCTGGCGCTACGACGGCGTCGAACGGGTGGGCCCGGACTTGGTGCTGAGCCTGGTGCCGCGGTAGGCGGCTACGCCCGGTTCGCGACGGGTTCGGCGTCCAACGCCTCGGGCTCGTCGGCGTGCACGCTGCGGCTGCCGATCAGCAGGCCCAACAGCGCGCCCACTACGCACACGACGACGGTGACTTTGAAGATCTCGCCATACATTCCGGCGAAGGCCTCGCGGTACAGGGTGGCCTGGTGCAGAACCCGCTCGGCGAGGCTGGCGTTCGCCGGAACCTGCGACGCCAGCTTGGCGACGAGTTGCGGCAACCGGTAGAAGCCCCACGCGCTGAGCGCGGCCACTCCGATCAGCATGCCCGTCATGCGGGCCACCACTACCGCCGCCGACGCGATGCCGTGCTGCGCCGACGGCACCACCCGCAGGCTGGCAGAGGTCAGCGGTGCGATTACCAAACCGAGCCCGATGCCCGCGATAGCCAAATCGGTATCCAGGGCCGGCAGCGACAAGCCGAAAAGGTGGTGGTGTGCTTCCAGCAGGTTGATCGACCACTTCGAGATCAGCCAGTAGCCGCCGGCGGCGATCAGTAGCCCGGCGAAGGCCACCGCCCGGTCACCGACCTTGGTTGCGATCGCTCCGCCCGCCAGCGCGCCGATCGGCAACGCCGCCAGGAACCACAGCAGCAGCAGTGCCGCTTCGTTTTGATCCTTGCCGAGCACGCCCTGGGCGAACAGTTCGACGTCGACCAGCGTCACCATCAATGCCGCGCCGGCGCACAGCGATGAGCCGAGCGCGGACAAGAACGGGCGGAAATGCACCCCGGTGGGCTCGATCAGCTTGGTACGGGAGAACCGCTCCCACCCGAAGAAAATCACCGCGAAGATTACTGCCGCGATAATCAGCGGGGGCCCGTAGCTGGGCAGCGCGTGCTTGCCGTCGGGATTGGCGTTGTACAGGCCGACGACCGCCAAACCGAGGGTGATCGCCAGCAGCAGCCCGCCGATCACGTCGACCTTTTCCGGCTCGGCGCTGCGGTCCCGTGACGGCAGGCTGAACTGGATCATCACCATCGCGGCCAGCGCCAGCGGCACGTTGATCCAGAACACGTCCTGCCAGCGACTGGTCAACCAGACGATGAAAATTCCGTAGAGCGGACCGAGTACGCTGCCCAGCTCCTGGGCGGCGCCGATCCCGCCGAGCACTCCGGCGCGGTTGCGCTGCGCCCAGAGGTCGGCGCCGAGTGCGAGTGTCACCGGCAGCAGGGCGCCGCTGGCCACGCCCTGAATGGTCCGGCCGACCACCAGCACATCCAGATCGGTGGACAGCGCGGTGACCACCGAACCGATCAGGAAGGTGGCCAGGCTGACCTGGAGCAGCAGCTTGCGGCCGAATCGGTCGGATGCCCGGCCCAGCAGCGGCATCGCGGCGATGTAGCCCAGCAGATACCAGGTGATGATCGGGGTGATGCGCTGCAGGCGGTTGACCGGGATCCCGATGGTGCCGATGATGTCGCGCATGATGGTGACCACGACATAGGTGTCGAGGGCGCCGAGCAAGACCGCCAGGCTGCCGGCGCTGATCGCGACGACGCGCCCCGCGTGGTGGGGCTGGGGCGCCGTCACTGGCCCGGGGCCACGGGCGGCTTGGTGACCTGGACCGGTACGTTCCAGTTCGACAGCGTCAGCTGAAGAGAGTTGCCGGGGCTCTGCTGCAGCGTGGTCTGCACCAGCTGATGGTCGCCGTTTTCTTCGATCCACACCGTCGTGGGCATCGGCTGCGTCGCCTTCAGTCGGGGCATGATCCCGTTCACGGCGTCCGCCGAGACGGTCCCGGTGATCTTGACGGTGGACTGTCCGCCGACGTTCTCCCGCGATTCGGACTTGGGGTTACTGAGGTTGGTCAGCACGTTGGCCAGGCCGACGTCGGGCTTGAGGATGGTGGACGGGTCGTACAGATCGGACGCCTTGCCGAAGCTGTCCCACTGGCCGGGGGTGAGCGCGCCGTACAGAGTGCCGTCGATCACCACGAACGGCGCGTCGATGTCGGAGCCGCCGAAGACGATGCTCGCGTTGCCCTGCGCCGCGGTCTGCGGCGTGGTGGTCAGGTCGCCGGTCAAAGACTTGACCGGAAGGCCTTTGATCTTTCCGTTGACGCTCAGGGCCAGGTGCACGCTCTTGACGTTTTTGGTGCTCTGAATGGACTCCTTGATCAAGGTGGCCGCATCGGGCAACGGGGCTCCGGATGGCTTGGACGACGAGCAGCTACTGATCAACGCGGCGGCGATCGAGAGAGAGGCGAGAACGGCGAGGATTGGGCCGAACGGCTTACGCGTCTGCATGACTTGCAGCGTAGCGGGTCGTGCAGCCCGCACCGAGACACCCAACGTGGCCGGGATGTCGCGCAGGGCGACAAGACTCATTAGCCTGAGGCGGTGTTCACCGGAATCGTCGAAGAGCTGGGTGCGGTCGTCGGCAAGGATGACCTCGGGGATTCCGCACGCTTCACGATTCAGGGTCCGGTAGTCACGGCCGATGCCGCCCACGGCGATTCGATCGCCGTCAACGGCGTGTGCCTGACCGTCGTCGAGGTGCTGGGCGACGGGCAATTCACCGCCGACGTGATGGGCGAGACGCTGAGCCGATCCAGTCTGGGTGAGTTGGCCGCGGGCAGCCCGGTCAATCTCGAGCGCGCCGCTGCCCTGAACAGCCGCCTGGGCGGTCACATCGTGCAGGGCCACGTCGACGGCACCGGGCAGATCCTGAACCGCTCGCCGGCGGAGAACTGGGAGGTGGTCCGGATCGGGCTGCCGGTCGAATTGGCCCGCTATGTGGTGGAAAAGGGATCGATCACCGTCGACGGTATTTCGCTGACGGTCTCCGCGCTCGGCGACGACTGGTTCGAGGTGTCGCTGATCCCGACCACCCGCGCACTGACCACGTTGGGCCCAGCGGCGGCCGGTACGCGGGTGAACCTCGAAGTGGACGTCATCGCCAAGTATGTTGAGCGGCTGCTAGCGCACGAGTAGTACTGGGGTTTTATCGCCGCAGATTCGGATCGCTGTCGATGTGGCGCCGGCGTGGCGGGGGTGTGGCCCGGGTGGGGGCCGGGTTCGCCGGTGCATCGGTGCTCGGAGCCGGTGGCGGTCCCGGCTCCTCGACTGCGGCGGTGCCATCGGTTGCGCAGACCGAAACCGGGGAGCCTCCCAGCGGTGCAGACCCGACGAGCAATGGGCCGACGAGGAATGCGCCGACGAGCGCCAGACCGGTGATCACGGCGCGCGTCAACCGCATCCAGGGCAACGTCGCCATTCACCCAGATTAACGCCGGCTAGCGGTGGTTTCGCCGAGATTCGCGGGCCGTCGCCGAAGCTGCATCGAGTGGTGGGTGAACCGTCGGTGGCCGCCCCCGGGTTCTTGAGGTGCGCTCGACGTGGTGGTTCATACTGGATATAAGGCCCGAGGGCTTCGGGTGGAATTTCTGACGAGGTGGCTGCGATGACGAGGTTGGACTCGGTCGAGCGCGCGATCGCCGACATCGCGGCCGGCAAGGCCGTCGTCGTCGTGGATGACGAGGACCGGGAAAACGAGGGCGACCTCATCTTCGCGGCCGAGAAGGCCACGCCGGAGTTGGTCGCGTTCATGGTGCGATACACCTCGGGATACCTGTGTGTGCCACTGGACAGCGGCGTCTGTGACCGTCTCGGTCTGTTGCCGATGTACGCGGTCAACCAGGACAAGCACGGTACCGCCTACACCGTCACGGTTGATGCCAAAATAGGTGTGGGAACTGGCATTTCGGCGTCGGACCGCGCTACGACCATGCGGTTGCTTGCCGACCCGGACAGTGTCGCCGAGGATTTCACCCGGCCCGGTCACGTAGTTCCGTTGCGTGCCAAGGACGGTGGCGTGCTGCGCCGCCCGGGGCACACCGAGGCCGCCGTCGACTTGGCCCGCATGGCCGGCCTGTCGCCGGCCGGCGCGATCTGCGAAATCGTCAGTCAGAAAGACGAAGGCGCGATGGCGCAGACCGACGAACTGCGGGTCTTCGCCGACGAGCACGGTCTGGCCTTGATCGCGATCGCCGACCTGATCGAATATCGCCGCAAGCACGAGAAGCACATCGAGCGGATCGCCGAGGCGCGAATCCCGACCCGGCACGGCGAATTTCGTGCAGTCGGATATAGCAGCATCTACGAGGACGTCGAGCACGTGGCATTGGTCCGCGGCGAGATCGCCGGACCCAACTTCGACGGTGACGACGTGTTGGTCCGCGTGCACTCCGAATGCCTGACCGGGGACGTGTTCGGTTCGCGCCGCTGCGATTGCGGCCCACAACTCGACGCGGCGATGGAGATGGTTGCGCGCGAAGACCGGGGCGTGGTGCTCTATATGCGCGGCCACGAGGGGCGAGGCATCGGGCTGATGCACAAGCTACAGGCTTACCAACTTCAGGACGCCGGCGACGACACCGTCGACGCGAACCTCAAGCTCGGGTTGCCAGCTGATGCAAGGGATTACGGCACCGGCGCGCAGATCCTGGTCGACCTCGGCGTCCGCTCGATGCGGTTGCTGACCAACAATCCCGCCAAGCGGGTCGGTCTGGACGGCTACGGACTGCATATCATCGAGCGGGTGCCGTTGCCGGTGCGGGCCAACGCGGAGAACATCCGCTATTTGACGACCAAACGCGACCGGATGGGTCACGACCTGGCAGGCCTGGACGACTATCACGAATCCATCCATCTCTCAGGCGAATTCGGCGGAGCTTTATGAGCGGTGCCGGGGTACCCGACATCGAGTCGCAGGACGCTTCCGCACTCAGCTTGGCAATTGTGGTCAGCACGTGGCACAGCACGATCTGCGACGCGCTGCTCGACGGTGCCCGGCGCATCGCCGATGAATGGGGCGTCAAAACCCCCACGGTCGTGCGGGTTCGCGGTGCGATCGAGATCCCAGTGGTCGCGCAGGCCGTTGCCCGCAACCACGACGCCGTCGTCGCGCTGGGTGTGGTGATCCGCGGCCAGACTCCGCACTTCGACTACGTCTGCGACGCGGTAACCCAAGGGCTGACCCGGGTTTCGCTGGACGAGTCCACCCCGGTGGCCAATGGCGTGTTGACCACCAACAACGAAGCGCAGGCGCTGGACCGCGCGGGACTGCCCGATTCCGCCGAGGACAACGGCGGCCAGGCGACGGCCGCGGCGCTGAGCACCGCGCTGACCCTGCGTGAACTGCGCGACAAGTCGTGACCGCCGAGCCCAGCCCGGACACCTGGGATGCCCAACTGCGGCCCCGCCTGACGCCGTATGTCGCCTACGCCGCCGCGGTTGTCCTCGTCGTCGCCCACGTGGTGATCGGTGTGCTGCTCAAGGCCGGGTCCACCGGCGTGATCTTTCAGACCTCAGACCAGATTGCGATGGTGATGCTGGGTGTCGTTCTGGCCGGTCTGGTGCTGCTGTTCGCCCGGCCGCGGTTGCGGGTCGGCCCCGCCGGGCTGTCGGTGCGAAATGTGCTCGGCGACCGGTTGGTGCCGTGGGATGACGTGGTGGGGGTGTCGTTTCCGGTCGGGGCGCGCTGGGCCCGAATCGATCTGCCCGACGACGAGTACGTCCCGCTGATGGCGATTCAGTCCGTCGACAAGGACCGCGCCGTGGCCGCGATGGACACCGTGCGGAGCCTGGTCGCGCGTTACCGGCCTGACCTGGCGTCCCACTGATGCGGGTAAGCGATGCTGGTGATATACCCTTTTTCCAAGAAAACCACTGGTCAACGTGTTGAGGTGCGGTCGGCGGTGATTTATGCGCGGATTTCGGCGGATGCGGATGGTACCGGGGTCGCGGACTTTGCACCGTCTGAAAAGGACCATTGGGCGCCTTTTCGGGTGCGGGTTGTGAGGCCGGAATTCGCTGGTGGATCGGCGTGTGCCTGCTGCCTCTGCTGGCCGTAGTGCTCGCTCCGACAGCCGCGGCGGCACTTCCACTGGGCGGTGGGGCGGGCATTATCGTTGACGGCACCTACTGCACCCTGACCACCATCGGCCACGACAAGGCCGGTGAGTTGGTTGGGTTCACCGCCGCGAGCTGTGGCGGACCGGACTCCCCAGTCGTTGCTGAGGGCTCCGAAGACCTCGGGCCGGTGGGTACCGTGGTGGCCGCTAACGGCGACCTAAATTAAGCGGTGATCCACTTCGACCCCGCCAGGATCACGCCGATCGCCAACTTCGTCGGATTCGTCATCAACGGCGTCGGCCCCGACCCGGAATGGCACCAACCCGAATGCCGACTCGGCGCCGCCACCGGTTACTTCTGCAGCCGCAACAGCTCCATCCCCGGTCCGGGCCCCCACATGTCCATGGGCGGGGGCGCCTATCAGCCCGGCGATAACGGCGGCCCGGTCACCTCCGATGGCCTGCTTCTCGGCATGGTCACCGGCGGCCTATTCGTCCCTGGCATCGCCCCTGGCGACGTTCCGAGTTCGCCCCCGCATCAATTCACACACATGACGAAATTCAGCGCGATCCTCGACGACGTGAACTCCAGTGACGTGCCCGGCTCCGGGTTCATCCCGATCTGAGCATGAGGTGAGCTGTCTGGGGCTACCTTCCTGCTTCCGGGCTGGGATTTCTCCCAGCACGGACCATGGGGGGTCGCCCGCCGTTGGGCCCTGTTCGGCACCACCACACCCACGCGCACGGCCATACCCGGCGGAACTGTAGCGCTATAACCGCTGGTCACCACGCCATCCTGGCCGGGCTGATCTCGGACCGTAAGGGGTAGTTTCCCGGCTTGTCACGTTGACCCGCGTATTGCCTGGTAGCAGGGTTCCTGGAAGCGGCGGGCAGGTTTGGATTATCTGAGGTGGCTCACTTTGGTTTGCCCTTCTGGGCCTTCGGCCGGCCCTTTTCCCAGGGCGATTGTGCCCAGGTCAGCGCCGAAGAAGGGGGACCGCCGCGCGAGCGACCGTCCGGGCATCCACGTCCACATGCCACCTGGGCCGAGCGGCAGATCCACGCAAGTAGTGACGGCAGATCCACGTGCTACCGTGCGGCAGAACCACGCGCTACCTTGCGGCAGAACCACGCGTAGCATGGCGGCAGATCCACACGTGACGAGTAATTCGACAGCGGGGAGCGCGGAATGCAGACCCTACTGGGCCCGGCCTTGCCGAGGCACGCCGAGGCCGCCGTGAACGCGGCACTAAAGGACACCCGGGTGGTGCTCGTCAACGGTGCGCGCCAAAGCGGCAAGAGCACTCTGGTTCGCCTCGTTGCAAAGGGCCGCGACGCTGAATGGCGTGATCTTGATATCGCCTTGACTCGCCATGCGGCTCTTGAGGATCCGGACGGCTTCGTCGACCTACCCCGGCCGATGGTTATCGACGAGGTCCAACGGGCACCCAATCTGCTGCTGTCGATCAAGGCGCGGGTGGATGCAGACCCGACGCCGGGGCGCTTCCTGCTGACTGGATCGGCGCGCGTGCTCGGCCTGCGATCCCTGCCTGACACTCTCGTGGGTCGAATGGAGACTATTGAACTCTGGCCTTTTTCTCAAGGCGAGATCGACAGGGCACCTGACGGATTCATCGACGCCGTCTTCACCCAGGGCGACCAGCTGCGCCACAGCTGCACGGTTTCACGGGCGGACTACGTCGAGCGGCTTGTCCGTGGCGGCTTTCCGGAGGCAGTCGCACGAACCAACGACCGCCGGCGGCGCAGCTTCTTCGATTCCTATGTCGGCGACCTCATCGCGCGCGACGTGCAGCAATTGTCGGAGATCGAGCGAACAACCGAGATGCGCGCACTGGTCCAGATGCTGGCCGCTCGATCTGGGCAGCTGCTGTCCATCGCCACGTTGGGCAACGAACTCGGACTTGGCGCCACGACGGTAAAGAAATATGTCGCACTGCTCGAAGAGGTCTTTATCGTCAAGCGGGTACCAGCGTGGTCCCGAAACATCAGTAGCCGAGCAACCACAGCTCCCAAGCTTGCGTTCGTCGACTCCGGTATCGCGGCACACCAAATCGGCGCGGACACTCGCAGCATCCTGCGGCCGACCGGTCAGTTCGGGCCGCTCCTTGAGGGATTCGTGTTGATGGAACTGGCACGCCAGCTGACCTGGTGCGAGGAAGAAGTCTCGCTCTTCCACTACCGGACCAGGGATCAAGTGGAGGTCGATGCCGTACTCGAAAACCGACGGGGCGACGTCGTGGGCATCGAGGTCAAAGCGGCATCCACCGTCGGGCCCGACGATTTCCGCGGACTACGACACCTCGCTCAGCGGGTCGGCGACGATTTCCGTGCCGGCATCGTCATGCACACCGGACAGCAAACCCTGTCCTTCGGACCAAAAATGCTCGCCATACCCGTGAGCGCCCTATGGCTGACATCCACGGCCTGACCCCGATGATCTGAACGAGGGGATGGGTACCGACTTGTAGCTAACGTCAGACGCCTTTGCCGGTGGCCACACGCCTATCGGTGATTCAGTAGGTGCGGCAGAGGTTTCGGCGTATCGGCTCTGGCCCGCTGCCGCGGACCGGGCTCAGACGGTCCGCCGCCGTCGATCGGGCGCCTCCGGCATCGAGTGTGCACTCAGGGATTTCAGTGTGCGTACAGGGCGGAGTTCCTCGGCGTGTCGTCGCCCTCGGCTCACACTCGGCGCGGAATGCCGCCATGGATGCACACTCGACGTCCAGGACCCCCAGTCGACCGTCACGCCACCCGTCGGACGTGGTTTTCAGCTGCCGCCAGCAAGGGGGTTGATTACCGGTTGCTTACAAATCTGAAGGCTTTCTGTCGAAAAAGCACTAGCTGAGAACTTTTCGAGGATGGCGAGACGAGTAGCCGCCCGACGGCACCGTCATATGGGTACTTACCGACGGGCGGACCTATGTGCCACGCCGGGCAGCGCAGTGCTGTTTCCAACGCTCTGCGCGCTAGCTGGCGGTCTGCTTCCGGTGTCGCCAGCCCCGGCCCGGCCGGCGTAGCAACCGCGAGATGCGGATGCCGACTCGGACGCGAACGCGCAGGCAAAGCCGCGCGCTGCGCATCGAGGCCGAACGGCGGCGCAATCGTCGGTCCCGCGACGCTGCCGATGCCACGCCCGCAATTGACACCGCGCCGCAACCGTTTTAGCGGCGACTAGCCTTAGACACCGTGGCTGATCCCGCGACCTACCGCCCCGCTACCGGGTCCATCCCGGTCGAGCCTGGCGTGTACCGGTTCAGCGATCAGCACGGACGGGTGATCTACGTCGGCAAGGCCAAGAGCCTGCGCAGCCGGCTGAACTCGTACTTCGCCGACATCGCCGGCCTGCATCCGCGCACCCGGCAGATGGTGACCACCGCCGCCAAAGTCGAGTGGACGGTGGTCAACACCGAGGTCGAGGCGCTGCAGCTGGAATACAACTGGATCAAGGAGTTCGACCCTCGATTCAATGTCCGCTACCGCGACGACAAGTCCTATCCGGTGCTCGCGGTCACCCTCAACGAGGAATTTCCCCGGTTGATGGTCTACCGCGGGCCGCGCCGGAAAGGTGTTCGCTACTTCGGGCCGTACTCGCACGCGTGGGCGATCCGCGAAACCCTGGATCTGCTGACCCGGGTATTCCCGGCGCGCACCTGCTCGGCGGGAGTGTTCAAGCGGCACAACCAAATCGACCGCCCATGTCTGCTCGGCTACATCGACAAGTGCTCGGCCCCGTGTGTCGGGCGGGTCAGCGCCGAACAGCATCGCCGGATTGTCGCGGACTTCTGCGACTTCCTGTCCGGCAAGACCGACAAGTTCGCCCGCGGCCTGGAACTGCAGATGCACGCAGCCGCGGAGGGCCTGGACTTCGAACGGGCGGCGCGTCTGCGCGACGACCTGGGTGCGCTCAAGCGCGCCCTGGAAAAGCAGGCGGTGGTCTTTGGCGACGGCACCGACGCCGACGTCGTGGCGTTCGCCGACGACGACTTGGAAGCCGCCGTTCAGGTGTTCCACGTCCGCGGCGGGCGGGTTCGCGGGCAGCGTGGCTGGATCGTCGAAAAGCCCGGCGATCCACGTGATTCCGGTGAGGCGCAGCTTGTCGAGCAATTCGTCACCCAGTTCTACGGCGACCAGGCCGAACTCGACGGAGCCGCCGACGAGTCCGCCAACCCGGTGCCTCGCGAGGTTCTGGTGCCATGCCTGCCGCCCAACGCCGAGGAGTTGGCGACCTGGCTGACCGGACTGCGTGGTTCGCGGGTCGCGTTGCGTGTTCCCCGTCGCGGAGACAAGCGGGCGCTGGCTGAAACCGTGCAGCGCAATGCCAAAGAAGCGCTGCAGCAACACAAGCTGAAGCGTGCCGGCGATTTCACCGCCAGATCCGCTGCGCTGCAGAACATTCAAGAGGCATTGGGTTTGGCCGACGCGCCACTTCGCATCGAATGCGTCGACATCAGCCACGTCCAGGGCACTGACGTGGTCGGGTCGCTGGTGGTGTTCGAAGACGGGCTACCGCGCAGGTCCGACTACCGCCACTTCGGGATCCGGGAGGCGGCCGGCGATGGCCGTTCCGATGACGTCGCGTCGATCGCCGAGGTCACCCGCCGCCGCTTCCTGCGGCACATTCAAGACTCGAACATTCTTTCGCCGGAGGGGAAATCGCGCCGATTCGCCTATCCGCCCAACCTGTACGTCGTCGATGGCGGCGCTCCGCAGGTCAACGCGGCCAGCGCGGTTCTCGAGGAACTCGGCGTCACCGATGTCGCGGTGATCGGTTTGGCCAAACGGCTCGAAGAGGTGTGGGTGCCCTCCGAACCGGACCCGATCATCCTGCCGCGCAACAGCGAGGGGCTCTACCTGCTGCAGCGGGTACGCGACGAGGCGCACCGGTTCGCGATCAACTATCACCGCAGCAAGCGGTCCAAGCGGATGACGGCGTCGGCGCTGGATTCGGTGCCCGGACTCGGCGAGCATCGTCGCAAAGCACTGGTTGCCCATTTCGGCTCGTTGGCCCGGCTCAGGGAGGCTACGGTCGACGAGATCACCTCCGTTCCGGGCATCGGGGTTGCGACGGCGTCGGCCGTGCTGGACGCGCTGCGCGGCGACCCCAGTGCGGGGCCGGACACAGCGGCTCGGGAACGGGCATCGGGATGACAGGCGAGGGGATGGACGGGCCAAAACTCGAAAACGCCGAAAATCACGCTGCCACAGGCGATTCCGGGATCGACGTGGTTCTGGTGACCGGTCTTTCGGGCGCCGGGCGGGGGACCGCGGCCAAGGTGCTCGAAGATCTCGGCTGGTATGTCGCGGACAATCTGCCGCCCCAGTTGATCACCCGGATGGTCGACCTCGGGTTGGATGCGGGATCGCGGATCACGCAGCTGGCGATCGTGATGGACGTGCGTTCGCGCGGATTCACCGGCGATCTGGACTGGGTCCGCAACGACCTGGCCACCCGTAACATCAACCCGCGGGTGGTGTTCATGGAGGCCTCCGATGACATGTTGGTCCGCCGCTACGAACAGAACCGCCGCAGCCACCCGCTGCAGGGTTCGCAGACGTTGGCCGAAGGCATCGCCGCCGAGCGCGAGATGCTCGCGCCGGTTCGGGCGACCGCCGATCTGGTCATCGACACCTCGACGCTGGCGGTGCGCGAACTGCGGGAAAGCATCGAACGGGCCTTCGGCGGCGAGACGGTCGCCCAAACCAGCGTCACCGTCGAGTCCTTCGGCTTCAAGTACGGCCTGCCGATGGACGCCGACACCGTGATGGACGTCCGGTTCCTGCCCAATCCGCACTGGGTCGACGAGTTGCGTCCGCTCACCGGCCAACATCCCGAGGTCCGTGACTACGTGCTCGGCCAGAACGGCGCGGCGGAGTTTCTGCAGACATACCATCGGTTGCTGTCTCTGATCGTGGACGGATACCGCAGGGAAGGGAAGCGCTATATGACCGTGGCGATCGGTTGCACCGGCGGCAAGCACCGCAGCGTCGCGATCGCCGAGGCGTTGGCGCGGCTGCTCGAGTCCGACAAGCAGTTGACGGTGCGGGTGTTGCACCGGGATCTGGGCCGCGAATGAGCCGGCGGATTGTCGCCCTGGGTGGAGGACACGGCCTGTATGCGACCCTCTCGGCTGCCCGGCGACTGACGCCGCATGTGACCGCCGTCGTCACCGTCGC
This sequence comes from Mycobacterium sp., assembly GCF_039583785.1. Taxonomy (GTDB): domain Bacteria; phylum Actinomycetota; class Actinomycetes; order Mycobacteriales; family Mycobacteriaceae; genus Mycobacterium. The sequence goes on from NZ_JAVKSG010000013.1 coordinate 20,704, forward strand.
CGACGACGGCGGATCGTCGGGTCGGTTGCGCAGCGAACTCGACGTGGTGCCGCCGGGCGACCTGCGAATGGCGTTGGCGGCGTTGGCTTCTGACAGTCCGCAGGGCCGCCTGTGGGCCACTATCATGCAACACCGGTTCGGTGGCAGCGGCGCACTGTCGGGACACCCGATCGGCAATCTGCTGCTGGCCGGCCTCAACGAGGTGCTCGCCGATCCGGTTGCTGCCCTCGACGAAGTCGGCCGGATCCTGGGCGTGCGGGGCCGGGTGCTGCCGATGTGCCCGATCGCGCTGCAGATCGAGGCCGACGTGTCCGGTCTGGAAACCGACCCGCGCATGTTCCGGGCGATCCGCGGGCAGGTGGCGATCGCCACCACACCGGGAAAGGTCCGCCGGGTGCGGCTGTCGCCCGGAGACCCGCCGGCCACCCGGCAGGCCGTCGACGCGATCCTGTCCGCGGATCTGGTGGTGTTGGGTCCGGGCTCGTGGTTCACCAGCGTGATTCCGCACGTGCTGGTGCCCGGGCTCGCCGCGGCGTTGCAGGCGACCTCGGCTCGCCGTGCCCTGGTGCTCAACCTGGTCGCCGAGCCGGGGGAGACGGCCGGGTTCTCGGTCGAACGTCATCTTCACGTACTTGCTCAGCACGCTCCGGGTTTCACCGTTCACGACGTGATCATCGATGCCGAGCGGGTGCCGGGCGAGCAGGAGCGCGAGCAGTTGCGCCGGACGGCGACGCTGCTGAATGCGCAGGTTCAATTCGCCGACGTGTCCAGGCCTGGTACACCTTTACATGACCCGGGCAAACTGGCCGCGGCGCTGGAAGGAGTCGGCGTGCGCGACACCGGTCGGCCGGCGCCGGGTCGCAACGGACCGAGGGGTGACGACGCGTGGCGATGACGGCCGAAGTCAAAGACGAGTTGAGCCGCCTGGCGGTAACTGTGGTGAGCGCGAGGCGCGCCGAGGTGACCTCGCTGCTGCGCTTCGCCGGCGGGCTGCACATCGTGGCCGGCCGCGTGGTCGTCGAAGCAGAGGTGGACCTGGGCAGCACAGCGCGACGGCTGCGCAAGGACATCTTCGATCTATACGGCTACACTGCGGTCGTACATGTGTTGTCCGCCAGCGGAATTCGCAAGACGACGCGTTATGTGTTACGCGTCGCCAACGACGGCGAGGCGCTGGCCCGACAGACCGGGTTGCTGGATATGCGTGGCCGGCCGGTGCGGGGATTGCCGGCCCAGGTCGTTGGCGGCAACGTCGGCGATGCCGAGGCGGCCTGGCGCGGTGCCTTCCTGGCGCACGGGTCGCTGACCGAGCCGGGTCGCTCCTCGGCGCTGGAGGTCAGCTGCCCCGGTCCCGAGGCCGCGCTGGCGCTGGTGGGTGCGGCGCGCCGGCTGGGCATCAGCGCCAAAGCACGCGAAGTCCGCGGCGCCGACCGGGTCGTCGTGCGCGACGGTGAAGCCATCGGCGCGTTGCTCACTCGGATGGGAGCCCAGGACACCCGGCTGGTGTGGGAGGAGCGGCGGATGCGCCGCGAAGTCCGCGCGACCGCGAACCGGTTGGCCAACTTCGACGACGCGAATTTGCGGCGGTCCGCGCGCGCCGCGGTCGCCGCCGCCGCCCGCGTCGAACGGGCGCTGCACATTCTCGGTGAGGGCGTACCCGACCATTTGGCCGCCGCGGGCAAGCTCCGCGTCGAACACCGGCAGGCGTCGTTGGAGGAGTTGGGCCGGCTGGCCGACCCGCCGATGACGAAAGATGCGGTGGCCGGCCGCATCCGGCGCCTGCTGTCGATGGCCGATCGCAAGGCGAAGGTCGACGGGATTGCCGACACCGAGTCCGCGGTGACTCCCGATCTGCTGGAAGATGCCTAAAGGCCGAGGCTGGTCAGGTCGGCTAGCAGCGTGAGCGTAGCTGCGGTGCCGTGGAGGTCGTTCACGATCCCCAAACCTTCTGCCAAGAAATTGGTGTTGTCTGCCGTGAGACCTGCTGGGCTGCCGTTCGCTAATTCCTCACCTAAGTTCGTGACAGCATTGCCCAGGGTTAATTCGTTGTTGTACAACGCGCTCAGGTCGGCAATGAGCAACGGATTCGTCTCGTCCGCAGCGGTGATCGTCGGGAGATCAGCGACGGCAGTGTTGATCTGTTCCTGAAAGGCCACGGCGTCGCCGATCACCGGTAATTCCTTGCCATCGGTAGCGGCAAACACGCTCGCGGGCTGGAAGTCTTTGAGGGCATCCAGTTGGGCGGTGATCGTAGTGCCTTCGGCCACTAGGGTGCTCAGGTCCTGCGACGCGGTTGTACCCGAAGAGAATGGTTCGCCGAAGCCGAGCCCGACGGCAGCCAGAAAGTTCTGCGAAAGATCGGCGTCGAAAACCAGGTCCTCGTACGCGCCGAAGGAGTTGCTGAACGCGGCGGCGTCGGTGTAGGGGGTTGCCAGATCGCCGTATGCGGCATCGGCCGCGTCGGCTTGCGCGAGCGGGCTTGCCAGCAGCGCCATCAAAGTGGCTCCGGCACCCGCTGCGAGCAGTCGAGCAGACGGACTGAGATTCATCATTGATGTTCCTTAACAGGTCCTAAAACGTCGTGAGTGGTCTACCGGCCGCGAACCGTCTACGTCAACGGGTGAGCGGCTACTCACAGCAGTCGTCACGACGATCTCAGCGTTCCCGCTAGATTGATCTCGCCAATGGTGGCAGACCTGAAACGAGGCCGTGATGGGATTCATCACCCCGGATCTTCCGGATGTCGACCCGCAGACCTGGCACACCCGCTCGGCGGCCGACCGGATGCAGGTGGTGACCCGACACTGGGTCGAACACGGTTTCGGCACTCCGTCGGCGATCTATCTGCTGTACCTGGTCAAGATGGCCGCCTATGCGGCCGGCGCCGCGGCGGTCATTGCGCTGACTCCGGGCCTGGGTGGACTCGGCCACATCGAGGCGTGGTGGACCCAGCCGATCGTCTACCAGAAGCTCGTCATCTACACGTTGCTGTTCGAAGTGCTGGGCCTGGGCTGCGGGTCGGGTCCGCTCACGGCGCGGTTCATGCCACCGATCGGTGGATTCCTGTACTGGTTGCGGCCCAAGACAATTCGGCTTCCGCCGTGGCCGAACGATGTTCCGTTCACGCGCGGCGACAGCCGCACCCTCGTTGATGTAGCGCTCTACGTGGTGGTCCTGGCGTCCGGTGTCTGGGCGCTGCTGGCGCCCGGTCACGGCGGGTCGGTCACCGCGGGCGGCGATGTCGGGTTGATCGACCCGCTGCTGGTGCTGCCGACGATCGTTGCCCTGGCGCTGCTGGGCCTGCGTGACAAGACGATCTTTCTGGCCGCGCGCGGTGAGCATTACTGGTTGAAGCTGGTGATCTTCTTCTTTCCGTTCACCGATCAGATCGCCGCGTTCAAGATCGTTATGCTCGGATTATGGTGGGGCGCAGCTACTTCCAAGCTCAACCACCACTTCCCTTACGTCGTCGCCGCGATGACGAGCAACAATGCGCTGCTGCGCGGCAAGCCGTTCAACTGGTTGAAGCGCCGGCTCTATCGCGACCCGGTCAACGACATCCGGCCCACCTGGATTCCGAAGGTGATGGCCCACGTCGGCGGCACCACGGCCGAATTGATCGTCCCGGCGGTCCTGGTTTTCGCCGCCGGCGATCATCCGTGGCGGTGGGCGCTGATCGGCTTCATGGTGATCTTCCACCTCAACATCATTTCCAACCTGCCGATGGGTGTTCCGTTGGAATGGAACATCTTCTTCATCTTTTCGCTGTTCTACTTGTTCGGGCACTACGGCAACATCGTGATCTACGACCTGAGCTCACCGCTGCTGCTGGCGATTCTAATGGCGGCTCTGCTCGTCATTCCAATTGTGGGAAACATGTTCCCGCAACAGATTTCCTTCCTACCCGCGCTGCGGTACTACGCCGGAAACTGGGCGTCGAGCCTCTGGTGCTTCCGTGCGGGCGTGGAGGACAAGATCGAAGAGAACGTCGTGAAGAGCTCGGCGTTGACCGTCAAACAGATTGCCCGGCTGTATGACCCGAATACCGCTGAGATCATCAGCGACAAGGCTCGCGCTTTCCGGTCCATGCATGTGCACGGTCGTGCGCTCAACGGGCTAGTCTCTCGGGCCTTGGGAAAAAACGCCAACGAGGCGGACTACGCGCTGCGTGAAGGCGAAACCGTCGCCGGACCGCTGATCGGCTGGAATTTCGGCGAAGGCCACCTGCACAACGAACAACTCGTCGAGGCGGTGCAGCGGCGCTGCCAGCTGGAGGAGGGCGACCTGCGGGTGATCATCCTGGAAGGCCAGCCGATCCAGACCAAAAAGCAGTGGTACCGCATCGTCGACGCCAAGACCGGCTTGATCGAGCAAGGCTACGTCGCGGTCGACGACATGTTGGCGCGTCAGCCCTGGCCCGAGCCCGGCGACGAGTTACCCGTCCACCTCACCAGGACCCGCTAGCATCATGACAGCAACTAGCTTGCTGCTATGATGACATTATGCGTACGACGGTGACCCTCGACGCCGATGTCGTGGCCGCATTACGACGCGCGACGCGCGAGCGAGGGACGTCGTTCAAGGACGTGCTCAATGACGCGGTGCGCCGCGGATTGAGTGGCGAGCCGACTGGGCGCCCCTATCGCACGCCGAGTCGCGACATGGGACTGCGCGCGGGCTTCGACATCGACAAGGCGCTGGCGCTGGCCGCTGCCGATGAAGATGCGGAGATCATGCGCAAACTCGCGCTCCGCAAATGAAGCTGCTCGATCTCAACATCCTCGTGTACGCCATGGACGAGTCGTCACCGCGCCACCAGGCGGCGCGGGATTGGCTTGAGGCGACGCTATCCGGTTCGGACACGGTCGGATTCGCGTGGCATGTGCTGATCGGCTTCGTGCGGTTGTCCACGCGTTCGGCGGTGTTTGCCGCACCGTTGACGGTCGGCGAGTCGTTTGACGTCGTCGACGGGTGGTTGCAGCAGCCGTGCGTGACGGTCGTCCATCCGACCGAGCGTCATGCCGTTGTGCTCCGCGAGTTGCTCACCCCGCTGGGATCAGCAGGCAACCTGACAAGTGATGCGCACCTGGCGGCGCTGGCCATCGAACACGGTGCCGGGCTGTGCTCGACCGACGTCGACTTCAGTCGATTCTCTGGCGTGCGATGGATCGATCCACTCGCGGCTTAGTCGGTATGCATCGGTGGCCGCGAGAGAATTCGACGTCCATGCCGACCACTTGATGACCGGTGGCGATTCAGTCAGCTGCCGGCGAGGTCGCGTAGGCGTTCGTCGTGGCGGCGCGACCTTTTTGGCTCCTCGCTAGATCGCGTGGATTTGGGGTAGCGGGAGTTTGCCGGCGATGAGGTGGATGAAGGTGATCATCTTGGCTTTGTGCCGGTAGCCCGGGGCTCTGCGGCGGAACGCACTGGACGTGGTAGCCGGGATGGTTGCAGTATCCACAGATCGCCATGACGTGGCTCCTGATTCTCGAGGTGTGCGGGAAACGGGCGTGCCCCCGGCACCTTCTTCTGCGAAGCCTCGCGATCGCAGCTGCGCCGACAAGTACTCGTGGATGCCTCCGTTCGACTGGTCGGTGACATACGAGAACGAGCGCTGGTGGGACGATCCGGCACTACGTCGATGACCCGTGGTTCGTGCAGGTGCTCGAGAAGGGGGCAGAGGTGGCCCGCGTCGAGTTCGACGACCCCGGCGACATCAACCCGGACTACATGGACGTGCCGACGATCGGGTCAGCACGCCTGGAGATCCAGCTCATCGAAGTGTCGGCCGAAGCTTGCGGCCGCAGGATCGGCACCAGGTGGTGAAGATGCTTTCGGAGCGCCGTCGCCGACCGCAGGCTCTTCGCTTACATCATGCTGGAGCCGAAGTTTCTGCCCCCTTTCCCGCCGCGGGGAATCGATGTGCCTCGCCGGACATTGGAACTCCGAACACATTCCGAATATCATGACCGTGTGACCACGACAGCCCGCCGCACCACCACGCGCCGCTCCTCAGACCTGAGCAAGCACTCCGCCGAGGTGTTCGCCGAGGCTGAGGACCACCCGGTGACGGTGACTCGGCGCGACGGCGAGGCGCTCGTGCTCATGTCGCAGCGCGAGGCGGAGAGCCGCAGTCGCATGCTCCAATTCGCCGCGCAGCTGATCGGCGTGGCGGTGGACGACGACGGTCCGCTCGCCGAGCGGATGTCCAAGGCCTTTCCGTGGATGCTCGCGCTGTCAACCGAGGACCGGGTCACCTGCGCCCAGGACCTCGTCGACGCCGCGCGGGCGTCGTTCTCCACCGACCAGCCGCATCTGGTGCTCGCGGAGCTGACTTCATGGACGGAGACCGCGACCGCCATCGCCGCCGGTCTCGGCCGGGGCGAGCCGGAGTGGTTGGACGACGACGATGGCGTCGTAAAGCGGCCGTAGCGGTGGCTGCCAAGCGCGGCGAGCTTGTCCCTCGTCCTCCGAAGAAGATCGAGTACGAGATTCGCTACGCCACCGCCGACGCGGCCAAGGGCTGGCGGGACCTCGCTGCTACGATCCGCAATCCCCTCGCTGAGGCCTGGGACTTTCTGACGCGAACCCCTCTGAATATGACCCCGACTAACTACCCGCTGCGCGGCGACCTCGGCACGATCTCCCGCGGGGACAAGATCCACGAGCGCTGGCAGCACAAGCCGACGCTCAAGGGCACCGCCCGCATCTGGTTCAGGGCAAGTTCACTGCCCTGACATATGACCGTCCGATGTCGGTGCTCGGGCAGGCGCCGTGGCCCAGTTACGCCGAACACGGCGCCGGTGCGCTGGATTCGTTCGAAAACGGGATGCGCGCCTCCCATGTGGGTGGGCCATCCATCGGCACGTTCATCGGGCACAGTTACGGCACCACATTGGTCGGCGCCGCGGCCTCCGACGGGCATCACCTAGCCGCGAACAACATCGTCGCGGTCGCCAGCCCGGGCATGTTGGTCGACCATGCCGGTGACTTGAGTATCAATCCCGGCGGCACGGTCTACGCGATGACCGACACCCATGACCCGATCGGACCGGCGAACTTGTTCACCCAGCTCACCCTTGGGCCCAATCCTGCCGGATCTGATTTCGGCGCCCATGACCTTTACGCCGGAACTAATCTCGGCACCGGACCCGAGCATGGCTTTTTCAGCCTCGAGGCGCACAGCGGATACTGGAACGCCAACACGCCGTCGTTGGCGAATCTGGGTGCGGTGATCGCCGGAGTGCCGGCACCCTTCCCGGCGAGAGGATAAAGGCCATGCCCGCTGTTCTCCGACGTACTGCGCGCCACCCTTCTGGGCTGGTCATGCTGGTGGCGGTCGGGCTGCTGACGGCAGGCTGCCACACCAATTCCCCGCTGGGTCCACCCATTCCCACGGGCGCAACCATTTTGGGAGGTCCAGCCATGACGTCAACACCGCCGACTCCGCCCGGCTTCACCGTTCATGTCGCCGTCCCCACCAGTCAGCAACAGGCGCAGGACACCGTGCTCAAGTACCTCAAGCAAACGCTCAGCGCGCTACCGCCCGGGATCGTCTTCGACGCCAGCCGCTACGGAGCGGCAGGAAGTACCGCGCCGTGCGGCGATGCGCCCCTCAACACCAATCCGCCGAAAGATTTCGCCGCCACCGGTGACCTGAAGTTGCTACCGGGGATCGACGGCGCGAAGCTCATCGCCGAGGTCGGCGACGTCTGGAAAAGCTGGGGTTGGTGGGTGTTCGAGCGTGACGGCATGTACAAACCCAACCGCTCGGGGTTCTCACCCGACGGATACGAACTCCACATCGGGATGCCCGGCCTTCCCGGCCCGCCGAACATCACCGGCAGCTCCCCATGCTTCCCGCACGACATCGCGCGCGACGACCTCCCGTTCCCCACCACAATCACCGCGTAACATCAGCTGCCGCGGATCAAAGCCAGCCTGTAGCCAAGGGCTGCGCCGCTGGTCGGTCACTGTCCGCGCGACCGCGGGGTGGCTCGATTAGGCTGACGGCGAGCATTTCGTCGGCATCGAAGGAGACACACGTGACGGTCCGGGTAGGCATCAACGGCTTCGGTCGCATTGGGCGCAACTTCTACCGGGCCCTGCTGGCGCAGCAGGCCGCGGGCGCCGATACCGACATCGAGGTGGTGGCGGCCAACGACCTGACCGACAACGCGAGCCTGGCGCACCTGCTGAAATTCGACTCGATCCTGGGCCGGCTGCCCTACGACGTCAGCCTGGAGGGCGAGGACACCATCGTCGTCGGCGACCACAAGATCAAGGCGCTGGAGGTCAAAGAGGGCCCGGCCGCGTTGCCGTGGGGCGACCTCGAAGTCGACGTCGTCGTCGAGTCCACCGGTATCTTCACCAACGCCGCAAAGGCCAAGGGGCACTTGGACGCCGGGGCCAAGAAGGTGATCATCTCCGCGCCCGCCACCGACGAGGACATCACCATCGTGCTGGGTGTCAACGACGACAAGTACGACGGCAGCCAGAACATCATCTCCAACGCGTCCTGCACCACCAACTGCCTCGGGCCGATCGCCAAGGTGCTCAACGACGAGTTCGGCATCGTCAAGGGCCTGATGACCACGATTCACGCCTACACCCAGGATCAGAACCTGCAGGACGGTCCGCACCAGGATCTGCGCCGGGCTCGGGCGGCGGCGCTCAACATCGTGCCGACCTCGACCGGTGCCGCCAAGGCGATCGGGCTGGTGCTGCCCGAGCTCAAGGGCAAGCTGGACGGCTACGCGCTGCGGGTGCCGATTCCCACCGGCTCGGTCACCGACCTGACCGCGGAGCTGAAGAAGTCCGCCACCGCCGACGAGATCAACGCCGCGATGAAGGCCGCAGCCGAGGGTCCGATGAAGGGCATCCTCAAGTACTACGACGCGCCGATCGTCTCCAGCGACATCGTCACCGACCCGCACAGCTCGATCTTCGACTCCGGCCTGACCAAGGTGATCGACGATCAGGCCAAGGTGGTGTCCTGGTACGACAACGAGTGGGGCTACTCCAACCGCCTCGTCGACCTGGTCGCGCTGGTCGGCAAGTCACTCTAGCCGTGGCCATCCACAACCTGGACGACCTTCTTGCGCAGGGGGTGTCGGGTCGTGGCGTGCTTGTTCGCTCCGACCTGAACGTGCCGCTGCGCGACGGCGCCATCACCGATCCCGGGCGGATCATCGCGTCGGTGCCGACGATCAAGGCGCTGGCCGACGCCGGGGCCAAAGTGGTGGTGACCGCCCATTTGGGACGGCCCAAGGGTGAACCCGACCTGAAACTCTCGCTGGCGCCGGTCGCCTCGAAACTCGGTGAGCTGCTGGGCAAGGACGTGCAGTTGGCCGACGACGTCGTCGGCCGTGATGCGCGGGCCCGGGCCGGCAGTCTGACCGACGGGGATGTGCTGCTGCTGGACAACATCCGATTCGACCCGCGGGAGACCAGCAAGGACGACGCGCAGCGGCTGGCGCTGGCCCGCGAGCTCGCCGAATTGGTCGGCAGCAACGGGGCTTTCGTCTCCGACGGGTTCGGGGTGGTGCACCGCAAGCAGGCTTCCGTCTATGACGTCGCGACGCTGCTGCCGCACTACGCCGGCAAGCTGGTCGCCGAAGAAGTCGCCGTGCTCGAGCGGCTGACCGGTTCGACGAAGCGGCCATATGCGGTGGTATTGGGCGGTTCGAAGGTGTCCGACAAACTCGGTGTGATCGAGCAGCTGGCCTTGCACGCCGACAGCATCGTGATCGGCGGCGGGATGTGCTTCACATTCCTGGCCGCGTTGGGACTTTCAGTCGGCACGTCGCTGCTGCAGACCGAGATGATCGACACCTGCAAGCGACTGCTCCACACCCACGCCGACGTGCTGCACCTGCCGGTCGACATCGTGGTGGCCGACCGCTTCGCCGCCGACGCTACAGCGGAAACCGTTGCTGCTGAGGCGATTCCGAAGGACAAGATGGGCCTGGACATCGGCCCGGGGTCGGTCAAGCGGTTCACCAAGCTGTTGGGCAACGCCGAGACGATCTTCTGGAACGGCCCGATGGGGGTCTTCGAGTTCCCGGCCTTCGCCGCAGGCACCAAGGGCCTTGCCGAAGTGATCGCCGCTGCGACGGCCAAAGGCGCGTTCACTGTGGTGGGTGGCGGTGACTCGGCGGCCGCGGTGCGGGCGCTGGGCCTGCCCGACGACGGCTTCTCGCACATTTCCACCGGTGGCGGGGCGTCGCTGGAATACCTTGAGGGCAAGACGCTGCCCGGCCTCGAAGTTTTGAATACCTGAGCAAAGGACCTCCATGACTGTTCCGCCTCCTCCTCATCGCTCCGCTCTGCATCGTCGGCGGTGGGTATGAGTCGCAAGCCGCTGATTGCGGGCAACTGGAAAATGAACCTCAACCACTTCGAGGCCATCGCGCTGGTACAGAAGATCGCATTTTCGTTGCCGGACAAGTACTTCGACAAGGTCGACGTCGCGGTCATTCCGCCGTTCACCGACCTGCGCAGCGTGCAGACCCTGGTCGACGGTGACAAGTTGCGACTCACCTACGGCGCCCAAGACATCTCCCAGCACGATTCGGGTGCCTACACCGGGGAGATCAGCGGGGCATTTCTGGCCAAACTGGGTTGCCACTACGCCGTGGTCGGTCACTCCGAGCGGCGGACCTATCACGACGAGGACGACGCGTTGGTGGCCGCCAAGGCCGCTGCCGCGCTCAAGCACGAGTTGACGCCGATCGTCTGCATCGGCGAGCACCTGGACGTCCGGGAGGCCGGCGACCATGTCAGCCATTGCCAGAACCAGCTGCGCGGGTCGCTGGCCGGGCTGTCCGCCGAGCAGATCGGCAAGGTCGTCATCGCCTACGAGCCGGTGTGGGCGATCGGCACCGGGCGGGTGGCCAGCGCCGGCGACGCGCAGGAGGTGTGTAAGGCGGTCCGCACCGAGCTGGGCACGCTGGCGTCACCGCAGATCGCCGACAGTGTCCGGGTGCTCTACGGCGGGTCGGTGAATGCCAAGAACATCGCCGAGCTCATTGCGCAGGACGACGTCGACGGCGCCCTGGTCGGTGGCGCGTCGTTGGACGGCGAGCAGTTCGCGACGCTGTCGGCGATCGCCGCCGGGGGACCGCTGCCGTAAGGGGCTGGTCAAGCCGGCTCAGTTCCGATGTCAGCGACGTGCGCATACCGCGGCTTCAATGTAATATTTCGAGCATGTATTAGATATCCGTAACAATGTCGGACGTCTGGCATCTACTCCGTAGATGCAGCGGATACGGATCACCCTGAACGCCCGGAAGCACCGCGTGTCCAAGCACCGCATCATCGCGGCTCTGCGTCACTCCGGTGTTCCAGTCATTCAGGATGATGGCTCTCTGTATTACCAGGGACGCGACACGGCCGGACGCCTGACCGAAGTCGTCGCCGTTGAGGCCGATAACGGCGATCTGATAATTACCCACGCCATGCCGAAGGAGTGGACGCGATGAAGAAGACGCGTAATGCCGCCGACTACGTGGTTGGTGATGGTGTCGAGGTCACCGATGTCGATCTCGAAAGCGAAGCGGTCTATGTCAACGGCGAGCGGCTCAACGATGAGCGCGTAAGTCAGATGGCCGAGCAGTCGGTGAGGCTGGCGCGCGAACGCGAAGCCAACCTTATTCCCGGGGGCAAGTCGCTGTCCGGCGGCACCGCGCACTCGCCGGCTGTGCAGGTGGTGGTTTCCGAGACCACGCACGCCAAGCTCAAGGAGCTGGCGCGCAGCCGGAGGATGAGCGTGTCCAAGCTGCTGCGTCCCGTGCTCGATGAATTCGTACAGCGAGAAACGCGTAACCGCTGACGGGGGATTCCGTCGCGTCACTATGGGCGACGGCTACGTCGTTGGCAGGTCGACGTGGCCTCGCCGCATTGCCACTCTCTCAGCGCGGACCATCAAAGCGGCGGATGGCACCACCTTGCCCGACAGGTAGGTCGATAACCGTGAGGACGAGGTGCCCAGGTGCAACGCGAATTCGGCGGCGGTGAGTCCGGAACCTTCGACGAGTGCCGCGAGTCGGCGGCGCACTTCGTCACGCGCGGATTGTTCGACGTATGCGCGTGCCTGGTCGACAGCGCGGCGAAGGGTTTGCGCAACACCGCAGTCCTCAGCCAGGTCGAGCGCTTGCATCAGCCCCTTGACGAATGGGCTCCAGGGGTCGGCGCGGACCGTGTCGGCGATGTTGCGCCAGTCCGGTAGTGAGCCCCTGTCGATTGCTGCCAGTAGGCCTTCGAGCCCCAGCTTGTCGGGGGGTCGGACGGGTCGACGTTGAGGTTGCGGAATCTCAGTGCGCTCATGCGACGGTCAGCCTGTCAGCATGGCGTCGGCGATTTTCTGGCATTGCTGCACGATTGCGCTCCAACTGGCCCAGCGGGGCGTCAGGTTTCGGTAGTGGCTGAGTTGCGTGGTGGTTTGCGAGTCTTTCGGGCGGGGGTGGCCGAGTTGGCGCAGCAGCTGGGAAGCAACTGCCGTTTTGTCGCCGACGGTCGCGTCGTAGTAGTCATCGAGAGTGCTCAGGACGGCGGCCGACGCGGGGAAGCCGAAGCGATCCGCCAGGGCGGCAACATCGACGTAGTCCCGTGTCTGGTTGCGTTTGACGATGAGGTACCCCTTGATCCGCAGCGTTTCGGCCGCGGTGGGAACGGTCAACGCGGCTCCACCTGGCAGCGTGACGACGTGCACTTGCAATGGCTGGCGGCGCATCAGTTGGCGCACACCGGCTTCGATATCGCCCAGCGAACCGAGAATGATCTTTCCTGGTGTGACCCGATTCAAGACCCAGTCCGGGTCTGACTCCAGCGCTTCGAGCACCGCGTCGAACCTGCTGGCCAGATCCGCCACCACATGGTCGTGGTCAGAGGAGTCACGGTGGCGTGCGTAGAGCAGACTGCAAGACGTCATCGAAGGACATCTCAACCTCCGGCTCTTAGCATATCCGATAAGTACGCTGCCGGCGGTGTAGCCGCGAATCTCTATCGCCTACTCCGAGCGGCGCACCTACCACGACGTCGACGGCGCCCTGGTCGGTGGCGCGTAGCTGGACGGCGAGCAGTTCGCGACGCTGTCGGCGATCGCCGCCGGGGGACCGCTGCCGTAAAGAACGGCGCGTGCTGGTTGCGGACACGTCGGGGTCAGGTTTAACTTGGGAGTCTTAGAAGACACACAGGGCCGCTCAGGTCCGCAGGCTAAGTAGTCGCACTCAACACACGCGGGGGAATGATGGCTGGTCGCGACGGCAAGAAGCACTCACGCAGCGCCTCGGCACGTCGATATGGGGTGGCCGTGGGTGGCGCCGTCGGCGCGTTCGTCGCTGCCGCGGCGATGGCGACCGGCTCGGCGGCGCCCGCGCGGGCCGACTTCGACGCTTTGATCGACCCGATCATCCAGCCCATCCTGACCTCGCTGACCGATTCGATCGCCGGCTTCGACCCCGCTGCCGCCGCTGATTTGACCAGCTGGAGCGACAGCCTGCTCGCCAGCCTGAACTCGCTCGACGTGGCGCTGCCCGCGAGCGCGGACCCCTCGTCGGCCGTCGCGGCGGCTGCCGAGCCCGCGGCGGCGACGGGCACCTACGACATTCCGATCACCGTCGCCGAAAACACCGAGCCGACCGTGGCGGCCACGGTCGACGGGGCTAGCACGACGGATCTCGTCGACACCGGATCCAGCGGTCTGGTGATTCCGGATTCCGACCTCTCGCTGACACAACTGCTCGATCTCGGGTTCCCCACCGGCATCGGTGAGAGCGGCTACAGCGGTGGGGTGGAATACCTGTATCTGACGTACGACAACGCGACTGTCGACTACACCGGAAGCGGCCTTACCACGTCGAACACCCCGATCGAGGTCGAGGTGTACTCGTGGGATCCAAGCAACTTCTCGAGCTATTTCACCAATGACGCCTTCCAGGGCTTTCTCAGCGACAACGACGTAACCGGCATCCTGGGCATCGGGGACAACACCAGCGGTGCTGCCGGCGAAAGCCCGCTGGCGGCCGCGGGCTTCACCGGCGCAACCGTCGACTTGCCCCAAAACGAGCTGATTGTCAGCGACACCAACCCGGGAACGGTCATCGACACGCTGACGGCCAGCGGTTCGACCGTCGGCAGCCTGACCGAAACCGTCACGAACAGTTCCGGTGCGACTGTCGGCACCGACACCGTGTCCGACGACTTCGATTCCGGCGGCGTGTACGGGACCATCCCGTCGTCCATCGACTCCAGCGCCTTGCCGAACGGCGACGCGGTCACCGTCTCGGACGGCACCAAGGAGCTGTACTCCTACACCGTGGGAAGCAGCGCAGCGAACGGTGCGCCTACGCCGACGTCGGGCACCTCGATCGACAGCGGTTTCCAAGCCTTCGAGGAGAACCCGATCTACATCGACTACACCAATGGCACGCTGAGCTTCGACAAGCCGCTGTCGTAGAGCTGGTCTGAGCCGGTCAGCCGCAGGCCGGTAGGCTGTCGCCCATGGAATTGGCTCTGCAGATCACTTTGGTGGTCACCAGCATCCTGGTGGTCCTGCTGGTGCTGTTGCACCACGCGAAGGGCGGCGGGCTGTCCACGCTGTTCGGCGGTGGCGTGCAGTCCAGCCTGTCCGGGTCGACGGTGGTGGAGAAGAACCTCGACCGGCTGACGTTGTTCGTCGTCGGCATCTGGCTGGTGTCCATCGTCGGCATGGCGCTGCGGATCAAATACAACGCCTGACCTTCGGCGGCCGGACCGCCAATGTGCTATATAAGTGCTACCGTCGTGGGATGAGTGAAACCGTCGGGATTCGCGAGCTGCGTCAAAACGCTTCGGAAATCATCAACGCGGCCGAGGGCGGGCAGGCATTTCATGTCACGGTCCGCGGCAAAGACACCGGCGTTGTCATTGCCAAACAGTCATCCACGGGTCCCGCGCAACGGCGACGAGGCGTCACCCTGCAGTACATCGAACAGGCCGGCACGTACGCCCAGCCCACCCCCGCCGGCTACCAGGAGGCGATGCTGGAGATGATCGAGCGCGGTCGAGAAGAATCGGGACGCGTCGGCAATCACGACGAGTGAGAATCCATCTGGATACTAATCTGCTGATCAGTGAGCCGCGGTGGGAACTCCTACCGCCCGGGGACCACGAATTCCTGGTCTCAGCGCTGGTATTCGCTGAATTCAGTGCGGGCACAGCGCATCCCGACCCCGACATCGCCGCTCGGGCCCGCATCGACCTCATCCAGCACCGGTCAACGTATGGCGACGGCGTGCCGTTCAGTCAGCGTGAAGCCGACATTTACCGCGAACTTTGCTTCATCGTCGCCACCGCTGGACGGTCTCCGAGAGGTGAGCGGCGCGTCGATTTGATGATCGCGGCGATCGCCATCGGGGACGGCGCCGTGCTGGCCACCCGCAGTACCTCCGATTTCGACGGGCTGCAACCGCTCCTGCGGCTCATTTCGCTTTGAGATCGACGGGGAGGAAGATCGTGGAACTCCCCACACTGCGTCGAATTCTTCCTACGACGCACCGACGACGACCCCGAAGAAAGCCGGTATGACGTTCGCTACGCCACGGTGGTGAACTGCTTCAGGCTCAGCGGGGGCCGGCCGCTTTCAGGTAGATGACGCGGTCGTCCAACGACCGTTCGCCAGCGTCCTTCACCGCGGCGATCAGTGTTGCGGCGCCGGCTGGCTGGCGGGAGAACCGCGACGACAACGCGATCAGCAGCCCGTGATGGTGACCGCCGGCGGTGTTGTGCTCAGCGGCCAAGCGGGTGAAGTCGCCGACATTCTCGGTCAACACCAGATAGCCACCACCGAGGGCCGCAGCAAACACAGCGGCGTCGGCGCTCCCAGCAAGTCCGAGCTCGGCCACGGTGGTCGCCTCGATCCCGGCCGCGCGCAGACCGGCCGCCAACCTGGCTGGATACATCTCGTCCAACAGCACCTTCACCGCGAACTGGCCGCAGCCGTCTCGTCGCGATGTAGATCGATCCGCGCCTGAATCTCCTCGGGGTAGGTGACACGGTAAGCCAGCGCGGCATCGACCTGCGTGCGAGTGATCGCGCGGTCGGCAATCAGATCGGCGATCGCGTCGTCATCCGAGCCTAGATCGTCGATCCACATCAGGATCTCCCAGACATCCGGCCCACCGACCACGCCGGCTCGCCGCCCGGTCGGCCCGTCACGAAACGTGATCAACGGATGCTCATCGCGGCGCGCGCCTTCCTCGGCATAGCGACGCAACCGGTCAGACATCGTCTCACCGGCCGCACGTGCCCGAAGGCGAAGCCGCTCAGCAAGGCGGTCATCAAGACGAACCGAAACGTTTACCGACATGCACACAGTGTTGCACAATGTCAACACGAGCATAGGTTGAAGCCGAACCTTCGCCGTCACCGAAGCTGACGCCTCCAATGCCTGACGCTCCGCAAGGCGAAGCCGGCCAACCACCCTGATACTGGTAGGTATGGCTGACGCACCCGATTCGCTGGAGCCCTTCGGCGCGGTAAAACGCACCCGAACAGGGCGAGAGGCCACCGAGCCGATGCGCGACGACATCCGGCTGCTCGGCACCATCCTCGGCGACACCGTCCGCGAGCAGAACGGCGACGACGTCTTCGATCTGGTCGAGCGGGCCCGGGTCGCGTCGTTCCAGGTGCGGCGCTCGGAGATCCAGCGCGCCGAGGTGGCGCAGCTGTTCGACGGTATCGACATTCGTCGGGCGATCCCGGTCATCCGGGCGTTCAGCCACTTCGCGCTGCTGGCCAACGTCGCCGAAGACATCCACCGGGAACGCCGCCGCGCCGTCCACGTCGCCGCCGGCAAGCCGCCGCAGGACAGCAGCCTGGCCGCCACCTACCTGAAACTGGACGCTGCGCACCTGGATTCTGCGACCGTCGCCGAGGCGCTGACCGGCGCGCTGGTCTCGCCGGTGATCACCGCCCACCCGACCGAAACCCGCCGACGGACGGTGTTCGACACCCAACACCGCATCACCCAGCTGATGCGGATGCACGCGCGCGGGCAGACCCAGACCGACGACGGCGCCGAGATCGACACCGAACTCCGCCGCCAGGTGCTGACGCTCTGGCAGACCGCGTTGGTGCGACTGTCCCGGCTGCAGATCTCCGACGAGATCGCGGTCGGGTTGCGTTATTACCAGGCAGCGTTTTTCGACGTGGTGCCTAAAGTCAACGCCGAGGTCCGCCAGGCGTTGCGCAGTCGCTGGCCCGACGCCGATTTACTGCCCGAACCGATCCTGCGGCCCGGCTCGTGGATCGGCGGCGACCGTGACGGCAACCCCAACGTCACCGCCGACGTGGTGCGGCTGGCCACCGGCAGCGCCGCCTACACCGCGCTGAACCACTACACCGCCGAGCTGAGCGCATGCGAGCAGGAGCTGTCGATGTCGGCCCGCCTGGTCGCCGTCACCGACGAGCTGAGCACGCTCGCCGAAGCGTGCGACGAGCCGGCCCGCGGCGACGAGCCCTACCGCCGCGCACTGCGCGTCATCCACGGCCGGCTCACCGCCACCGCCGCCGACATTCTCGACCAACAGCCGGACAACCTGCTCGACCTCGGCCTGCCGCCGTACAGCACGCCGGGGGAGATGCTGGCCGACCTCGACACCGTGGATGCCTCGCTGCGGGCCAACGGCAGCCGGCTGCTGGCCGACGACCGGCTGGCTCGGCTGCGGGAAGCTGTGGACGTCTTCGGTTTTCACCTGTCCGGACTGGACATGCGGCAGAACTCCGACGTGCATGAGGAAGTGGTCGCCGAATTACTCGCCTGGGCCGGCGTGCATCCCGACTACTGCTCGCTCAGCGAAGACGAACGGGTCACCATCCTGGCCGAGGAGCTGAGTACCCGCAGGCCGCTGATCGGTGACCGCGGGCGACTGTCGGATCTGGCCCGCAAAGAACTCGCGATCGTCGCCGCGGGTACCCGTGCGGTCGCCATTTATGGTTCGTCGGCGGTGCCCAACTACATCATCTCGATGTGCCGGTCCGTCTCCGACCTTCTCGAAGCGGGCATCCTGCTGAAGGAATCCGGTCTGCTCGACGCTTCCGCCGACGAGCCGTACTGCCCGGTGGGCATCGTCCCGCTGTTCGAGACGATCGACGACCTACGCCGGGGCGCCTCGATCCTCGAAGCGGCGCTTGACCTTCCGGTCTACCGGGGCATCGTGCGGGCCCGCGGCGACAGCCAGGAGGTGATGCTCGGCTACTCCGACTCCAACAAAGACGGCGGCTACCTGACCGCCAACTGGGCGCTCTACCGGGCTGAACTCGACCTCGTCGAGTCGGCTCGCAAAACCGGAATCCGGTTGCGGCTCTTCCACGGTCGCGGCGGCACGGTCGGCCGCGGTGGCGGGCCGAGCTACCAGGCCATCCTGGCCCAGCCGCCCGGTGCGGTGAACGGCTCGCTGCGGCTGACCGAGCAAGGCGAGGTGATCGCCGCCAAATACGCCGAACCGCTGATGGCGCAGCGCAACCTGGAGACCCTGCTGGCGGCCACCCTGGAGTCTACCCTGCTCGACGTCGAAGGGCTCGGCGACGCCGCCGGCCCGGCCTACGAGATTCTCGACGACCTGGCCGACCGAGCGCAACGCGCATACTCCGAATTGGTCCATCAGACAGACGGTTTCGTGGAGTACTTCCTGCAGTCCACCCCGGTCAGCGAGATCGGCGCGCTCAATGTCGGCAGTCGGCCGACGTCGCGCAAGCAGACGTCGTCGATCTCCGACCTGCGCGCTATTCCGTGGGTGATGGCCTGGAGCCAGTCGCGGGTGATGCTGCCGGGCTGGTACGGCACCGGCACGGCGATCGAGGAGTGGCTTGCCGGCGGCGAGGGACGTCTCGAGCAACTCCGTGACCTCTATGAGCATTGGCCGTTCTTCCAAACCGTGCTGTCGAACATGGCGCAGGTGCTGGCGAAAACCGACCTCGGACTGGCTGCCCGCTACGCCGAGCTTGTCGAAGACGAATCGCTGCGGCGGCGGGTATTCGACAAGCTCGCCGCCGAGCATCAGCGCAGCATCAAGGCTCACCAGCTGATCACCGGCCAGGACAACCTGCTCGCCGACAACCCGGCCCTGGCCCGGTCGGTGTTCAACCGCTTCCCGTATCTGGAGCCGCTGAACCACCTGCAGGTCGAACTGTTGCGGCGCTACCGCTCCGGTGACGACGACGAACTGGTGCAGCGCGGCATCCTGCTGACCATGAACGGTCTGGCCAGCGCGTTGCGCAACAGCGGTTAGATCACGCGTCGACGTAGCTGAGCATGCACGGGCCGCCGGCGCGCGCCACGCCGCCGATCTGCGCCGGAACTGGCCGCGGGTGCGCCGTCCATTCCGGCGTCATCTGGTAGCGGCCGAACAGCCGCGTCATGGTCGCGGTCATCGCCGACAGCGAAAACGGTTGCGCCGGACAGGAATGCCGGCCGTGGCCGAACGCCGTCACCAACATCGGCGAAGGCAGCGACTTCTCGTCGGTCAGCCGGTGCCTGGTCCACCGGTCCGGATCCCACTGCCCGAGTCCGGGAGCGACGGACGTGTTGAGCAACGGCAACAGCGTCGCGATGGTCCAGCCGGGCGGCACCTGATAGGTCACGTCGCCGGTGTCGAGCACGACTGGCGACAACACGGCACGCGACATGATCGACCGCTGAGCCAGCCGGGTCGACTCCAGCGCGCACCGCCGCGCCAGATCCGCGTCGCCGGCAGCCACCCGAGCCAGCTGTTCCGGATGCTCGAGCAGATCCACCAGCGCCCACCCCAGCGCCGCCGCCAAATTCGACATCGACGCGATGTGGATCAGCGCGACATCCAAAGCGATACCGCGAATCCGGTTGTCTCCCTGCGCGTTTTCCCATTCGTCGACGATCCTGCCGAACAAGCCCTCATCGCCGTCCCTGTGGTGCACGGCGTCGCCGACAATCTCGGCCACCTCGTCGAGGGCGGCGCGCTCAGCCCGCTTCCCCGATGCGGCGACCGCCGCCATCGCGTCGGGATGCACGAAAGCGTCGGAGCCGTCCAGGGTGTCGAACGCCCGAACCAGACGCTCGAACGCTTCGCCGCGGGCCGAGCCGGTGCCCGCCCAGGAGGCCAGCCCCATCCGGTGGCCGAGGCGGCGGGTCAGCTCGAAGACTTCCACCGATCCCGCGGAACCCAATTCGACGATCGTGTCGTCCAGAGCCCGATCGAGATGGGCCAGATAACCGGCAACGTCGTCGCGGCGAAACAACGTGCTGGGCAGCAGGCGGCGCCCTTGGAAAATCTCGTCGGGAAGTTTGCGGCGCAACATCAGATAGTCGGCGACCCCCTTGCTGGCCTTGTCTTCCGGCAGCCCGTAAAACGACTCGATACCGGCAGCCGAGAAGGTGAACAAGTAGCGATCAGTGCCGCTGCGCACGGCGAATGTGTCGCCGCAGCGGCTGCGTGCTGCCGCGATGGCGGCGACGGCGTCGGTGACCGACACATCCCATGGCAGACCGGTGCGCTCGGCGTAGGGCGGATCGGGAACCGGCTGGGGATGCGGCACGGTCTAGCGGCTACCGCGATTGCGTAAGGCGTTGAAAGCGTTGCGGACTGCGTGTTCGGTGACCGACAGCGGTGACATCACGGTCTCGCCGACGCCGACCATGTAGTCGATGCGTTCGACAATGGCCTCGACCGGCGCGACCAGCGTGACCAGCCGCTTCATCAGGTCGTCGATCCGGCCGAGGGTGGCTTCGAAGTGGTCGAGACCGCTGTCCAGACGGTCCACGGCGCTGTTCAGATTCGTCAGCGACGTATTCAGGTCGCCCAGCGTATCGTCCAGTCCGCCGAGCACGTCCTCGAGTTGGTTGACGGTGACGTCGGCGTTCATCGCCGCCTGGGTGAGCGTCTTGATCCGCTGCCGCGCTGGGCGATCACCGCCGCTTTTGTCTGCCATGCCGATCATTATGGCGGTCGATGGAACCTGCGGGACCGGATATCCATCTGATCGGTATGTATCGGCGAGATCGTGACCACATCTGTGTTGCTGTGTTCAGGCGAGCGGTACGGCCGGAGACCGTCCAACGACGAGCGGATTACCAGCGTGGCTACGCCGACGGGCTGGCCGACCGTCGGTCGGGCTGAGCTGGCAGCTCGCTGGCGGCCCCCTCGTCGAGGAACCACACGGTGTGCTCGCGACCGATGGCGCCGGCGGCTGGAATTGAGACTGGGTCAGCGCCGCCGACGGCTGCGGCGACCGCCTCGGCCTTCTCGGTGCCCGACACCAGCAGCCAGACTTCACGCGAACGCTGAATTGCCGGCAGCGTCAGGCTGATTCGTTGCGGCGGCGGTTTGGGTGAATCCTCCACATCGACCACCAGGCGGGTGGTCTCGCGCACCGCCGGGGTGTCCGGGAACAGCGAGTTGATGTGGCCTTCGGGCCCGACGCCCAGCAGATGGACGTCGAAATTGGGCGCCGGATCGCCGGGTTCGGCATTCGCCGCCAGGATCTGCTCGTAGGCCAGCGCGGCGGCGGCCAGATCGTCGCCGAATTCCCCGTCAGCGGCGGGCATCGGGTGCACGTTGCGCGCCGGGACGTCGACGTGATCCAGCAATGCTTCGCGGGCCTGCTTGTCGTTGCGCTCGTCGTCGTCTTCGGTGACGTACCGGTCGTCGCCCCAGAACAGATGCACAGAGGTCCAGTCGATCCGCCCGGACTGGGCAGCCAGGAAGCGCAGCAGCTTGTTGCCATTGCCGCCGCCGGTCAGCACGATCAGTGCCTTCCCGCGCGCGGCAATCGACGCTTCGACGACACTGATCAACCGTTCGCCCGCAGCGGTCACCAAACCGTCGCTGTCGGCGAACCTTTCGACGCTAGTGCTCATACGTACTCCACCTGATCGATACCCCTTAACGCCTCGAAGTAGATCGTGTCCGCATCCAACCGGCGCAGATCCTCGGCGAGGCACTCGCGGACATCTCTGCGCGGCAAGGGAACAAGCGCTTCAGGTTTGGCGGTGCGACTCAACGTCGCGGTCAACCCGTCCTGCGGTCTGCTCAGCGTCACCGTCTCGGTTTTTCGGACCAGCTCGACCTTGAGCTCGCCGACCGCGCGCCGCACCGGTCCGTCGATGCGGCTGGCCAGCCAGCCCGCGAGAACATCCAGCGCAGGCTCGGCACTTAGGCCGGACACCAGTGCCGATGTGATCGGCTCGTGCGGGGGCAGGTCGATGGCCGAGGTGAGCAGAGCCCGCCAGTAGGTGATGCGACTCCAGGCCAGGTCGGTGTCGCCGGGGGTGTATCCGGGCAGCCGGCTCTTGATCGCCGACAATGGATCAACCCCGTTGGTCGCATCTGTGATTCGCCGAATAGCCAACTGGCCCAGAGGATCTTGGGCCGGGACAGCTGGGGCCACGCATGGCCACCACGCCACCACCGGAATGTCAGGCAGCAGAAACGGCGTGACGACGCTGGCGCGATGTCCGGCAAGCGGGCCGGAAAGCCGCAGCACCACGACCTCCCCGGCGCCACTGTCGCCGCCAACGCGCAACTGTGCGTCCAGGCGTGCGTCCGCGGTATCGGCGTCTGCGGAGGTCACCGCGATCACCCGGCTGGGGTGTTCGCGGCTGGCCGCATTGGCAGCCTCGATGGACTCTTCGAGCAGGGTCTGGTTGTCCGTCGCGATGACCAACGTCAACACCCGACCGAGGTTGACGGCGCCGGCCTCTTCCCGCAGGGCGTCGAGCTTCTTGTTGATCTCGTTGGTGCTGGTCTCTGGCAAGTCGAGGATCATTGGCGCCGTTCCTCCTCAGGACCGCCTGCATCGTCACCGGCGCGAATCATGGTCGCCGCCATTCCCGTCCGGTGCGGCGCAGCATCTCGAATGCCGACGCCGGACCCCATGTGCCCGCCTCATACGGATCGGGCTTCCCGTGCTCGGCCCAGTAGTCGAGAGCGGGATCGAGCGCCTCCCAGGCCAATTCGACTTCTTCGTTGACAGGGAACAGCGACGGCTCGCCGAATAGCACGTCCAGGATCAACCGTTCGTAAGCCTCGGGCGATTCCTCCGTGAACGCAGCCCCGTAGGAGAAGTCCATATTCACGTCGCGTACTTCCATCCCGCTGCCCGGCACCTTGGATCCGAATCGCAGCGTGACTCCTTCGTCTGGCTGCACCCGAATCACGATCGCATTGGCGCTGAGCTCGTCGGTCATGGTCGCGTCGAAGGGCAGATGCGGCGCCCGCTTGAAAACCAGCGCGATCTCAGTCACTCTGCGGCCCAACCGTTTTCCGGTGCGCAGGTAGAACGGCACACCAGCCCAGCGGCGAGTGTCGACCGCCAACGTGATCGCGGCGAACGTCTCGGTGGTGGAATCTTTGGAGAACCCATCTTCGTCGAGTAACCCGACGACGTGTTCACCGCCCTGCCAGCCGGCTGTGTACTGGCCGCGAGACGTGGTGTCCTCCAGCGGCTCAGCGAGTTTCACCGCGGAAAGCACCTTGATCTTCTCGGTCTGCAACTCCGACGGATGAAAGCTCACCGGCTCTTCCATCGCGGTCAGCGCGAGCAACTGCATCAGGTGGTTCTGGATGACGTCGCGGGCAGCCCCGATTCCGTCGTAATAGCCTCCGCGTCCGCCCAGCCCGATGTCTTCGGCCATGGTGATCTGCACGTGGTCGACGTAGTGCGCGTTCCAGATCGGATCGAAAAGCTGATTGGCGAACCGCATCGCCATGATGTTCTGAACGGTCTCCTTGCCCAGGTAGTGGTCGATGCGGAAAACCGACTCCTCCGGGAAGACACTGTTGACGACCTTGTTCAGCTCGCGAGCACTGCCCAGATCGTGGCCGAATGGCTTTTCGATGACGACCCGCCGCCAACTACCCTCAGGCGGCTGGGCCAGTTCGGCCCGTTGTAGCTGTTCGAGTACGGCGGGAAAGCTCTTCGGCGGGATAGCCAGGTAGAAGCCGTGATTGCCGCCGGTGCCGCGTTCGGCGTCGAGCTTCTCCAGCGTCTCGGCCAGCCGGGCGAATGCCTGGTCGTCGTCGAACGTGCCTTGTACGAATCGGCAGCCCTCGGCCAGCCGGTCCCAGATCACCTGCCGAAAAGGCGTGCGGGAGTGATCTTTTACCAGCTTAAGAACTTCGTCACTGAAAGCAGCGTCGTCCCAGTTCCGGCGGCCGAATCCGACCAGGGCGAAGGTCGGCGGCAGCAACCCCCGGTTCGCCAGGTCATAGATGGCCGGTACCACCTTCTTGCGGGCCAAGTCGCCGGTGACACCGAAGATCACCACGGCGCATGGGCCGGCAATCCGTGGCAACCGCTTATCGCGATTGTCTCGCAGTGGGTTTTGCCATGTTTCGGCGCCGGTCCGAGCGTTGGCCGAACTCATTCGTTAGAGGATTTGAGCTGCTTCTGAGTCTCGTCGAGTAGCTCTTTCCAGGAGGCTTCGAACTTTTCGACGCCCTCGTTCTCCAGGACCAGGAACACGTCGGTCAAGTCGATGCCGATCGCGTCGAGCTTGTCGAAGACCCCCTGGGCGGCCGAGGCAGTACCGGTGACCGTGTCGCCGGTGACGACGCCGTGGTCGGCCACCGCGTCAATTGTGGCTTCCGGCATGGTGTTCACCGTGTTGGGCGCCACCAGCTCGGTCACGTAGAGGGTGTCGGAGTAGGCCGGGTTCTTCACGCCGGTCGACGCCCACAGCGGCCGCTGTACCCGCGCACCGGCTGTCTCGAGCGGAGCGAAGCGATCGCCGCCGACGAACACTTCCTGATAAGACGCGTAGACCAGCCGGGCGTTGGCAACACCGGCCTGTCCGCGCAGCGCCAGCGCGTCGGCCGAGGCGATGGTCTCCAGGCGCTTGTCGATCTCGGTGTCGACGCGCGACACGAAAAGCGACGCCACCGAATGGATCTTGGACAGGTCATGTCCGGCCGCCTTGGCCGCTTCCAGCCCGGCGAGGTAGGCGTCCATCACCTCGCGGTGCCGCTGGACGGAGAAGATCAGCGTGACGTTGACCGAAATCCCTTCTGTCAGAACCGCAGTGATGGCGGGCAGACCGGCTTTGGTGGCCGGGATCTTGATCAGCACGTTCGGCCGGTCGACGATCTTCCACAGTTCGATGGCCTGCGCGATGGTCTTGTCAGTGTCGTGCGCGAGCCGCGGGTCGACCTCGATCGACACCCGGCCGTCGACGCCGTCGGAGCCCTCCCACTGCGGCCGCAGCACGTCGGCAGCGTTACGAACGTCGTCGGTGGTCACGGTCCGAATGGTGGCGTCGACGTCGGCGCCACGCGCGGCCAGTTCGGCCACCTGCGCGTCGTAGGCGTCGCCGTCGCTCAGGGCCTTCTGGAAGATCGACGGGTTGGTGGTGACCCCGACGACGCTCTTGGTGTCGATCAGCTCCTGCAAGCTGCCGGTTTGCAAGCGGTGGCGGGACAGGTCATCCAGCCACACCGATACACCCGCGGAGCTCAAAGCAGCGAGGTTGGGGTTCTGAGTCATTGGCTTTCCTTCGGTTAATTGTCGATTGTTCGTTCGGCGGCGTCGGCGACGGCCTCCGGGGTGAATCCGAATTCGCGGAACAGAGTCTTTGCGTCAGCGGATTCCCCGTAGTGCTCGATCGAAACGATCTCGCCGGTGTCACCAACTAGCTTGTGCCAGCTCTGCGCGATGCCGGCCTCGACCGCGACCCGGGCCGACACCGACGGGGGCAGTACGCTGTTGCGGTATTCGTCGGACTGCGACTCGAACCATTCGACGCACGGCATCGACACCACGCGAGCGACAATGTCCTTGTCCGCCAACAATTTCTGCGCCGCGACGGCAAGTTGAACCTCGGACCCGGTGGCGATCAACACCACGTCGGGCTGGTCACCACCGGCGTCACCGAGGATGTATCCACCCTTGGCCACGCCGTCGTAGTTGGTGCCGTCGAGGATCGGCACAACCTGGCGGGTCAGGATCAGCCCGACCGGGCCGCTGCCGTAGCCGCGGGCCAGCACGCAGCGCCACGCATATGCGGTCTCGTTGGCGTCCGCCGGCCGGACCACCGACAACCTGGGGATCGTGCGCAGCGCCGCAAGGTGCTCGATCGGCTGGTGCGTCGGGCCGTCTTCGCCGAGGCCGATCGAGTCGTGCGTCCAGACGTAGATGGTGTCGATGTCCATCAGCGCGGCCAGTCGCACCGCCGGTCGCATGTAATCGGAGAACTGCATGAACGTGCCGCCGTAGGCGCGGGTCGGGCCGTGCAGCACGATGCCGGACAGGATGGAGCCCATCGCATGCTCGCGAATACCGAAGTGCAGGGTGCGGCCGTACCAGTCCGCGGTGTAGTCCTTCGTCGTAATCGACGGCGGGCCAAACGATTTCACGTTTTCCATGGTGGTGTTGTTGCTGCCGGCCAGGTCAGCCGAACCCCCCCACAACTCGGGTAGATGCGGGCCGACGGCGTTGAGCACCTTGCCGGATGCGGCGCGGGTGGCCAGCGCCTTGTCGCCCGGCTCCCAGTGCGGAATGTCGGCGTCCCAGCCGTCGGGCAGCTCCTGGGCGGTCAACCGGTCCAGCAGCTTCTTGCGCTCGGGCTCGCGCTTGGCCCATGCCTCGAAGTCGACATTCCACTTGTCGTGGGCGTCCTTGCCGCGCTGCACCAACTCGCGGGTGTGCTTGATCACCTCGTCGCTGACCGCGAATTTCTTCTCCGGGTCGAAGCCGAGGATCTTCTTGACGGCGGCGACCTCGTCGTCACCGAGGGCCGCGCCGTGCGCCTTGCCGGTGTTCATCAGATCAGGCGCGGGATAGCCGATGATCGTGCGCACCACGATGAACGACGGCTTGTCGGTGACGGCCTGAGCCTTCGCGATCGCCTCTTCGATGGCGGCGACGTTCTCGCCGCCCTCGACGTGTTGCACATGCCAGCCGTACGCCTCATAGCGGGCGGCGGTGTCTTCGCACAGCGCGATGTGGGTGTCGTCCTCGATCGAGATTTCGTTGTGGTCGTAGAACACGATCAGGTTGCCCAGTTGCTGCACGGCGGCCAGCGACGACGCCTCCGACGTCACCCCTTCTTCGATGTCGCCGTCGGAGCAGATCACGTAGATGTGGTGGTCGAACGGGCTGGTCCCGGCGGCGGCGTCCGGATCGAACAGGCCGCGTTCGTAGCGTGCCGCCATCGCGAAGCCGACCGCTGACGCCAGGCCCTGACCCAGCGGGCCGGTGGTGATCTCGACGCCTTTGGTGTGCCGGAACTCCGGATGTCCGGGAGTCTTGGAACCCCAGGTCCGGTACGACTCGATGTCGGAGAGCTCTAGACCGAAGCCGCCGAGGTAGAGCTGAATGTAGAGGGTCAGGCTGCTGTGCCCGCAGGACAGAACGAACCGGTCGCGGCCCAGCCAATGCGGGTCGCTCGGGTCGTGCACCATCGCCCGCTGAAACAGGGTGTAGGCCAAGGGGGCCAGGCTCATCGCCGTCCCGGGGTGGCCGTTACCGACTTTCTGCACCGCGTCGGCGGCCAGCACGCGAACCGTGTCGACCGCTGCCGAATCGATCTCAGACCAGTCGTCGGGGTGGTGCGGTTGGGTCAGGGTCGAGATGTCTTCGAGTGTGGTCACGTACTGAAGTCCTCGGGGTCGGCAGATTTGATTGATCGGTTCCAACATTAGCGTTAGCACCCGCGTCGACAGCGTTAGTACCCGCGTCGACGCATATCAAACCGCACGGGAAATTACCTGGAATTGTTGTCAGTCGACCCCGCGGTGCATGCTGGGCCTGTCATTCCGTCTACCATCGTGCGTAGTAGAAGCTGCGCGCCGCTGTGATCCGAGGAGTCCTTGCGTGAGCATTCGCGAGCGCGTTGCGCCGAACCGAGTCCGTACGGTCGTGCTGGCGTATCTGGCGCTCACCAAGCCGCGGGTCATCGAACTGTTGCTGGTCACCGCGATTCCGGCGATGCTGCTGGCCCACCGTGGCAGCGTGAACCCGTTGCTGATCCTCAACACCTTGATCGGCGGGATGCTGGCCGCCGGCGGCGCCAACACACTGAACTGCGTGGCCGACGCCGACATCGACAAGCTGATGAAGCGGACGGCGCGACGTCCGCTGGCGCGTGCGGCCGTGCCGACCCGCAATGCCCTGATTTTCGGGCTGACCATGAGCGTCGCGTCGTTCGCCTGGCTGTGGTGGACGACCAATCTGCTGTCCGGTCTGCTGGCGGTCGGCACTATCGCGTTCTACGTCTTCATCTACACCTTGCTGCTCAAGCGCCGCACGTCGCAGAACGTGGTGTGGGGCGGCGCGGCCGGGTGTATGCCGGTGATGATCGCCTGGTCGGCGGTCACCGGAACCATCGGGTGGCCGGCGTTGGTCATGTTCGCGATCATCTTCTTCTGGACGCCGCCGCACACCTGGGCGCTGGCGATGCGCTACAAGGAGGACTACCAGGCGGCCGGTGTCCCGATGCTGCCGGCGGTGGCGACGGAACGCCAGGTCACCAAGCAGATTCTGGTGTACACCTGGCTGACGGTGGTTGCGACGCTGGCGCTCGCGCTGGCGGCGGGCTGGCTCTACGCCGCGGTCGCGGTGGTGGCCGGTGTGTGGTTCCTGGCGATGGCCCATCAGTTGTACGCCGGCGTGCGTCGTGGTGAGCCGGTCAAGCCGCTGCGGTTGTTTCTGCAGTCGAACAATTACCTCGCCGTGGTGTTCTGCGCGCTGGCCCTGGATTCGGCTCTGGCGCTGCCGACGCTGTTGCGCGTCTGATCCGGACCAGCCGGTCCCGGACCTGCAAATACCCCATACCCCGTCGGGGTCTTGTGACTACGACGCGGCGTAGTTTTCAATACCCGTCGTGACTTCATCGACGGCTGATCGCAGCGAACGATTCGATGGCGGGCGATGATCGCGCCGATCTGGATGGCGTTGCCGCCCGAAGTGCATTCGACCCTGCTGGGCAGCGGCCCCGGACCCGCTTCGCTGCTGTCAGCGGCGAGCGCCTGGACCGCCTTGAGCACCGAGTACGCCGACGTCGCCCAGGAACTCAGCGACGTTTTGGCGGCGGTGCAGGCCGGGGCGTGGCAGGGTCCCAGCGCCGAGCGCTACGTGGCTGCCCACGTGCCCTACTTGGCGTGGCTGATGCAGGCCAGCGCCACAAGCGCCGCCGAGGCCGCCCAGCACGAGACTGCGGCCGCTGCCTACACCGCGGCGTTGGGGGCGATGCCGACCTTGCCGGAACTGGCCGCCAATCACGTGATTCACGGGGTGCTGATGGCGACCAATTTCTTCGGCATCAACACGATTCCGATCGCACTTAACGAGGCCGACTACGCCCGGATGTGGGTCCAGGCCGCCACCACGATGGACACCTACCAGGCGGTCGCCGCCGCCGCGGTCGCTGCGGCGCCGCAGACCGACCCGGCGCCGCAGATCGTCAACCACGCCCGCCCCGCGGACGGCGTCTACGGCGGCCAAGGCGTGCCCGACAAGGGGATACTGCCGATCATCGACAACGACTCCGGCAATCCGTACCAGTTGAGTTATCTTATCAACCGGATTACCGAGCCTATTGACACTCTGGTGCGGGATCTCCATCTGATCGCGCAGAACCCCGCGCAGGGGCTACTGCAGCTGGAGTACGACGTGGTTGGCGTCGCATCCGACGAGTTCGGCCACGCGCTCCAATACGTCGCGTACTACCCCGAAGTGTTGGCGCTTCCACTTGTCGTGCCGGCCGGAGCCGGGGCGGGCTTCGCGGGTCTGGCCGGCATTCACTTTGACGCGGCCCCCACTCCTGACGTGTCGCCGGCACCGGCAACCCACACGCACAGTTCGCCGGCGGCGACGGGCAGCCCGGTCGCGATAGGTGCGAGCGGCACCGCGCCCGGCACCTCGAGTCCTGCTCCCGCGCCGGCGACCAGCCCCGTCGCCGGTGCGGCGCCGGCACCGCCCGTCGCAGGGGGTGGGCCGGGTTTCGTGCCGCCCTACGCGGTGGGTCCGCCGGGTATCGGGGCCGGACCGGGGATGAGTGCCGGCGCCAAAACTCAGGAACCGACGTCGCGCGGCTCCGCGAAGGCGCCCGAGATTGCCGCTGCCGCAGCGGTTTCGGGGGTCCAGCGGCGACGGCGCCGGCGCGCGGGCAGCCGCGGGCACGGTGACGAACACGTGGATATGAATGTCCAGGTCGACCCGAACTGGGGCGCACCGCCGGGTGCAGCGGGGTCGGATCGGGGCGCCGGCCCCTTGGGGTTTGCCGGCACGGTGGGGAAAAGTGCAGTGGCCGCGGCGGGTTTGGCCACACTTGCGGACGACTACTTTGGCAGCGGCCCTACGATGCCGATGGTGCCGGGTACCTGGAATCCAGACCAGGCTGGTGAGGCGGAAGAAGGCGGCGGGCACGGCTGATGCAGCGGCGCGTATCGAGCGTTGACGCCGAGTTCTCGCTGGCGTGGTTGCTTGCACCCGTCTCGGTGGAGACCTTTCTCGACGAGATATGGGCGAAAACGCGCTACCACGTCGAACGGCACTGCACCGGCTACTTCGACAGCCTGCTGCCGGGGCCGTCGGTGGCCGAGGAACTCGTGGAACTGTTCTGCCAGGAATCCTCCGAGCTGCGCCTGGTGAAGGGAAAGGACAAAAAGGGCGCGGACAGTTACCGATGCGAGGACGCCGGCTTTGACGTTGTCCGCATTCACGACGACTTTGCCGCCGGCTACACGATCGTTTTGGACGGCGTCGAGCGCCACGTGCGCGCCGTCGCCGCGTTGTCCCAGTCCATCGAGGTCGAGCTGAATTTCCCGGTTCAGGTCAACGCCTACATCAGCCCGCCCGGATCGCAGGGACTTGTTGCGCACTACGACGACCATGACGTACTGATTGTTCAGATTCAGGGATCCAAAATCTGGCACGTCTACGAAGGCGCTGACATCCCGCCTCGCGAAATGCAGCGCGACAAAGAAAACGCCGTTGCTACCGAAGGCCTTCCATCACCAATCGAGGTGAACCTCGAAGCCGGTGACGTCTTGTATCTGCCGCGTGGCAAAGTGCATGAGGCCGAGACGATTGCCGAGCCATCCATTCACCTGACCGTGGGTGTGCACGCCCCCACCGCGTTCACGCTTGCCGTCGGGGCGCTTTACCAGCAGAGCTTTCACGATGACCGTCTCAACGCCCAGCTGCCGCCGCGGCATCTCGACGACGCGGACCTGCACGCCGCTGTTGACGCGCTGATGCGTGACACCGTCAAGACCGTCGAGGACCCGAGTGCGATCGCGAGGGGGCTCGACGCACTGGCCGACGTCCTGGTGCGGCGGGGCCGCTGCCCGCCGGTCGGGCCGATCTCGGATGCCGCGGGCATCGACGCAAAAACGGTGGTGCGCAAGTACCAACCCCTCTATTCGCGGGTGAGGGCGGAATCCGGCGGCGTCACACTGCACTTCGCGAGCCTGTCGGTCGGGGCAGCTCCCGACCACCAGGACGCGCTGGAGTTCGTCTCGCGCAGCGCCGAGTCGTTTCGGATCGGTGATCTGCCGGGTCTGAGCGCCAGGCAGCAGATCGAGTTGGCCCGCACTCTGATTGTGAGCGGCTTTTTGGTCCGGTTGCCCGACTGATGGAACTGTCCGACCTGGCGCATTGGACGCCGATCAGATTCGACTTTTCCGGGCGGATTCCGACGATTGACTGGGCCGATCTTTGCGCGGAACGTTTCGTCGACCCGTTTTTCGACCAGACCGTCGCCCGGTGGGCCGGCGGCCCGCAAGCCAGGCCGCTGGTCAGGA
This sequence comes from Mycobacterium sp., assembly GCF_039583785.1. Lineage (GTDB taxonomy): Bacteria > Actinomycetota > Actinomycetes > Mycobacteriales > Mycobacteriaceae > Mycobacterium. Next base: position 52,461 of record NZ_JAVKSG010000013.1, read on the forward strand.
CCGGACTCGATGCGCTGCTTGCTCTCGATAGTGAGCCGGCACTCGATCCGGCGGGCATGATCTACCACGTCTCGCGCTGCGGATCGACACTGGTGTCGCGGCTGTTGTCGACGGTTCCCGGGGTCGTGGTGGTCGCCGAGCCATCCCCGCTGAACGCACTTCTGGGCCTGGATCCGGCGCGGGTGGACAACGTCACGCTCGTCCGAGTGGTTCGGCTTCTGGTGCGGGCGCTGGGCCGGCGCCGGCACGGCGACGAACAGCAGCTGGTGCTCAAGTGCACCAGCTGGAACATTCGCCGCCAGGAGATCCTCACCGCCGCTTTTCCGGACACCCCGTGGGTCTGGGTTCAGCGCGACCCGGCCGAGGTGGTGGCTTCGTTGCTGGCCAATCCGCCCGGCTGGCTCGGACACCACGTGCCGCCGCTGCAGACCGCGCTGCGCTTCGGCATCGACCCGGTGGACGTGCCGACCATGCCACGCGCCGAATTCGCCGCCCGCGCGCTGGGCGCGATGCTGTCTTCGGCCAGCGCCGGACCTGCTCGGCGGCTGTGCATCGACCACTCTGAGTTGCCCGCCGCGGTCTGGCAGCGGGTCGCACCGCATTTCGGTATCGCGATCGACGCTGCGGCGCTAGAACGCATCCGCGAGCAGGCCCGGTTCTACTCGAAAGAAGCTGAACCGCAATTCTTTTCGGCCGACCAGCGAGAAGCCTGTCCGGTGACCGACGAGATGCGGGAAGCCGCCCGACGCTTCGCCGATTTGAGGTATCGACAGCTGGCGGACTCGCCGTAGGCGTCTTCGGTTCCCATTGCCACCGCAGTGTGCTAAAAACAGTAATGACAATCATATTCATCACGGTGACCGGAAGGCTGTCATGACGCTGCGCGTCGTTCCAGAAGGCCTTGCAGCTGCCAGCGCGCGCATCGAAGCCCTGACGGCGCGGTTGGCGTCTGCCCAGGCGGGCGCGGCGCCGATGATCACGGCCGTGCTCCCGCCTGCCGCCGATCCGGTGTCGCTGCAGACTGCGGGTGGGTTCAGTGTGCGCGGTGGTCAGCATGCGGCTGCCGCCGCCCAGGGCTCCGAGGAGCTTGGGCGCTCGGGGGTCGGGGTCGCCGAATCGGGTGCTGGTTACGCCGCGCGCGATGCCGCCGCCGCGGCGTCGTATCACGGCGTCTGGGGCTGACCGTGACGGCGCCCGTCTACATGGCGGCGCCACCGGAGGTGCACTCGACATTGTTGAGCAGTGGCCCAGGGCCCAGCTCGCTGCTTGAGGCCGCGGGGGCGTGGAGTTCGCTGAGCGCCGAATACACCTCGGTGGCCGAGGAACTCACTTCGGTGCTGGCCGAGGTGCAGGCCGGCGTCTGGCAAGGTCCGAGCGCCGAGTCGTTCGTCTCGGCTTATGTGCCATATTTGGCCTGGCTGACCACGGCCAGCGCAGACAGCGCCGCCGCGGCCGCGCAACACGAGACCGCGGCCGCCGCCTACACCGCCGCCCTGGCCGCCATGCCGACGTTGCCGGAGTTGGCCACTAACCACATCGTGCACGGGGCGCTGCAGGCCACGAATTTCTTTGGTGTCAACACGATTCCGATCGCCGTCAACGAGGCCGACTACGCGCGGATGTGGGTCCAGGCCGCCACCACGATGAGCACCTATCAGGCCGTCGCCGACACCGCCGTCGCGGCGACGCCGACCACCGGCACCGCGCCGCCGATCCTGAAATCCAACGACGCGGCGCAGCCTGCCGCAAGTGGCAATCCGTATAGCAGCCTCAGCGGCGACAACCCGCTGGGGATCCCGCAGTGGCTGCAGAACATCTTGAAGCAGTTCGGGATCGGAAACAGCCTGACCGCCCATGACCCGCATATCGTCAACCCGTTCGAAAACTTCCTGGCGGACGTGCTGAAGAACTTCGGGATAAATTTCAACCCCGCCCAAGGCACCGTCAACGGGATGACCTTCGACTCGTATGCGGACCCCAGTCAACCGATCTACTACGTTGTCCGACTCCTCGAACTCAGCGAAGACCTGTCCCAGTTCAGCACCTACCTGGCGCAGAATCCGGTCGAGGCTATCCAATACTTTTTCAGCTTTGCGCTGTTCGACTTTCCGCTGCACATCGAGCAAGTCCTCATTTTCTTGAGCCAGAGTCCGGCGCTCTACGCGGCGGTAGGCGGCGCAGCGCTCGCGCCCCTCGGCGCGGGCGCCGCTGGACTGGCCGGCCTGGGTGCCTTGGCCCAGCCGGTGGTACCGCTGCCCCCGGTCGAGTCCGTGGTGGCACCGCCGCTGTTCCCGGTCGGCGCTCCGGCGGCGCTGGCGTCCTCGGTCGCACCAGGCGCCCCGGCGGCCTCGCCGACATCGGCGACCGCCGCGAGCGCCCCCGCCGGTTCTGCGCCGCCACCCTCGCTGGGTTCGCCGGGGGCGGGGCCAGGATTTTCCCCGCCGTACATCGTGGGCGGTCCGACGATCGGCGCGGGGCTTGGCGCGCAAGCCAAGACCAAGGAGCCGACATCGCGTGGCGCGTCGAAGGCGCCCGAAGCGGCTGCGGCGGCAACGGCCGCCGCAGCAAAGCGTCCTACCCGGCGGCGGCGCCGTGCGACGCAGGGCGATCACTATGACGAATTCGCCGACATGAACGTCGATGTCGACCCCGAATGGGGTGCCTCGACGGAATCCTCGGATCGGGGCGCGGGGCCGCTGGGATTCTCCGGGACCGGGTCGAAGAGCGGTGAACAGGCGACGGGACTGGCGACCCTCAGCGATGACGGTTTCGGAAGCGGGCCGCGAATGCCGATGCTTCCCAACACGTGGTAGCCGCCGGCCTTCCACAAAGCTCGACAGGTTAGCTTAGGCAATGCTAACATTCTGCGGTCCCGATCTGATCCGCAGGAGGTCTGACCCTGAACGCGCCCATCTGGATGGCGTCTCCGCCGGAGGTGCACTCGGCGTTGCTCAGCAGCGGTCCGGGGCCGGGTTCGTTGCTGGCGGCTGCTGCGTCGTGGAACTCCCTGAGCAGCGAATACGCGATCGCAGCAGAGGAACTCGGCGCAGTGCTGGCGGCGGTGCAGGGCGACGCGTGGCAGGGGCCGAGCGCGGAGTCCTACGTGGTCGCGAACCTGCTGTATCTGGCGTGGCTGACGCAGGCCAGCGCTGACAGCGCCGCAGCGGCCGCCCGGCACGAGACCGCCGCCGCGGCCTACAGCGCCGCGCTCGCGGCGATGCCGACGATGCCGGAGTTGGCCACCAATCACGCGGTTCACGGGGTGTTGCTGGCAACGAATTTCTTTGGCATCAACACGATTCCGATTGCACTCAACGAGGCCGACTATGTCCGGATGTGGGTCCAGGCGGCCACCACGATGACGACCTACCAGGCGGTCGCGAGCGCGGCGGCGGAGTCCGCGCCGCATACCGCCCCCGCGCCGCAGATTCTGAAAGCCGCGGGCTCTTCCTCGGGGCAGACTGCCGCAGCACAGGCCGCCCAGCCGGTGAGCTTCGACACAGTGCTGGCTTACCTGCAGCGGTTAGGAATTTCGAACCAAACCGCTTATGCGTTCGGGATCGACAACATATATGACTTCCTGACCAATCCGGTCGGCTACACACAGACGCACTTGATCAGCAGACTCTTGACGGATCCGTTGTCGTTGTTGGTGAACCCGCTTTATGTGTTCTTCGACGGCGATGAGGTGTTCTTCCCGCTCGGATATGCGTTTCTGCCGTCCGCCGCCGCCGGGCTCGCGACCGCCTCCGCCGGATCGGTGGCCGGCTTGGCGGGCCTGGCCGGACTGCCCGCCCCGGAGCCTCCCGCAACCGCTTTCGCACCGGCGCCGTCACCTGCGCCGGCTGCGCCCGAGGTACTGCCGGCCGCGGCGTCGGCGTCTACCCTCGGCGCGCCCGCTGGGGTCCCCAGCACAACTCCGGCACCGCTTTCCCCGCCGATGGCGAGCACCGTCACCAGTGCCGTGCCGCCGGCGCCGCCGGCCGCGGTTGGGCCGGGTTTCGTGCCGCCCTACGCGGTGGGGCCACCACGCATCGGGTTCGACTCGGGGATCAGGGTGCGCGCCGGCGCCAGTGCCAGTGCCAAACGCAAGGCGCTGGAGCCTGACAGCGCCGCCGCGGCAGCGGTCGCGGCCGCGCGGGAGCAGCGGCAGGCGCGGCGACGTCGGCGCACGATAGCGCGCGACCACGGCGATGAATTTGCCGATACGACCATCGAGCTCGACCCGGACTGGGGCGTGCCGACGGATGACCATCCGTCGGCATCGGGCAACGGCGCCGGACCCTTGGGTTTCGCCGGAACCGTGCACAGCGAGGCCATTGAGCAAGCCGCGGGGCTGACCACGCTTGCCGGCGACGAATTCGGAGGCGGGCCGACAGTGCCGATGATGCCGGGCAGCTGGGATCCCGGTGGGCGCCCGTGAGGCCTCGCCAGCCGTTATGGCGTCAGCACGATCGAGCCGACCGTCTGACGGCCCTGCAAGTCGCGGTGCGCCTGGGCGGCATCGGCCAACGGATAGCGCCGGCCCACCGTCACGCTGATCGAACCTGCGGCAATCCCGTCGAACAATTCCTTTGAGCGCCAGGCGAACTCCTCGCCGGTGCGGGTGAAATGAGCCAGCGATGGGCGAGTCAGGTACACCGAGCCGGCGGCGTTGAGCCGCTGCGGGTCGACCGGCGGAACCGGCCCGCTGGACGCGCCGAACAGCGCCAACGTTCCTCGCACGGCCAGGCTGGCCAGGCTGGCGTCGAACGTGCTCGCCCCGACGCCGTCGTACACCGCGGCCACGCCCGCGCCGGCGGTCAACTCGCGGATGCGCCGGCCGAACTCCGCAGGATCGTCGTCGGGGTAGTCCAGCACGTCCGTCGCGCCGGCCTGCCGGGATAGCTCGGCTTTGGCCGGTGTCGACACCGTCGTGATCACCCGGACGCCCAGGCTGGCCGCCCACTGCGTCAAGATCAGCCCGACCCCACCTGCCCCGGCGTGCACCAGGACCGTGTCGCCGGACTGCACCGCGTACACCGACGTGATCAGGTAATGCGCCGTCAGCCCCTTCAGCAGCGCCGAGGCGGCTACCTCCAAACCGATCTCGTTCGGCACGCGGGCAACGAATTGCGCTGGTGCGGTGCTGAACTCGGCGTAGGACCCCGACGATGCGACAGCCGTCACCACCCGATCGTCGACGCTGGGTTCCGTCACGCCCGTACCGACGGCGGCCACCGTCCCGGCCACTTCGATGCCCGCCACGAAGGGCAGCTCGCGCGGATACGAACCGGAGCGGAAATAGGTGTCGACGTAATTCACCCCGATCGCCTCGGCCTTGATCAGCACCTCACCCGGACCGGGGGAGGGCGGTGGTTTCTCGACGTAGCGCAGAACTTCGGGACCGCCGTGTTCGGCGACTTCGATTGCGTGCATGGTGACTATCATCCGCACCCATGGAGTCCGCATGAAGTTGGCCCGCCCCGACATTCGTCATCCCCGGATCGTGCTGGCCGGTTCGGCGGACGGTGATGACGCCGGCCTGGTCGCTGCGCTGCGCACCCGCGGACTGCACGCGCACTGGTTGTTCTGGGACGACCCGCGCACGCTCGAGGCCGATCTGGTGATCTTGCGGGACCGCAGCGATCATGCCGAGTTTTTGCCGTGGACCAAGCGAGTGCCTAACCTGCTCAACGCTCCTGACGTCGTCGCATGGAACAACCGCCGGCGGTATCTGCGCGATCTGGGCCGCGCGGGGGTGCCGGTGCTGCGGGGACGTCGCCCGTCCGGCTCCGCGGTTCGCACCGCGCTGGTGTTTCTCGGGGGCATCCAGTCCCACGCAATTGTCGCGAACTCGCCGATCGATGCAGATTTCGAGCTGTGGAGCCTCGGGCAGGCGGCCCTGCAGGCGGCCGTGGACCACGTCGGCATCGGTGTCGAAGAGCTGCTGTACGCCCGCGCGGAGGTGATCGAGGAAGCCGGTTACGCCGAGCTGGCCGAGCTGGATCTGGTTGCTCCGCAGCTGGGTTGGCGACTGTTCGACGACGAGGCTCGGGACTTCGCGCAGCGACGGTTCGCGCTGTGCGTCGAGTCAGCCCTGGACCGGTTGGGGCTGGGTCCGCTCTCGCATCGAAGCCCATAGCGCCGCGGTGGCGGCGGTGCAGATCGCCGCCCCGGCGACGTGCACCGCGACCAAAGCCGCGGGGACTCCGGTGAAGAACTGCACGGTCCCGACCGTGGCCTGGCCGAACACCGCGACCAGCAGCACCAGCAACCGCACCAACACCGGCCGCGGCGCGCGCACGGCCAGTAGCCCGAACCCCAGCCCGACCAGCAGCGCCAGATAGGCGATCAGCAGCGACGTGTGCGCGTGCACCAGCGTGGTGATCTCGATCCGCAGTCGCGGGACGGTTCGGTTCGGACTGGTGTCGCCGGCGTGCGGACCCGCCGCGGTGACCAGGGTGCCGGCCACCAGCACCGCGGCCAGCGTCAGCGCGCTGAGCGCGGTCAGCATTCGCAGCGGCTTGGGCACCAGAGCATTGATCACTCCGGCCCCGTTGTCATCGGGCTGGCCGACCTTGACGAACAGCAGCACCGACAGCCAGACCATCGTCATCGAGGTCAGCAGGTGAATCGCCACCGTCCACCACAACAGCCCGGTCCGCACGGTGATGCCGCCGATCACCGCCTGCAGCACCGTCGATGCCGGCATCAGCCACGCGTAGACCAGCACTTCGCGCCGGCGGTGCGCGCGGACGACGGCCAGCACCGCCAGTGCCGCAGTGAGCACCACCGCGAACGTGATCAACCGGTTACCGAACTCCACGGCCTGGTGGATCCGCGGAACCTCGGAATGGGCGACCGGGGTGAAGCTGCCCGGAAAGCACTGCGGCCAGGTCGGGCAACCCAGCCCCGAGGCGGTGACGCGGACGATCGCCCCGGTGACGGCGATGCCGCCCTGGGTCACGATCACCGCTGCCGCGATGATCCGCTGCGCGCGAAGGCTGGGTCGCGACAACCGTCGCAATGATCGCCCGACAGGCATCGCCCGATCGTAGGGCAACGACAACTACGTCCCGTAGTAGGGCCTCGCGGCAGGGGTGATCGTCCCGCGAGCGTGAACCCAGCATCACGCTGGGCGTCGAGCGTGAAGTTGACTTCACGTTCGGCCGCCAAGGGCCGGGTCAGGTGAACCGGAACCAGCGCAGCGCGGCCAGGCCGGCCAGCGTGCCCCACACCACCAGCACCAGCACGCCGAACCAGTCCACCGACAGGTTCATTGCGCGTGACAGCGATTCGGTGAGCGCCCCGGCCGGGGTGAGCCGCGCCGCCCACTTGACCGCGGACCCGACCACGCCGGACTCGATGGTGAGCGCGCCGAGTCCGGCGAAGACGAACCACAACAGGTTGGCCACCGCCAGCACGATCTCGGCCCGCAGGGTGCCACCGAGCAGCAGGCCGAGTGCGGCGAACACCGCGGTGCCCAGCGCGATCGCCGCCGCACCTAGCGCCAAACCGGCCGGGTGCGGCCGCCAGCCGAGCGCAAAACCGATGACGCCCAAAATGATTGACTGCAAAAACACCACGGTCACGACCGCCGCCGATTTGCCGGCGATGATGCCCCACACCGGCAGCGCCGTTGCGCCCAGCCGTTTGAGAGCGCCGTAGCGGCGGTCGAAGGCGACCGCGATGGCCTGGCCGGTGAACGCGGTGGAGATCACCGCCAGCGCCATGATCACCGGGACGAACGTGGCGGCGCGGTTGGCCCCGAACGATCCGAGCGGCAGCAGCGTCATCCCGATCAGCAGCGTGATCGGGATGAACATGGTCAGCAGCAGTTGCTCGCCGTTGCGCAGCAGCAGCTTGAGCTCCAGGCCGAATTGCGCGGCCAGCATCTTGGGCACCGCGGCCGGACGGGGGTCGGGGCTGAAAGTGCCTGCCGGAAAATGGGATTCACTCATGCCCGCAGCTCCCGGCCGGTCAGATCCAAAAACACGTCTTCCAGGCTGCGCTGCTCCACCCGCAAATCGGTGGCCAGCACGTTGATCTGTGCGCACCACGCCGTGACGGTGGCCAGCACCTGCGGCTCGACGGGCCCCTCCACCAGGTATTCGCCCGGCGTCGCCTCCGACGCCTGGTAGTCCTCCGGCAGCGCCGACACCAGCAACGACAGATCGAGCCGCGGGGGAGCGCTGAAGCGAAGTTGGCCTTTGGCACCGCTGCGGGTCAACTCTGCGGGCGTGCCGGCTGCCACCGTCACCCCGTGGTCGATGATCACCAACCGGTCGGCAAGTTCTTCGGCTTCCTTGAGCTGGTGGGTGGTCAGCACGACGGTGACGCCGTCGCGGCGCAGCGCATCGATCAACTCCCACACCAGAATTCGGGCCTGTGCATCCATCCCCGCGGTGGGCTCGTCGAGGAATACCAACTCTGGCCGTCCCACCAGAGCACAGGCCAGCGCGAGTCGCTGCTGCTGCCCACCGGAGAGCCGCCGGTAGGTGGTGCGGGCCGCGTCGGTCAAACCCAGCGTGGCCAGCAACCACTGTGGGTCCAGCGGATCGGCTGCATACGAGGCGACCAGGTTCAGCATCTCCCCGGCGCGGGCCGCGGGGTAGCCGCCGCCGCCCTGCAGCATCACGCCGATGCGTGGCCGCAGCCGCGCGTTGTCCGCTATCGGATCCAGGCCGAGCACTTCGACGGTGCCGGCGTCGGGACGGATGAACCCCTCGCACATCTCCACGGTGCTGGTCTTGCCGGCGCCGTTGGGGCCGAGCAGCGCCAGCACCTCGGCGGTGTGCACGTCGAAGTCGAGTTGGGAGACGGCGGTGGTCGAGCCGTACTGCTTGCACACCCCGCGCAGCCGCACGGGGGTATCGGAAGCGGGCCTCACGACGATTTAGCGTAAGCGCCGGGCAGCGGGTCGGGCCGCGGGGTCTGCCCGTCGGGCAGCCGATCATGGTCCGCGGCGTCGGGAGCGGGCTCGTTGTCGGGCAGCGGCCGCCACGGCAGACGGTCGTAGGTCACGGTGATCAGCAGGGCCACGATGAGGGTGCTGGCCAGGGTGGCGTCCACGATCTGGAACAGCGCGAACCGGTCGCCGTTGGCGGTCGGGCCGAACACGCCGACGCCCATCGTGACGATGATCACCGCGACGCGGAAGCCCGGCCGGGTGGCCCACGCCGCGAGCGGGATGATCGCCCACAGCAGATACCAGGGCTGTACCACCGGAAACAGCAGGACGCACCCACCGAGCGCGACCCCGAGTCCACCGACCGGATGCAGCCGGCCGCGAAGCACCGCGAGCAGCAGCCAGGACACCAGCACGGCGATGATCAACACGCCGATGCCACGGGTCAGCGACAACACGGCCGTGGTGTGATCGCCTAGGCCCAGCAGGATGCCCACTTGCCCGGTGCCCAGCGCGATCAGCGTCGGCGGCGACATCCAACTGCGCACCACGTTCGCGGTGCCCAAGGTGAAGATCCAGCCGAAACCCAGCCGGCTGGCCGATCCGACGGCCGCCATCACCGCCAGCGACAACCCCGCCATCAACCCGCCGGTGAGGAAGAACGCCGTGAGGCCGCCGCCGTAGCGCTGGGCGAGTGCCATCGTCACGAAGCCCAGTGCCAGCAGCGACGGGAGCTTGATCTGCGACGACAGCACAATCAGAACGGACCCGGCCAGCAGCATGCCCAGCGGCGCCCAGTCCGCCCATTGGCCGCTGGCCCGCGGCCACGGTCGCGGCCACAGCGGGCGGGCGGAGTCCCCGATTTCCAAGCCGCGTAGGGCCAGCTCGGTGCCGGTGAGCATCAGCCCGAGCATCGGGGCCTCGTTGTGGATGCCCGCGACCAGATGCATGATCAGCAGCGGGTTGGCCGCCCCCAGCCACAGCGCGCTGACTTCGGCCACCCCGCAGCGGCGGGCCAGTCGCGGTGTCGCCCACACGATCAGGCCCACCCCGAGCAGCACCACCAGCCGGTGGCAGAGCACCGCGGCGACGATGTTTTCGCCGGTCAGCGCCGAAATGCCGCGGCCAATCCACAGGAACAGCGGGCCGTAGGGGGCCGGGGTCTCGCGCCACAGGCTCGGCACCGACATCGTGAAGACGTGGCCGAGGCCCAGGCCGGTCGCCGGGCCCACCCGGTACGGGTCGAGGCCGAGCCGGCAGATCTGGCTCTGCGCCAGGTAGGAGTAGACGTCCTTGCTGTACATCGGGGGCGCGATCAGCAGCGGCAGCACCCACAGCAGCAGCGTGCGGTCCAGGTCGCCGCGGGACATCTTCCGCTTGCCCAGCGCGAACCGGCCCAGCATCAGCCAGGCCAGCGCCATCATCACCGCGCCGGTGGTGGTCATCGTCAGCGACACCGTCTGGATCCGCGACGG
>NZ_JAVKSG010000014.1:0-62089 GCF_039583785.1 Mycobacterium sp.
TGGGCCTAGGAGGACTCGAACCTCCGACCTCTTCGTTATCAGCGAAGCGCTCTAACCGCCTGAGCTATAGGCCCGCACACAGACGAGCGACGAGATTACCGCACCCGGGCGTCTGCACCCAAAACGCTAGTCCCGGTCGGCCAGCGTCACCTCGACGCCGCCGATCAAGTCGGTGGTCAAGTTGTAGATGAAAGCGCCGATCGTGGCCGCGGCGGTGAGCAAAACGATGTTCACCAGACCGATCAGCACCGCAGCGCCGAAGATCGTGCCGGCCGACACCAACTCGGCGCTGCCGCTGGTGTTGTTCAGCAGATCGCCGACGTTGCTGTTGAGCTTGCTCCAGACACCCATGCCGCCCAAGACCAAGTAGAGGAACGCCACCGCGATCATCCAGACGAAGAACAACGCCACCGACAACACCAGCGACACCTTCAAAGTGCTCCACGGGTCGACCCGCCGGATCTGCATGCTGGCGCGCAACGGCCCGGGCGTCCGCGGCGACGCCACCCGGATGCGGCCTGCCGACCGCACCGGTGCGGTCACGCTGGCGTCTCGCTCGGCCGCCGACTTCCGTTGTGCTGCGCGGGGAATCGCGCCAGACAGGTCGGGCAGTTCACTGGCGTAAGCATCGCTTTCCCGGCTCTCGTTCGGTGCGGGCGGCGCAGCGGCGTCGGGCGGTGGAATTTTCGAGGTGCCCGGTACGGCGGTGCCGGCGATGAACCGATTCAGCCGTGCCTCGGCATTGGATGCCGCCGCGCCGCGCCCCGGCACGCGCTGTTGCGCCGGCGACGGGCGGGCGGGCGGCCGCGTGCGCGGCGTCGCGGCAGTGTTGGCGCCTGTTCCGTTCGGGCCGTCGCCCGGTCCGGAATGGCCCGGCTCGTTCGGTGACGTCACCACGGCTCCTAACTGTGCACCCGGTCGCCTGCGCGGCCGGCGATCGCTTGCGCCTCGGCCCAGCCTAATCACCCGCTAGGCGTCCGCCTCCTCGTCGGGAGCCTCAGCCTCTTCGGCGTTGCGTGCAATGGCTAACAGTGTGTCGCCCTCGCCCAAGTTCATCAACCGAACACCCTTGGTCTGCCGCCCGGCCTTGCGGACCTGCTTGGCCTTCGTCCGGATCACCCCACCGCCGGAGGTGATCGCGTAGACCTCGCTGTCGTCGTCCACGATCAGCGCCCCTACCAGCCTGCCACGGCGGGAGTCGTACTGGATCGTCAGAATGCCCTTCCCGCCGCGGCCCTGCGCGGTGTACTCCTCGAGCGCGGTGCGCTTGGCGTACCCGCCGGAGGTCGCGACCAGCAGGAATGTGCCCTCACGCACCACGTTGAGCGACAGCAGGTAGTCGTCGGTGTTGAACCGCATGCCCTGCACACCCGAAGTCGCCCGGCCCATCGGCCGCAGCGCCTCGTCGGTCGCCGAGAACCGGATCGACTGGCCGAGAGCCGACACCAGCAGCAGATCGTCGTCGGCGGAACACAGCATCGCACCGACCAGCTCGTCGCCGTCGCGCAAGTTGACCGCGACAATGCCGCCCGACCGGTTCGAGTCGAAGTCGGTCAGCTTGGTCTTTTTGACCAGCCCGTTGCGGGTGGCCAACACCAGGTAGGGCGCATCCTCGTAGCTCTTGATCTGGATGACCTGGGCGATCCGCTCCTCGGGCTGGAAGGCCAGCAGGTTGGCGACGTGCTGGCCGCGCGCGGTGCGGGATGCCTCCGGCAGGTCGTATGCCTTGGCCCGATAGACCCGGCCCTGGGTGGTGAAGAACAGGATCCAGTCGTGCGTCGAGCACACGAAGAAGTGCCGCACGATGTCGTCCTGCTTGAGCCCAGCACCCTGGACGCCCTTGCCGCCGCGCTTCTGGCTGCGATACAGGTCGGTCTTGGTGCGCTTGGCGTAACCGGTCTCGGTGATGGTGACGACGACGTCCTCGCGGGCGATCAGGTCCTCGTCGTTGACGTCGCCGTCAGCGGCGATGATCCGGGTGCGACGGTCGTCGCCGTGCTTGTCGGCGAGCTCGGCGAGTTCGTCGTGGACGATCTGGCGCTGTCGTTCCGGCTTGGCCAGGATGTCCTCGAGGTCGGCGATCTCGGCCTCAATTTTTGCCAGGTCGTCGATGATGCGCTGGCGCTCCAACGCGGCCAGGCGCCGCAGCTGCATGTCCAAGATCGCCTGGGCCTGGATCTCGTCGACGTCAAGCAGCTCGATCAGGCCGGTTCTGGCGATGTCGACGGTCTGCGACGCGCGGATCAGCGCGATCACCTCGTCCAGGGCGTCAAGGGCTTTGACCAAACCGCGCAAGATGTGCGCGCGCTCGTTGGCCTTGCGCAGCCGGTAAGTGGTGCGCCGGATGATCACGTCGAGTTGGTGTGCCACGTAGTGCCGGATCATCTGGTCGAGCCGCAGCGTGCGCGGCACCCCGTCGACGATCGACAGCATGTTGGCACCGAAGCTGGTCTGCAGCTGGGTGTGCTTGTAAAGGTTGTTCAGCACCACCTTGGCCACCGCGTCACGCTTGATCTCCACGACGATGCGCAGACCGACCCGGTCGCTGCTCTGGTCCTCGATGTTGGAGATGCCGGCCAGCCGCCCGTCGCGAACCTGCTCGGCTATCGAGGTGATGAAGTTGTCGTGATTGACCTGATAGGGCAGCTCGGTGATCACGATCGAGGTGCGACCGCGCGAATCTTCTTCTACCTCAACGACTCCGCGCATCCGGATCGAACCCCGACCGGTGGTATAAGCATCGTTGATGCCCTGCGAGCCGACGATCAGCCCGTGGGTCGGGAAGTCCGGACCCTTGACCCGCTCGCACACCGCAGCCAGCGTGGTTTCCTCGTCGGCCTCGTGGTTGTCCAGACACCAGTACACGGCCTCCGCGAGCTCGCGCAGGTTGTGCGGCGGAATGTTGGTGGCCATGCCGACCGCGATGCCGCCCGAGCCGTTGGCCAGCAGGTTGGGGAACCGGCTCGGCAGCACCGTCGGTTCCTGCACCCGGCCGTCGTAGTTCGGGGTGAAATCGACTGTCTCCTCGTCGATTTCACGCAGCATTTCCATCGCGAGCGGGGTCAGCCGTGCTTCAGTGTTGTGGCTGACAAAGCCGTTGGTGACGAAGGCGTGGTCCTCCGTGTCGACACGGAGGCTGTACACGGGCTTTATACCGGCGCGAAGCACGGAAGCTACTCGTGCGAAGTAGAACCGACCGTCGGTCAAGTCCGTCGCGATGGCACGGACCTCGGGGTCGGCGATATGTGTCAGGATCTCCTCGCCGCGAGTTCGCCAGCGCTGGACGCGATCGACGTTGTGGCGCGCAAGCCAATACTGATCCGCCCGAGAGCCACCCGCATGCCGGCGGATGAACGCTGCCAACCCCGGGACATGGTCGCCATCCATGCCCCTACACGGAGGCAGGGAACTCAGGATTGCGTTGAGCTTCAGCTGCTTCGCACCACCGAAACCGATTTGGACCGCAAACAACTCGGCTTGCGCACGGTTGGTGATGACCACTTTGTGTTCGCCAACCGCGTGGAGATAGCGCCGCGACACGATACCGAATTCAAGGAGCATCTGTTGTACGTCAGCCGCGAGCTGCCGGCTTCTCGTCGAATACGAGATCTGAATTGCGTTGCGCGGCAATGCAGAGCAGGACCCGTCTCCTTCGAAAAGGGCCCCCAGGAACGCCCGCTTCACCGCCGCGGGTGACTGCCACAACCAATCTGGAACGACCTTGTCTTGCGATCGCTGGCCCGTTAGCTCACCGAGTCGACTCTGTTTCAATGCGGTCAGATTTTGGATGTCGAGTTCGTGCAGCATTGATCCCGAGGCGATTCGACGGGTCGAGACGTAACGTTGCCCCCCCACGACAGCGTCGTAAGCCGTAACCACCGTGGAGAAGTAATTACGGTCGAGGTTGTTGAAACCCGCGCGCCCCTCGGAAACGAAGCCCTCACTGATGAAGGCGCCGAGCAGCAGAGCTTCCATCGTCGGCTGCCAGTCGGCAGGGCCTAGCTCGATCGGCGGGGTTCGCTGCAGCACGACGTGGTCTTGATGACCGATTTCTGAGATCAGCTTCCACAACAGCGTGGGCACACCACCGATCTCGATGAGACATAGCAGGGGGTGGTTCGCCGTTCCAGTTAACTCGTAACCTTCGGCTGTGCAAACCGTGTACGTCTGGTGCTCACCCGAGTGAAACAGCCGGTCAGCCCGAACGGGGTTGCCGTGTCGGTCAACAACTTTCAAGTCAGCTTCGTTGTCGGAATTACGTACGGCGCCAGGGACGACATCTTGGATCCGCACCGACTGCCCTAACGGTAAGCGGACCAGCGCGTCACCGGTCACGCAGTAGCGCATCGCGGCCGCTGGGTCGTTGCCCGGTGAGCCGAAGTTTCCCTGGCCGTCGACCAACGGGTAGCGCAGCGACCACGGTTGCGCCATCCGCACCAATGTGTCGTAGATCGACGAGTCGCCGTGCGGGTGGTAGTTACCCATCGTCTCGGCCACGGAGCGGGCCGATTTCGCGTGTCCGCGGTCCGGGCGGAACCCCGAGTCGAACATCGCATAGAGCACCCGGCGGTGCACCGGCTTGAGTCCGTCACGTACTTCGGGCAACGCGCGGCCGACGATCACGCTCATCGCGTAATCGATGTAGCTGCGTTGCATCTCGTGCTGGATGTCGACGGGTTCGATACGGTCGCCGGCTTCGCCGGCCGGCGGCAGCGTGGTGTCAGTCATGGGTTCCTTCGGTCGCTGGAACTAGCCGTCTCGACGACTTAAACATCGAGAAAGCGGACGTCTTTGGCGTTGCGGGTGATGAAGCTGCGTCGGGCCTCGACGTCCTCGCCCATCAGGATCGAGAACAGCTCGTCGGCCGCGGCAGCATCGTCGAGCGTGATCTGACGCAGCACCCGCACCGACGGATCCATCGTGGTTTCCCACAGCTCCTTGGCATCCATCTCGCCGAGGCCTTTATAACGCTGGATGCCGTCCTCGGTGTTGATCTTTCGACCTGCGGCGCGGCCGGCCTCCAGCAGACCGTCGCGCTCACGGTCGGAGTAGGCGAATTCGGGCTCGCTGCGCTGCCACTTCAGTTTGTACAGCGGCGGCTGCGCGAGGAACACGTGGCCGTTTTCGATTAGCGGCCGCATGAAACGGAACAACAGTGTCAGCAGCAGTGTCGAGATGTGCTGTCCGTCGACGTCGGCATCGGCCATCAGTACGATCTTGTGATAACGCAGCTTGGTGAGGTCGAACTCGTCGTGGATACCGGTGCCCAGCGCGGTGATGATCGCTTGGACTTCAGTGTTTTTCAGCACCCGGTCGATGCGCGCCTTCTCGACATTGATGATCTTGCCGCGCAGCGGCAGGATCGCCTGAAACATCGAGTCGCGGCCGCTCTTGGCCGAGCCGCCGGCCGAATCACCTTCCACCACATACAGCTCCGACTTGCGGGGATCGGTGGAACGGCAGTCGGCCAACTTACCGGGCAGCCCGCCGATATCAGTTGCGCTCTTGCGGCGAACCAACTCTCGTGCTTTGCGAGCCGCCAGGCGGGCCTGCGCGGACGACACCGCCTTGTTGACGACGGTCTTGGCATCGGCAGGGTTTGCCTCGAACCAGTGGCTGAGCTGTTCGTTGCAGATCTTTTGCACGAACGACTTGACTTCGGTGTTGCCCAGCTTCGTCTTGGTCTGGCCCTCGAACTGCGGCTCGCGGACCTTCACCGAGATGACCGCCGCCAGACCCTCACGGATGTCGTCGCCGGTGAGGTTGGAGTCCTTCTCTTTGAGCAGCTTCTTGTCTTTGGCGTACTTGTTGACCACCGTCGTGAGCGCCGCGCGGAAACCCTCTTCGTGGGTACCGCCCTCGTGGGTGTTGATGGTGTTGGCAAAGGTGTGCACCGATTCCGAGTAGCCGCCGTTCCACTGCATGGCGATTTCCACTTCATGGCCGGGACCCTTCCCGGAGAAGTCGACGATGGTGGAGTGGATCGGGCTCTTGGTCCGGTTGATGTGCTTGACGTAGTCGACCAGACCGCCCGGGTAGTGGAAGGTGCGGTGCTTGACTTTGTGCGGCGCAACCGATTCCGCGACTTTCTCTTCCGCGGACTTGGGGGCTTCGGCGGTGTCGCTGACGACTTCGTCGACGACGTCTTCCCGGCTGACCCGTTCGTCGGTGAGGTTGATCGTCAGACCCTTGTTGAGGAAGGCCATCTCCTGCAGCCGGCGGGCTACGGTCTCGAAGTCGTAGTTCGTCGTTTCAAAGATGCCCGAATCCGCCCAGAACCGGACTGTCGTGCCGGTCTTCTTGGTTTTGTCACCCTGTTTGAGAGTGCCGGGCACAGAGCGGTCGTAGGTCTGATACCACTCCGAACCGTCGCGGGAGATTTCCACTTCGAGTCGAGTCGACAACGCGTTGACCACCGAGACGCCCACGCCATGCAGACCGCCGGAAACCGCGTAGGCGCCGTCGTCGCCGCCGAACTTGCCGCCGGCGTGCAGTTGAGTCATCACGACGTCCACGGTGGGAACTCCGGTGGCATGCATTGCCACCGGGATGCCGCGGCCGTTGTCGGTGACCTGGACGCCACCGTTCTCCAGGATCTCCACATCGACCGTGTCGGCGTAGCCCGCCATCGCTTCGTCGATGGCGTTGTCGACGACCTCCCAGACCAGGTGGTGCAATCCGCGCTCTCCGGTGGAGCCGATATACATGCCGGGGCGCTTACGGACCGCTTCCAGTCCCTCGAGAATGGTGATGGAATCGGCGCCGTACTCTTTCGGATTCTTCTTCGGGGCAGCCACGATCGGAAGGCTCTCCTTGGGGTGCGCGCGCAGGCAGTCCGATGACTGTGCGCTGGTTCTCGCCCAGTCTACCGTCACGACAGGTCCGGACTGATTCTGTAAGGGCGTTTCTACACAGCTATCTGAGCCGTGTACGGAATTTTTCGATCTGTCCTGCGTCCTGACGCTTGACAAGCGCCTTTTTCGCGTTGTGACGGCCCTCAGCGCAACGGTATCGCCGGCTCATCCGTAGGTGTCGCGCGGTCCTCGCCCGGCGATATGCAGCGGGCCCTTGCGCCACGACGGGGCGGTCGGGCCGGTGATCCGCAGGCTGGTGACCACGCCGTGGCCCACCTCCGCCGCGATCTTGGCCAGCACCTGGTTCTGGATGAGACGTAACTGCGTGGCCCACGCCGTGGACTCCGCCGTGACGCTGAGCACCCCGTCGCGCAGGCCGGTCGGGGTGGCGTGTTCGGCGATGTGGGCGCCGACGACTTGCGGCCACTGACCGAACACCGCGCCCTCGGCGACCCTGGACGACCATCCGTTTTTTTTCGCGACGTCACGGGTGGCGCTGGCGAGGGGCTGCGGGTCGCGCGCGTCGGGGCCGGGCCCGGACCAGCGCCGGCGGCTCGCGCCGGCCACCCGGCGGGCCGGGGGTAACCGCCGACCGCGGCCGACGTCTTTACCTTGGATGCGGGCCGCGCCACGGGCTTCTTCCAACACCCGTCGCACCAGATCCATCCCTTGCATTCCACTCAGATGTTCGGGCGGTACAGAGCCCGGCGTCTCGTCGTCGTTCATCCCGTCACCGCCGATACAGGTCCGTTGTCGTCGTCGTTCATCCCGATGTGAACCCAGGTGGCATCCCAGTCGCGCGGAATGTCGTCGGGCACCGCCGCGGTCACCAGCACCTGCTCCGCGGATCCAGCCACCGCGGCCAGCGCTTCGCGACGGGCGACATCGAGTTCGGCGAATACGTCGTCGAGCAGCAGCACCGGATCGCTGCCGTCCGCGCGAAGTAATTCATAGGCGGCCAGTCGCAGCGCCAGTGCCACCGACCACGATTCCCCGTGGCTGGCGAAGCCTTTCGCCGGTTGTTCACCCAGCCGCAGTTCGAGATCGTCGCGGTGCGGGCCCACGAGACACACACCGCGCTCTAGTTCGGCACTGCGGCGCGCCGCCATTTTTTCCAGCAGCGCCGCCTGCAGAGTCGCGACGTCAAGCCGATCGGGTTCGACCTCGACGCTGGCGCGGTAGGCGATCGCGACCGGCCGCGACGCCGGTGCCAGCAACTGGTAACTCTTTTGTACTTCTGGCGCCAACTCGTTGGTCAAAGTCATTCGGGCGGACATCAATTCGGCGCCGTGCGCGGCAAGCTGCCGGTCCCACACGTCGAGGGTGTCCATGGCGCCGCGGTCGCCGCGAAATCGCGCACCGGACGCCGACTTCAGGAGCGCCGTGCGCTGCCGCAGCACCTTGTCGTAGTCGGCCCGGATCCCCGCCACCCGCGGACGCCGCAGCGCAGCCAGATCGTCGAGATATCGTCGCCGATCGCCGGGGTCGCCGCGGACCAATGCGAGATCCTCCGGTGCGAACAACACCGCCCGCAGCACGCCGACGACTTCGCGCGGACTGCGCACCGGCGAGCGGTTGAGCCGCGCCTTGTTCGCCCGGCCTGCGGCGATCTCCAGATCGACCGCGCATTCCCGACCTTCGTTGACGACGATCGTCGACACCACGGCCCGTTGCGCACCGATCCGGACCAGCGGCGCGTCAGTGCCGACCCGGTGCGATCCGAGAGTCGACGAATACCACAGGGCTTCAACAAGATTCGTCTTACCGAAACCGTTGGAGCCGACGAAGACCGTCCGCCCCGGTGGCAACTCTAGCTCGACGTTCGCCCAGGACCGAAAGTCACGTAAGCCGAGATGGCGGACGTACACCGGACGACTAACCGGGCAGACGAACCGGCATTAGCAAGTAGACGTAGTCCGTCTCGAGAGCCGGGAAGGGTCCAGTGCCGGTGGGTTGGGCGTGGTCGCCGGCCGGTCGTAACACCGCGGGACGGCTCGGCGTGGTAAAGCCGAACGCCACCCGGTCGGAATGCAGTGAGCTCAGGCCGTCGGTGAGATAGGTCGGGTTGAACGCGATGGTCAGCGGTTCACCGGCGAATTCCGCCGGAACGTCTTCCTCGGCGCGACCGACATCGTCGGCTCCGGCCGACAGCCGAAGCGTGTCGTCGGCGAATTCCATCCGGATCTGGGCGCCGCGGTCGGCGACCAGCGCCACGCGCTTGATGGCCTCGGTCAACTCGGCGACTACGACGGTGGCGACGGCTGTGTGTTCGCCGGGCAGCAGTTGGCGAAATTTCGGGAACTCCGCATCGAGCAGCCGGGTGGTGCTGCGCTTGCCTTTTCCGCTGATACCGAGCAACCCATCTTTGCCGACGGACGAGCCGGCACCCAACGACAAGTGCACGTCGGCGCCGTCGGTCCCGCTCTTGGCCGCCTCGGACAGCGTCTTGGCCGGCACCAACACCGCGGCCTCGACGTCGGGTGCGGCCGCCGACCAGGTGAGCTCGCGAACAGCCAGCCGGAACCGGTCGGTCGCGGCCAAAACCACTGACTGTCCAGAGATTTCGACTCTGATGCCGGTCAGCATCGGCAACGTGTCATCGCGGCCGGCGGCGACCGCGACCTGGCCGATCGCCTCGGCGAACACATCCACCGCCAGCACACCGGTCTCGTCGGGCAGCGCCGGCAGCGTGGGGTAGTCCTCGACGGCCATCGTCGGCAACGAGAATTTCGCGCTTCCGCAGGCCAGCGCGACCCTGGTGCCCTCGACCTGCACCTCGACCGGCTTGTTCGGTAGGGCCCGGGTAATGTCAGACAGCAACCGTCCTGACACCAAAGCTTTTCCCGGAGAACCTATTTCGGCCGCCAGACGGACTTCGGCAGACACCTCGTAGTCGAATCCGGAAATTGTCAAGCCGTCATCGGAGCCGGTCAGCAACACACCAGCCAGCACCGGCACCGTCGGCCGGGACGGCAGGGTGCGCGCCACCCATGCCACTGCGTCAGCGAAGTCGTCGCGCACCAGGCGGAACTTCAAGTCGGTCAGGCCGACGGCGGTCGTCGCCACGTCCATTGCGTCCCTTCAATCACCTCGAACAGCACGGCTGACTTCAGCGGCTGCGCCCCATCTGAGGCGTGCTGTTTCCCGCCGACGGACGCCCGTGCCCGTACTCGTTGCGACCACCGAACCGGCTGTCGAACCACAACCGTAGAGCGTCGGAGGCCATCTTGAAAGCTAATCGGAAGCAGGGACATGCGGGCCTTTCGAGGCTCACGGCCGGGATGTGGAACGGCTCGTCCCCAACAGCTTTTTCTGAAGAGCAAATTACTGAGATATCTCAATAACAGTAATAAGGCCTGTGCAGTTTGTGGACAGCCTGGTGTCTGGGCTGCTGGAAGTGCCGGGTGGGTTGTGTATGACCTGGGGTCGGGTTGGGTGGTTTGTGTGCATCGGTTGGGGAGTGGTCGCGGTTGTGCACGGACCGGGTGGTCGCACGACGGCTCTGCGCAGGTTGCGCACAGGGGCGTGCACAGGCTTGTGCTGTGACTGGTGGTGCCGACGGGGCCGAAGTTTTTTGAAATTCCAGGTGACGAAGGGCCCTGGTGAGCCCCGGGTGATAGCCGACCGGTGGTCCAGACCGATCAACGCTTGGAGCGCTGACGAATCCGAGTGGTGAGTTCTTTGACGTGATCGAAGACTTCACGGCGCTCGGCCATTTCGGACAGGATCTTCTTCTGGGCGTACATCACCGTGGTGTGATCGCGGCCGAACGCCTGGCCGATCTTGGGCAGGGACAGATCGGTCAGTTCGCGGCACAGATACATGGCGATCTGTCGCGACTGCGCCAGCGCCCGGGTTTTGCCGGGTCCACGCAGTTCTTCCACCGTGGTGTCGAAGTACTCGGCAGTGGCGGCCATGATGGTCGCGGCGCTGATCTGCATGGTGCTGGCATCGGCGATCAGGTCACGCAACACGATCTCGGCCAGGGACTTGTCGATCGGCGCCTTGTTCAGCGAGGCGAATGCGGTGACGCGAATCAGCGCGCCCTCGAGCTCGCGGATGTTGCGTTCGATGCTGCTGGCAATCAGCTCGAGCACATCGTCGGGCACATTGAGCCGCTCCATCTGCGCTTTCTTGCGCAAAATGGCGATGCGGGTTTCCAATTCCGGCGGCTGAACGTCGGTGATCAGTCCCCACTCGAACCGGGTTCGCAGCCGATCCTCAAGTGTCGCAAGTTGTTTGGGCGGACGATCGGAGGAAATCACGATCTGCTTGTTGGCATTGTGCAGGGTATTAAAGGTGTGGAAGAACTCTTCTTGGATGCCTTCCTTGCCTTCGATGAACTGGATGTCGTCGACCAGCAGCACGTCGACATCGCGATAGCTGCGCTTGAAGGCGACCTTGCGGTCGTCACGCAGCGAGTTGATGAAGTCGTTGGTGAATTCCTCGGTTGAGACGTACTTGACGCGCATCCCGGGGAAGAGTCGCTGGGCGTAGTTACCGGCGGCATGCAGCAGGTGCGTCTTGCCTAGGCCCGACTCGCCCCAGATGAAGAGCGGGTTGTAGGCACGGGCCGGTGCTTCGGCTATTGCCAGCGCCGCGGCATGGGCGAACCGATTGGAAGCCCCGATGACGAAGGTGTCGAAGGTGTAGCGCCGATTCAAGCTCAGGCCGGCGGCGGCCTCGGCGGCTTGGCTGTGTGGGCGTTCGGAGAAATACGACGGCCAACTCTGGTGTGCACTGGCCAGGGCTTCGCCGTCTTCGTCGATCTCGTCGATCTCGTCGGCGTCTTCGAATGCCGTGTTGGTTCGGTCGTCGGATTCATTGGAGGCCAGTGGGGAGATGCGTACGCCGAGTTCGATCTGCTGTCCGAGCCGGCGGCTCAGCGCATCGGTGATCTGGGTTCGCAGGTGTCGTTCGATTTCGTTTTGTACGAAACTGCTCGGTACGGAGAGCAGGGCGAAACCTTCGACGATCGTCAGGGGCTGTACCAGGTTGAGCCACGCCCGTTGCTGCGGTGTCAGTGGCGACACATACGGTGCGCCGACAATTGCGGTGCCGTCTGTGGAAAGTTCACCATTGAGTTCCGAGACGACCGCACTCCAGACCGTCGCGAAGTTTGATCCGGGGTCCTCGGTCAACGACGGGTCCCCCTGAACTGATGTGAAAGGTCTACCGATGGTTCCGACGACGAACTGTCCACACCGTTATCCACAGGTGTGGACAGGACAGCGACCAACGAGGCACAACTCACCCCGGATAGCCCGACGGGTCGGCGCTCGAGACGGCCAGTAAAACGTAGCTGGCTAGGAGGCCGATCTGCCACCCTTACTTCGTTGTCTAGCGCCGCTTCGGTATGAAACAGCACCGACCGAAGCTAACAGCTTTCGCCGCTTGCAGCCAACCGTTCTGCAACATTTAAAACCGGTTGACCAAGATCGCCTGCCGGACCGGTGGCGGGTGTGGCGGCGGTCGAAGGTATTCCTGGCGTCGGCGCGCGATTTAGCCTGGTTTGACCGGGCGAACGCCGGTCAGTACCCTCAAACAGTCGTCCCGAAAGCGGGCGATACGGCTGCGATTCGGACGATTCGGTCCGGACGGCGCGTCGACTACCAGCAAGACATGAAGCCTATCGAGGCGTCGTGGGGACACGTGTGACCCACCGACACGGGAGACCGGGTCGGGCGCGACGTCAGATGCAGCAAGGAGAGAGTCGTGGCAAAGGGCAAGCGGACCTTCCAGCCGAACAACCGGCGCCGTGCCCGTGTGCACGGCTTCCGGCTGCGCATGCGAACTCGGGCCGGCCGGGCCATCGTGTCGAGCCGGCGCAGCAAGGGCCGTAGTTCGCTGACTGCCTGATCTTTCGGTGTAGTGGCGGTGCTTTCCGCGCGTAACCGCATGACGCGGTCGACCGATTTCGATGCAACGGTCAAGCGGGGAAGGAAAGCCGTCCAACCGAACATGGTCATCTACATGCGACGTGCAACCGGAGACCCCAAACTCGGGCTGATCGTCTCGCGATCGGTCGGGTCTGCCGTGCAGCGGCATGGGCTGTCCCGCCGGCTGCGGCACGTCGCGCGTGACGTGCTGGCCGACCGCAACGGTTCCGAGCACGTCGTGATCCGTGCGCTTCCGAGTAGTCCCGGTGTCCCGTCGGCCCGCCTGGGTGAGGAGCTGCGAGCCGGCCTGCGCCGTATCGAAGCGGCGGGGCGCAAGCGGTGAATGCCATAACGTCAGGGATGCGCGGCGCCGAGTCCGCCGCCGTCCGCGGCGTCATCTTCGTCATCCAGCTGTACCGGCACATGGTGTCGCCGCTGCGATTGCCGACGTGTCGCTTCACCCCGACGTGCAGTCAGTACGCGGTCGACGCGCTGGCCGAGTACGGGCTGATTCGGGGGAGTTGGCTGGCGACCGTCCGGCTGGCGAAGTGTGGTCCGTGGCATCGGGGAGGATGGGATCCGATACCGGAGCGCCAGCGAGCCGCGGCCCAAGACCGGGAGAACCCAGCAACGCCAGGGGCCCGTCGTTGCTAAGGAAGAGTGATTCTGTTGTCGTTTGATCCGTTCAGCCTGGACTACTTCTATTACCCGGTCTCGGCGATCATGTGGCTCTGGTACAAGGTATTCGCCTCGTTCCTGGGAGCGACGAACTTCTTGGCCTGGACACTGTCGGTGATGTTCTTGGTTTTCACCCTCCGGGCGATTCTGTACAACCCCTTCGTCCGGCAGATCCGGACCACGCGGCAGATGCAAGAGTTGCAGCCACAGATCAAGGCGCTGCAGAAGAAGTACGGCAAGGACCGCCAGCGGATGGCGTTGGAGATGCAGAAACTGCAACGCGAACACGGATTCAATCCGATTCTCGGCTGCTTGCCGATGCTGGTTCAGGTGCCGGTGTTCCTCGGGCTCTATCACGTGTTGCGTAGCTTCAACCGCACCACGAGCGGCCTCGGTCAGCTGGGTTTGTCGCCGGAGCGCAACCGGGCGCTCGGCAACTACGTCTTCAGCGCGCAGGACGTCGGGCACTTTCTGGACGCCAACCTGTTCGGCGCGCCGCTGGGCGCGAGCATGACTCAGCGGGGCTCGAGTCTGGCGGCATTCGAGGGTTTCGACTTCAGCCGCCCGGCGGTTGTCGCGGTGGGCGCCCCGGTGATGATCCTGGCCGGCATCGCCACCTACTTCAACAGCCGCGCGTCGGTGGCCCGGCAGAGTGTTGAGGCCGCGGCCAACCCGCAGACCGCGATGATGAACAAGCTGGCGCTCTACGTCTTTCCGCTCGGCGTGGTGGTCGGTGGACCGTTCCTGCCGCTGGCGATCATCTTCTATTGGTTCGCGAACAATATCTGGACCTTCGGTCAGCAGCACTACGTGTTCAGGATGATCGAGCAAGAAGAAGAAGAGAAGAAGCGCGAGGAGATCGAACGCCGGGCCGCCAACGCGCCGGTGCCGGGGGCGAAGCCGAAGCGATCAGCGGCCAAGGCGACGGCGGGCGGCGACGGCGAGGGCCCGGCCACCGGGCCGCCGCAGCCCGACAGCGGCAACCGGACGCCGCGGCCGGGCGCCAAGCCGAAGAAGCGCGGGCGCTGAAACACCACTGTCGGATTATCGAACCGGACAGCAGACTTCACCGGGCGAGGCCCGGGCACGGGAAGGGAAGTAGGCACGAGATGACAGACCCGCAAGCAGCGACCAACGGAAACGACGCGCACGACGCGCCGGCCGAGCACGAGTTGGAAGGCTTCGCCAATGGCGCCGCGCCGGCCGAGGGCGACGGCGATGGTGAGGGCGACCAGGAAGAGCGACTGGTCGCCGAGGGAGAAATCGCCGGCGACTACTTGGAGGAACTGCTCGACCTCCTCGACTTCGACGGGGACATCGACCTGGACGTCGAAGGCAGCCGCGCGATCGTGAGCATCGACGGCAGCGAGGACCTGAACAAGTTGGTCGGCCGAAAGGGCGAGGTGCTCGATGCACTGCAGGAGTTGACCCGACTGGCCGTGCACCACAAAACGGGTGTGCGTAGCCGGCTGATGCTCGACGTGGCGAGCTGGCGCCGGCGCCGACGCGAGGAGCTCGCCGCGTTGGGGGACAAGGTCGCCAAGCGTGTACTCGAAAGCGGCGAACGCGAAGAACTTGCACCGATGACGCCGTTTGAGCGGAAGATCGTCCACGACGCCGTCGCCGCTGTCAGCGGGGTGCACAGCGAGAGCGAAGGCGTCGAGCCGGCGCGCCGTGTGGTCGTTCTGGCCGACTGAACCAAGGACATAGTTACACCTGTGTAGTTCGGGTTCGCCTCGGCGGCGGGTACGGACGGGAGGAATGTTTCACGTGAAACATGTCAATTCCCGCGACCGCGAGAGGGCGCTCTTGCCGGTGCCAGATACGGCGCCGCCGATATTCGGCGATCGGTTGAATCTCGCCGAACGCTACGCTCGACTGCTCGCGACTGCCGGCGTGGAGTGGGGCCTGCTGGGTCCGCGTGAGGTCGACCGGATCTGGGATCGACATCTGCTGAACTGCGCGGCCGTTGCGGAACTGGTCGAGGCGGGCGAACGAATCGTCGATATCGGCAGTGGCGCCGGGCTACCGGGACTCCCGATGGCGATCGCGAAACCCGGCCTGCGGGTCGTGCTGGTCGAGTCGTTGCTGCGGCGCACCGAATTCCTGCGCATGGTGATCGACGAACTCGGCCTCGACGCCGAGGTGGTCCGCGGCCGGGCCGAGGATTCCGAGGTCCGCAAGATGGCCGGCGGAGCCGACGCGGTGACGTCGAGGGCGGTGGCATCGCTAGACAAGCTGGCACGCTGGAGCCTGCCGCTAGTCAGGCAAGGTGGTCGGCTGCTGGCGATCAAAGGGGAGCGTGCATCCGACGAGGTGCGCGAGCACCGGCGTGTGCTGAGCAAGTTAGGCGCCGTGGATGTCAGGGTGGTGGAATGTGGCGTGAGTCTTTTATCCCCGCCGACAACGGTGGTGGTGGCTCGGCGGGAGAAGCCGGAATCGCTCCGGAATCCGCCGCGCCGACGATCGAGCAGGGAGAGCCAATGAGCGCGCCAGACAACCCCCTCGGCCCGGGCGCCGGCCTGGTTTCACGTGAAACATCGGAGTTGGACACCCCGATTGGAGCGGCGGCCGAGCGGGCGATGCAAGTGCTCTCCAGGTCCTGCACACCGCTGAGCCGCCCACCGCAGCGCCGCCTGTTCACCATCGCCAATCAGAAGGGTGGCGTCGGGAAGACCACGACGGCAGTCAACCTCGCGGCCGCCCTGGCCGTCCAAGGACTGCGGACGCTCGTCGTTGATCTCGATCCACAGGGCAACGCAAGCACCGCGCTGGGCATCGAGGACCGGCACTCCGGGACCCCGTCGTCCTACGAAGTACTCCTCGGTGAGATACCGCTCCAGGACGCGATGCGGCAGAGCCCACACAGCGACCGACTTTTCTGCGTGCCGTCCACCATCGACTTGGCCGGCGCCGAAATCGAGTTGGTCAGCATGGTGGCCCGCGAGAACCGGTTACGCACCGCACTCGCCGAACTCGACCGGCTCGATCCAGCAGCCCCCTTCGACTACGTCTTCATCGACTGCCCGCCGTCGCTGGGGCTGCTGACCATCAACGCATTAGTCGCCGCACCGGAGGTGCTGATCCCAATTCAGTGCGAGTACTACGCGCTGGAGGGAGTATCGCAGTTGATGAACAACATCAATCTGGTCAAGGCGCACCTGAATCCCGGACTGGACGTCACCACCGTCGTCCTCACCATGTACGACGGGCGGACCAAGCTGGCCGACCAAGTGGCCGACGAAGTCCGCCGCTTCTTCGGCCCCAAGGTCCTCAAGACCGTGATCCCGCGCAGCGTCAAAGTCTCCGAAGCGCCGGGCTACGGCATGACGATCATCGACTACGATCCCGGTTCGCGCGGCGCGCTGAGTTACCTCGACGCCAGCCGCGAGATCGCGGAGCGGGGCCTGACGACAGCTGATGGAGGGGACCAACGATGACTCAACCGACGCGTAAGAAGGGCGGCCTGGGCCGGGGACTCGCCGCGCTGATTCCCACCGGGCCAGCCGACGGGGAGACCGATCCTTCGCGCCGCGGGGGTCTACAGATCGGCGACGCGGCTGCCGACATTCTGATGGGCGGCCCGCCGGCCGCGCCCGGGTCGGACATCGGCGCGGTGTATCGCGAAATCGACCCGACTCAGATCCAGCCGAACCCGCGTCAGCCGCGGCAGGTCTTCGACGAAGAAGCGCTCTCCGAACTCGTGCACTCAATCCGCGAGTTCGGGCTCATGCAACCGATCGTGGTCCGCGACCTCGGTGCGACATCCGGCCCGCGCTACCAGCTCGTCATGGGGGAGCGGCGGTGGCGCGCGGCCCAGACCGCCGGCCTGACAGCCATCCCCGCGATCGTGCGGGAGACCGCCGATGGCAACCTGTTGCGCGACGCCCTCCTGGAGAACATCCACCGGGCACAGCTGAATCCATTGGAGGAGGCGGCGGCGTACCAGCAACTGCTCGACGAGTTCGAGGTCACCCACGACGAATTGGCCGCCCGGATCGGCCGGTCCCGTCCGTTGATCTCCAACATGATCCGGTTGCTCCGGTTGCCGATTGCCGTCCAGCGCCGAGTGGCCGCGGGGGTGCTGTCGGCCGGCCATGCCCGTGCGCTGCTGTCGCTCGAAGCCGGAGCGGAGGCGCAGGAGGCACTCGCCGCGCGGATCGTCGCCGAGGGTCTGTCGGTCCGGGCGACCGAAGAGGCGGTCACGGTCGCCAACCGCAGCGAGCCCAGCAAGCCGTCGTCGCCGAAACGCAAGCCGATCCACATGCCCGGGCTGCAAGATATCGCCGAGCAGCTGTCGGACGCCTTCGACACCCGTGTCACGGTCAGCCTGGGCAAGCGCAAGGGCAAGATTGTGATCGAGTTCGGCTCGGTGGACGATTTACAGCGCATTGTCGACTTGATGAAATCGTCGAAGAACTGACCGGGGCTACCAACCCGTTACGTCACTGTGACATTCCGCCCGATCAGGCCGCGCTGACATGCCGAGAACCACCGAATCCCTTTGTGCGCGAAGCGAACTCGCTACGAAGGCCCAGGCGGGCCGGACCGGGGACCGGTCGCGGGTCCGAAACCTCGCGTCGGCCGGAATCCGGACGGCCCGAGCCCGGCCCGCGCGGGTTCCGCGGCCGTCGGCATCGGGGTACGCTTTGCTGCGGGGTGGGGGACCACCCGCTCGCGGGGAAGACGGACCGCAATGGACCGCCCCCCACGGAGGCCCAGGAGTTCAGTGACTGCTCGAATCACACCGCTGCGACTCGAAGCCTTCGATCAGCTTCCTAAACACGCGCGCCGCTGCGTCTTCTGGGAAGTCGACCCCGCGACTCTCGGTCAACAAGATCAACTCGCCGACCCGGAATTCGAAAAGGAAGCGTGGCTGTCGATGGTCATGCTGGAGTGGGGATCGTGCGGTCAGGTTGCCTCCGCGGCCGCCACCGATTGCGCCGAGGGGGAATCGACGTGCCTCGGCTACGCCTTCTACGCTCCGCCGCGGACTGTCCCGCGAGCCCGCCGATTTCCGACGGCGCCGGTGTCACCCGACGCCGTCTTGTTGACCTCGATGCGGGTCGAGCCCGGACCCGACGCTGACGAGTTGCCCTACAGTCTCGTCGCGCAGGTGGTCGACGAGTTGGTCCGGCGCGGCGTGCGTGCGCTGGAAGCGTTCGGCCGAACCGAGGGCGTCGCCGACTTGGCGAGCGTGCCAGACGTCGATCCCGAGCTGCTGCCGGTGCTCGAAGTGCTGGGGGACTGTTCGGCCGAGCAATGCGTGATCGATGCCGAGTTCTTGCTCAACGTGGGATTCGTTGTGGTGGCTCCGCATCCGTACTTCCCGCGGTTGCGGCTGGAGTTGGACAAGGGCCTGGGCTGGAAAGCAGAAGTCGAGGCGGCCCTGGAGCGGCTGCTGGACAGCGCGGCGTTGCAACAACCGCTCGCGGCGGGAGCGCGGAGCGGCTCTTCGGCGTCTGCTAAGAGCCGCTGGCCCGGCCCGCCTGCTCGACCGCCAGTTCGTGGGCGAGCAGCTCGGCGAACGTGAATGTGCCAGTGGGCCGGTCGTTCTTGCCGAGCAGGTAGAGCCGCTTGATGGCCGCCAGAATTCCCTCGGCTATCGCGTCGCGGGTCTGGGTAGTGGTCAGCATCGCGCGGTCTCGCGGGTTGGTGATGTAGCCGACGTCGACCTGCACGGTGGGCATCCGGGTCAGCCGCAGCAGATCCCAGGTCCGCCCGTGGCTGCGGCAATCCCGTAAACCTGTGCGCGCCACCACTTCTCGCTGGACGAAGTCGGCAAGACTGCGGCCGATGGTCGAGACCGAACCGTGTGAGTTGCCGAAGTGGAACGAGGCGACCCCGCTGGCCGAGGGGCCGGCCTGGGTTTCACACCGCAGGCTGATCATCAAGTCGGCGCCGACGGCGTTGGCCGTCGCGGCGCGCTCGTGGTTCGACGGACTGCGATTCGTGGGCCGCGACAGGAAGGTCTCCATGCCGATCGCGGTCATCCGACCTTCGAGTCGACTTGCCAAGTCCCACAAGATATCCGCTTCACTGATCGGACCCTCCGGCCCGTGGGCGATCAGACCGTGGTCGGTGCCGCCGCGACCGGGATCGATGATGATCCGCTTGCCCGACAACCGCGGGCCCGATCGACGCACCAGCTCCTCTTCGCGAATCGCATGCAGTGAGCCGCCGGTGACCCGCGAGCTGAGAAAGTACAACGACCGCAACGTTTCTGGGCCGCAGATACCGTCGGCGTACAGCCCGTACTCGCGCTGGTAGGACATCAGACCGGTGTGGGTCTGCAAGCCGAAGTACCCGTCGACCAAGGCGGTGTAGAAACCGAGATCCTGCAGCCGGGCCTGCAGCGTCGCCACGTCGTCGCCGTACATCGGCGCACCGAACTGGTGGTGCAGGGTCCGAGCGCCCAGTCGATACGACGCTTCACGCAGCGCGCGGTGGGTGGCTTCGCCGACGATGCCGTCGACCAGCAGTCCGCGATGCTGCTGAAATGCCCGAACCGCGTGGTCGAGATCGGCGTCGAAGACATCGGCCGCGACGTGACGCCCGGTGCTGAGGTCGGTGTCTTCGCCGTCGAGATGACCGAGCGCGATCAGCGCGACGCGAATCTCGGTGACCGCGGCGCTACGGTCACCACGGCGCAGCTGATCGCCGTCGCCGCGGTGCGGTCTTGACATTGCAAGGCCTCCGGTGAGCCGTGTGCGCCGCCCTGCCGCTCTTTGACAGGCTTTGCGGTATTGTCGCAGACGCTCGGCGATTTAGGGAAAACGCCAGGCTGATCGCGCCGATCTAGCCGAGGCCCGGAACAGCGTCGGAAAGCTCACGCAACAGCGCCGCTTTGCCCTTGGCGCCGACGATGCGTTTGACCGGTTCGCCGTCCTGGAACAAGATCAGCGTCGGGATCGAGACGACGTCGAAGTTGCGGGCGGTCTCGGGATTGGCGTCGACGTCCAGTTTGGCGACGGTCAGTCGGTCGGCGGCGTCCGCGGCAATCTCGGCCAGCACCGGCGCGACCATCTTGCACGGCCCGCACCAGGTAGCCCAAAAGTCAACCAGCACAGGTGTTTTGCTGGACAGCACGTCGCTGTTGAACGAAGCGTCGGTAACATCCACCGGCGTTCCGGCCGACTCGGTCTGTGTCATCGCAGGTACTCCAATCAGAGGGTTGCTGTCGCCGGTTCTCCGGCGGCCTTGGTCTGGGTGCGCTCGCCCAGGTCCGCGTGCTCGGCCAGCCAGCGCTCGGCGTCGATGGCGGCCGAACACCCGGTGCCGGCGGCGGTGACCGCCTGCCGGTAGGTGTGGTCGACCAAGTCGCCGGCGGCGAACACACCGGCGGCGGAGGTGTAGGTGGTGCGGCCCTGGACCAACACGTAGCCGTCCTCGTCGAGGTCGATCTGGCCGCGCACCAGTTCCGAGCGCGGGTCGTGGCCGATGGCGACGAACACCCCGGTCACCGGCAGGGTCGATGCTTTGCCAGTTACCGTGTCGCGCAGCTGCAGGCCGGTCACGGTGTTCTCGCCCTGGACGGACACGACGGCGCTGTTGGTCACGAACGTGATCTTGTCGTTCGCGCGGGCGCGGTCGAGCATGATCTTGGAAGCCCGAAACTCGTCGCGGCGGTGTACCAGAGTGACGCTGCGCGCGAACTTCGTCAAAAACGTCGCCTCTTCCATGGCCGAGTCGCCACCGCCGATCACGGCAATGTCCTGATCCTTGAAGAAGAATCCGTCGCACGTCGCACACGAGCTCACGCCGCGGCCGAGCAGCTCCTGCTCACCCGGTACGTGCAGGTAGCGGGCGGCGGCACCCATGGCCAGAATCACGGCACGAGCCGCCACGGTCTCGCCCTCGGACGTCGTGACAGATTTCACGGCGCCGTCCAGCGACACCGACTCGACATCTTCCATGCGCAGGTCGGCGCCGAAGCGCAGCGCCTGCTCGCGCATCTGGTCCATCAATTCGGGACCCTGAATTCCCTCCCGAAAACCCGGGTAGTTCTCCACCTCGGTTGTCGTCATCAGCGCCCCGCCGAACGAGGTTCCCTCGAAGACCACCGGAGCCAGTTGTGCACGAGCGGCGTAGAGCGCCGCGGTGTACCCGGCGGGCCCGGAGCCGACGACGATCACGTCATGAACGGTTGAGGAACGCATTCCACCCTTTCCGATACTTAGAACTCGTCTCACTGGAACGCCAGGGTAGGCGGTGCTGTTCCCGCGAACATTACGGACGGCGGACGATC
Organism: Mycobacterium sp.; assembly: GCF_039583785.1. GTDB lineage: Bacteria > Actinomycetota > Actinomycetes > Mycobacteriales > Mycobacteriaceae > Mycobacterium. The sequence continues at coordinate 21,660 of NZ_JAVKSG010000014.1, forward strand.
CTGTCAGCCGACAGGCCGGTGTTGACGGAACTGCAGGTCGGCGCCACCGCGAGCGCCGCAAACGTGTCCGGCGCGTCGCCGGCCAGCACGAGCAGCACGGCCGGATGTCCGGCGATGTCGATCGGGCGGGCGCCGAGCACCGGGGCGTTCGCCGGATAGCCCAAACCGCCCAGGCACGACGCGCGGCGGCGCGGATCGGCCAGCGGCCCGAGGTCCGGGTCGCGGTCCAGCAGGGCGAGGATCTGTTGATCCGACAGCGGAATTGTCTGCGGCGGCCGCGACACCGTGATGTGTTCGATGGTGGTGGGCCGGCTCGGCAGCGGTGCCGGCGCTGTGATGAGTGCGCGGGTTCCGAGCCAAGCCGCGACGGCGACCGCGGCCAGGCCGGCCGCAGCCACTGTCATCCGCGCCGCGCGTGGTAGCCGCCCGCGTTGCACCGCATGCGCCGCGCGCAGGCCGGCGCCGATACGAACGACAACCTCGGGGTCGACCGGTGGTGCCGAGGACTCGTCGGAGCCCAGCGCGGCGACCTCGCGCCGCACCCGGTGCAACGCCGCCATCGTCTGGCGGGCGTCGGGGTCGATCCGGATTCGCTTGCGCAGCCGGGCCGCGGTGTCGTCGTCGAGCAGTCCTGCCTGCAGGTCCGCCAGAGAATCGGCGGTCGGCGCATCGTCACGCCCGTCGTGATCCATCTCCGCCATTGTCCGTCATGCGCACGCGGACCGACAGCTGATTCGGCGTCCAGTAATGCCTACGCGAGAGATAGGCCGGTTTGGAGTGTGCTGCTGCATCGACTGGGCATGCCGACCGCGTCGGAGTGCGCGCCCAGATCCCCTCAACCGAACGGTAGAGGAGCGGAATCGTTACCAGCACAACATCTTTGACAGACCCAATGGTAAGCGGCACCGCCACCACGCTGGCGTCGGGTGGCCCGCTGTGCGGGGGTGTCCGGTGCCGCGAGTTCGGACCGGTAGTGAGGTCATGAGCAGTGCGCGCCCACACGACCGTATCGAGGGGTTCGGATGACGCCGACCGGCTCCGCATATACCCCCCGTGGTATCGTGGTGGCTGGTCCCGGGCGCACCATCCGCCCAGCATTGGCGAGACCCGCGCGGTTTCACACGTGCTAACCCGGCAGACCGATGGGAGTAATGCATGGATGCCAAAACGTGGGATGCCCGCTACGGTCAGGACGACCTGCTTTGGGGTACAGCGCCGAACATGTTCGTGGCCGACGAGCTGTCGACGCTGGAACCCGGCCGGGCATTGGATGTGGCGTGCGGTGAGGGGCGCAACGCGATCTGGCTGGCGAGCCGAGGCTGGCAGGTGGTCGGCGTCGACTTCTCGGAGCAAGGACTGAAGCGCGCAGGGCAGCTGGCAGGCCGAGCTGGGGTCGTCGAACGAGTCGACTTCCGGCTCGTCGACGTGGTGACCGACGCGTTGCCCGCCGAATCGTTCGACGTGGTACTCGTCGCCTACCTGCAGCTCGAGCAGGGCGCGCGCCGCGCGGCGCTGCGCAACGTCGCGGCAGCGGTTGCCCCGGGCGGCACCATGCTGGTCGTCGGCCATGACACCACCAACCTCACCGTGGGCACCGGCGGTCCGCAGGACGTTGCGGTGTTGTTCTCCCCGCAGGACGTGGTTGCCGACCTCGGCGGCCTGCCAGGGCTTGCGGTGCAGAAAGCGCAGCGCGTCCGCCGGCAGGTTCCGGGCAGCGAACGCGACGCGGTCGACGTGTTGGTGCGCCTGCGGCGTCAAACGGGCGGGGAAGAGACTCCGCCGTGCGGCTAATCGGTCGGACGCTGCTGGGCCGGGTCGGCCTGCAAGTAGCCGAGGATCGCGGCAAGCCGGGCCCGGGCGCGGGCACAGCGACTTTTCACCGTGCCCTCGGCCACCCCTAACAGGCGGGCGGTGTCGGCGACCGAGTACCCGTGCATGTCGACCGCAACCACCGCGGCGCGCTGCTCGACGGGCAGCCGCATCAGCGCCCGCTGCACCGCGATCGCCGTCTCGACCTGCGCGGTTCGATCCGGGACGGGGTAGGCGTCGTCGAGGAGCGTGGTCAGGTGAGTCTTGTTGCGCCGCAACCTATCCAGGCAGGCGTTGACGACGATGCGATGCAGCCAGCTGCTCACCGCGGCATCGTGCCGAAACGAGCCGGCGCCGCGGTGCGCGGACGCCATCGCTTCCTGCAGTGCGTCCTCGGCGTCCTCGGTGCAACGACTCGTCAGCCGGGCAACGCGGTGCAGTTGCCGATGGTGGCGGTAGAACAGCTCCTCGAAGGCGAAGCGGTCTCCTGCGACATGCGCCGCCAGCAGCTCAGCGTCGCTGCGTTGTCCCGGGCGTTGCCGGCGAACCTTCGTGGAGCCCACCGCCGGACAGTAACCAATAGACCGATGCCCGGCACTTCACCCGATCAGGCCGGTCAGGACTTGGCTTGGACGGTGACATCGGAGAGGCTGGCACGGCTGACCCCGTTCTCGGTTCCGAGCGTCGAAATCCACACCAGCACATACTGAGTCGGCGAGGACGCTTTGACCGCAATGGTGTTGTGCCCCGGGTGCATTGCGGTCGGTTGGGACAGCACCGCGGTGTCTTCGAGCGTGCCCGGCGTGGCTGTCGCCGACGAGCGGATCTGGATCTTCGTCCCAGTGCTGGCCAGGTCGACGTTGACGGCCCCGACCACGGTCGGTCGCGGCAGCTTCAGGAGCAGGCCCACGCCGCTCTTGAAGCCGGGGAACGGTGCCGGGTCTTGATAGATGTCGGTCTCCCACGCTGTGCCCGGACTGCCGTCGATCGCGAGCGCAGCCGAGGCGGGGTTGTCGGCTGCACCGCCGGGGGAGTACACCGTCGCGCTGACCGGCTTGATGATGCTGCCCGCAGCCGCAGCGGAACTCGAACTGGTCGAGGGTCCGTTGAGGCCCAGCTGGTCCTTGTCGAGGCCGCCGACGTCGCCGAACATCTTGCTCAGCACCGACGCCAGGACCAGCAGCGTGACCACGATCACCGTCGCAGCGGCACCAACCCCGATGGTGATGGCCCGGCGCCGACGGATGCGTACCTGCGCCGCGTCCGCGGAACCGGCGCGCTCGGTTCGGGAGGGCTCCGGCGGCGGCCCGCTCTCGTCGATCGGGGTCAGCAGCTCGGTCCGGTCGGCTACCACGGTGGCCTGCTGCAGGAGGTTCACAAGCGTTGCTGCGCTGCGTATCTTGCCGTCCAACTGGATCGAGTGGAGGGCTGCCGCGGAAATCTGGAAGGGGATCTCCTCGTCGATCGCACTCGGGTCGAGGGCGTAACCGGCCGAATCGCACGGTGCCGGAGCCATCCCGCTGGGCTCGCCGTGTTCCGGTAGCGGCCACCGGTTGACCAGCAGCGCATACAACGCGGCGCCAATCCCGCGGATGTCGGCCTCGGGGCTGATGCCGGGCATCGTCGCCGGGAAGGCCAGCACCACGTCGCCCTCGATGCTGACACGCACCCGGCCGGGATGATCGATCGACAGGGCGACGCCGGCGTGATGGGCGGCCTCGGCCGCAGCGGCCAGGGTCTGCATCGCGCGCGCCGCGCCGGCGGCCGACGGCGAGGTGTCGGCGACCTCCTGCAACGAGCCGCCCCGGACCCATTCGGTGACGACGAGTCCGCCGGTCCCGATGTGGACGACGTCGAGGATGCGGGCGATCCCCAGCTTGTCGATGCGACTCAGCTTCATAGTGCGAGCGAGGATCTCGCGGACCTGCTCGTCGGGAAGCTCCCCGTCGGGATCCACGAAGGTCAACGCCACCTGCCGATTCAGCGCGGTGTCCAGCGCCTGCCAGAACTGCAGGTGCGGCGCGCCGCCGTGGAAAACCAGCAACCGATAACGCCCGCGGGCGATGCCGGCACCCGGCACCAGGTGCTGTTCGCCGGAGCGCGCGGCCGACTCGATGGGCACGTCGGGATGGAAATCGTCTGCCACCGGTGACGATGCGGGTGGCGCAGCCGCCCGGGAAGGAGCCGGAACGGCTGGGCTGGCGGGCGCCGAGGATGAGTCGGAGACGGCGTTTGCCACGGCGCCGTCCGACGAGCCGTCGTTCATCTCCGCTCCTCTCCCCAGCCCCTCCCTGATCGACCGTCCCGGGTGCCTGGCCAGGAGGGACTCCGCCGCGTGGTACCCCGCCGCCGCAGCCGGAATCCTGCGCTCAGGGTACGTGACGATGCCGGGGCGCAACAGTTGATCTCGGCCAACGACTTTCAGCGACGAGACGTCGGCTGACCTGCCAGAAGGCGGCAGCGGCGCGGCTTTGCCGCCAGCCGCACCGGCACCGATCCAGCCGCGGACCTTGGCCAGCGCCGCCTGAGCCTCGGGCACCTGTGCGCGGACCATGACCACGGCCACGATCGGCGCCATGATCAGCGCAAGCACGAACAACCGGAGCAACGAGCCGGCGCCGCCATATGCGGTCAGCCGTTGCATGCCCAGCAGCACGTCCACTACGTACGCGACCAACCCGGCCAGCAGCGACGCGGTCGCCGTGACCAGGATCGTCCGGACCTCTTCGACACCGAGGAGGTGACCGCCCGCTGTCCGCAACGCGTTGCGCAGCAGGACGTAGCCGGCGACCGCGCCGGCCAGGAAGCCCAGCCCATTGGCCAGCCCCAGGTAGCCGGCGACCAGGTCGGGGTTGGCGGTGAGGTGCGGCGCGACCAGCGACGCCGCGATCTTGACGATTGTGATGACCACGATGATCGCGAGCGGAATCCAGGGCTGCTGGCGGGCATAGAATACCCGCAGCATCAGCAGCACCACGGCGTACGGGAGCAGCGTGAACGCCGACAGTGCGATCGCGGCGCCCAGGTGGCCGGCGTCGACGTCGCCGAAACGGCCGTAGGCGAACAACGCGCTGCCCATCGCCGACCCGCCGACCGTCATGAACGCCACCGTCGGGATCAGCGTGATCATCGTCAGTCGGGTGGCCAGCGACAGGTCGGCGAGTACGGCACCGGTGTCGTCGGCGGCGGCGTTGCGGCTCAGCCGCGGCATCACCACCGTCAGCACGGTCACGCCGATCATGCCGTACGGCAGCATCAGCACCAGCCAGGTGTAGTTGTAGATGGCCGGCCCGGAAGCGGCTGCGGTGCTTGCGATCTGGTTGGTGACGATCAGTCCGATCTGACTGATCAGCACGTAGAGCAGCATCGCGGCGGCCATCGCGCCGAAGCGCTTGAGCCGGGCGTCGATGCCCCACAGCGGGCGAAGGCTGATGCGGCGGCGCCGGACGGCCACCACCAGCACGGCCGTCTGCGCGAAAACGCCCAGCGTGGTGCCGATGCCGAGGATCAGCAGCTTGGCGTTGCCCATTTCCACCGGATCGACCGACAGCTGTCCCGGTGCCGCCAGGTAGGCGCCCAGGGTGGCGATCGCGACGACGTTGTTGACTACCGGCGCCCAGGCCGGCACCCCGAATACGTTGCGGGTGTTGAGGATTGCCATGAAGACCGAGGACAGGCCGTAACAGATCACCTGCGGCAGCAGCAGATAGGCGAACGCGACGGTCAGCGGTTCGTTCACCTGCGGGTCGCGGCCCAGCATCAGCCGCACCAGCAGCGGCGCGGCCGCCACCGACAGCAGCGTCGCGCCGAGCAGCACGGTGGTGGCCAACGTCACCAGGCGGCGCACGAACGCCGCCCCGCCGTCGGGGTCGTCCTTTTCGGCGCGGGCCAGCACCGGCACGAAGATCGCGGTGAACGTCGCTTCCAGCACCAGCGCGGCGACCAGGTTCGGCAGCTGGTTGGCCACGGTGAAGGCGCTGGACAACGCGGCGCCCAGGATCGCGGCCAGCAGCACGATCCGGGCGAAGCCGGTGACGCGGCTGACCAGGGTCGCCAGCGCCATGCCCCACGACCGGGACACCAGGGCGGCGTCGGAGAGCTCAGGGCGGGCCGGCGGCTGGGAGCCTTGGGACGACACCAGGCCGGTCGGCGGCAGCGCCCCGGTGGGCGGTCCCGAAGTGCGGCCGTGGCGCTGCGGCCCCGGCCCGGCCCGGCTCATGCGTTCTGCCCGGCGTCGACGGCGTCCGGCGGGTCGGGCGGACGATCAAGGTCGGCGCGGTCCGGCTGACCGCGGAAGCGGTGCCACAGCCGTCGTCCCGCCAGCGCCACCAACACCGCGGCCGCGCTCATCGTGATCGCGAACAGCACCTTGCCGTAGGCGTTCGAATGCACCGAGAGCCGCACCGGCTCACCGAGCGGCACGCCGCCGGGAGTGTGCAACGCGGCGTCGATCGCGACGCGCTGGGTGAAGTTGACTTCGATCGGCACCCGCATCGGCAGGTATCCCGGTGGCAGTTCGATCTCGCCGGGATCGGCCACGGTCATCCCGGGCGGCACGTCCAGGTGCAGCCGCACCCGGATCGGAACGGCCAGGCCGTTGTGCAGCGCCAGCGGCAGCGGGCTGTGCTCGGTGGCCAGCGTGTAGGAGCCCGTCGGAGCGACGATGGTGACCGCCCCGAACAGGTCGTCGAGCACGTGGGCGACCACGTCCAGCTGCTGGGCAGCCAGCCCGTTGCGGGTGTCCGGCGGGTCGGCCTGGCTGACCGAACGCAGCATGTCTTCGCGTAGCGGCGCGGTGTAGCTCACGCCGGTCAACCCGGTGCGGGTGTCGGTGGTCAGGGCTGCGGTCAGGCCGTCCAGCCGGGTCATCTCGGCGGAGATCTTGGCGACGACGGCGTCGCTGAACCGGCCAGGTGCGCCGGCGTCGGGTTGCGCAGTGCCGTTGACCGCCGCAACGGTCGACGCCTCGCGGATCAGCGTAGGCAGCGGGCGCGCTACCGCCAGGCCGGAGTGGATCGCCGTCGCCAACGCGGTGAGGATCGCGCCGGCGTCGTCGGGTCGCAAATTCCAATTGCTCGGCGGCAGCAAGATCTGGGTGCGCGGGTCGACCTTCGGCTGCAGCGCGCGCCACAGCATCGAGCCCAGCGCATCTTGACGACGAGCGACGTCCGAGTCGTGCCGAAGCCGAATCTGTAAGGCGGAGTTGAGGTAGCTGGGTGTGACCGGATCGGACCCGGCGGCCGCCAAGGCGGCACCGACGGCCGGGTCGAACGGCGCGAACACCACTTGCTTGGACAGCCGTTGCGGAGCCGTGTTCGGGGTTGGCGGCAGCGGGGCTTCGGAGTCGCCGACGGCGGAGTCGGCCGGGGCGATCACGACGGTGTTGCCGTTCGCGCTGAGCAGCTCGACGCCGCGGCGGGTCAGCGAGCCGTCCGGGAGCAGGGTGGCGCCACGAACCGCGGCGACCCCCAGGATCTGGTCGACGATGTCACCGGCCCCGCTGGTGGCGGTCACGCCGAGGCCGGGTTCGCCGGTCCGCTGGACGGCGTCGAGGTCGGCTAGCGCGTAGGGCAGCGGCGCGACGCACATCCGGTGCGCCAAATCCCGCAGCCGGTTCAACCAGGTGGTCGCCGCTGCCTGCCCGATCCCGGGGTGGGTCGGGGTGCCGGGCTCCTGCGCGGGGCCGGCGGGTGAGTCGGAGACGACGTAGCCGGCGGTCATCGCGTTGACGGTGACCAGCAGGTCGGGGTCGACGGCCAGGCATACCGAGCGGCCGACGGCCCCGTCCGGATCGACGGCATGGCTGGTGGCGAACTCCGCAGCGCCCAGCAGCACGTCCAGCCGACCGCCGCCGGCCAGCGACGTGGCGAGCTCGTCGTCCATCAGTCGTACCGGAATCGTGCCGCCGGGGACGCCGGGCGCCAGGCGCGGCCGGTCGGCCAGCGGCCACAGCATGGTGACCGAGACGGGTCTGGCGGTGTCGGGCGCGATCACGGCACCCAGCGCGTCCCCTGAGGTGTCCAGCGGATCCGCCGGCACACCCAGCACGGGCAGCAGGAAGCGGGCGTTGTCCAGGCGCGCCGGCTCGCCATAGTCGGGCGTGCCGTTGACGTTGACCAGCAACGGGTAGACGCCGGGCGTGTCGATCTCGAGTGAGTGCTTGGTCGCGGAGCGCATCGGGGCCGTCAGCGTGAACGCCGTCTGCTGGCCGCGTGGCAACTCGTGGGAGACCGTCTGGAAGTCCATCGCAGCCTCGTACTGGTCGGTGTCGCCGTCGAGGTTGGTGCGCAGGCCCAGCGACGTGGGCACCGCTGGTGCATGCTCCAGGCGAAGCATCACGTCGTGGACCGGCCGGTCGCCGATGTTGGTGACGGTGCCGACGACGGTCACCACCGGCTCGCTGGTGGTGGTAGCGACCTGCGGGGTGACCTGGTCGATCCGGACCTGGACGAACGGGTTGGCGCCGGGCTCACCCGCCGCGGCGGTCGGGACGACGCCGACGCCGAGCATCCCGGCTACTGCCACAAGGCGCGCCCACGCGCCCCACCGGAGTCGCGGCGCCGCCGACCCGCGGGTCGTCCTCGCACGCGGGCGGCGCCCCCACCTCACATTGCTCTGCATCGTCATCGGCGGCTACGGCCCGGGACCGCGACCGTTCTTGCGGCCCCGGACGGGCTCGTCAGCCCGGCGGATGCGGGTGCGTGAATGGGTTTGCGGACGCCGACGTGGCGTGCTGGGCGGCAGCGGCGGAAGCGCGGCCTCGCCGTCGCTCTGCAGCTTGTCGATCAGCTCGTCGGCCACTTCGGCCAGCTTGCGCTCGTCGGCGTAGGCCAGCCGGGACGGCAGCTCGGGGATCGGCACCCACGCCACCTCGGCCACCTCGACGTCCTCGTCGCACAGCTCGCCGCCGGAGAAACGCATCAGATAGTGATGAACGGTCTTGTGCACCCGCCGGCCGTCGGTGACGAACCAGTAGTCGATGCGGCCCAGCGCCGCCAGCACGCTGCCCTGGATCCCGGTCTCCTCGGCGACTTCCCGGATGGCGGTCTGTTCTGCCGTCTCACCGAGTTCGATGTGGCCCTTGGGTAGGGACCACAGCATCCGGCCGCGTCGATCCACGCGACCGATCAGCGCAGCGACCTGCTCTGCTCTCGGACGGTCGATGTTGTCGATGACCAATCCGCCGGCCGAGGTCTCGTGCACGGTCCGCAGCCGTTCCACACCTCGGCTTGCCGGACGCCGCGGGCCGGCCTTCGCCGGCTTGGCGGGCGTGCCGGCGGTCGGCGGCTCGATGCCGGATTTCGCTTCGCCTGACCCTGCCGAGCGCCGACCGCGGCGCCTCCCCCGACGCCGACGCGGTTGCGGATTTTCGCCGTCGGACACCCAAGCGATAGTAGCTGGCGTACTCGGACGGGCTGGGCGCACTCGCCGGTAGTGAGCTGCGGGATCGGGCTGTTAGCCCGGATTGCCGGGCTCCTCGGCGGCGGCGCGTCGCCGGACTAGTCTGCTTCCCGTGCCCCAGGATGCCGAGGATGCCGAGCTGCTGGCCGCCGCCGCGGTCGCGTTGAACAGTCACGCCGCCGTCCTGCGCGAGCTCGGCGCGTTGTTCGCTGGCGCCGGACACCAGCTGTATCTGGTCGGCGGCTCGGTGCGCGACGCCGTGCTGGGGCGGCTGAGCAACGATCTGGACTTCGCCACCGACGCGCGCCCCGAGCAGCTGCAGAAGTTGCTGCGCTCCTGGGCCGACGCGCTCTGGGACACCGGCATCGAGTTCGGCACCATCGGCGCCGAGAAGAACGGTCAGCGCCTGGAGATCACCACGTTTCGGGCCGACCGCTACGACGGGGTGTCACGCAACCCGGAGGTCCGATTCGGCGACTCGCTCGACGACGACCTGGTGCGCCGCGATTTCACCGTGAACGCGCTGGCGGTACGCGTAACCGCCTCTGGGGCAGCTGAATTCGTCGATCCGCTGAACGGTTTGGCGGCGCTGCGGGCGCGTGTGCTGGACACCCCGGCGCCGCCCTCGGTGTCGTTCGGCGACGATCCGTTGCGGATGCTGCGCGCCGCAAGGTTCGTCTCGCAACTGGGTTTCAGCGTCGCGCCGCGGGCGCTGGAGGCGATCATTGAGATGGCCCCGCAGCTCGAGCGGATCACCGCCGAGCGGGTGGCCGCCGAGCTGGACAAGCTGTTGCTGGGCGCCGATCCGGTGGCCGGCATCGACCTGATGGTGCAGACCGGGATGGGCGATGTGGTGCTGCCCGACGTCGGCGGCATGCGGATGGCCATCGACGAGCACCACCAGCACAAGGACGTCTACGAGCATTCGCTGACCGTGCTGCGGCAGGCCATCGCGCTGGAAGATGACGGGCCGGATCTGGTGCTGCGCTGGGCGGCGCTGCTGCACGACATCGGCAAGCCCGCCACCCGCCGCCACGAAGCCGACGGCGGGGTCAGCTTCCACCACCATGAGGTGGTCGGCGCCAAGATGACCCGAAAACGCCTGCGCGCGTTGAAGTATTCGAAGCAGCGTGTCGACGACGTCTCGCAGTTGGTCTATCTGCACCTGCGGTTCCACGGTTACGGCGGTGGCACCTGGACCGACTCGGCGGTGCGGCGCTACGTCACCGATGCGGGACCGTTGTTGCCGCGGCTGCACAAGCTGGTACGCGCCGACTGCACTACCCGCAACAAGCGGCGGGCCGCCCGGCTGCAGGCCAACTACGACGAGCTGGAGACACGGATCGCCGAGCTGGCCGCCAAGGAAGACCTGCAGCGGGTGCGCCCTGACCTGGACGGCAACGAGATCATGGAGCTGCTCGGCATCCCGGCGGGTCCGCAGGTGGGCCAGGCGTGGCGCTACCTCAAGGAGCTGCGCCTGGACCGTGGACCGCTGACCCACCAGGAGGCGACGGCCGAGCTGACGTCGTGGTGGGCAGCGCGCGGGAACCGGTAGCCGTCGGCGCCCGTCGGATCAGGCATGGAGTACTGCCTGAGCGCCGGTGACGGCGCAGCGAACATGTGGGACCGCGGCCCGGATCTCGACCTCGACGGCGACGGCCGCCTCGATGCGGTCGCCCTCGACGTCGATCACGACGGTCTGGCCGACGACGCGCTGGCCGACCTGGACGGCGACGGCATCGCCGACCACGCCGTGCTCGACGTACACGGCGCCGAAGAGCGGTATTTCACCGACGACGGCACCGGAACCTGGGCGGTCGCCGCCGAACGGCCGCCGCGACCGGCCACCGGCCTGCGTTGGTTCGGTCTCGACGGTGTCGAGCACACCGGCGCACCGCTGACCGAGTTCGGCGCCGAGGGTGTCCGCTTTCTGGACAGCGACGGCGACGGCCTGGCCGACCGCGCGCTGATCACCGGGCCCGACGGCGTCACCGGCTACGTCGACACCGACGGTGACGGCCGGTGGGACGTCAAGCTGACCGACACCGACGGGGACGGCGCCGCCGACGCCGCCAGCGCGCTGCCGCCCGAAACGTAGGTCCCTGGCTACCGGCCGGGGCCAGGCGGACCGGCGAACGCCTGCGCGATCGTCAGCCAGTGCGCGGCGTCGTCGCCGACGGCGGTCACGTCCAGATCCCGCAGCGGGCGTCGTTGGGTGACCAGGAAACAGAAGTCCTCGGCCGACCCGGTGACCCGTTGCGCCGCCTCGACAGGTCCCCACGTCCAGGTGCTGCCGTCGGGCGCGCACAGCTCCACCCGGAACGGCTCGCTCGGCGGCGGCAGCTCGTTGATGACGAACGCGAAGTCGCGGGTGCGCACGCCGATGTGGGCGATGGAACGCAGCCGGGCCGTCGCGGGCCGGGTGACGCCGAGCGCGTCGGCGACGTCCAGGCCGTGTGCCCAGGTCTCCATCAACCGGGCGGTCGCCATCGACGGCCCGCTCATCGGCGGGCCGAACCACGGCAGCTTGCGCCCGCCGTCCACGCTCAAGAGCGCGTCGTGCAACTGCACGCGCGTCGCCCGCCAGTCGGCGAGCAACGCGGCCGGCGGAACGGCGGCCAGCTCGTCGGCGGCGGCGTTGACGAACCCGATCGGGTCCTCCAACGCGGTCGTCACCACACCGGCGAAGGCGTCGGCGTCGGTGACCGACATCAGCGCGGCGCGGTCGGTCCACAGCAGGTGCCCGATCTGATGCGCCACCGTCCACCCCGCGGCGGGTGTCGGCGTGGTCCAGCGATCGTCGGCCAGCGGCGTAACCAGCGCGTCCAGCTCGTCACTCTCGGCACTCAGGTCGTCGACAATCTGCCAGAGGTCGGTCATCTGGGTACCTTAACGATTCGCCGCGCGCCCGATGACGACGTGTGCGGCCAGGCCGCAGAGGTAGACGACGCTGCCGGCCGCGACCAGCGCCGGCGAGCGCCCGTCGTCGGGCATGACGAAGGCCGCCACCGTGATCGCGGCCAGGAACGACACCCAGAACAGCGAGTCCTGCACGGCGAACACATGCCCGCGCAGCGCGTCGTCCACGTCGAGCTGGATCGCGGTGTCGGCGCACAGCTTGACCACCTGGCCCAGACCCCCGAGCAGGAAGCCACCCGCCACCAGCACCCACAGCTGCAGACCGACGCCGACAACCTCGACGACGGCGGCGATCGCCAGGGCGCCGTTCGCGGCGGCGAAACGCCCCCACCGGCGCACGGCCACCGGCGTGACCAGGTTGGCCAGAAATGATCCGGTGCCGGCCGCGGCGACGAACAGCATCGCGTTGCCCAGCGCCGAGACCGGGCCCGGGTCGCCGCTGCGCACCAACAGCAGCACCAGCAGCGAGTTGATGCCGAACACCATCCGATGCGCGGCGAGCCCGGCCAGCGTGGCCGCGACGGTGGGACGATCCAGCACGGTCCGCACGCCGTGCAGCCAACCCGTGATGACGGCATAGACGACCGACCCGTGGATCGCGCGCTGGGTGTCGTCGGGTCCCAGCACGTGGTCGGCGAACCGCAGCGAGAATAGCAGCGCGATCAGCAACGGGACGATGACCAGAAAGATGGTCGACGCGGCGCCGGCGTTGCCGGACCCGAACAGCTCGCGCGGCACCAGCATGAAGTTCGCGCCGAGGAACGCCGCGATCGCGCCGACCGCTGACGCGATCGAGTTCATCGTGACGACCTTCTCGCCCGGCACCACATGCGGCAGCGCGGCCGACATGCCCGACGAGACGAAGCGGGCCAGGCCGGTGACCACCAGCGCGCCGCACAGCACCAGGACGTCGCGGACCCCCAGCGCAAGGCAGATTCCCACCAGCGCCGCCGACAGCACCCGGCCGATGTTGGCGGACACCAGCACCAGCCGACGGTCCCAGCGGTCCATCAGCGCGCCGGCGAACGGGCCGAGCAGCGAGTACGGCAAAAACAGCACCGCGAATGCGCCCGCGATGGCCGGCGGGCTCGAGGCCCGCTCGGGGTTGAACAGCAGCGCTCCGGCCAACCCGGCCTGGAAGAGGCCGTCGGCGAATTGGCTCGCCAGTCGCAGTTCCAGCAGCCGCCAGAAATCGGGCAGCGCCCGCACCGAGTGCCAGGCGGCCACCGGCGCGCGCGGATGAGTCACGGAACCTGCTTCCCATGGCCCAGGCGGTGTCCGGGGCGCGGAGCTACAACACTACAAATTCTCGTCCAGCGGAGCACTTGATGACCATGGCCGTCGGGCTTGGATGCCATGATGGGGGAGTGGCGCAGCCCGAGGACCCAGAGGATTTCATCGCCCCTGCCGCACACCGAGTGCGGGCGGGCACCTTGCTTCTGGCGAATACGGATCTGCTCGAGCCGACGTTCCGCCGCAGCGTGATCTACATTGTCGAGCACAACGACGGCGGCACGCTGGGGGTGGTGCTCAACCGCCCCAGCGAGACCGCCGTGTACAACGTGTTGCCGCAGTGGGCCAAGCTGGCGTCGAAGCCGAAGACGATGTTCATCGGCGGACCGGTCAAACGTGACGCGGCGCTTTGCCTGGCGGTGTTGCGAATCGGCGCCCCTGCTGACGAGGTGCCGGGGCTGCGCCAGGTGGCCGGCCGGATGGCGATGGTCGACCTGGACGCCGACCCCGGGGTGATCGCCCCGGCGGTGGAAGGCGTCCGCATCTTCGCCGGATACTCCGGCTGGACGATCGGCCAGCTAGAGGGCGAGATCGAGCGCGACGACTGGATTGTGTTGTCGGCGTTGCCTTCTGACGTCCTCGTCGAGCCGCGGGTGGACCTCTGGGGCCGCGTGCTGCGACGTCAGCCGCAGCCGCTGTCGATGCTGGCCACCCACCCGATCGACGTCAGCCGCAACTAATCGGGGGCGCGCCGGGTCGAGTCGAGCGCTAGGCACAATGCCGGCAGCGCATCGGGGCGAACACGATGGAACATAGTCATGCCACGACGCTCCGCTCGGGGCCAGCGCCGCAGCCAACTCTCGCGCAGGGATGCGGTGCATCAAAGGCTACTGAGGCGGGATTCCTCCAAATCGAATCCCCTTTCGATGGAACGCAATACTGACGCGTTGATGCGTCCTTCGCGCCGAGCATGCAGCACTTCTGTGCGCTCGACGCCCAGCATCTCGAGCCGCAACGCCAGATAACGGCGCCGTTCATCGCCATCACCTTCAGCGGCATCCGACTCATGATGAGACGGGGCGGTCATTTGCAGGCGCCGCACCCTCGCCGCGTAGAGGGCGCGCAAGGACTCTGCGGTGTCATCGGCGCGCTCATCGCTGGGCAGTTGTGCGTCCAACCACTCCAGAGCGGCACACGCTGCGCGCAGGCGGGCTGCGGTCTCTTCGCCCTGGAAACCCTTGAGCCGCAGCCCGAGCCGGTGCAGCAACCAAGGAAGGCTCGCGCCCTGTATCACCAGAGTGGTAAGGACGACCGCCCCCGCTATCAGGATCACCAGGTCACGATCGGGAAAGGGTGAGCCGTCCGCGCGACGCAAGGGAACGGCCAACGCGGCGGCAAGCGATACACCGCCGCGCATGCCGGCCCAGCCCACGACGACGCGCTGCCGCCATCGACTCGGCTCTACCGGTTGACCGCGCGACCTCTCCAGAATCGGTCCCAGCAGCGTGAATAGGAACCGCATCAGGACCACAGCGACAAATACCACCGCTAACGTCAACAGCAGGTGCGGGATCGGTCTGCTCGGCGCCGACCAGTGCACTTGTCGGTGAAGTTGGATACCAACCAGAATGAACAGCACCGCGTTGAGCAGGAAGACCAACACTTCGAGGAAGGCCAGTGCTTGTAGGCGGGCACCCGGCGAATAGATGTCGCTCATCCGAGCACCGACGTAGATGCCGGCGATGGCGGTGGCCAGAACTCCTGACATGCCGGCGGCGTCGGCGGCCGCGTAGGTGAAGTACGGCGTGGCCAAAGAGACGGTGATTTCCAGCGCCGGATGGTTCATGCGTAGCCGCACCCTCACCATCAACCAGGCAATAGCGAGACCAAGGGCCGCGCCGCCCACCGGTCCCAACAGCAGCGTGAGGACGAGGTGGCCCGGGTGTACTGCCCCCGCTACCGCGGTGCCCACGGCGCCGGTATAGAGCACCAGAGCGCACCCATCGTTGGTGAGGCCCTCGCCCTCGATGATCGTCGTGAGTTCCTCCGGCGCGTTCAGTCGGCGAAAGACCGCGGTGGCCGAAACGGTGTCCGTTGGCGCCACAATGGCGCCCGTCACGAGGGCCACCACAAACGACAGCCCGATGAGGCCGGTCAAGATGACTGCTACCGCAACCGTGGTAGCCAGCACCAATCCGACCGCAAGCAGGACGACAAGCCGGGCATGCCTGCGCAATTCGTCGGGAGCTACAAAAAGCGCCGCATAGTAGATCAGTGGCGGCAGGAACAGATAGAAGACGACTTCGGGCGAAATTTCCGGGGACGGGGTCCACGGAAACCAGCTGAGGAAGACGCCGACGCCAACCAAAAAGATCGGGTAAGGCACCCCGACGCGCTCAGCCCCCCAAATTGCAGCGATGGCCGTTGCCGGGCCGCACAGCAACAAGATCGTGTAGGTGACGGGTATCAAATCCGCGCCTTTCGTGGGAACGGGCGGCTCACTGACGATGCTGCGGCTGGCTGGGAACAGGTCCTACGGCGGCAGGATGAAGATCCCTGGACCCCCGTCCAGTCAGGTCAACGAACCTGTCCACGACTTCCTACGCTAGCGCCGCCGACGTCCATCGAAAATGGCCGTCACCTGGTGAACGGCTGCCGTTTTTGGACGCGCTTGGAGGGGTAAAGCAGAAAACATGACGATAACGGCCGGTGAACGACAGATACCGCGGTCCTTCTCGGATGTGATGAAGCGGGTGTTTCTCGGCAAGCCGCTGACCACTGACGCCTTGAAATCCGAGAAGCTGTCGAACCCCGTCGCACTAGGGGCGCTGTCACCCGATGCGATCTCGTCGACCTCCTACGGCGCAGAGCAGACTTTGCTCGAATTGCTGCCGCATGCCGGGCTGGCCGCATTCGTCTTGCTGCTGCCCATCACCGGCGTCATCTTGGTGATTCTGACGCTGGTGTCGGCGTCCTACCGGCAGGTGGTGATGACCTACGCCCGCGCCGGCGGATCGTACATCGTCGCGCGGGAGAACTTCGGGCCGCGGGTGGCCCAGGTGGCTGCCGCGGCACTGCTGATCGACTATGTCGTGACGGTAGCGGTGCAGGCGGCGGCGGGCACCGTGGCTGTGGTGTCGGGATGGCCCACGCTCGGCCCCTACAGCTTGGAGATCACCGTCGCCGTCGTCATCTTCATCTGCTTCGCGAACCTCCGGGGGCTGCGCGAAGCGGGCCGGCCGTTCGCGATGGCCACCTACGCCTTCGTGGTGATGATCACGGCGACGATCGTCACCGGCGTCATCCGCGACGTTTTCTGGGGCCTGCCGAAATATCACCCCGAGCACCTGGCCGGGGCCGTGCCGGTGCATCAGGGCAGCGGTCTGGTGATGGGCGCCACGATCCTGGTGTTATTGCGCTCGTTCGCCAACGGTGGCTCGTCGCTGACCGGGGTGGAGGCGATTTCCAACACGGTCGACCTCTTCCGAAAGCCGCAGGGCCGCAACGCCCGCCGGGTGCTCACCGTGATGGCGTGCATCCTGGGTTTCCTGTTGGCCGGCGTCGCCTACCTCGCGTACACCACCCACGCCAGCCCGTATCTCGCCGGCTACCCGTCGGTGCTCTCCCAGATCGCCGAAGCCGTGTTCGGCAACGGGTGGATCGGCAAGGCGTTGTATGTCCTGGTCCAGGTGTCCACCGCAGCGATCCTGTTCACCGGAGCCAACACCAGCTTCAACGGTTTCCCGGCACTCACCAATTTCGTTGCCGGGGACCGTTTCCTGCCGCGACAGTTGAGCAAACGCGGCCATCGTCTGGTTTTTTCCAACAGCATCGTCGCGCTGATGGTGTTGGCGGTGGCGCTGCTGGTGGCCACCGGCGGATCGGTCAGTGCCCTGGTGCCGTTTTACGCGATCGGGGTGTTCACCGGCTTCGCGATGGCCGGCTTCGGCATGAGTAAATACCATCTCTCGCGCCATGAGCGCGGGTGGCGACGCAAACTGGTGATCAACTTTTCCGCCGGGGTCATGTCGGCTGTCGTCGTAGGCATCTTCGCGGTGGCCAAGTTCACCGAAGGCGCGTGGCTGGTCGTGGTCGTCTTCCCGGTGCTGGTGCTGGCGTTGATGCGGTCCAATCGGGAGTACCGGTCCGAGGCCGCGATCTTGGAAGCGTTCCGAAACGATCGTCCTGAATTGACCAGGTACGCCCGGCACCGGGTGTTCGTCTTGGTCAACTCGGCCGATCTCGCGGTGCTCGAAGCCCTGCGCTATGGCAGGGGCCTGCGCGCGGATGAGATGACGGCGGTACATTTCGTGCTCGACGCGACCTATGCCGGGCAGGTCCAAGAGCGCTGGGACTACCTGCGCCTGGACGTCCCGCTGCGGTTGGTGGACTGCCCAGACCGGCAGATCAACCGGGCGGTGCAAGAGTTGGTCATCACCGCACTGGAAGAACACGTCGACACCAACGTCACCGTGCTATTGCCGCACCGGATGTATGCGCCACTGCCCGGGCGATTCCTGCACGACCGCACGCCCGAGAAGATCGCGCGGGCTGTCGGTCGGATCCCGGACGCCGCTGCCACAGTCGTGCCGTATGACGTGCAGTCCCGCATCGACGACGCTTTTCCCGGGAGATTGGGGCAACGGATCTCTGATCGGTTCGGCAGGCTGGAAGCGCGGATATTGCGAAGCGACAGCCACATTGTCGACCAATACGAACATCCCGAACAGCCGTCAACCGTGACCGCGGTGGATGACCTCATCCCGGGGCGCCAAGCAACCATGCAGGGCCGGGTCAGTCGAGTCGAGGACGTCACCAAGCACCGACGGACATTCCGCTCGGTGGTGATCGGCGACGACAGCGGCGATCTGCATGTCACGTTCACACCGGGCCGGAAAGGGACGGATGTCGAGCCTGGCCAGGTGCTGCGGATCACCGGCAAGGCGCACCAAACCGACAACGGCCCGGTAACGATGACAGACCCCGACTTCCAGGTGATCGAGCAACCGGCGCAGCATTCGTCGAAGGACGACTGACGGCCGCGCTCCAGGACTTGTTGCGGGCCGCCGAGTACTCGTCGCCCGGGTAGCGACCCCGACGGAAAGTTCGACTGGTGGCGGCCAGGGCGGCTTCGACGGCCCGCGCTTCAGCCGCGATGTCAGAACGCAGGTGGGCGGCGCTTCAATGGCAGCTGAGCACACAGGCCGCGCAGGTGCCGGCGCAACTTCCCGCGGACTCGTCCTGACGCAGTGCGAACCGCGCGGTCTGGTACGACCCGGCGGCGACGGTGCCCAGCGCACCGACGATGCAGACGCAGACGACAGTCAGCGCGGTGGCCGCCGGTGCGGCCAGGGCCACCGCTCCGGCGACGGCCAGCATGGTTGCGGCGGCCAGTTGTGGGGGCGCGACAGATCGCATCACCAGCCCGACGGTGCTGGTGCCGGCGGGACGAGCCAGCGACCGCAACCCGAGAACGGCCAGGACCACCGCCACGCCGACGCACAGCACTCCTGCGATGAGCATGGGGACACCATACGAGGCGTCCGGGTCCGGTGCAGCGCCGGTGTTAGTGAGCCAAGGCCTGCGGCGGCGCGATCGGCGCGGCGACTGCCTGCGGCGGGGCGACCGGCGGCGCGGCTGCCGGGGGTGGCGGCGCGGGCTGGTTGGACCCCGGCGGTCCGGCCCGAAAGCCGTTGATGATGCCGTCGGTGGCCTGCGCCTCGCCGACGCCTCCGCCAGCCTCGGTGGTCACGGCCAGCGACACCAGGTACTTATCCGGTCCGGACGCGACGATCAAGTGCCGCCGCGAGGTGTTGAGCATCATCTCGTTTTGCCGATAGGTGCCCTCGATGAGCGACGACGGGGAGCCGTTGTAGTCGACCAGCGAGGCGTCGGTGTCACGCCAGCCGGGCAGCTGCCGGCTGTCGATGTAGCCGTGGCTGATCGCCTCGTGCGGATCGAAATCGCCGACCAGCCGGTACACCACGAGCTGGGCGTTGGGCGTGTAGAGGCTGGGGCTGCGGCGATTAGCGATCACCACGAACGCGTCGGGCACATTGGGGTCGGGAACCTGGGTCCAGCCCTGCGGCACCGGCAGGACGAGGTCGAGCGCGGTGAAGCCGGCGGCTTTCTGCGGCTCCATCTGCACGCCCTTGCTGGTGAAGAAGTCGCGCAGCGTCCCAGCGGTGGCCGGCACCAGCGCCGGCGGCGCGGCAGCGGGCGGCTGCTCCGCGGCGGCGGGGGCGACCGCGGGCCCGGGCTGTGCGGCCTGCGGTGCCAGCCCCGGCATCGGGTTGCCCAGCGCTCCGGGGTTGCCCAGCGCTCCGGGGTTGCCCAGCGCTCCGGGGTTGCCCAGCGCTCCGGGAGCGGCTTGCGGTGCGGGTGCGGGGATCGGAGCGGGAGCGGGAGCGGGCCGGGGCGGAAACACCGGGTCGGCCGACGCGGTGGGGCCCGCAGCGCCCAACACACCGGCGGCGCCGACGGCAAGCCCCGCGACCGTTACTCGCCAGCTACGGGACAAGTGCTTCATGAGGGTCGGTCCTTCCGAGATTGCCCGGGTGTTTCGAAGACGCAGAAATCGACTGTAACCAGGGACAAGCAGCGGCTTCCAGCGCTGCAACCGACCCTTGACACACCTGGAATGAACCCCTGACCGGTCTGCAATCCAACCGAGACCGTCGGTGGTCGGCGGGTCGCTCGACACCGCCCTTATAACCTGTTGGGCGTGACCGACTCCGACCCCGACGCGCCGCGGTACCGCTACACCGCGGACCTGGCCGGCCGCATCGAAGCGACCTGGCAGGACAACTGGACCAGGCAGGGGACCTTCAACGTGCCCAACCCGGTCGGCTCGCTGGCGCCGACGGACGGCACCGACCTCTTCCAGGACCCCGACGCCAAGATGTTCGTCCAGGACATGTTCCCCTACCCATCGGGCGAGGGATTGCACGTCGGCCATCCGCTCGGTTACATCGCCACCGATGTCTATGCCCGCTACTTCCGGATGCGGGGCCGTAATGTGTTGCACGCGTTAGGCTTCGACGCTTTCGGGTTGCCTGCCGAGCAGTACGCCGTGCAGACCGGCACCCACCCGCGCACCCGTACCGAAGCCAATATCGTCAACTTCCGACGCCAGTTGGGCCGGCTGGGTTTCGGCCACGACAACCGGCGCAGCTTCTCCACCACCGACGTCGACTTCTACAAGTGGACGCAGTGGATCTTTCTGCAGATCTACCACGCGTGGTTCGACGTCGCCGTCGGAAAAGCCCGCCCGATCTCCGAGCTGATCACCGAATTCGACTCTGGTACACGCCAATTGGACGATCGTCGGGAGTGGTCGACGTTGTCAGCGGGTGAGCGTGCCGATGTGATCGACAGCTACCGGCTGGTCTACCAGTCGGACTCGATGGTGAACTGGTGCCCGGGCCTGGGCACCGTGCTGGCCAACGAAGAGGTCACCGGCGAGGGCCGCAGCGAGCGCGGCAATTTCCCGGTGTTCCGCAAGCGCTTGCGGCAGTGGATGATGCGGATCACCGCCTACTCCGATCGGTTGCTCGACGACCTCGACGTGCTGGACTGGCCGGAGAAGGTCAAGACCATGCAGCGCAACTGGATCGGACGTTCCACCGGCGCGGCGGTGCTGTTCTCGTCGTCGGCGGGCGACCTGGAGGTGTTCACCACCCGGCCGGACACCCTCTTCGGCGCAACGTATCTGGTGCTGGCGCCCGAACACGAGCTGGTCGACACCCTGGGCGGGGCGCAGTGGCCCGACGGCGTCGACTCGCACTGGACTTACGGCGAAGCGACCCCCGCGCAGGCGGTCGCCGCCTACCGGAAGGCGATCGCCGCAAAGTCCGACCTTGAGCGACAGGAGAACAAGAACAAGACCGGTGTCTTCCTGGGTGCCTACGCGACCAACCCGGCCAACGGCGAGCAGGTGCCGGTCTTCATCGCCGACTACGTGCTGGCCGGATACGGCACCGGCGCGATCATGGCCGTCCCCGGACACGACCAGCGCGACTGGGAATTCGCCGGCGAGTTCGGCCTGCCGATCGTGGAAGTCATTGTTGGTGGCGATGTTTCGCAAGCGGCCTACACCGGCGACGGCGTCCTGGTGAACTCCGACTACCTCAACGGGTTCGAGGTCGAGGCAGCCAAGGAGGCCATCATCGCGCGGCTGGAGTCCGACGGCCACGGCCGGGGCAGCATCGAGTACAAGCTGCGCGACTGGCTTTTCGCGCGGCAACGCTATTGGGGCGAGCCGTTTCCGATCGTTTACGACAGTGACGACCGCGCGCACGCGTTGGACGACGCCGACCTGCCGGTCGAACTGCCGGACGTGCCGGACTACTCGCCGGTGCTGTTCGACCCCGACGACGCCGGCAGCGAGCCGTCGCCTCCACTCGGCAAGGCAACCGACTGGGTCAACGTCGAACTCGACCTCGGCGACGGGCTGAAGCCCTACACCCGCGACACCAACGTCATGCCGCAGTGGGCCGGCAGCTCCTGGTACGAGCTGCGTTACACGGATCCGCACAATCCAGACCGGTTCTGCGACAAGGAGAACGAGGCCTATTGGATGGGCCCACGGCCGGCCGAGCACGGACCGGACGATCCGGGTGGCGTCGACCTCTATGTCGGCGGCGCCGAGCATGCGGTGCTGCACCTGCTGTATTCACGGTTCTGGCACAAGGTGCTCTACGACCTCGGCCACGTCAGCTCCCGCGAACCCTACCGGCGACTGATCAACCAGGGCTACATCCAGGCCTTCGCCTACACCGATTCCCGCGGTGCTTACGTGACGGCGGCCGACGTCGTCGAGCGTGACGACAAGTTCTGCTATCCCGGGCCGGACGGCGACATCGAGGTCTTCCAGGAGTTCGGCAAAATCGGTAAGAGCCTGAAGAATTCGATCTCGCCGGACGAGATGTGCGACGACTATGGCGCCGACACCCTGCGGGTGTACGAGATGTCGATGGGCCCGATCGAGGCATCGCGCCCGTGGGCCACCAAGGATGTGATTGGGGCACAACGTTTTCTGCAGCGGGTGTGGCGACTGGTGGTCGACGAGAACTCCGGCGAGACTCGGGTGACCGATCGCTCAGAGCTGGACACCGGCACGCTGCGGCTGCTGCACCGCACCATCGCCGGCGTCGCGGAAGACTATGCGGCCCTGCGCAACAACACCGCGGTGGCCAAGCTGATCGAGTACACCAACCACCTGACCAAGCAGCACCGCGACGCAGCGCCTCGGGCCGCGGTCGAGCCGCTGGTGTTGATGCTGGCACCGGTGGCGCCGCATCTGGCCGAGGAGCTGTGGGAGCGGCTCGGGCATCCGAGCTCGCTTGCCCACGGCCCGTTCCCGGTGGCCGATCCCGCCTATCTGGTCGAGAACACCGTCGAGTATCCGGTGCAGGTCAACGGCAAGGTCCGCGGCCGAATCACGGTGTCCGCCAGCGCCGATGCCGATGCGGTGGAGGCCGCGGCGCTGGCCGACGAGAAGGTGCAGGCGTTCCTGGCCGGCGACACACCGAAAAAGGTGATCGTGGTCGCCGGAAAGATGGTCAACCTGGTCGTCTAGGGTGCCAGCCAGAAGCCAGGGTTGTGCATAACGGAAAATCACCACCCTGGCTTCTACTTCGCGGGAAATGCGCGTCAGCCGCGAGGCCGCAGGATGACCTCGTGCAGATGGCCGTCGGGCGGCGTGTGGATCGCCTGTGCGACCGCCGCGGCGACGGTGTCCGCCCGCAGGAATCGCTCGGCGTCGTATTCGCCGCCCTCGAAAGACACCAACTCCCGCTGCATGTCGGTGTCGGTGCGGCCAGGGTAGACGGTGGTGACCCGCAGCGCCGGCTCGCTCAGCCGTAACGAGTCGGCGAACGCGCGCAGCGCGAACTTGCTTGCCGAGTACGACGCCATGTTCTCCGACGCTCTGCGGCCCGACCCGGAGTTGATGAACACCACTTGCCCCGCGGCGCGTCGCAGCGCTGGCAGCAGTGCAAGTGTAACAGCCACCGCGCCAACGACATTGACGTCGAACGTAGTGCGCCACTGCTCGACGGTCGATTCGGCGATGCGCCCGGGAATCGACACGCCGGCATTGTGCACCAGCACGTCGAGCGCACCGATCGCGGCGGTGACGTCCGCGATGGTGTCGGTGTCGGTGTCGGTCACATCCAGCGGCAGCGCCGTGGCGCCGAGCCGCTCCGCGGTGGCCTGTAGCGCAGGCGACGGTCGCCCGGCCAACACCAGAGTGTGTGTCGGTGCCAGGGCGGCGGCGATCGCGGCGCCGATCCCGCGGCTGGCGCCGGTGACGAGTGCGGTCCGCATGGCTGCCAGAGTAGCCAAGCTCGACAGCGACTTACGCGGTCGCGCCGCCGTTGGTCGCGGCGGCCGGTGCAGCCGCCTCGCTGGCAGCCAGGTGCTCCAGCGGCGCCAGCGCCGCGGTCAGCGCGTCCACTTCAGGCTGGCTGAGCTGACTCAACAGCGTGACCAGGGCGGTGATCCGGTTGCTCAGCGACTCTCGGTGCACGGCCAGGCCCCGCGGGGTGATGTCGACCAGCACGGCGCGCAGGTCCGACGGGTCCCGCGAGCGCTTGACCAGGCCTATCTTCTCCAGCCGACGGATCGCCACCGTCGTGGTGGGCGTGCGAACGCGTTCATGAGCGGCCAGGTCGGTCATCCGGATCGGGCCTTGATCCAGCAGAGTGACCAAGATCGACAGCTGTGCCAGGGTGAGGTCGTTGGCCGTCGCGGCACCGGCGCTGGGATCGCCGCGGCGCAGGATCGAAAACAGCTTGGAAAGCGTACGGTGAAGTCCCTCCGCCAGCTCGGTGAGCTCGGGCACGGTGGCTTCAGTTTCCGCCATAGTTCGTCAGTCTAACCTGTCTGCTGTTCGGAGGCCCACATTCGGGTTGCGCTCTCACAGCACCTGTGACAAGAAGCGCTGCAGCCGCTCGGTTTCCGCGGCCTCGAAAACCTGCGCCGGCGGGCCGGTTTCTATCACCCGACCGTGGTCCATGAACACCACGGTGTCGGAGGTCGACCTGGCGAAGGCCATTTCATGCGTCACGACCAGCATCGTCATGCCGTCGGAGCCGAGGTCCGCGATCAGCGCCAGGATGCCCTTGACCAGTTCGGGATCCAGTGCCGAGGTCGCCTCGTCGAACAGCATCACCTGCGGTTCCATCGCCAACGCCCGCGCGATTGCGACGCGTTGCTGCTGGCCGCCGGACAGCGCCCCGGGCCGGCTGTCGGCCTTGTGCTTCATGCCGACCCGGTCCAATTGGGCCAGCGCCGATTCGCGGGCCGCGTCACGGGACAGGCGCTTCAGCTTGCGCGGCGCGAGCATGACGTTGTCGAGCACGCTGCGGTGCGGGAAGAGATTGAAGTGCTGAAACACCATGCCGATCCGCTGACGCACCAAGTCGGGGTCGTCGCTCAGCACCGATTCACCGTCGAGCAAAATGTCGCCCTGGTCTGGCTCGTGCAACCGGTTCAACGTGCGCAGCAGGGTTGACTTCCCGGACCCGGACGGCCCGATCACCGCGACGGTGTTGCCGGCGGGGGCGGATATGTCGACGCCGCGCAGCACCGTGTCGCGCCCGAAGGCCAAGTGAATTCCCTTGCCTTCCAGGGATACTGAGCTGGTCATATGATCTCCTGACTGGTGGGCAAGGCCTGCGGATCGGCCGGTCTGCCGTGCCGAAGCCGATGGTCGACGACGTTGACCAGGTGGGTCAGCGGGATGGTCAGCATCAGGTAGAAGGCGCCGGCGGCGACCAGCGGCGACAGGCTGCCGGTTTGCGCGTTCAGGTCACGGGCGACCTGGAACAGCTCGCGCTGGCCGGCGATCAAGCCCAGGAAGTACACCAGCGCGGACCCCTTGAGCAGCGCGATGAACTGGTTGACCAGCGCGGGCAGCACCCGTCGGATCCCTTGCGGAATCACGATCAGCCGCATCGACGCGCGGTAACTCAGCCCCAACGCGCGGGCGGCGTCGAGTTGCCCGGGCTCGACGCTCTGGATGCCGGCGCGGAAGATCTCTCCGATGTAGGCCGCCGCGGTCAGCCCCAGCGCGGCGATACCCAGCGGATAAGGGTTGTTGTCGGTCAAACCGCCCACGATCGGGCCGATCCCGAGCCCGATCAGCAGGATGATCACCACCTCGGGCAGGCCGCGGAAGACGTCGGTGTAGATCCGCGCCGGCCAACGCAGCCACCGGGCCCGCGATATCCCGGCGACGGCCAGCCCAATGCCGAGCGCCAACCCGATCACACCCGAACTCACCGTCAGCAACAGCGTGTTCGGCAGGCCCGTGGTCACCATCGCCGGGATGGACTGCTTGTAGAGGTCCCAATCGAAGAAGGAATCCCGCAACTGCGTCAGCGTCGACTTCGGCGGCGCGGCCTCGTCGATTGTGCGGTGATTGCGTTCGGCGATCGCCGCGAAGTCCGGAAGATGCGGCGTCGGCGCCGATTTCGACCCCGGTTGCCAGCCGCGCGGCAACGGTCGCGGGACCCAGTCGGTGTACAGCTGCGACCAGGTCCCGTCGGCGATCACCGCGTCCAGGCCGGCGTTCAGCGCCGCGATCAGTGGCTGGTTGTCCTTTGACACCGCGTAGGCCACGAAGTTGCCCAGCCCGAAGGTGTAGCCGGCGACGGCGGCAGAGTCGCCCGGCCGCATCACGTCGGCGGCCTCCATGGCGGGCGCCACCCAGGCGTCGATCTGATGGGTCTTCACGCTGGTGTAGACGCCGGTGAAGTCGGGGAACTTCACCGGCTCGATATGCAAGGTGTCGACGACGTAGGCCTCCTCGACAGTGCCTTGGACGACGCCGATTCGCTGTCCGGGCCCCAAGTCGTCGAAGCCGTCGATCGGCGAACCGGACGGCACGATCAGGGACAGGTAACCGAAGTCGTAGCCGTTGGTGAAACCGACTGTGCGACGGCGCGCTTCGGTGGCCATGATCGACGACGAGGCGACGTCGAAGCGCCGCGACGCGACCTGGGCGAGCAGGCCGGCGAATTCGGTACCGGCGAAGACGACCTGCAGGCCGAGCTTGGCGGCGATCGCCCGCAGCAACTCGTTGTCGTAGCCGGTGTAGCGTCCGGCGCTGTTCAGGCAGCTGGTCGGCGGGCCACCCGACTGGGTGCCGACGACGAGCGTCCCGGGTGTGCGCAGGCCCAGCGCGTTGATGTCCACCGAACTCAACGGCTCCACATCGGCGGTCGTGTACTTGTCCTCTCGCGGCCGGTTGGCGGTGGCCAGTTTTCGCGGCAGCGCGACCGCGCCGTCTTTGCCCACCGGCTTGCACAGGTTGTTGTCCGCGGTGGCGGGTGCGATCGGGGCCAGGATGTAGGTCAGCAGGACAGTAGCCAGCAGGGCAACAAGTTTCGACGCGCTGGCGGTCATGCCCGATCACGCCACCGGCACAGCTGTTCGGCGTCGCCCAGCTTGCGATAGTCGGGGGAATTGACATTTCCCCCAACTGAAGTCGGAGGATTCCGCGCAGCGTCCGGCTGTCTCGGCGCGGCAAGCCGCGCCGCCGTAGGCCGCCCGCTGAAGGCGGTTCGGGCCGACTCGCTCTGTCCCTTGCGGGCGCCACAACCTGCCTTGCCAGCGGCCTCGCGAGTTGGTATTGCTCGGGTTCCGGCCCCAGGCGATGTCCTGCCCTGCGAACCCGCGCAAAGCATAGCCGGTAGGTCCGACACCGACAGCCAAGCCCACGCGCTCTTTGAACGCCGGGCTGCGCCCGGCGACATGCGGGATGGCCTCACCCCGGACCAAGGTCCGAGGCTTGCGGCCAAGAATTCGGTCATGCCCCCACGGTAGGCGCGGGCGGCGACTCGCCGGCGAGCACGCCGCGCAGGATCTCAGTCAGTACCAGTGGCTGGTCGCTCTGCACGGAGTGGCCCGAATTCTGCACGGTCCGGACGCCTTGGAATTGCTGTGCCCGCCCGGCCAGTTCGTGGGCGTCCTCGTCGGTGACGAAGGGCGACTCCCCGCCGCGCACCAGCCTGACCGGGACCGACAGCCCCGAGACGTCATCCCAGAGACGGTCGAAGTCGGGGAATTCCCGGATGGTGTCCCAACGCCAGGTCCAGTTACCGTTGTCGAGCTGGCGGGTATTGTGAAAAACCCCGCGCCGCAGCGACTTCCGGTCGCGATGCGGTGCTGCGGCAGTGGTGATCGCGAGAATCGACTCGAAACTGGGGAATTCTCGTTCACCCTGCAGCAGTGCGACGGTGCCCTGCTGTTCCTTGGTCATGTCGGAGACCCGCTTCATCGCCGAGGGCGTGACGTCGATCAGCACGAGTTCGCGCACCAGCTGTGGCGCGATCGCCCCCAGCCCGATCGCGGTCAGCCCGCCCAGCGACATGCCGACGACAAGTTCGGCCTCCGGGGCGAGGCCGTCGATGACCGGTGCGATGGCGGCGGCGTTGTTCTGCGGCGAGTAGTCGCCGTCTTCGCGCCACGCCGAATGCCCGTGGCCGGGCAGGTCGACCGCCAGCGCGGGCACCCCCAGGCCGACGACAACGGTGTCCCAGGTGTGCGCGTTCTGCCCGCCGCCGTGCAAGAACACCACCCGCGGCGACTCCTCGCCCCACTGCAGCGCGCTGATGCCGCCGGCCTCGACCCGCCGCACCGGCGGCAGCGGACCGGTCACGCCGGCCTGCTCGGCGTTTTCGGCCAGCAGACCGAATTCGGACAGCCTCAGCAGCTCGTCGTCGGCAATGTCGGTCATGGCTCTCGACACTAAAGGACATAGCGTGCTCGTCACTCCCGTCACCACAACTCGGGGGTGTGCTTTTTGCCCGCTCTGAGCGAAATCCGTCGGTGTATGCCCCGAATTCGCTACGAGGTGGGCACATCGGTACATGCCCCAGAAACGGCCGCACAACACCAGAAACGGCCGCACAACGAAAGTGCGGTGGCGCCGCGCGAAGCGACCCCACCGCACATTCGGCACAACTCAGTAATCAGCCCTCGATGATGAACTCTTCGAGCTGGGTCCGGGCGATGTCGTCGGGCAGCTGCTGCGGCGGGCTCTTCATCAGGTACGCCGACGCCGCGACCACCGGTCCGCCGATGCCACGGTCCTTGGCGATCTTGGCCGCCCGCACCGCGTCGATGATGACGCCGGCCGAGTTCGGCGAGTCCCACACCTCGAGCTTGTACTCCAGGTTCAGCGGCACGTCACCGAAGGCGCGGCCTTCGAGGCGCACGTAGGCCCACTTGCGGTCGTCCAGCCAGCCGACGTGGTCGGACGGGCCGATGTGTACGTCCTTGGTTTTGAACTCGCGCTGCAGGTTCGACGTGACGGCCTGGGTCTTGGAGATCTTCTTGGACTCCAAGCGCTCGCGCTCGAGCATGTTGAGGAAGTCCATGTTGCCGCCGACGTTGAGCTGCATGGTGCGGTCGAGTTGCACACCGCGGTCCTCGAACAGCTTGGCCATCACGCGGTGCGTGATGGTCGCACCGACCTGGCTCTTGATGTCGTCACCGACGATCGGCACGCCGGCATCGACAAACTTCTGAGCCCACACCGGGTCGGAGGCGATGAACACCGGTAGCGCGTTGACGAACGCCACACCAGCGTCGATCGCGCACTGGGCGTAGAACTTGTCGGCCTCTTCCGAACCCACCGGCAGGTAGGACACCAGCACGTCGACCTCTGTGTCGCGCAGCACCTTCACCACGTCGACCGGGTCGGCGTCGGACACCTCGATGGTGTCGGCGTAGTACTTGCCGATGCCGTCGAGCGTCGGGCCGCGCTGCACCGTCACGTTGGTCGGCGGCACGTCGGCGATCTTGATGGTGTTGTTCTCCGACGCGAAGATCGCCTCGGACAGGTCGAAGCCGACCTTCTTGGCGTCCACGTCGAAGGCGGCGACGAACTTGACGTCGCGGACGTGGTACTGGCCGAACTTCACGTGCATCAAGCCGGGCACGGGGCTGTTCTCGTCAGCGTCGTAGTAGTACTGGACGCCCTGTACCAGCGAGGACGCGCAGTTGCCGACGCCGACAATGGCGACTCGGACCTCGGGCTGTGCCCCCTGCGCCCGTTGCGCTTTGTGCTCACTCATACGGCGTTCTCCTTGACTCTTTCTCGGGGGGATTTCTTCGGCTCTAGGCCTGCTCGGCGCTGCGTTGCGCAACACGTTCGGCCGCGATCAGCTCGTTGAGCCAGTTGACTTCACGCTCACTGGACTCCAGCCCGAGTTGGTGCAGCTGGCGGGTGTAGCGGTCCAATGAGTTAGTGGCCCGCGTGATTGCTTCACGCAGACCTTCTCGTCGTTCTTCGACCTGGCGGCGACGGCCCTCCAGGATGCGCATCCGCGCTTCGGCGGGTGTGCGGTTGAAAAAAGCCAGGTGCACGCCGAACCCGTCGTCGGTGTAGTTGTGCGGTCCGGTGTCAGCCACCAGCTCGCTGAAGCGCAGCCGGCCCGCGTCGGTCATTTCGTACACACGCCGAGCGCGACGCACCGGCGTTCCGGCCGGGGCGGCGTTCTCGGCGATCAATCCGTCGGCTTGCATCCGCCGCAGTGCGGGATAGAGGGACCCGTAGGAGAACGCCCGGAACGCTCCGAGTAGACCGGTCAACCGTTTCCGCAGCTCGTAGCCGTGCATAGGTGACTCGAGCAGAAGTCCCAGGATGGCGAGCTCAAGCACCGAGGCACCTCCTTTGCTCGATTGAGTGCGACGCTGCTATGTCGCCTAACAGTCTCGGGTAATAGTATCGGGCCGATATATTCGGCGCTACTTTGGGATTCCAGCTGCCGTTCTCGCGCCGTTCAACCACTGGTCGCCAGGGGGCCAAGCCGGTTGGAATCAGCGTGTTCGCGTGCCTGTTGACGACGGGTCCTGCCGGGCACGGCTGCAGCAGGCGCTGCGTGGCTCGGAAACGTGACCGGCCTACCGCTCCGAACCGGCCGCGCGGACGTACTCTGGTCATCGTGCGGTTGCAGCGACAGGTGGTGGACTACGCGCTTCGGCGTCGGTCGCTGCTTGCTGAGGTCTACTCCGGCCGCACCGGCGTCTCGGAGGTCTGCGACGCCAACCCTTACTTGCTGCGCGCGGCGAAATTCCACGGCAAGGTCAGCTCGGTCATGTGCCCGATCTGCCGCAAGGAGCAGCTGACGCTGGTGTCGTGGGTGTTCGGCGACCACCTCGGCGCGGTGTCGGGCTCTGCGCGGACGGCCGAAGAGTTGGTGTTGCTGGCGTCGCGGTTCGACGAGTTCTCCGTACATGTTGTGGAGGTATGCCGAACCTGCAGCTGGAATCACCTGGTCAAGTCGTATGTGCTCGGCGCGACACCCGCGGCTCGTCCGGCGCGCAAGTCACGCAGCACCCGGACGGCGCGCGACGGTGCCCGCACGGCCAGTGAATAGCGAAGGGCAGCAAGACCACTCAGCCGCTGACAACCCGCGAGGGTCAGGGGCCGACCGCGGGTCTGAACAGCCGCGACGGAGCTCTTCGTCCCGGCCACCGGTTCCCCCGGACGACCGGCTGACCACGATCCTCCCGCCGGTCACCGACGACGCACCGGACCGCTTCAAGGACCCGATCGACGCCGTGAAGGCCGCCCTGGACGGCCGGCCGACGTCGCGGTCCGACCGGCGTGACCCGATGGAGATGGCCTCGGCCGCACTGGACGCCAAATCGCCGCCGAGCAAGAAGCCATTGCGCCCGGAGTGGGCGCGGCACGTCAACTCGACGTGGGTCCGGCGCGGGGTCTACCTCAGCGCGGTCGTGATCCTGCTGCTGCCGATCGTCACCTTCGCGATGGCCTACACAATCGTCGAGATCCCCAAGCCGGGGGATATCCGCACCAACCAGGTCTCCACGATCCTGGCCAGCGACGGTTCGGAGTTGGCGAAAATCGTTCCGCCTGAAGGCAACCGAGTCGACGTCAACATCGACCAGGTGCCGGTGCACGTCCGCCAGGCGGTGATCGCCGCCGAGGACCGCAACTTCTACTCCAACCCCGGTTTCTCGTTCACCGGGTTCGCCCGAGCGGTGAAGAACAACATCTTCGGCGGCGACACCCAGGGTGGATCGACGATCACCCAGCAATACGTCAAGAACGCATTGGTGGGATCACAGCGCGCCGGTTTCGGCGGCCTGGTCCGCAAGGCCAAGGAACTCGTGATCGCGACCAAGATGTCCGGCGAGTGGTCCAAAGACGATGTGCTGCAGGCCTATCTGAACATCATCTACTTCGGGCGGGGCGCCTACGGCATCTCCGCGGCGTCGCGGGCCTACTTCGACAAACCCGTCGAGCAACTCACCGTCGCCGACGGCGCGCTGCTGGCCGCGCTGATCCAACGCCCGTCCACGCTGGACCCGGCGATCAACCGGGAGGGCGCCCAGGAGCGGTGGAACTGGGTGCTTGACGGGATGGTCGACGACAACGCCTTGTCGGCGAAAGACCGCGCAGCCCAGCAGTTCCCGCCGACCGTGCCGCCCGAACGAGCCCGCGAGCAGAACCAGACCACCGGACCCAACGGGCTGATCCAGCGGCAGGTGACCAAAGAGTTGCTCGAGCTGTTCAACATCGACGAGCAGACGCTGAACACCCAGGGACTGCAGGTCACCACCACGATCGACCTGACGGCGCAGCAGGCCGCCGAGCACGCGGTGGCGAAATACCTGGCCGGTCAGAACGCCGACATGCGGGCCGCGGTGGTGTCGATCGACCCGCACAACGGCGCGGTGAAGGCCTACTACGGCGGCGACGATGCGCACGGATTCGACTTCGCGCAAGCCGGATTGCAGACCGGGTCGTCGTTCAAGGTGTTCGCGTTGATCGCCGCGCTCGAGCAGGGCATCGGCTTGGGCTACCAGGTGGACAGCTCGCCGTTGACGGTCAACGGCATCAAGATCACCAACGTCGAAGGCGAGGGCTGCGGGGTCTGCAATATCGCCGAGGCGCTGAAGCGATCGTTGAACACCTCCTACTACCGGCTGATGCTCAAGTTGAAGAACGGCCCGGAGGACGTGGCCGAAGCCGCGCACCAGGCCGGCGTTGCCGGCAGCTTCCCGGGTGTCTCGCACACGCTGTCCGAGGACGGCAAGGGCGGCCCGCCCAACAACGGGATTGTGCTGGGCCAGTATCAAACTCGTCCGATCGACATGGCATCGGCCTACGCGACGCTGGCGGACTCCGGCATCTATCACCGCCCGCACTTCGTGCAGAAGGTGGTCAACTCCGAGGGCAAGGTCCTCTTCGACGCCACCAACTCCGATAACTCCGGCGAGCAGCGGATTCCCAAGGACGTCGCGGACAACGTGACGGCGGCGATGCAGCCGATCGCGGCGTACTCGCGCGGACACGCCCTGGCCGGCGGCCGGCCGTCGGCATCCAAGACCGGCACCACCCAGTTCGGCGACACCGACGCCGACAAGGACGCCTGGATGGTCGGCTACACCCCGTCGCTGTCGACGGCGGTCTGGGTGGGCACCGTGGGCGGCGACATTCCGCTGGTTACCAGGGGCGGCGCGGCGGTCTACGGTTCCGGTCTGCCGTCGGACATTTGGAAGGCGACGATGGACGGCGCCCTGAAGGGCACCAACAACGAGCCGTTTCCCAAACCCACCGAGATCGGCGGATTTGCCGGCGTTCCGGCCGCGCCACCGCCGCCACCACAGCTGACGGTCATCCAGCCCACGCTGGAGATCGCGCCGGGCATCACCATTCCGATCGGTCCGCCGACCACTGTTACAGTGGCGCCCGCGCCACCGGCGCCGCCGGGCGCGCCCGAGCCGGGACCGCCGCCCCCGCCGTGACCGTCTCCGATCGTGTCGACATCTCACCGGGCCGATTGGCCGGCGATCTGCGCTCCGCCGATGACCGGGATTGCCCGAGCCGCAGCGATTTTCTCGGCGCAGCGCTGTCGAACGTCGTGGGCGGCCCGGTGGGCCGGCACGCGATCATCGGCCGCACCAGGGTCCTGACGCCGCTGCGGGTGATGTTTCTGATCGCGCTGGTGTTCCTGGCGTTGGGCTGGTCGACCAAGGCGCCGTGCCTGCAGACGATCGGCGCCGGGCCGGGTGACCAGCGCGTCGCCAACTGGCAGAACCAGCGGGCCTACTACGAGCTCTGCTACTCCGACACCGTGCCGCTCTACGGCGCAGAGTTGTTGAGCGAGGGCCGATTTCCATACAAGTCGAGCTGGATCGAGAAGGACGGCAGCGGCAAACCGCAAACCCGCTACGACGGCACGCCGGCGCTGCGCTACATGGAGTATCCGGTTCTCACCGGGATGTACCAGTACGTGTCGATGTCGTTGGCCAAGACCTACACGGCGGTGAGCAGGATGATCCCGCTGCCGGTGATCGCCGAGGTGGTGGTGTTCTTCGACGTTTCCGCGCTCGGGTTGGCACTGGCCTGGCTGGCCACACTGTGGGCCACTGCCGGCCTGGCCGGGCGGCGGGTGTGGGACGCCGCGCTGGTAGGGGCCTCGCCGCTGGTGATCTTTCAGATCTTCACCAACTTCGACGCGCTGGCAACGGCTTTGGCGCTCGGTGCACTGCTGGCCTGGGCGCGACGGCGGCCGGTGCTGGCGGGGGTGCTGATCGGTCTGGGCGGCGCGGTCAAGTTGTATCCGCTGTTGCTGCTGGGCCCGTTGCTGGTGTTGAGCGTTCGGACCGGACGGTTCCGCGAGCCGACCCGGACCGGGGCCGCGGCGGTGGTGACGTGGTTGCTGGTGAACCTGCCGGTGCTGGTGCTCTTTCCGCGCGGCTGGTCGGAATTCTTCCGGCTCAACGCCCGACGCGGCGAGGACATGGATTCGCTCTACAACGTCGTCAAGTCGTTCACCGGCTGGCGGGGCTTCGATACGGACCTGGGTTTGTGGCAGCCGCCGAACAACCTGAATATGGTGGTGCTGGCACTGTTCGGATTGTCTTGTGCGGCAATCGGCTACATCGCACTGACCGCGCCGCGCCGACCACGGCTGGCGCAGTTGGCGTTCTTGGCGGTGGCCGCGTTCTTGTTGACCAACAAAGTGTGGAGCCCGCAGTTCTCGCTGTGGCTGGTGCCGTTGGCGGTTCTGGCGTTGCCGCACCGGCGAATCCTGTTGGCGTGGATGACCATTGACGCGCTGGTCTGGGTGCCGCGGATGTACTACCTGTACAGCGTGCCCGATCGCGGGCTGCCTGAGCAGTGGTTCACCACGACGGTGCTGCTGCGCGATGTCGCGGTGCTGCTGCTGTGCGCGCTGGTGGTCCGCCAGATCTATCGGCCCGGGGACGATCTGGTCCACTGGGGCGGGCGGGTCGACGATCCGGCCGGCGGAGTGTTCGACCGCGCCGCCGATGCGCCGCCGAACTGGCTTCCCGATTGGCTGCGACCGTTCGGGCTGCGGCGACCCGTCGCGGCGACGTAGTCGCGCTCGGTGCCGGATTTCGCAAGCCCGGCCACCGTCCGGTAGCCTAGGACGGTTGCCGACGCAGGCGACCCTCCTGCCACGGAGAAATGAGCCGTGGCCGCAAACGACCATAGGAGGTGATGAGGTTCCCATGCGTCCATACGAAGTCATGGTCATCCTCGACCCCACCCTTGACGAGCGCACCGTTGCTCCGTCGCTGGAGACCTTCCTCAACGTCGTCCGTAAAGACGGCGGCTCTGTGGACAAGGTCGACATCTGGGGTCGACGCAGGCTGGCGTACGAGATCGCCAAGCACGCCGAGGGCATTTACGCGGTCATCGATCTCAAAGCCGCCCCCGCGACGGTGTCCGAGCTCGACCGTCAGCTCAGCCTGAACGAGTCGGTGCTGCGCACCAAGGTGATGCGCACCGACAAGCACTGATGATGTTGCCTGTTGGCGAATGACCGCAGCACGTCTGAGCCGTTGCGTAGGCTCAGCGTGACCTTTGTAGAGCATTCGCCGATTCTGAGCTGACCCGTACGGACCTAGGAGGTCTCAGTGGCTGGTGACACTGTCATCACGGTTATCGGAAACCTGACCGCCGACCCCGAACTGCGTTTCACGCCGTCCGGCGCGGCCGTCGCGAACTTCACCGTGGCGTCGACCCCGCGGATGTTCGACCGTCAGACCAACGAGTGGAAGGACGGCGAAGCGCTGTTCCTGCGCTGCAGCATCTGGCGGGAGGCCGCCGAGAACGTGGCCGAGAGCCTGACCCGTGGTTCGCGCGTGATCGTGAGTGGACGGCTCAAGCAGCGTTCGTTCGAGACCCGTGAGGGCGAGAAGCGCACCGTGGTCGAGCTCGAGGTCGACGAGATCGGGCCGAGCCTGAAGTACGCCACCGCGAAGGTCAACAAGGCCAGCCGCAGTGGCGGCGGCGGTGGCGGCTTCGGCGGCGGCGGCGGATCCCGTCAGGCCGCACCTCAGGGTGGCGGCGGCAGCGCCGGCGGCGACGACCCCTGGGGCAGCGCCCCGGCATCGGGTTCGTTCGGCGGCGGCGACGACGAGCCCCCCTTCTGATTTTGTAAAGAACTTTCTGCACCAACAGAACGAAAGAGAAAGACATGGCGAAGTCCACCAAGCGGCGTCCGGCACCGGAAAAACCGGTCAAGACCCGCAAATGCGTGTTCTGCTCCAAAAAGGGCCAGGACATCGATTACAAGGACACCCAGTTGCTCCGGACCTACATCAGCGAGCGCGGCAAGATCCGTGCCCGCCGGGTCACCGGCAACTGCGTCCAGCACCAGCGCGACATCGCGATCGCGGTCAAGAATGCCCGCGAGGTTGCGTTGCTGCCCTTCATCTCGTCGACGCGGTAACCGCGGTACGCAGAACGGAATTAGCAGAAAATGAAGCTCATTTTGACTGCCGACGTCGACCACCTCGGTTCCGTCGGCGAGACCGTCGAGGTCAAGGACGGCTACGGCCGCAACTTCCTGCTGCCGCGCGGCCTGGCCATCGTCGCCTCGCGCGGCGCGCAGAAGCAGGCCGACGACATCCGTCGCGCTCGCGACAGCAAGCAGGTCCGTGACCTCGAGCACGCCAACGAGATCAAGGCGGCCATCGAGGGCCTGGGCCCCGTCGCGCTCGCGGTGAAGACCGCCGGCGACTCGGGCAAGCTGTTCGGCTCTGTCACCACGAGCGCCGTCGTCACGGCCATCCGCAAAGCCGGCGGGCCGAACCTGGACAAGCGTGTGGTGAGGTTGCCGAAGAGCCACATCAAAGCTGTCGGCAGCCATCCGATCACATTGCACGTGCACCCCGACGTCGACGTGAAGGTCTCACTCGACGTCGTCGCCGAGGCCTGAGCGCCCCTATCCGTAACCCCGGTGGCAGCCCGAAACGGCAGCCCCCGGGGTTTTGGCGTCGGCCCAGCGAACTCATACCGGTCAGTAACTGTTAGCGAACGTTACCGTCCGTTAACGCTGGCAACGATCCGGCGAAACACAACACGCCCGAAGTGGCAACCCCGCCCGACACGCCGATGGAATTCCCATCCACATGAGATACCTAAGTATGTGGTGCGCTTATCTGCAGTGATGTAGCACCGGCGGAAATCGCTCCACAAGTTCTCCACACCCCCTCAACACGGCCGCAGATGGATATGCACACACCATGCACAGGTCTATGAACATCCGCGTTTGGCGTCCTCGTCAGCAACCTTTAACGTCGTCCTGTCGTGAGGTGACGCTGGCGTTCGAAGATCGGCTACACGACCCGCGGTGGTGTCCCGCCGTCCGCGAGTCGAGTCGGTCATGAGGGCGAAGGCCGTCGACCCGCCCGGGCTGGAATCCCCCAGTTATGGGGGTGACGTCGGGCGGTCGGGCTGAGTCGAGCGGTGTCGGTGGCGTGACTTAACGTCGTGCCATCGACGTCGAATGTGCGTTCGAAGGTCGCGGAGGAGGCGGGAGTTCAGTGGCTGTCGTAGACGATTTGGGTCGACCGGTTACGGATGCTCCGAGCGAGGATTACGGCCGTCAACCGCCCCAGGATCTAGCCGCCGAGCAGTCGGTATTGGGCGGCATGCTGCTGAGCAAGGACGCGATCGCCGACGTGCTCGAGCGGCTGCGGCCCAGCGACTTCTACCGCCCGGCGCACCAGAACGTCTACGATGCGATCCTCGATCTGTACGGGCGCGGCGAGCCGGCTGACGCGGTGACGGTGGCCGCGGAGTTGGACCGCCGCGGGCTGTTGCGCCGGATCGGTGGCGCGCCGTATCTGCACACGCTGATCTCGACGGTGCCGACCGCGGCCAATGCCGGCTACTACGCGGGGATCGTCGCGGAGAAGGCGCTGCTGCGCAGGTTGGTCGAGGCCGGCACCCGGGTGGTGCAGTACGGCTACGCCGGCGCCGAAGGTGCCGATGTCGCCGAGGTGGTCGATCGCGCGCAGGCCGAGATGTACGAGGTCACCGAGCGGCGGATGTCGGAAGACTTCGTTCCGCTGGAAGATCTGCTGCAGCCGACGATGGACGAGATCGACGCGATCGCCTCCAACGGCGGTATCGCGCGCGGCGTGCCGACCGGGTTCACCGAACTCGATGAGCTGACCAACGGTCTGCACCCAGGGCAGATGATCATCGTCGCGGCCAGGCCCGGTGTCGGCAAGGCGCTGGCGCTCGATACTCCGCTGCCGACGCCCGGCGGCTGGACGACGATGGGCGAGGTCGCGGTCGGCGACGAGTTGATCGGTGCCGACGGCCAGCCAACCCGCGTGGTCGCCGCGACCGAGATCATGCTGGGCCGGCCCTGCTACGAGGTCGAGTTCTCCGACGGCACGGTGATCGTCGCCGACGCCGAGCATCAGTGGCCGACGGCTTACGGCATCCGCGCGACAGACCAATTGCTCGGCGGGCTGGACACTATCGCCGCGGCTGGATCCCTCGGGCGCTCTGTGCGCCCAGGCGGCACCACTTTGATGGCGCCGGTGCTGCAAGTGGACGCGGTGCGCGCGGTTTCCACCGTTCCGGTGCGTTGCGTCCAAGTGGATAACGACGCGCAGCTGTATTTGGCCGGACGAGGCGGGGTGCCGACGCATAACTCGACGCTCGGCCTGGACTTCATGCGGTCGTGCTCGATCAAGCATCGCAAGGCCAGCGTCATCTTCTCGCTGGAAATGAGCAAGTCCGAGATCGTGATGCGGCTACTGTCCGCGGAGGCCAAGATCAAGCTGGGCGATATGCGTTCGGGCCGGATGAGCGACGACGACTGGACCCGGTTGGCGCGGCGGATGAGCGAAATCAGTGAGGCGCCACTGTATATCGACGATTCGCCGAACCTGACCATGATGGAGATCCGTGCCAAGGCGCGGCGGCTCAAGCAGAAGGCCGACCTGCGCTTGGTTGTTGTCGACTACCTGCAGCTGATGACGTCGGGCAAGAAGGTCGAGTCGCGCCAGATCGAGGTGTCGGAATTCTCCAGGCATCTCAAGCTTTTGGCTAAGGAGCTCGAGGTCCCGGTGGTGGCGATCAGCCAGCTGAACCGTGGCCCGGAGCAGCGCACCGACAAAAAGCCGATGCTGTCCGACCTTCGTGAGTCGGGTTGCCTTACTGCGAATACCCGCATTTTGCGAGCGGATACGGGCGCGGAAGTGACGTTTGGCGAGCTGATGCGTACCGGCGAGCGACCGCTGGTCTGGTCACTGGACGAGCAGCTACGGATGGTGGCTCGGCCCATGACGAACGTCTTTCCCAGCGGCCACAAAGAGGTGTTCCGGCTGAGGCTGGCGTCCGGGCGCGAAGTCGAGGCCACCGGCAACCATCCGTTCATGACGCTCGATGGCTGGACACCGTTGGAAGAGTTGACTATTGGCGACCGTTTGGCGGTGCCGCGCAGCGTTCCCGAACCCGTTGACACACAGCGGATGGCCGAGTCCGAGGTGATTCTGCTGGCGCACATGATCGGTGACGGGTCGTGTGTGAAGCGAGGTCCGATCCGGTATGCCTCGATCGACGAGCAGGACCGCGCCGCGGTATCGACGGCGGCCGCACACTTCGGCGTGACCGCGGTGCGCGATGACTACGCGGCTACTCGGGTTACCACCCTGCGGCTGCCCGCGCCGTACCGTCTGACGCATGGAAAGCGCAATCCGATCGCGGCGTGGCTAGACCAGCTGGGGTTGTTCGGACTCCGGAGCTACGAAAAGTTCGTGCCCGATGCGATCTTTTCCGCGCCCAATGATCAAGTGGCACTGTTCTTGAGCCACCTCTGGGCCACCGACGGATCCGTGCGTTGGGATTCTGTTGGCCGACAAGGTCGGATCTACTACGCATCCACGAGCCGCCGCCTTATCGACGATGTGGCGCAGCTATTGCTGCGCCTGGGAATCTTTTGCCGAATCTATCGCGCCTCCAAGCGCGGATATCGAGATACGTGGCACGTGAACATCTTCGGCACCGACAATCAAAGGCGATTTCTTCGAGACGTTGGCGCCAATGGCCCGAAGTATTTCGCCTGCCGGGAAGTGCTTGCCAACTTGGAGGGTGTGTCGCCGAGGGCCAATTCAGACCCGGTCCCAAGCGAAGTTTGGGACCGGGTGCGACTTGCTTTGACTCGGAGAAAGTTGTCGTATGGTGCCTTTGCCGCGGCGATTGGAGTCAACTTCCGCGAATCGACGCTTCGGAAGCGCTGCCCTAGCCGCGCTCGACTCCACCGAGCCGCCGCGTTCCTCGAGGATTTCGAACTACACGATCTGGCAACCAGCGACGTCTTTTGGGACAAAGTCGTTGAGATCAGCAGCATTGGCGAACGCGATGTCTACGATGGAACCGTTCCGGGAACTAATAACTTTGTCGCACAAGGTATTTCGGCTCACAACTCGCTGGAACAAGATGCCGACATGGTGATCCTGCTGAACCGGCCCGACGCGTTCGACCGCGACGATCCCCGCGGCGGTGAGGCGGATTTGATTGTGGCCAAACACCGTAACGGCCCGACCAAGACGGTGACTGTCGCTCACCAGCTGCACCTGTCGCGCTTCGCGAACATGGCGCGGTAGCTGTAGTGGAGGTTCTAACGGAACCTGTTCTCCAGAATCCGCGTGTCTCATGAGACATGCGGATTGTTGATCGATGACTGGGCTCATCACGTCAGTGTCATGTGTAAGACGTCGCCGAACCCGGAGGTTCGTGGTCTACA
>NZ_JAVKSG010000015.1:0-61669 GCF_039583785.1 Mycobacterium sp.
CTGGAGAAGAAGTGGGGCGCTCCCACGATCACCAACGATGGTGTGTCCATCGCCAAGGAGATCGAGCTGGAGGACCCCTACGAGAAGATCGGCGCCGAGCTGGTCAAGGAAGTCGCCAAGAAGACCGACGACGTTGCCGGTGACGGCACCACCACGGCGACCGTGCTCGCGCAGGCGCTCGTCAAGGAAGGCCTGCGTAACGTGGCGGCCGGCGCCAAC
Source organism: Mycobacterium sp. (assembly GCF_039583785.1). GTDB lineage: Bacteria > Actinomycetota > Actinomycetes > Mycobacteriales > Mycobacteriaceae > Mycobacterium. The sequence continues at coordinate 220 of NZ_JAVKSG010000015.1, forward strand.
CCGCTGGGCCTCAAGCGCGGCATCGAAAAGGCCGTCGAGAAGATCACCGAGACCTTGCTGAAGTCGGCCAAAGAGGTCGAAACCAAGGAGCAGATCGCGGCCACCGCCGCCATCTCGGCCGGCGACGTGCAGATCGGCGAACTGATCGCCGAGGCCATGGACAAGGTCGGCAACGAGGGTGTCATCACCGTCGAGGAGTCGAACACCTTCGGCCTGCAGCTCGAGCTCACCGAGGGTATGCGCTTCGACAAGGGCTACATCTCGGGTTACTTCGTCACCGACGCCGAGCGTCAGGAAGCGGTCCTCGAGGACGTGTACATCCTGCTGGTCTCGTCGAAGGTTTCGACGGTCAAGGACCTGCTGCCGCTGCTGGAGAAGGTCATCCAGTCCGGCAAGCCGTTGCTGATCATCGCCGAGGATGTCGAGGGCGAGGCCCTGTCCACCCTGGTGGTCAACAAGATCCGCGGCACCTTCAAGTCGGTTGCCGTCAAGGCGCCGGGCTTCGGTGACCGCCGCAAGGCCATGCTGCAGGACATCGCGATCCTGACCGGTGGCCAGGTCGTCAGCGAAGAGGTTGGCCTCTCCCTGGAGACCGCCGACATCTCGCTGCTGGGTCAGGCCCGCAAGGTGGTCATCACCAAGGACGAGACCACCATCGTCGAGGGTGCCGGTGACTCCGACGCCATCGCCGGACGGGTTGCCCAGATCCGCGCGGAGATCGAGAACAGCGACTCCGACTACGACCGCGAGAAGCTGCAGGAGCGTCTGGCCAAGCTGGCCGGCGGTGTTGCGGTGATCAAGGCCGGAGCTGCCACCGAGGTGGAACTCAAGGAGCGCAAGCACCGCATCGAGGACGCCGTGCGTAACGCCAAGGCGGCCGTCGAAGAGGGCATCGTCGCCGGTGGTGGCGTGGCCCTTTTGCAGGCGGCTCCTTCGCTGGACGACCTGAAGCTCACCGGTGACGAGGCGACGGGCGCGAACATCGTGCGCGTCGCGCTGTCGGCCCCGCTGAAGCAGATCGCGTTCAACGGCGGGCTCGAGCCCGGCGTCGTCGCGGAGAAGGTGATGAACTCCAAGCCGGGTGTCGGCCTCAACGCCGCCACCGGTGAGTACGAGGACCTGCTCAAAGCGGGCGTCGCCGACCCGGTCAAGGTGACGCGTTCGGCGCTGCAGAACGCGGCGTCCATCGCGGCGCTGTTCCTGACCACCGAGGCCGTCGTGGCCGACAAGCCGGAGAAGGCGGGCGCCCCTGCGGGTGACCCGACCGGCGGCATGGGCGGTATGGACTTCTAGTTCGAGTCCGCAGTCAACGGAAAGCCCGGTCCCCGTGTGGGGCCGGGTTTTTCGTATTTCTGGGTAACTGATCTACTGAGCGTTCGAATGGTTTGCTGACGAAGGGACGACGTAGTGGGAAATTCGTTATGGCGCACGATGTTTGGAGTAATCCCTGGCTGCGTGTTTGGTCTGATCGTCGCGCCGACCGCCGGTGCCACGCCCGATCCGTGCTCGGCCAGCGGGTTAGCGGCCACTGCCAGCGGGGTGCTCAACTCAGCGAGCGGATACCTCGACGCCCACCCGGATGCCAACAACGTGCTGACCGCAGCGGTCAATCAGCCGCCGGCGGACGCGAAGGCGTCGGTGCGCGGCTACTTTCTCGGCCATCCCGGTGAGGCGTTGGAGCTGAAGGGCATCGCCCAGCCGCTGCTTGACCTGCGCGGCCGGTGCAACACCGCGGTGTCACCGGACCAGCTGGCCGAGCTCTTCGACGCGCTGTCGAGCTAATACCTCCGGCGCGAAAGCCGAAAGCCACCGAGCCCGAGGGAATCCATATCAGCGCCTCGGGCTCGGTGGCTTTTGCTTCTAGTCCTGCTCTGCGCCTGCGCCTGCGCTTGCACCTGCGTCTGCGCCTGCGGTCGTGTTCTTGCGCCGCAACACCACGAAGGCCGCGATCGCGAGCAACAATGCCCCAGCCGCAACCACCAGCGCGACGATGGACGGCCACAGCGGGGTGTTGTTCTGGACTGTCTCGGTGGTAGTGAAGATGTCCAGATCGGAGGTCCCCGACGACAGCTTCAGCACCGGAGCCGGGTGGGCAGGCTGGGGCGGACCAGCGAACGGGTCGTCATTCCAGTTCACTATGCGCCCGTCGCTGTAGGTCTGTTCGGCGGGCAGCGCCACCGCGTTCCGGCTCGGTAGGGGGCCGGCGTAAAGGCGGAACTGGTCGAACTCTTTGGGCCCGATCGCCGACTGCGGGTTGTCGGCCGCCCAATGCACCTCAGAAATGAAGGTGTTATGCACCGTGCCGTTGTTGTCCGTTTGCGGCGTCGGGAGTGGCTTCTCGGTGAACATCACCGTCCAGCCCGGCTTGGGCTCGGCCTTCACGACGAAAATGGGAGCGTTCTCGGGGAGAAACACCCGCAGTCCGACCGTTGCGTTCGAATCTGAGTCGTTGGGGACGCTGAACGTCAGGACTCCGTAACCACCCTGCCTAACGTTGGTGCCGGAGACCTTGATGTGTGCCAGCGCGGGCGATGCGAACACCAGTGCGGCCAAGGCGGCCGCCATAGCGAGCAAGACGGCGCGTAGGGGATTCTTCGCGCGTGCGGGATTCTTCAAAGAAGTCACTTCCTTCACTGCTGTCGATCAATCAACCCGACACTCGGGCTTCGGTAGCAGAGGTTACGCGATGCTGCTGCCATAGAGCAGGACGTTTTCGATGCCCGTGTCGCCTCCGGTGCCGACGACGGCGCGGTCAACGGGGTCCGCGAGATGTCGACGCGCTGCTACCCGGGCACCGGTTGCCGGCCGCGGATCAGCTTGCCCGGCCGCGCGTCGGTCGGCACACCGTTCTCCGCGATCACCTCGCCGGTGACGATCGTGGCCACGTAACCATCGGCGGTCTGGTCGAGCCGACGCCCGCCTGCGGGCAGGTCGTGGATGATCACCGGCTTGTGTAACTGCAATGCGGCGTGGTCGATCACGTTCAGGTCGGCCTTGTATCCCACGGCGATCCGACCCCGGTCGCCCAGACCGGCGACGCGGGCCGGCACCGAGGTCAGCCTCCGCACGGCTTCGGGCACCGCGAACCGTCCGGACTTGCGGTCGCGCGCCCAGTGCGCCAGGAAGTACGTCGAATAGCTTGCGTCGCAGATCATGCCGTAGTGCGCGCCGCCGTCGCCGAGGCCGAGCACTACGTCGTCGCGGTGCAGCAACTCGCCGACGGTGTCCAGTGAGTTGTTCTCCAGGTTGCTGGTCGCGACCAGCAACATAGCGCGGCCGTCGTCATCGAGCAGTCGGTCGTAGGCCTCGTCCATCGGGTTGATGCCCTTGGCCCGGGCGCGGGCGCCGATGCTGTCGGCGGGATTCGGCTCGTAGTTCGGATTGTCTGTCAGCGGAAAGATCCAGTCCCACATCTGGGCCACGTAGAGGATCGGGTGGCCGTGGCCCGGCTTGTCGGCGAGGATGCGAGCGCGGACTTCCGGCTTGCGCATCTCGGCGACGCGCTCGGGCAGCGGCAGGTCCGCGATCTCGCGGTAGCTGGGATACAGCACGAACGGGTTGGCGCTCAGCTGCAGACCGATGATCAGCCCGATCGGACGCGGCAGCAACTGCGCGGTGACGTCTCCGCCGGACGCGTTGGCCTTCTCGATCATCGTGATGGCGTCCGGCCAGGTCGGGTCGCCGGTGTTGCCGACAACCAATGTGAACGTCACCGGCAGGCGCAAGTCCTCGGCGACGTCGAAGACCGTCTGCAGCACCGGCTGGTAGCCGCCTGCCGGGATGTCCGGCACGAACTGCAGCAGACCGCCCCCACCGTCGACGACACCGCGCGCGATCTCCTCGATCTCTTCGCGGGCCGCGTCGTAACTCGGTATCGGAGAACCGCTTTCGGTCTTGTGGATGGTGAACCGGGACGTGGCGAAGCCCAGTGCGCCGACCTCGATCGCTTCCTTGGCCAGCTGCCGCATCTCGGCCAGGTCCTCGGCGGTGGCCGGCTCGCGGTCGGCGCCGCGCCGGCCCATCACGTAGACCCGCAGCGGGGAGTGCGGCAGATACGCAGCCACATCAATGTCACGCCTGCCTTTTTCCAGCACGTCGAGATATTCAGGGAAGGTTTCCCAGTTCCAGGGCAGGCCGTCGGTCATCACCACACCCGGGATGTCTTCCACTCCGGCCATCACGTCGACCAGCACGTCGTGGTCCTCTTGGCGGCACGGCGCGAAGCCCACGCCGCAGTTGCCCATCACCGCGGTGGTCACCCCGTGCGCGGACGACGGCGTGAGCCGCTCCGACCAGATGGACTGGCCGTCGTAGTGCGTGTGCAGGTCGACGAAGCCGGGCGTGACCAGGTGACCGGTTGCGTCGATCTCGCGGGTGGCCCCGGCGCCGTTGACGTCGCCGATCGCCGCGATGATGCCGTCGCGCACTGCAACGTCGCCGACGTACGGCTCAGCTCCGAGCCCGTCGACGATGGTGCCGTTGCGGATGATCAGGTCGTAGGTCATCTAAATAATCTACGACCATGTCGGTAGCTGATGCCAGGATGTTTCCGTAATCGACCACGGGTAGGGTCGCGACTATGTCTGATGCCGCGATTCGAGAGTTGTTGCGCGATGCCTTCACTCGGCTGATCGAGCATGTCGATGAGCTGACCGACGGGCTCACCGACGAACAAGCCAACTACCGTCCGTCACCGCGTACCAACAGCATCGCCTGGCTGATCTGGCACAGCGCGCGGGTGCAGGACATCCAACTCGCGCCGATCGCCGGCGTCGACCAGGTGTGGACGGCCGGTGGATGGGTGGATCGGTTCGGTCTCGACCTGCCGCGCAACGACTCCGGGTACGGCCACGGGCCGACGGAGGTGGCCAAGGTGCGGGCGCCGATCGAACTGCTGGCCGGCTACTACCACGCCGTGCACGAGGTGACGTGCGAGTTCGTCGCCGGCGTCACCGCCGAGGATCTGGAACGCATCGTCGACCGCAACTGGGATCCGCCGGTGACCGCCAGCGCCCGGATCGTCAGCATCATCGACGATTGCGCCCAGCACCTCGGCCAGGCCGCTTACCTGCTGCCGCTCGCTCCCGAACCCAGCTAAAACTTGACACCCGTCGACACTGACAGCCGGCGTCTACGATCACGGCTATGACCACGATCACGCTGTCGCGCCCGCGCCCCGTCGCCACCTAGTGCGGTTCGCGCTGGCGGTACTGCTGTGGTTGTGCACCACGGTCGCGTTGGCTGTCGCCGTGCCGACGGCGTGGACCCAAATCCACGTCGTCGACGTCAACGGCTACACGGCGATGGCGCGCAAAGCGGCCGGCGACAAGACGTTGCAGGCGGTGATGGCGGCTGAACTCGCCACCAAGGCAACGGTTCTGATCAATCAGGGTGGCGGTCACGCCGCCTCGGCGCAAGTCCACGGCGTCGCGGCCGAGTACACCGCCGGCTCCGACTTTCCGGTGCAGTTCGCCGACGCCAACCGACTGGCGCACGACTGGATGTTCACCGGCGCCCACACCCAGTCCGAGGGCAACGAGTGGGTCGTCGACCTGTCCGGCATGCTCAAGGACTCCGCGTTCGAGCAACTGCTGTCGAGCTACAACGTGAAGGTGCCCGACACGGTCCGGGTTCCGGTGACGGTGTCGACACCAAAGGTGTTGCAACCAGGGCAGCTACGCCCGCTGGCCCGCTGGGGTCTGTGGGCGAGCATCGGCGTCGCGGCGCTGACCGGGTTCTTCGCGCTGCTGACGCTGGTCGCGGTGCGCAGTCGTGGCCGGGCGCTGGCCGGTCTCGGGATCTCCGCGCTGGTTGTGGGTGCTGCGGGCTGGATCGCGATCGAATTGGCCCGTTACCCACTCAACGACACGCTGAACAACACCACCGGCGGTATCCGCGGGATCGCCGATGTGATGGTGGGGCAGGCCGAACGGAGCCTGCACGACTGGCTCGACTTCACCTTGGCGGCCGGCGGCGCGCTGGTGCTGCTCGGTGTGCTAGTGGCTGGCCTCGGCGGGCTGCGGAAGGGCTGAAAAGTGTTCGCGCAGTAGGGCATCCAGCTTCTCGTTGGCCGAGCGTAGTCCACCGATGACCAGGCCGAAGATTTTGCTGCGCACCTTTTCCGGCTGGTCGATCAACGGGGCGTACATGTGCCGCATCAGGTCCAGCCGCGCACTGCACAGCCAATTCATCAGCTCGGGGTCTTCGAACCAGGTGATCTGGTTACGTTGCTCGGCGAGCGTCGTGGTCAGCCAATCAATGTCGGTGTTGGGATGAGGAATCGGCCGGCACAGCCGGTTTCGCGTCTCGTCATTGTCGTAGGAGGCTTCGACGTGGGCGATCATCCCCGAGCTGAACACTTGCTGGCAGCCGCGGATGCTCTGCAGCGTGATCCGACCGTCGTCGAACACCGTTACTGCCGGGCGTTTTTCCAGGCCGTCGGCACTGCAGTCGACGAACAGCGCAGAGCCGTCGACGGTGATCTCGCCGTCGTCCAGCACCACCCGGCCGGGTTCGATGCTCTGCACGCGGCCCATCCGGACGACGTCGCCGATCCGCCGCAGCTGCTCGAGCTCGGTCGTCGTCACGTTCGCGCAGCGATACATCGTCGGCTGCACTGACGGATCGAGCCGCAGTAGATTGCCGCACGCCTCCAGGCGGTCGAACAGATCGGCCACATCCGTGGCGGCCTCGATCGCGACCAGCCGCTGGGCGAAACCCGTCTGAAACCGCTCCAGGAACTGCGGGCCGGGCTGTATGTTGGCGCGGTCCATCAGCCACGAATCGCGCGGCATGATCCAGGTCAGCCGTTCGGGTGCAATACCATTGCGCAGCAACCACAAACACGCGTCGATACCGGTCTTGCCGGCGCCGACGATGACGAATCGCTCGCGACCGACCGCGTTGGCCGGCATGTCGTTGGGGGGCACGCAGTCGACGCCGTTGGCGACGGTGTAGGCCGGTGGCCGCATCGACGGCACCGTGGTCTGCAGGTAGGTCGCGTCGACGATCCGCTTGCGGACGTTGACGGTGCGCTCGCCGCCGCCCAGGACGCGAAAATGGCTGTCGCCCAGATATTCGGCCATCGGGAAGTAGGACAGCTGCCCACTGGGCAGCAGGTCCTGGTGCATCACCTTCTCGAAGTAGGCGCAGATCTCGCCGACCGTGGCCAGCTCGTACAGCCCTGCATTCCAGCCGAGTTGGTCGATGCTGTCGCTGCCCAGCGCGCGGGAGTTGACGCCGTAGTAGGCCGACGGCTGATGCAGGCGGACGAACGGATACGCACTATTCCAGTGCCCGCCGGGGGAGTGGCCACGATCGACCATCACCACCTGCGCGTCGGTCTCGTTCACCAGCGCGTCGGTGAACGCCATGCCCATCGCGCCGGCGCCGACGACCAGATAATCCGTGTCGATCGTCGTCAGGCCAATCCCTCCCCTCGGTGGCGACGTTAGCGGATCCCCAGAACCGCCGTCAGGTCAGCGGTAGTTTCGCGAAGATCTTTCCGGTCGGTTGCGGTGACCCGTCGCCAGGTTCGACGGTGAACGCCAGCACGCTGGAATTGTCCAGGCTGGTGAACGTGTGCGTGGTCGACGGTGCGATGGCGGCGGTGTTCATCGTGCCCGCCGACTGCGGGCCTTTGTCGCCGACCAGCCACATCTGGTAGACGGTGCCCTGCGACGGCGGCGGCACGTTATTCATCAGCAGCACAGCGCCATTCATGTCCCGAGAGAACACCATCGTTGCCGTTCCACCGGCCATCGGGGTCGACACCGTTCGCATGTCGGGGGCCGACATGATCTGCTCGGCCATCGCCGGTGCGTGCGCCGGTCGCAGCGCGATTCCCGCGCCGAAGGCCGCCAATGCCACCACGATTGCAGCGGCTGCCGCCAATATCGCAGTGCGCCAACGAGATGTGCGTGCTGTGGATGTGCGTGCTGTGCTGGCCAATACCGCCGCGCGCAGACGCTCCGGTGGTTCGCTGGCGGTCGCCGAGGACACGAGGGCCATGGTCTCGCACACCGCGCGCACCTCGTCGTCGAAGGCAGTCGCGACCGCACGCGGTGCAGTCGCGCGTTGCCGGTCGATGGCGACACGCTCGGTCTCGGAGACGGCGTTCAGCGCGTATGGCGTGGCCAGTTGCAGCAAGTCGAACTCGGCGGGCTTGGTCATGTCACACCCAGGCAACCGCGGAGCCCGCGCAATGCGTCCCGCATCCGAGATTTGATCGTCGACAGGTTGGCCGACAGCCGATGAGATACTTCGGCGTATGTCAAACCGCCGTAGTACGCCATTTCGATGCACTGCCGCTGCACGTCGGTGAGCGAATCCAGGCAAGCCGTCACCCGACGCCGCTCGTCGGCGGCTATCGCCGACTCGGCGACGAGATCGCTTGGTCGCTCGAGGGTGGCCGCGCCGTAGCGTGATTCCCGCTGGCCGGCGGATTGTTCGGCGCGCACCCGGTCGACAGCGCGGCGATGCGCCATGGTCATCAGCCAGGAAAGTGCGGAGCCTTTGGCGGAGTCGAACGACGCGGCGCTCCGCCACACCTCCAGGTAGACCTCTTGAGTGGTCTCTTCGCTGTAGCCCGCGTCGCGCAGCACGCGAGTGATCAAGCCGTAGACCCGGGCCCGGGTGGCGTCGTAGAGCGCGGCGAACGCCTCGGCGTCGCGATGCGCTACTCGACGCAGCAATGCGTCGAGTTCGGTGCCGTGCCGGGGTCCGCTCATCGACCGGTAGCCTAGCCGCTCCGCGATAGCGGCCGTCATGATCGTGCCGATCGGGGCGCACGCGGGATGAAAAACGATGTCCGTTGCTGGTATTCGCTGAAGCCGGACCGGCCTCGCATATATTTCTCGGTGAGCCGCGCCCCGGTGACGCGAACCAGGAAATATGTCATCAGCGCAGGCGAGAGAACGGTAATCAGCGACCGCCAGCCGGCCAGCGTGATCAGCCACAGCCCCCACCAGACGCAGGCGTCGCCGAAGTAGTTGGGGTGACGGGTCCATGCCCACAGCCCGCGATCCATCAGCAGCCCCTGGTGCGCGGGGTCGGACTTGAACACCCGCAGTTGACGGTCGCCGATGGCTTCGAAGAGCAGGCCGGTCAGCCACATCAGCGTGCCGGCGACGGTGGCGACCAGCCAGGGCCGCGGGGTGGGGCCGGTAACCGCCGAGAGTTGCAGCGGTAGTGAGATGATCCAGGTGGCGAAGGCCTGCACCAGGAACACCTTCACCACCACCTGGCCGACGGTGGCGCCGTGCAGCGTGTCCGCATAGCGGGGATCCTCACCGTGACCCAGCGACCGGCGGTAGATGTAGCCGCTGAGCCGCGACGCCCAGATCGCGACCAACGCCAGCAGCAGCCACCGGCGCAGCGGGTCACCGCTGCCGAGGATCGCCGCGGCCGTCGCGACGACGATGAAGCCCAACCCCCAGGCCACGTCGACGACGTTGTAGCGCCCTATCCGCCGGCCGATGCCGAAGGTGATGGTGTGCAGCACCAGCAGCGCGACGGCCGATGCTGCGGACACCGTGACGAAGTCGGCGATCATGGCGCCGCCCCCTTGGCGAAGGTCCATTGGTGGACATCCAGGTAGCCCGACCGGAAGCCGGCCTCCGCGTGGGCCAGGTACAGTTCCCACATCCGTGCAAAAACCTCGTCGAATCCGATGTGCGACAACGTTTTTCGGCGCTGCATGAACCGCTCCCGCCACAGTCGGAGCGTTTCGGCGTAGTGCTCGCGAAATGACAGCATATCGACTGCGCGCAAACATGTCTCACGCTCAGCGATGTCCATGATGGCCGTGGTGGACGGAATCAGCCCGCCGGGGAAGATGTACTTCTGAATCCAGGTGTGCGTATTGCGGGTAACCGTCATCCGGTTGTGCGGCATGGTGATCGCTTGGATCGCGAGCCGTCCGCTGGGCGTCAGCAGCTGATCCAGACTGCGGAAATAGTCCGGCCACGCGTGAAAGCCGAGGGCCTCGATCATCTCGACCGATATCACCGCGTCGTAGTTTCCGCCGACATCGCGATAGTCACGCAGATCGATCTGCACACGATCGGACAGCCCGGCGGCCGCGACGCGACGGCGCGCCAGCCATTGCTGGCGCTCGGAGAGCGTGACCGAGCGGACTTTGGCCCCGCGGGCCGCCGCCCGGATGCAGAGTTCCCCCCACCCGGTGCCGACTTCCAGCAGCTCTGTGCCGGGACCCACCCGTGCCGCGTCCAGCAGTCGGTCGATCTTTCGCCGCTGCGCGTCGGCGAGATCCGGCCACGCCGCCGGCAGGCCGGCGAACAGTGCGCTCGAATACGACATGGTCTCGTCGAGGAACTCTCCGAACAGATCGTTCGACAGGTCGTAGTGCGCCGCGATGGCCTGCCGGCTCTGTCGCCTACTGCGTGTCGCCGAAAGTGGTTGGGTGCCGGTGACCACGGGCCGCAACCACTGCACGCTGCGAGGCACCAAGTTGTCCATTTCGGTAGCCAGCGCGGTCAGTGCCTCGGTGAGCGCATCGGACTCCCACTCGCCGGCCATGTAGGACTCGCCGAACCCAATCAGTCCGCGTCGCCCGATCCGACGGGCCAACCGGTCCGGCTGGTGGATCGTGATCATCGGTGAGGCCGCGTCGCGTGCGCCGATAACCGCGCCGTCCGGGTAGGCCAGCCGCACGGGCAGACGGCCCGCGACGCGACGCAGCAGCCGGTCGGCCACCAACGCAGATACCGACGACACCGGCCCGGAGGGCACCACGGCCACCGCCGGCCACCGCTGCGGATCAATTGTGGTGTCGCGCGTTTCGTTGTCGACCGGCGTGCGTGGCACCACCGGGAGCCGACGTAGCCACAATGCGATGCCCTGGACGCGGATCCGCACCGCGACCATCAGCGGTGCCAGCGGCGCGAGAATCTGCATCCGCGCCACGTGGCTCACCGTCGCGGGCCGTCGGGTACCGCGCAGGGTCGCCACGAAGGACGGCTGACCGTCGCCGTGCAGCGACACCACGACGTCCACGTTGTGGTCGGGGCGCGGTGCTTGCACCCGGTAGTGCCCGGACACCGGGTTGAACGGAGACACGTACAACTTCTTGTCGACCAGTACCGGCGTGTTGGCCGGCGGCAGTAGATAGGCATGACGTTGCCCGTAGGTGTTGTGCACCTCGACGATCACCCGGTGCAGCTCGCCGGCACTGTCGTGGCACCAGAAGACACTGATCGGGTTGAAGACGTAACCCAGCACCCGCGCGTGCAGCAGCGCGGTGATTCGGCCGCCGGGCATCGCGGCATCGTGGTCGACGAGGTAGGCGTCGACGCGGTCCCGAAGTGATTTGCCGGGGCGCCCGTTGAAGTGGTCACGGGCGTCGAACCGGGCGAATGGGCGGAGCCACCACGGCAGCGACGGTAGATCGTCGAGATCGACGTACCAGCTGTAACTGCGGTACCTGAAACGGTGCCGCACCGGGGTCTCGCGATCGTGGGTGATAGTGGTGCGGTAGATCGCCGGCGTCACCGTGCCATCGCCTCCTTCGCGGTCGAGCACGACGGCCATTGCGCGCCCAGGTGTTGAGCCGCGCGCAGTCCCGACGCCGCCCCGTCCTCGTGGAACCCCCAGCCGTGGTAGGCGCCCGCAAAAGCCACCGCACCGTCGTTCAAGGTGGGTAACATCCGTTGCGCAGCAACGGATTGCGCTGTGTAGAGCGGATGGCTGTAGGTCATCTCGGCGAGCACGGATGCGGGGTCGACGCGCCCGCGCCCACCGAGTGTCACCAGGAAACGACGGTTGGCGCTGATTCGCATCAGCCTGCTGACGTCGTAGGTGACCAGCACCTGATCGGTCGCCGGCGCGATGAGATAGTTCCACGATGCGCGGACCCGGTGGTGCCGGGGCAGGACCGACTCGTCGGTGTGCAACTGGGCATGGTTGTCCGCGTAGCTGATCGCCCCGAGCACGGCCTGCTCCCACGGCGAGGGCGGGTCGAGAAGGCGCAGCGCCTGATCGGGGTGCACCGCGATCACGGCAGCGTCGAAAAATCGTGCGGCGTCGTCGCCGGCCGCAACAAGCACCCCGCCGGGTAGTCGGCGCAGGGAATGCACGGGCTTTCCCGTGCAGACCTCGTGCAGGCGGGACGCAATGGCGTGCACGTACTGTGCCGAACCGCCGACGACCGTGCGCCACGTCGGAGAGCCGAACACCGACAACATGCCGTGGTGGTCGAGGAAGCGGAACAGGTAGTGCGCCGGATAACGCAGCGCGTCGTCGTCGGCGCACGACCAGACCGCGGCCACCAGCGGGGTGATGAAATGCTCGACGAAGAAGCTGGAGAATCGGTGCCGGTGTAAAAACGCCTGCAACGTCTCCAGGTCCTCGCCGTCGCTCTCGCGCAGCAGTCGGCCGGCCGCTCGGTGGAAACGAAGGACTTCGGCAAGCATCCACAGGTAGCGGGGCCGCACCGAGTGCCGGGACGCGAACAGTCCGCGAAAGCCAAGTGCCCCGGCGTATTCCAGCCCGGTTCCGTCGGCCCGCACCGACATCGACATGTCGGAGTCCTGGGTCGTCACGCCCAACTCGGCGAACAATCGGCACAACGTGGGATAGGTGCGATCGTTGTGCACGAGAAACGCCGAATCTACGCTGACGGGGGTTCCGTCGCCGCCGTCGACCACGTGGGTGTGGGCGTGGCCGCCCAGTCGGGTGTCGGCCTCGAACAATGTGACCCGCCCGGATCCGGACAGTGCGTAGGCGGCGGTCAGTCCGGCAACACCGCTGCCGATGACCGCAATCGTCAGTACCGACTTGTCCAGCACGACGGGTATTCGGAGCGAATGCGTCGACGGATGTCGGTGACGGGAGTCGGATAGCCATCCACGGCGCCGGCCGCTCCGAATGACATATGCCTCATCCCCTCGAGGTGGCGGCGGTGCCGCCGACAACTTTGACAAAGGAGCCAAAGCGCATGAAGGACGTTCAGAGCAAGACGCTCGCGGTGGGCCTGGCCGCAGTCGCGATGGTCGGTTTCTCGGCATGTTCGAGCAACAAATCCGAAAACGCTCAGCAGACCAGCGCGCAGCCGACCAGTAGCTCTGCTGCGCCCGCCATGACCGGCGAGACGGCGGCCCCGGCCAGCGACCTGATCGGATCCGGGTGTGCGGATTACGCGGCGTTGCACCCCACCGGTCCGGCGTCGGTGGCCGGCATGGCGCAGGACCCGGTCGCGACGGCGGCATCGAACAACCCCATGTTGTCGACCCTGACCGCGGCGCTGTCGGGCAAGTTGAACCCGAATGTGAATCTCGTGGAGACCCTCAACAACGGCCAGTACACGGTTTTCGCGCCGACCAACGCCGCATTCGACAAGCTGCCGGCGGCCACGCTCGACGATCTCAAGACGAACACCGAGAAGTTGAAGAGCATCTTGACCTACCACGTGGTCCAAGACCAGGAGAGCCCGAGCAAGGTCGACGGCATGCACAAGACGTTGCAGGGCGCTGAGTTGAACGTGGTCGGCCAGGGCAACGACCTCAAAGTCAACGACGCAGGTTTGGTGTGCGGAGGGGTGCACACCGCCAACGCGACGGTGTACATGATCGACACTGTGCTGGTGCCGCCCAGCCAGTAGCGCTCACAGATCGTCGCGAGATAAGGCAGCCCGGTCACCCCGGGCTGCCTTATCGCGGTTATGCACCAACCACAACGATCCAAGCCGCGTCTGGTAGCGAATACTGACTATGTTGTCCCTCGCGTTGATCGGCTTGGTCGGTGGCCTGATCACCGGCATCTCGCCCTGCATCTTGCCGGTGCTGCCGGTGATCTTCTTCTCGGGCACTCAGGGCACTCAGGGCGCCGACGACGGCGCAGTTGCGGTTTCGACGAAACGCGAAGTGCGGCGGCCATATCGGGTGATCGGCGGGCTGGTGCTGAGTTTCAGCCTGGTGACGCTGGCCGGTTCGGCGTTGCTGTCGCTGTTGCATCTGCCGCAGGACGTGATCCGCTGGGTGGCCCTGGCCGCGTTGATGGCCATCGGCCTCGGGCTGATCTTCCCGCGCTTCGAGCAACTGCTGGAGCGGCCGTTTGCCCGCATCCCGCAAAAGCAGATCGGCACGCGAGCAAGTGGATTCGGTCTCGGGCTGGCGCTCGGCGTGCTCTACGTTCCCTGCGCCGGGCCGGTGCTGGCCGCGATTGTGGTGGCCGGAGCCACCGCGAACATCGGTCTGCCGGTTGTCATTTTGACGATGTCCTTCGCCCTGGGCACGGCGGTCCCGCTGTTGTTCTTCGCGCTCGCTGGTCAACGAGTTGCCCAGCGGGTCAGCGCTTTTCGTCGTCGTCAGCGTCAGATCCGGGTGATCGCAGGAATCGTGACCCTGCTGCTGGCAGTGGCACTGGTGTTCAACCTGCCGGCGGTGTTGCAGCGGGCGATTCCCGACTACACCAGTTCGTTGGAGAACAAGTTGGGCGGCGACCAGAAGGTCCAGCAGGCTCTCAACCTCGGCGGCATCGTCAACGACCAGAACAAAGGATTGTCGAATTGCCACAACGGCTCTGCGCAACTGGAGAATTGCGGTCCGGCACCCGATCTGAAGGGCATCACCGCCTGGCTGAACACCCCCGCTGCCTTGCCGGTCGATCTGCACGCGTTGCGCGGCAAGGTGGTGCTGATCGACTTCTGGGCATACTCCTGCATCAACTGCCAACGCGCCATCCCGCACGTCGAAGGCTGGTACAAGGCCTATCAGGACAAGGGTTTCGAAGTCATCGGCGTGCACACTCCCGAATACGCGTTCGAAAAGGTCACCGACAACGTGAAAAAGGGCATCGCTGACCTCGGCATCACCTACCCGGTCGCCCTGGACAACGGCTACTCGACGTGGACGAACTACCGAAATCGTTACTGGCCGGCCGAATACGTGATCGATGCAAGCGGAATTGTGCGGCATGTCAAGTTCGGCGAAGGCGACTACAACGGCACCGAAAACATCATTCGTGAGCTGCTCGCCGCCGCGCGGCCCGGAGTCGCGCTGCCGCCGCCGGTTGACGCGCCCGACACCACGCCGACCCTCGATCTGACACCCGAGACGTACTTCGGGGTCGGCAAGATGACCAACTATGCCGGAACGGGCGTGTACGACGAGGGCCGGGCGACTTTCGCCTATCCACCGGTGCTGCCCGACGACTCGTTCGCCTTGCAGGGATCGTGGGCGCTCGACTATCAGGGCGCGACGGCCGACAGCGATTCCTCCAGCATCGAGCTGAACTACCACGCCAAGAACGTCTACATGGTTGTCGGCGGAACCGGCAGTCTCAGCGTGACCCGCGATGGTAAGACGACAACGGTGCCGGTCAGTGGTCCACCGACGGCACACCAGATCGTCGCGACCAAGGACGTGGACCGGGCAACGCTCGATGTGCGCGCCAGCAAAGGAATCCAAGTGTTCTCCTTCACCTACGGATGATGGGCGTCGCGGCCCATCCACGTCGCGTTCGGCTCCGAATTAACCACGTCAGCCATTCACGATGAGGAGCCTGAAAACGCGATGAACACTCATATCAAGGCGGTCCCAGCTACCGGTCTCGCGGCAGCCGCCGCGGTGGGTTTAGCCCTTGCCACCTGTGCGCCCGCCGCGGCCGCCCCCAATCTGATCGGCGCGGGCTGCGCGGACTACGCGGCGCTACACCCGGACGGTCCCGCGTCGGTGGCCGGGATGTCGCAGGACCCGGTCGCGGTGGCGGCGTCGAACAATCCTGATCTCTCCACCCTGACCTCCGCGTTGTCCGGCCAGCTCAACCCTCAGGTGAATCTGGTGGACACGCTCAACAATGGTCAGTACACGGTGTTCGCGCCGACCAACGCCGCGTTCAACAAGCTGCCCGCCGGTACGATCGATCATCTCAAGACCGACGCGAGCATGCTGAAGAGCATCCTGACCTACCATGTCGTTCCCGGGCAGCTCAGTCCGGCGCAGGTCGACGGCTCACACCCCACCGTCCAGGGCGCGGCGGTGAACGTGACCGGCAACGGTAACGGGCTCAGGGTCAACAACGCCGGACTGGTCTGCGGCGGAGTGCCCACGGCCAACGCGCAGGTTTACATGATCGACACGGTGTTAATGCCACCTGGGCAGTGAGGTCTCCCACCGAAACCTCTGCAGGCGCGGCAACCGCCGTGGCACCCGTGCTGGCAGCCGCCATCGAACCGGTTATCGGTGGCGCGCTGCCAGTACGGCTGATCGCCTGGGACGGCAGCATGGCCGGGCCTGCGGGAGCACCTGCCGTGTGGTTGCGCAGTGCAGCGGCGCTGCGTCGAATGCTCTGGTGCCCAGGAGAACTGGGCGCCGCTCAGGCTTACGTCACTGGTGACCTCGACGTCGATGGCGATCTGGTCGCCGCCTTGGATCACGTGTGGTCGCAGATCGCTGCAAAGCGACTGACGCCGATCAAGCCGTCCGTCACGGTGCTGGCCCGGCTCTGCGCCGTTGCGGTGCGGCTGGGTGTAATCGGGCCGCCGTTGCCGCGCCCCGCCACCCAGGCCAGGTTGGGGGGCCGGTTGCACAGTTTGGCCCGCGACAAGGCGGCGATCACACATCACTACGACGCGTCGAACGCGTTCTACGAACTGATCCTTGACCCGTCGATGGCGTACTCGTGCGGCTACTGGGACGCGGCGCACCGGATCGACACGCTCGAGCAGGCGCAGCGCGCCAAGCTGGACCGCATCTGCGGCAAGCTCGGTCTCGATCAGCGACCTGACATGTGGCTGCTCGACGTCGGGTGCGGATGGGGTTCGCTGAGCCTGCACGCCGCCGAGCATTACGACGCGCGGGTGGTGGGTATCACCCTCTCGAGTGCACAGAAGGCCTACGTCGACGATGCGTTGACCGAGCGTGGACTCGCCGACCGGGTCGAGATTCGCGTGCAGGACTACCGCACCGTCACCGACGGGCCTTTCGACGCGGCAGCATCGATCGAGATGGGTGAACACGTTGGGCAGCAACACTACTCGACTTTTGCCAGCATGTTGCACGACCGCGTTCGGCCCGATGCCCGGGTGCTGATCCAACAGATGTCACGGCGCGGCAGCCATCCGGGCGGTGGCCCGTTCATCGAATCGTTCATAGCCCCCGACATGCACATGCGCCCACTCGGGGAAACCATCGGGCTACTGGAAGACGCCGGCCTGGTTACGGTTTCGGTCGAAGCGATGGGCTCGCACTACGTGCGCACCGTTGATGCGTGGATCGACAACCTCGAAAATCAGTGGGACGCTGCGGTAGCACTGATCGGCGAGGAAGCTGCCCGGGTCTGGCGGCTCTACCTGGCCGGCGGCAGGCTCGCCTTCGCGCACTGCCGGATGGGAGTCGACCAGATCCTGATGAGCAGGCCGGGCACCGGGACGGGCGCTGTTGGGTGGCGATGACAGCCGGCAAACGTCTTCATCAACGCATCGTGATCGGCGGGGGACACTAGCTGCTGGACAGCATCGGCGAGCGTGTGCTTCTCATCCGTTCAGTGTTGACGGCGACGACCGCCATCACCCGCTTCGTGGGCAGCGAATTCGTGGAGGAAACGGTCCGCCGCCACAGAGCTGTTGTGTATATTAGTGTGTATGGCTCGGTTGAACGTGTACGTGCCGGATGATTTGGCGGAGCGCGCCAGGGCACGGGGCTTGAACGTCTCGGCGCTGACTCAGGCCGCGATCAGCGCCGAGTTGGAGAATTCTGCAACCGAGGCGTGGCTTGAGGGCTTGGCGGCCAGAAGCACCGGCGCTCGGCATGATGACGTGTTGGATGCGCTTGATGCCGCTCGGGATGAGTTCGGAGCGTGAGCGCATCGTCTCCTTCGGCGCCGGAGCAGGTGGTTATCGACGCGAGCGCCATGGTGGATCTACTTGCTCGCACCGGTGATCGGTTCTCGGCGGTGCGCGCACGGCTGGCTCGGACCGCGATGCACGCGCCGGCGCACTTCGATGCCGAGGTGTTGTCAGCGCTGGGGCGTATGCAGCGCGCCGGCGTGCTCACCGTTGCGCAGGTCGATGCGGCACTGGATGAGCTGCGCCAGGCGCCTTTGACTCGGCACGGTCTTTCGTCGCTGGTTGCCGGAGCGTGGGCGCGGCGCGACACCCTCCGCTTGGCCGATGCGCTCTACGTCGAGCTGGCCGATGCGGCAGGGCTGGTGTTATTGACCACGGACCAAAGATTGGCACGCGCTTGGCCTTCGGCTGACGCCATTACCTAAATGCAGGTGGGGGTTGTGCAGTGTGCCACGTCCGGGGCGCCCACGGAACCGCTGCCGAGAAGGAGCTCATCCGCTTCACCATGCAGAACAAGGACCTCCGAGTCGAGCATCGGCGCGCGCTCCCAGCCGGGCGGCTGCGGAATCTTCAGCTGCGGCTCGCCCGCGGCGCGCGGATCGATAGGCGTCAGGGGAGCTGAAACCTGTTCGCAATCAGTGGGTTTGCGCCGCGGTGCGGGAACATCCCGGGTCGCGTTACCGGTGACCACCTTCGAACAGCCCGGTACCGCCAGCAGCGTCACGACGGCGACCGTCGCACACCGCATGTACCGCACGCGCATTGCGCCACACCACACCGTCATGACTTTCGCTGTCAAGCGTCCAACATTCGCCACAGGAACGCGAAGGCCAGGGCCGTCTTGAACGCAGTCTGGGCGTTGTCGGCCGCACCGGCATGACCGCCCTCGATGTTCTCGTAGTACCAGACCCGATGGCCCGCGGCCTCCAGCGCCGCGGTCATCTTGCGGGCATGCCCGGGGTGCACCCGGTCGTCGCGGGTGGACGTGGTGATCAGCACCGGCGGGTAGTCGGCATCGGCCGAAACATTCTGATACGGCGAGTATTCGGTGATGAATTTCCAGTCGTCGGGGTCGTCGGGGTTGCCGTACTCGGCGACCCAGGACGCGCCCGCCAGCAGCACGTGGTAGCGACGCATGTCCAGCAGTGGCACCTGGCACACCAGCGCACCGAACAGTTCCGGGTACTTCGTCAGCATGATGCCCATCAACAGACCGCCGTTGCTACCGCCCTGCGCGCCGAGCTGTGGCACCGTGCTAATGCCGCGGTCCACCAAATCGGTTGCCACCGCGGCGAAGTCCTCGGCCACCAGGTGCCGTCCGTCGCGCATCGCCTGGGTGTGCCAGCGCGGCCCGTACTCACCGCCGCCGCGGATGTTGGCCAGCACGTAGCAGCCACCGCGGGCCAGCCAGAGCCGGCCCATCACCGGGCTGTAGCCGGGGGTGAAGGAGTTCTCGAATCCGCCATAGCCGTACATCAGAGTCGGTCCGGGCCCGCTGGCGTCGCCCGGCCGCACCACGAAGTACGGAACCGCGGTGCCGTCCTTCGACGTGGCAAAATACTGCGCGATGTCGAGGTCTTCCGCGTCGAAGAAGTCAGGAGCGGCCTTGATCTGTTCGAGCGGGCCACTGCCGGTTCCGCGTAGCAGACGGGACGGGCTGTCGAAGCCGCTGGAGTCCAGAAAGAACTCATCGCTGGTGTCGTCGGCGGCGACGATCACGCTTTCGGTCGCCGGGGGAATACCGGCCAGCGGCTTACGCTCCCAACTGCCCGGTGTGACAACCTCGACCCGGCTGGCCACATCGACCAAAGTGACCAGCAGCAGTTGGTCACGGGTCCAGGCGTACTGGTGCAGGCAGGTGTGCGCGTCCGGCTCGAAGACCACGGTCAATTCCCGTCCGCCGGCCACGAATTCGTCATAGTTGGCCGCCAACAGTGAACCGGCGGGATAGCTGGTCGTGCCGAACTCCCAGTCGGTGCGCGGTTCGATCAACAGCCATTCGCGGTGAATCGAGACGCTGCTCGCGTCGGACGGAACGTCGATGCGGATCAGTTCCGGGCCGCGCAATTCGTAGCGCTCACTGTTCCAGAAGTCGGTGGATCGGGAGACGAAGGTCCGCTCGAAACCCGGTGTCCGATCGGTGGATCCGCCGACGCTGACGTCGGTGCGGGCACCTTCGAAGACCAGTTCCGCCGCACTGATCGGCGTACCGCGCCGCCACCGTCTGACGATGCGCGGGTAGCCGGATTCGGTGAGCGAGTCGGGCCCGAAGTCGGTGCCGACCAACACGGTGTCGCGGCCGTCCCAGCCGATCTGCGTCTTGGCTTCGGGCAGCTCGAAACCGCCATCGACGAATTCGCCTGTTTCCATGTCGAATTCGCGCACGATGACGGCGTCAGCGCCGCCCCGGGACAGGTTGACCAGGGCGCGGTCGAATTCGGGTTCGATGACGGTGGCGCCCGCCCAGACCCAGTTTTGGTTGTCAGTTCGGCTTAATTGATCTAAGTCCAACAGCACCACCCAGTCGGTGGCGTCGTTGCGGTAGCCGTCCAGAGTGGTCCGCCGCCACAGCCCACGCGGGTTGGCGGCGTCGCGCCAGAAGTTGTACAGGTACTCGCCGCGACGGCGCACATAGGGGATGCGGGCATCGGTGTCGAGTACCTCGAGAGCCTCGGTGCGCATCCGCTCGAATTCCTCGCCGGCGAACTGGGCGACTGTCGGGTCGTTGCGAGCGCGCACCCAGTTGAGCTGCTGCTCACCGAGGACGTCTTCGAGCCAGAGGTAAGGATCTTCGGGCTCGTCGGCAGGCATGGTTCTCATTGTGGCTTCTTACAACGTAGCGCCCGTTGCGAGGGCGTGGGCTAATCGGATCGAGCGAGGTTTGGTGCGAATCGCCGCTAGCACGCGCGTGCAGGTCGCCTGCTCGGCTCCTGATGATCGCTGCCAGCGCAGCGCTGACCGGCTTGGTCGTTCTGCACCTCGAGACGGACTTCGACCTGATTGCGGCGATCACCGGACAACGATCGACTGACGGTCTGATTGTCAGCGCATGCTGCGTGGCACACGGCAGTAGTGTGAGTTGTGTAACACCATTGAACGAGGAGTGGCGCACATGACCGTCTTCGCACGTCCGGGTGCTTCAGGGGCGTTGATGTCCTTCGAGTCGCGGTACGACAACTTCATCGGCGGCGAGTGGGTGGCGCCGGCGGCCGGCCGGTACTTCGAAAACCTGACGCCGGTGACCGGGCAGCCGTTCTGCGAGGTGGCGCGTTCGGACGCCGACGACGTCGAGAAGGCGCTCGACGCCGCTCACGCGGCCGCCCCCAAATGGGGTAAGACCGCCCCGGCCGCGCGGGCCGCGATCCTGAACACGATCGCCGACCGGATCGACGCCAACCGGGAGGCGCTGGCGCTGGCCGAAGTCTGGGACAACGGCAAACCGATCCGCGAGACGCTGGCCGCCGACATCCCGCTGGCCGCGGACCATTTCCGGTATTTCGCCGGGGCGATCCGCGCCCAGGAGGGCTCGCTGAGTCAGATCGACGACGACACCGTCGCCTATCACTTCCACGAGCCGCTCGGTGTTGTCGGGCAGATCATCCCGTGGAATTTCCCCATCCTGATGGCCGCCTGGAAGCTGGCGCCGGCGTTGGCGGCGGGCAACTGTGTGGTGCTCAAGCCCGCCGAGCAGACCCCGGCGTCGGTGCTGTATCTGATGTCGCTGATCGGCGACCTGCTGCCCGCCGGGGTGGTCAACGTCGTCAACGGATTCGGGGCCGAAGCCGGCAAGCCGCTGGCCTCGAACAACCGGATCGCCAAGGTCGCCTTCACCGGGGAGACCACCACCGGGCGGCTGATCATGCAGTACGCCAGCCAGAACCTGATCCCGGTCACCCTCGAACTGGGTGGCAAGAGCCCCAACGTCTTCTTCAACGACGTGATGGCCGCCCACGACGACTTCTGCGACAAGGCGCTGGAAGGGTTCACCATGTTCGCGCTGAATCAGGGCGAGGTGTGCACCTGCCCGTCGCGCAGTCTGGTGCAGGCCGACATCTACGACGAGTTCCTGGAACTGGTGGCGATCCGCACCAAGGCGGTCCGCCAAGGCGATCCGCTGGACACCGAGACCATGGTCGGCTCGCAGGCCTCCAACGACCAGCTGGAAAAGGTGTTGTCCTACATCGAGATCGGCAAAGACGAGGGCGCCAAGATCATCACCGGCGGCGAGCGCGCCGAGCTGGGCGGCGACCTCTCGGGTGGCTACTACGTGCAGCCCACCATCTTCGCCGGCAACAACAAGATGCGTATCTTCCAGGAAGAGATTTTCGGTCCGGTGGTCTCGGTCGCGTCGTTCTCCGATTACGACGACGCGATCTCGATTGCCAACGACACCCTCTACGGTCTGGGCGCGGGAGTGTGGAGCCGGGACGGCAACACCGCCTACCGGGCCGGCCGCGACATCCAGGCCGGCCGGGTGTGGGTCAACTGCTACCACGTCTACCCCGCGCACGCCGCGTTCGGCGGCTACAAGCAGTCCGGCTTCGGCCGGGAAAACCACAAGATGATGCTCGACCACTACCAGCAGACCAAGAACCTGCTGGTGTCGTATTCGCAGCAGGCGCAAGGTTTTTTCTGATGGGTTTTTTCTGATGCCCAGCCGGGTGGTCGTCACCGCCGATGCGGCCGCGCTGCTCGACCAGCTGCGAGACCGGCACGGCCCGTTGATGTTTCATCAGTCCGGCGGTTGCTGCGACGGATCGTCGCCGATGTGTTACGCGCAAGGCGACTTCATCGTCGGCGACCGCGACGTGCTGCTCGGTGTCCTCGACGTGGACGGCGGGGTGCCGGTGTGGATCTCCGGCCCGCAGTTCCAGGTGTGGAAACACACCCAGCTCGTCATCGACGTGGTGCCCGGTCGTGGCAGCGGGTTCAGCCTGGAAGCGCCCGAGGGTAAGCGGTTCTTGTCCCGCGGACGCGCCTTCACCGACCGCGAAAACGCCGAGCTGGCTGCGGCCTCGGTGATCACCGGAGCCGACTACGAGCGCGGCGAGCGGCTGTCGCTACGCGCGCCGGTGGTCGCGTCCGCCGTCGACGCGTGCCCAGTCGCGGCAGGGCGCGCCGCGCCGGTAAAGCCGTAGTCGGCGGTTGCGGCAGTATCGTTGATTCGTGATCCCGCTGCCGCGGCCCTGGCTTTTGACCGGTGCGATGCTGCTCGGCGTCGCCGCTGGGCTGCTGGGCGGCACGGCTGCGCTGACCGTGGAGCACGCCCGCATGCGTCCCGACATCGCGATTGCGTTGGTGGTCGGATTTCCCAGTGCCGTCGGGCTGATGGTGATTCTGCTGGCCCGACGCCGATGGCTCACCGCGCTGGGCGCGTTCATTCTGGCGTTGGCGCCGGGATATTTCGGTGTGCTCGCCCTGGTCGAGGTCGTGACCCGTGGCTGAGCACGAACCCGTCGAGACCGAATCGATGCCGCTGACCGAGCCGTATAAACCGACGTTCGACACCGGTATGCAGCCGCGGGCCGAACCCGCGTTCATCGAGCCCGAGGCGCCGCCTCGCCGCCGCCGGTGGCTGCGTCGGAAGTCGACCGACACCGCCGATCAGCCGGCAAGCGGCGTCATCCCGACGGTATACACCGAGACGGAAGCACCTCCGTCCGAAGCGTTTCCGGTGGTCAACGCCTCCGGCCAGCTGTATCTGAAGTGGTGGACCTTCGTCCTGATGCTGCTCGCGGTCTGGGTTCCGGCGGGCGGGGCCGGGGCGGGGCTGTTCTATTGGTGGAGCCACGACGCCTCCAAACACAAGACCACGGTGGTCTTCGTCGTCTTGGTCTATGTCGTGGTGACGACGGTCGCCGGACTGATCCTGGCGATGGTGTCGGACCGGCCGCTGGTGTCGGCGCTGTCCATCGCGATGCTCTCGGCGGTCTTCGCGTCCGTGCTCGGCGCTGCCCCGGTCTACGGCAAGTTCTACTGCGAGCACAGTCAACAGCACTGCGCGGCCGGCATCCTGCCGTACTGAGCAACCGCTCGAAACAGAAGCTGCGGCTGGGATCGCGCCGAAATCGCGACCCTGGGTTCTGTCTGTCGACGAATATCGGTGCCCACTAGGGTAGGTGCCGTGACCCACTATGACGTTGTCGTCCTCGGAGCCGGACCCGGCGGATACGTGGCGGCCATCCGCGCCGCACAGCTGGGACTGAATACCGCGATCGTCGAACCGAAGTACTGGGGCGGAGTCTGCCTCAACGTCGGCTGCATCCCGTCGAAGGCGCTGCTGCGTAATGCCGAACTTGCGCACATCGTCACCAAAGAGGCCAAGACCTTCGGCATCGGCGGCGAGGTGACGTTCGACTACGGCGCCGCCTTCGACCGCAGCCGCAAGGTGGCCGAGGGCCGGGTGGCCGGCGTGCACTTCTTGATGAAGAAGAACAAGATCACCGAGATCCACGGCTACGGCAGATTCACCGACGCCCACACCCTGGCGGTCGAACTCAACGAGGGTGGTGCTGAAAATCCTGAGACCGTCACCTTCGACAACGTCATCATCGCCACCGGCAGCAGCACGAAGCTGGTCCCCGGTACCTCGTTGTCGAAGAACGTGGTCACCTACGAGGAACTGATCCTGTCCCGCGAGCTGCCCGAGTCGATCGTCATCGCCGGCGCCGGAGCCATCGGTATCGAGTTCGCCTACGTGCTCAAGAACTACGGCGTCGACGTGACCATCGTCGAGTTCCTGCCGCGCGCGCTGCCCAACGAGGACGTCGAGGTCTCCAAGGAGATCGAGAAGCAGTACAAGAAACTCGGTGTCAAGATCCTCACCTCCACCAAGGTCGAGTCGATCAACGACGACGGCACTGCTGTCACCGTGACCGTCAGCAAGGACGGCAAGACCGAGCAGCTCAAGGCCGCGAAAGTGTTGCAGGCCATCGGTTTTGCGCCGAATGTCGACGGCTTCGGCCTCGACAGGGTCGGCGTCGCGCTGACCGACCGCAAGGCCATCGGCGTCACCGACTACCTGCGCACCAACGTCGACCACGTCTATGCGATCGGTGACGTCACCGGTTTGCTGCAGCTGGCCCACGTCGCGGAGGCTCAGGGCGTGGTGGCAGCCGAAACTATTGCCGGCGTCGAGACGTTGGCCCTCGGTGACATCCGCATGATGCCGCGTGCCACGTTCTGTCAGCCGAACGTGGCGAGCTTCGGGCTCACCGAGCAGCAAGCCCGGGACGAGGGCTACGACGTCGTGGTCGCCAAATTCCCGTTCACCGCCAACGGCAAAGCGCACGGCGTCGGCGACCCGAGTGGATTCGTGAAACTTGTCGCCGACGCCAAACACCTCGAACTGCTGGGTGGACACCTAGTCGGCCATGACGTGGCCGAGTTGCTGCCGGAGCTGACGCTGGCCCAGAAGTGGGATCTGACCGCAAACGAGTTGGCGCGCAACGTCCATACCCATCCGACGATGTCGGAGGCGATGCAGGAGTGCTTCCACGGCCTGACCGGTCACATGATCAACTTCTGACCCCGAGGAGCGATATGGCCAGATTGAAAGCGGTACGAACCGAATCGATGTGGGCCGCGCTCGGTGGGGTGCTGGTCGGCTATCTGCTGTGGCTGATCGCGATCTCGATAGGCGACTTCTTCACGACAGCTGGCCGGTGGGGTCCCATCGTTTTGGCAGTCTCGGTGGTCTTCGCGCTGGGCGCGCTGTTGTGGGGACGACGGGTGCGGGGCCGGGGAAATCGCACCGTGGCGGCGTTCGCGGTGGTGCTTCCGGTGCTTCCGGTGCTGCTGTCGTTGCTGGTGGTAGCCGACAGCTACTTGTGATCACCCGGGTGGTCCAGCGGAATCTCCAGCGCCGACATGGTTGCCGCCAGGCAGTCGTATTGCCCTGCCAGCAAGCAGAATTCGATGAGCTGGCGCCGATCGAGGTGCCGGGACAGCTGCTGCCAGACCGGTGCGCTGATCGAGCGACTCCCGATGAACTCGTCGGTGGCGCGCAGCAGCGTCTGCTGGCGTTCGGTGAGCCCGGCACCGGTCACATTCGGCCAGGCGAAGATCAGCGCCTGGGTCTGGTCGTCGAGCCCGCGGCGGCGTCCGATCCAGCGATGATGCTGCAACTCGTACTCGGAATGGCGCAGGTGCGCGACCCGCAGGATCACGAGTTCGGTGTCGACCCCCGGCAACCGGCCCCGCAGTAGCCTGGCGTTATAAAACGCAAATACCCAGAACAGCAACCTACGCTGGCCCAGCGTGGTGAACAGATGCATCTCCGGAGCCTTGAGTGTCCGGGCGGCCAGCTTTGCGATCACCCAATTAATCGGTCCCAGTTCACGGAAGCGCCCAGCCGGGATACGACCCACCTGGCCGGTCATGCGCGCTTCACCAGATAGGGCGACACCGTGCTGCGGTGTTCGTCAAGGTCGAGGGCGCGACCCAGCGCGGGGAACGCCCGCTGCGGGCAGGTGTCGCGTTCGCAGACCCGGCAGCCCGCGCCGATCGGTGTGGCTAACAAGGCTGGGTCGCCGGACAAGTCGAGTCCTTCCGAGTAGACGAGCCGATGGGCGTGCCGGAGTTCGCAGCCCAGCCCGATCGCGAAGGTCTTACCGGGCTGACCATACCGGGATGCTCGGCGCTCGACGGTGCGGGCCACCCACAGGTAGCTGCGTCCGTCCGGCATCTGGGCGATCTGCACTCCGATCTTGCCGGGGTTGGCGAACGTCTCGTAGACGTTCCACAGCGGGCAGGTGCCGCCCGCGGACGAGAAGTGAAACCCGGTGGCGGACTGGCGTTTCGACATGTTGCCGGCCCGATCGACGCGGACGAACGACAGCGGGACGCCGCGCATCGAGGGCCGCTGCAGGGTGGACAGCCGGTGGGCGATGGTTTCGAAGCTCACCACGTAGAACGCCGCCAGTCGCTCGATGTCGTAGCGGAAGTTTTCGGCGATCTCGTGGAACTGCCGGTATGGCAACACCGTCGCGGCGGCGAAGTAGTTGGCCAGCCCGAGCCGGGCCAGCGTGCGTGACTCGTCGCTGGTGAAACTGCCCTCGTCGACCAGGCGGTCGATGAGGGCGCCGTGCTCCAGGTAGGCCAACTCGGCGGCGAGCTTGAACGCATACTGGCCCGACGGCAGGTGCCCGCCGATCTCCAATGTCCGAGTTTCCGGGTCGAAGCGGTGAAGGACGTTGTCGCCCAGATCGATTCGCTTGATGCGGACATCGTGCACCGAGGTCAGCCGATCGGACAGGTCGCGGGCCAGATCGGCGCGGTGCATGCGCATCCGCACCGTGAGCTCCTCGGCGGCGGTGTCCAGCTCGTGCAGGTAGTTCTGCCGCTCGTAGAAGTAGTCGCGCACTTCTTCGTGGGGCATCGTGATCGACCCGCTGCCACTGCCGTCGGAGAACCGGTCCTCGGTGGCGGCCGCCAGCTGGGTGGTCGTCAGCCGGTAGCGACGGTGCAAGTTGACCAGGGCGCGCGCCAGTGCCGGGTGCGCGTTGACGATGTCGGCCAGCTCCGACTGGTCCACCTCGACGCCGAGGTCGTGGTCGAGGGTGACCTCGCGCAACTCGGCGAGCAGCCGGGTGTCGTCCTGCGACGCGAAAAAAGTGGCGTCGACGCCGAACACCTCGGTGATGCGCAGCAATACCGCGACCGTCAGCGGCCGGACGTCGTGCTCGATCTGGTTGAGATAGCTGGGGGAGATGTCCAGCATCTGCGCCAGCGCGGCTTGGCTGAACCCGCGCTCGCCGCGCAGCTGCCGGACCCGCGAGCCAACGAATGTCTTGGCCATCCGACCAGCGTACCGGCATTGCGAAGGTGCAATTAGCAAAATTTGCAGAGCAACTGAGGATTGGCGCCGCGGCGAGGTCGTTTGGCATTATGCGCACAGCAGCTAGGGCTAGGGTGCCTAGCAAAGTTTGGGAGTGCAGCCGTGAGCTTGGACAAAGTGATGATGCCGGTGCCCGACGGGCATCCCGACGTCTTCGACAGGGAGTGGCCGCTCCGCGTCGCCGACATCGACCGCGAGGGCCGGCTCCGCTTCGACGCCGCCGCCCGTCACATCCAGGACATCGGCCAGGATCAGTTGCGGGAGATGGGGTTCGAGGAAACCCATCCGTTGTGGATTGTGCGCCGGACGATGGTCGACCTGATCCGCCCCGTCGAATTCGGCGACATGCTGAGGATGCGCCGCTGGTGTTCGGGCACCTCGAACCGCTGGTGTGAGATGCGGGTCCGCATAGATGGCAAGCGCGGGCGCGGCCTGTTGGAGTCGGAGGCGTTCTGGATCAACATCAACCGCGACACCCAGATGCCGTCGCGCATCTCCGACGATTTTCTCGACGGCCTGCGCAAGACCACCGACGTGAACCGGCTGCGGTGGAAGGCTTATCTCAAAGCGGGCAGTCGTGAGGACGCCGCCGAGATCCACGAGTTCCCGGTCCGCGTCACCGACGTCGACCTGTTCGACCACATGAACAACTCGGTGTACTGGAGCGTGATCGAGGACTACCTCTGGTCGTTCCCCGAGTTGCTCAAGGCGCCACTGCGGGTGACGATCGAGCACGATGCGCCGGTGGCGCTGGGCGACAAGCTGGAGATCATCTCGCATGTACACCCGGCCGGCTCCACCGACCGGTTCGGCGAGAACCTCTCGGACCGCACTGTTAGAACGCTCACATATGCCGTCGGCAACGAGGTCAAAGCGGTCGCCGCGATCTTCCCGCTGTAACCGTACGGGCGTTATGCAAACGCCCGCGCTGACCTGCGGATTCAAGTTACCGGTTGGTAGAAGCTGAGCAGCTAGATCTCAGATAAATCTTCGCAACCTTTGCAAAATGCGACTGACTCCTAACCGAAATTGGCATGGAAATGAGTGGACCTGCGGCGCTGACCTGTGCCATCTTCGATTTAGCAGATCAGCAACGATGCTGAGGTCCTTAGCAAGTGTGGAAATCCAGGGTCCTCAGATCATGAACATTTTGAGGAGCAGTGCGATGTCGAGTGTTGGCCAGCCGAAGAGCCCCGAGGAGATCCAGAAGGACTGGGACACCAACCCCCGCTGGAAGGGCATCACCCGCACCTATACCCCGGCCGACGTCGTGGCCCTGCAAGGCTCGGTCGTCGAGGAGTCGACGCTGGCCCGCCGCGGCGCCGAGGTGTTGTGGAGCCAGCTGCACGACCTGGAGTTCGTCAACGCGCTCGGCGCGCTGACTGGCAACATGGCCGTTCAGCAGGTCCGCGCCGGCCTGAAGGCCATCTACCTGTCCGGGTGGCAGGTCGCCGGTGACGCCAACCTCTCCGGCCACACCTACCCCGACCAGAGCCTGTACCCGGCCAACTCGGTGCCGCAGGTGGTCCGCCGGATCAACAACGCGCTGCTGCGCGCCGACCAGATCGCCAAGGTCGAGGGTGACACGTCCATCGAGAATTGGCTGGCCCCGATCGTCGCCGACGGTGAGGCAGGCTTCGGTGGTGCGCTCAACGTCTACGAGCTGCAGAAGGCCATGATCGCGGCCGGTGTCGCGGGCTCGCACTGGGAAGACCAGCTGGCGTCGGAGAAGAAGTGTGGCCACCTCGGTGGCAAGGTGCTGATCCCGACCCAGCAGCACATTCGCACCCTGACCTCGGCCCGTCTGGCGGCCGACGTGGCCGACGTGCCGACCGTCGTCATCGCCCGTACCGATGCCGAGGCAGCCACGCTGATCACCTCCGACGTCGACGAGCGCGACCAGCCGTTCGTCACCGGCGAGCGCACTTCCGAGGGCTTCTACCGGGTGCGCAACGGTCTCGAGCCGTGCATCGCCCGCGCCAAGGCCTATGCGCCGTACTCCGACCTGATCTGGATGGAGACCGGCACTCCGGACCTGGACCTGGCCCGTCGCTTCGCCGAGGGCGTCAAGAGCGAGTTCCCCGACCAGCTGCTGGCCTACAACTGCTCGCCGTCGTTCAACTGGCGCAAGCACCTGGACGACTCGACGATCGCCCGGTTCCAGAAGGAGCTCGGCGCGATGGGCTTCAAGTTCCAGTTCATCACGCTGGCCGGTTTCCACGCGCTGAACTACTCGATGTTCGACCTGGCCTACGGCTACGCCCGCAACCAGATGAGCGCCTACGTCGAGCTGCAGGAGCGCGAGTTCGCCGCCGAGGAGCGCGGTTACACCGCCACCAAGCACCAGCGCGAGGTCGGGGCCGGTTACTTCGACCGGATCGCCACCACCGTGGACCCTGCCTCGTCGACGACCGCGCTGGCCGGCTCGACCGAAGAGGGTCAGTTCCACTGACGATCAGCGCCGAGCAGACGCAGAATCGCACTCTTGCGCCCGCGATCATGCGAGTCTGCGTCTGCTCGCGCGTCTGAGTAGCCACAAGCATGCGGCTTGACAGCGCAGGCCCCGCCCGGAAACCCTGGGCGGGGCCTTCCGCATATCGAAAGGACTACCTGCAAGTGAGCAATGCGATTGAGCGCGTCGGCGTTATCGGCGCCGGACAGATGGGCGCAGGCATCGCCGAGGTATCGGCGAAGGCCGGCGTCGACGTGGTGGTCTACGAGCCCACCGACGAGTTGGCCGCCGCGGGCAAGGCCCGCATCGAGGCGTCGCTGGAGCGGGCCGTCAGCAAGGGCAAGCTGCCCGCCGACGACCGCGACGCGACGTGCAAGCGAGTGCGCTACACCAGCGCGCTGTCCGACCTCGCCGACCGTCAGCTGACCATCGAGGCGATCGTCGAGAACGAAGCCGTCAAGGCGAAGCTCTTCGCCGAACTCGACGAGATCGTCACCGATCCCACCGCCGTGCTCGCGTCCAACACATCGAGCATTCCGATCATGAAAATCGCTGCGGCCACCAAAAATCCGGGCCGCGTGCTCGGTCTGCACTTCTTCAACCCGGTACCCGTGCTGCCGCTCGTCGAGCTGATCAGCACGCTGGTTACCTCCGACGAGGCGGTGGTGCGCGTCGAACACTTCGCCAGCGAGGTGCTCGGCAAGAAGGTGGTGCGCTGCGGCGATCGCTCCGGCTTCGTCGTCAATGCGCTTCTGGTGCCCTATCTGCTGTCGGCCATCCGGATGGTCGAGTCGGGCGTCGCGTCGATCGAAGACGTCGACACCGCCATCGTCGCCGGGCTGTCGCATCCGATGGGTCCGTTGCGGCTTTCCGACCTGATCGGGCTCGACACCATGAAGCTGATCGCCGATGCGATGTACGACGAGCTCAAGGACGCCCACTACGCCCCACCACCGCTGCTGCAACGCATGGTCGAAGCGGGTCAGCTCGGCAAAAAATCCGGCAGGGGCTTCTACTCGTACTGAGCTTTCTGGTTTCAGCCAGCGGGCTCTAAGTCTAAGCTGGATAAGGCTGGGTTGGAGTCGAACCGGGGTATCTGACTGCAATGGTGAACTTGTCGACGGGCAACGGTTTGCCCGATGTCGTCGTCACCGCGGTCGAAATGACGACCGCGCTGGCGACCGACGCCGAAACCACCTGGGCGAAGCTGCTTGCCGGGCAGAGCGGCATTCACAAACTCGACGATGCGTACTTCGACGAATTCGGGTTGCCGGTGCGCATCGGCGGGCAGCTGCTCGAGGACTTCGATCAATACCTGACCCGGATCGAGCTGCGCCGGTTTTTGTTCCTGCAGAAGATCGCGACACAGGTCGCCCGGCGGCTCTGGGAGCGCGCGGGCGCGCCCGAGGTCGATGTCACGCGGTTGACGGTGTCCATCGGGACAGGCCTGGGCTCGACGCAGGAGTTCATCGAGGTCAGCGACGACTTCAATCGACGCGGCATGAGGGCGATCTCGCCGGTGGGCGTGCAGAAGGCGATGCCCAACGCGGCCGCCGCGGCCGTCGGCCTCGAACGCGGAGCCAAAGCCGGGATCCTGACGCCGACATCTGCCTGCGCATCCGGCGCCGAGGCGATCGCGCTGGCGTGGCGCAGCATCGTGTTCGATGAGGCAGACATGGCGATTTGCGGCGGCGTCGAAACCAAGATCGAAGCGGTACCCATCGCGGCGTTCGCCAACCAGGGTCTGCTGTCGACCAACAACGACGATCCGGAGGGCGCGTGTCGCCCGTTCGACAAGAACCGGGACGGTTTCGTCTTCGGTGAAGCCGGCGCGCTCATGGTCATCGAGAACGAGGAGCACGCAAAAGCCCGCGGCGCGAACATCATCGGGCGGGTGATGGGTGCCGGCATCACCTCCGACGGATACCAGCCGGTGCTGGCCGACCCCACCGGCGAGCAGGCCGGCCACGCGATGACGCGGGCACTGCAACTTGCCGGACTCTCGCCGCACGACATCGACCACGTCAACGCGCACGCCGCCGGCACAGTCGGCGGTGACCTTGCCGAGGCGAAGGCCATCAGACGGGCGTTGGGCACACACGCGCCCGCCGTCTTCGCTCCGAAGGCCGCGCTGGGGCACTCGATTGGTGCGGTCGGTGCCGTGGAGTCGATTTTGACCGTGCTGGCGCTCCGCGACGGTGTGATCCCGCCCACGCTGAACCTGTACGCGATCGATCCGGCGATCGATGTGGACGTGGTAACCGGTGCACCGCGGCGAGGCGACTACCAGTACGCGATCAGCAACTCGTTCGCATTCGGCGGTTTCAACGTCGCACTGGCTTTTGGGAGG
The DNA here is from genome assembly GCF_039583785.1 of Mycobacterium sp. Taxonomy (GTDB): domain Bacteria; phylum Actinomycetota; class Actinomycetes; order Mycobacteriales; family Mycobacteriaceae; genus Mycobacterium. The sequence continues at coordinate 32,663 of NZ_JAVKSG010000015.1, forward strand.
TGTTGATGCGGCATTAGACTTGAGTCAGCGGCTAGGCTTACCTCCCAGGGGTGAGGCAAAGCCTCGGCCTAGGTGTCGCGGATGCGGCACCGTCCCCGTCGCAATTCATTCCGAACGTTCAGGACAAACGGTGTCAGATATCTCAAGCGCAACGCCCAGTGCCCAGTCCAAGTGGTTGTCGAAGTCTGCCTCGCAGACCCGCGGCTCGGACAAACAGGAAGTCCAGTTCCACTACGACATCTCCAACGACTTCTTCCGGCTGTGGCAGGACCCGTCCCAGACGTACAGCTGCGCGTATTTCGAGAAGGACGATTACACGCTTGAGCAGGCGCAGCGGGCCAAGGTCGACCTGTCGCTGGGCAAACTGGGACTGAAGCCGGGCATGACGTTGCTGGACATCGGCTGCGGGTGGGGCTCAACAATGATGCGCGCCGTCGAGAAGTACGACGTCAACGTCATCGGGCTGACTTTGTCGGAGAATCAAAAGCAGCACATCGAGGATCACTGGTTTGCTAACTCGACCAGCAAACGCCATATGGAAGTCCGGTTGCAGCCGTGGGAGGACTTCGACGAGCCGATCGACCGCGTGGTGTCGATCGGCGCTTTCGAGCACTTCGGCTTCAACAAGTACGACGACTACTTCAAGAAGACCCTCAACCTGATGCCCGACGACGGGGTGATGCTGCTGCACACCATTATCATTCCCAGTGATGAAGAGATCAAAGAGCGCAAGCTGCCGCTGACGATGTCGCGGGTCCGCTTCATCAAATTCATCATGGACGAGATCTATCCCGGCGGCCGCCTGCCACTGGCCGCGCAGGTCGAAGATGCTGCGGTCAAGGCGGGTTACCGGGTGACGCTGAAACAGAAGCTGCGCCCGCATTACGCCCGCACGCTGGACACCTGGGCGAGCAACCTGGAGTCCAAGAAGGACGAAGCCGTCGAGATCACATCCGAAGAGATCTACGAACGCTTCTTGAAGTATTTGACCGGTTGCGCCGACCTGTTCCGCGAAGGCTATACCGACGTCTGTCAATTCACCTGCGAAAAAGCCCCCGCCTAGAGGAATCGGGAAAAGTGCGTTATACAGATCGGTCTACACAGCAGAACCTAACGAACTGAACGAGATTCATTTGTGAAAGGCTCATCTCAGATGACCGACAGCGGGTCGGAGGACACGTCGAATTTGCGGCCGGCCTATGAGGACGTCCAAGCTCATTACGACACCTCCAACGAGTTCTTCGGCCTGTTCCAAGACCCGACGCGGACCTACAGCTGCGCCTACTACGAGCACGACGACATGACGCTGGAAGAGGCGCAGATCGCCAAGATCGACCTCTCCTTGGGCAAGCTGAATCTGGAGCCCGGGATGACGCTGCTCGACGTGGGCTGCGGCTGGGCGGCCATGATGAAGCGCGCCGTCGAGCAGTACGACGTGAACGTGATCGGGCTCACCTTGAGCAAAAACCAGCACGCGCTGGGTCAGCAGATTCTCGATCAGCTCGACAGCGATCGTTCGCGGCGGGTTCTGCTGCGCGGATGGGAAGAGTTCGACGAGCCGGTGGACCGCATCGTCAGCATCGAGGCCTTCGAAGCGTTCCCCAAGTCGCGCTACAAGGCGTTCTTCGACCTCTGCTACCGCATCATGCCGAGCGACGGTCGGATGGTGCTGCAGACGATCATGGGCCACCCGCTCAAGCGCTGGCCGGAGATGGGCATCCCGATCACGATCAGCGACCTTCGGTTCATGAGGTTCATCGCGGCGGAGATCTTCCCCGGCGGCGCGGTTCCCTGCGACGAGGATGTCGTCGAATACTCCGCCAACGCCGGGTTTTCGGTCGAACGCCTGCAGAAGATGACGCCGCACTACGTGCGGACGCTCGACACCTGGACCACCAAGTTGGAAGCGGCCCGCGAGGAAGCGATCGCGGCGACCTCCGTCGAGGTCTACGAACGCTACCTGCGCTACCTGATCGGATGCTCAGACTTCTTCCAGCGCAACATCTCTGAAGTCGGTCAATTCACTCTTGTGAAGAGTGTGAAGAGCTAACTAGCCGGGAGTCCGGGGGCCAACGCGCCGATCGCCAAGCCCACCACCAGCAACCCGCCCGCTTGCCGCACGTGCACCCAGGCCAGCGCCGCGTACCACAGCGGCCATACCGGGAAGTTCGCCGGCGGCTCCTCGGGCGGTAGACGGCGGAAGTACGGCCACACCTTGACCAGCCGGGGCAGCGCCAGCACCACGAGCAGGGCCGGCCACGGCATGGCCTTCGCCAATACCGCGTCGACCACCAGCAGGTAAAACCCGACCATCATCGCGAGTGTGATTGCGCGGGCCCGTCTCTCACCGAAGAGCACCGGCAGCGTGTGGATACCCAGCGGCTCGTCGTAGGGAATCTTGTCGATGTGCTTGCCCATCAGCACCGTCGTGCAGAGCAGTCCGTAGGGCAGCGACGCCAGCAGCACCGGCCAGCCGAGGTGACCGACCGCGGAGTAGTAGGTGCCGCAGATCATCAGCGGGCCCCAGACCACCAGCACGTCCGGCTCGCCGAGGCCGCGCTTCTTCAGCCGCAGCGGCGGCGCGGTGTAGGCGAAGCTCAGCACGAACCCGGATAGCGCAAACGCCGCCACCGGCCAGCCCCGCGCCCAGGTCAACACGATCAGGATCGCGAGGTCGGCCAGGTTCACCAGGCCGATCGCAACGAGCAGGGTGCGACGGCTGACCAGTCCGGAGAGCACCGGGTGCGGGGCGTAGAGCGCCCGCGGATATGTCGCGCTGTCCAGGCCGGTCTGGGTGTCGTACAGATCGTTCATCAGGTTGTTGGCGGTGTGCGCCAACAGGATTCCGACGATCGCCAGCGTCAGCCAGCGCCAGTCCAGTCCGGGTTGGCCCACCGCGAGCAGCGCGGCGACCAGTCCGGCGAACAACGTCATCGGCAACACCGCCGCGCGGGTGACGACCAGCCACCGGGTGACGGCATCGACCGGGCCGTCCGGCGGGGGATTGGTGGTGCGCAGGGCGTAGGCCCAGGAGCTGAGGCGAGAGCGCGTCGTTGCGTTGCTCATCTTCGGAACCTAGTCCCGAGGGTCGGTCAACGGCGGCACAATCGGCGAGGGATGCGGCAGTGCGCGGAACTTCTCCAGCGAGCCGGCGACTTCGACGATCCCGCACAGCGCGCTCCAACTCAGCATCGTCAGGTAGTCGGTCAGCTCGTCGGCGCTCATCCGCGGGTCCAGCAGCCACGAGTGCGTGGCCAACTGAACCCCGCCGACGATGTGATAGGCCCACGGCTCCACGCCGCCGATATCCATCCCCTCGGGGCGCATCCGGCGGCGCAGCATCACCGCGAGCATCCGGGCGATGATCCGCTCGGAATCGGCGACGACCTTGTTCTTGCCGGCCGAGTTGTTGGCCATTACGAAGCGGTAGGGCTCCGGTTCGGAGGCCACCGTCTGGACGTAGACCCGGATGACTTCCCGGGTGAGTTCATACCCGTCGAGGTTCGACGACAGGGCCTTGGCCATGTTGGGGATCAGCGTGGCCTGTGCGAAGCGCATCATCACCGCGGTGGTCAGGTCGTTCTTGTCGACGAAGTAGCGGTAGAGCACGGTCTTGGAGACGCCGATCTCGCCGGCGATTTCGTCCATGCTGACGTACTGGCCGCACCGCCGGATCGCCTCGATCGTCCCGTCGATCAGCTCGTTGCGGCGTTCCACCTTGTGCCGGTGCCAACGTCGCTTTCGACCATCGGTTTTTACCGTCGCGGCCCGGACCTGCTTCGCCACCATGCCGGTTCCTATCCACTCGATCTTTCCCATAGTAGCTCTTATCTGAAGGCGGTTTCTTGTCTGGACCTGAGTCAACGGTGCGGTGTCGTGAGGTCGGTAACAGTTACCAGGCAAAATGGCCGACTCGGTCCGAGGGCGTCGTCACCGACCAGCGGCGTCGATAGCGGATGATGGTGCGGTGGCAGTCGGACTGAACGGGAGACCCGCTTCGGGACCCAAACACCGAGCCGATCCGCAGCGCCCCCAGTCGGCGCCCGCGGACCTGGCGTTGCCGCTGGGCGACCCGAGCAAGTCGGCGTCCTTCGCCGAATCGTTCGCCGGAGCCAACCGGCAAGCCGACGCCGAAAGGCAGCGCGCGCTGAACCGGATGAAGATCGTGGCGCTGGGCTTCCTGGTCGGTGCCACCGCGGTGTTCCTCGGGTGCCGGTGGGCACAGGCTCACACTATGGGCGGCATAGCGCCCTCCTGGATCGGCTATCTGGGAGCGGCCGGGGAGGCCGGCATGGTCGGCGCGCTCGCGGACTGGTTCGCGGTGACCGCGTTGTTCTCCCACCCGCTGGGCATCCCGATCCCGCATACCGCGATCATCAAGCGCAAGAAGGACCAACTCGGCGAAGGCCTGGGCAACTTCGTGCGGGAGAACTTCCTGTCGCCGGAGGTCGTCGGTACCAAGATCCGTGACGCACAGATCCCGAGCCGGCTGGGCAAATGGCTCTCGCAGCAGTCGCACGCCGGGCGGGTCGCCGCCGAATCGGCAACCGTCCTGCGGGTTTTGGTGGAACTGCTGCGCGACGAGGACGTCCAGCAGGTGATTGACCGGATGATCGTGCGGCGCGTCGCCGAACCGCAGTGGGGACCGCCGGCGGGACGGGTGCTGTCCACGCTGCTGGCCGAAAATCGGCAGGAAGCCTTGATCCAGCTGCTGGCCGACCGGGCGTTCCAATGGTCGCTGAACGCCGGCGAGGTGATCCAGCGGGTGATCGAGCGCGATTCGCCGACGTGGTCGCCCCGATTCATCGACCACCTTGTCGGTGACCGCATTCACCGCGAGCTGATGGACTTCACCGACAAAGTTCGCCGCAATCCCGGGCACGAGCTTCGCCGTTCGGCGACCAAATTCTTGTTCGAGTTCGCCGACGACCTGCAGAACGACGACGCCACGATCGCCCGCGCCGAGGCGGTCAAAGAGCAATTGATGTCGCGCGAAGAGGTCGCAGGCGCCGCCGCGACGGTGTGGAAAACGCTTAAGCGATCGGTGCTCGACGGCGTGGACGACCCGTCCAGCGCGTTGCGTACCCGCATTGCTGACGCGGTGGTGCAGATCGGTGAATCGCTACGCGATGACGCGGAATTGCGCGACAAGGTCGATAACTGGATCGTGCGTGGCGCCGAACATGTGGTCGCCCAATATGGGGTCGAGATCACAGCGATCATCACCGACACCATCGAACGCTGGGACGCTGACGAGGCCAGTCGGCGCATCGAATTGCATGTGGGCCGTGACCTGCAGTTCATCCGGATCAACGGGACCGTGGTGGGGTCGTTGGCCGGGCTGATTATCTACGGACTAGCGCAGCTTCTGTTCTGAGAGTGCTTGCAAAAGTTCTTCGGCATGCTAACTGTGCTTGCAAAAGCTAGCACTAGTTAGCTACCGTGAGCGCGTCCGTACCGACCAGCCGACGCGAGGAGTGACTATGCCGCAGGATGAACACCTTGCTGCAGTGGTGACGACAGCTGCGTCGGATATCGGCAGCTTCATCAAAGCGCAGCGTGAAGCGGCGCAGGTCTCGGTGCGGCAGTTGGCGGAAAAAGCCGGTGTCAGCAATCCATATCTCAGCCAGATCGAGCGTGGATTGCGCAAGCCTTCGGCCGGCGTCCTCAACCAACTCGCCAAGGCATTGCGAGTTTCCGCCGAGGTGCTCTACGTCCAAGCCGGAATGCTCGAGCCCGGCCCGAAGAGCGAAGTCCGCGACGCCATCGTTGCCGACGCGACGATCACCGAAGGGCAGAAGCAGGTCCTACTGGACAGCTATGCGTCCTTCGTTCGACAAAACGAGGCTGCCCGGGAGGAGAACACCTCTGCATAAACCCGGACACCTATCGGAAACCCTTGACGTACAACGAGAACGACGAAAGGAACCACCATGGCGGAGAACAATCCGTCGATCGACGACCTGAAGGCCCCGCTGCTTGCTGCGCTGGGTGCCGCCGACCTGGCCCTGGCCACGGTCAACGACCTGCTCACCGAGCTGCGGGAACGCGCCGAGGGGACCCGCACCGACACCCGCAGCCGGGTCGAGGAGAGCCGCGCACGGCTGACCAAGCTGCAGGAGGAACTGCCCGAGCAGCTGCGTGACCTGCGCGAGCGCTTCACCGCTGACGAGCTGCGTAGCGCCGCCGAGGGTTACGTCGAGGCTGCGACCTCGCGCTACAACGAGCTGGTCGAGCGTGGCGAGGTCGCTCTGGAGCGGCTGCGCAGCCAGTCCGGTCTGGACGACGCTTCGGCTCGCGCCGAGGGCTACGTCGACCAGGCGGTCGAGTTGACCCAGGAGGCGCTGGGTACCGTCGCGTCGCAGACCCGTGCGGTCGGCGAGCGCGCCGCCAAGCTGGTCGGCATCGAGCTGCCGCAGAAGGCCGACGCGGCCGCCAAGAAGGCCCAGAAGGCGGTCGCCAAGAAGGCGCCGGCCAAGAAGGCCCCGGCCAAGAAGGCGCCGGCCAAGAAGGCGCCGGCCAAGAAGGTCACCCAGAAGTAGTCTGATCGACCACTCGACTCCGAGTCGCCCGCAAGGGGGACTCGGAGTCGACGTTTCTGGCGGCACCCGCTTACGCTTACCGGGTGGACTTGGTGAACATCGTCATTTTCTACTTGCAGATCGGCGTCATGCTGATGACGCTCTGTGCCTTTGTGCACGCGGCGATGCAGCGGCCCGACGCCTACACCGCGGCCGACAAGATGACCAAGCCGGTGTGGCTGGTGATCCTAGGGTTGGCCATGCCGATCGCGTGGCTGCTCAATGTGATGGGAGCGGTGGCCGCCGCCTGCGCCGCCGGTGTCTACTGGGTCGACGTGCGGCCCAAGCTCCTCGAGGTTCAGGGCAAGTCACGATAGCGGCATGCGACTCTTCGGCGTCACGGTGGCATTGATTGCCGCGCTGTGCGCGGCTGCTCCGGCGTTTGCCGACCCGGGCCCGGCGAGCGACCGCTTCTATTCGCCGCCATTCGTCGATCACGTTCAGTGGGCGCACTGGAGCCAGCTGTCCAGCCTGCGGGTGTACCCGACGGCGTCGGGCCGCGCAGCCGCCCAACAACTCGGATCGCTGACCCCGGAGGCCGACGAGGCCTGGGCCGAGGTGCTCAGGCTGGCGCCGGAGGCCGACGGGCCCGGCATGCGTGCGCAGTTCCGCTGCCACTGGGATTTCGCCGAGAATGTGCAGCCCGGCAAGACCAGCTGGAACCTCGAGCCGTGGAGACCGGTCGTCGACGATCCGACGATGGTCACCACCGGCTGCAATCCCGGCGGCGCGCAGGAGCCGCTGTAGATGTCGTGGACCCGCGAACAAGTCGCCGCCCTGGTCGATCACACCCTGCTCAAGCCGGAGGCCACCACCGCCGAGGTGGCCGCGCTCGCGGCGGAGGCTGCGGCACTGGGCGCCTATGCCGTCTGCGTCTCGCCGTCGATGGTGCCGCACGCGGCCCACGCCGGGCTTTTAGTGGCCACGGTGGCCGGATTTCCGTCGGGCAAGCACATGCCCGAGATCAAAGCGGCGGAGGCGACGCTGGCCGTGACGTTCGGCGCCAGCGAAGTCGACATGGTGATCGACATCGGCGCTGCGCTCGCCGGCGACATCGACGCGGTGCGGTCGGAGGTCGCCGTGGTGCGCGCTGCCGTGCCCACCGCGGTGCTCAAGGTCATCGTCGAGTCGGCCGCGCTGTTGACGTTCGCCGACGAACAGACACTCGTCGCGGTCTGTCGCGCCGCGGAGGACGCCGGCGCGGATTTCGTCAAGACCTCAACCGGTTTCCATCCCGCCGGCGGCGCATCGTCGGCCGCTGTCACGCTGATGGCCGACACCGTCGGCGGACGGCTGGGGGTCAAGGCCAGCGGCGGCATTCGCACGGCCGAGTCTGCCCTGGCGATGCTCGACGCGGGCGCCACCCGGCTGGGGCTGTCCGGCACCCGCGCCGTGCTCGACGCGCTCGGCTGAGTTGCCCGGCTCCTGCTCATCGCGCTATACGCTCTGCATCGTCACCGGGCGGGCTAGAGGTTGGCCAGGCAGGGGTCTTGGCCAGCGCCACTGCTGGCCGGGATGGTGGCATTGCGGCTGGAGAACGTGGCTTCCACGCCGCTGTCGGTGACTTTCACGCTGTCGGCGTGGATGCCCAGCGGATAGTTCTGGGTCGCTTTCGACGTCAGGCTGTCCAGATCCTTCTGCACTGTCGTCGTCGAGATGTCCGATCCCAGCGCGCTCAGGCTCACCACGTGCAGCGACAGCCCATTGCCGACGATTTGCGGCGTGACGGTGGCGCTGTCGAATATGCCCTTCAGCGAGACGGTGCCGGCGCCGGGGTCGGTGGTGACGTCGCCGGTCACGAACTTGCCCAGCACCGGGATGGCGTCCTGAATCGATCGCTTGATGCCGTCCGATGACCAGGTGATCGTCCCGTCGATCGACCCGATGGTTCCCTGTGAGTTGTTGCCGTTGCTCAACTTGATGTTGCGAATGTCGATGCTCACCTTCATGCCCTTGGCGGAGCGGATCTGGTTACCCGCCGTCTGCACCGAGATGTCGCGGTAGTCCTTGGTCAGGTACTGCCAGAGAACGGGCGGGAACCCGGCAAACGACACCTTGGCGCTGTCCTGGACCTCGCACTGCACCGCGTTCGCCACCTTGCTGCTGGCGATGTGACGGGCGTACAGCTCACCGCCGATCGGAATCGCGAATCCCACCAGCGCGACGATCAGCAGGATCAACAGCAGCGACGTGCGGTTGGCGAAGAAGCGGCGTCCGCCCTCGTCTTTGGTCTCACCGGTTGGCGGGGGAGGTGGCGGTATCGACATCCGGGTGTCCTGATTCTCGTGAGCCGGCCACGGCGGACTGGGTTGCTGCGCCCGCGGGTGGGGCGGCAGCCCGGGTTGCCGCGGCGGGCCCTGCTGTTGCGGCGGGCCCTGCTGTTGCGGCGAGTTCGGCTGCCGCGGTGGGCGATTCGGCGGGGGCGCCGGCTGTTGCGGCGCCCGTCCCGGTGGGCGCCCGGGTTGCTGCGGACGCGGCACGTCTCGAGCGGACGGCTGCTGTGGGCGGCCCGGCGCAGGGAAGTGCCTGGTCGGAGATTCCGACGGCGGCGGTGGAACGCGGCGCGGCGGGAAGCCGCGGTTGGGTGGCCCGGCCGGACGGGGCGGGCGGCCGCGCTGCGGCTCGTCGCTCGGCGGGCCCGGTGGGTTAGACATGCGCGAAGCAGGGGTCGCTCTGGGCCACCGGTATCGACGCGTTGCGCGTCGAGAAATGCGCTGAGACACCGGCATTGGTGACTTGCACACTGTCCGCCTTGATGCCCAGCGGGTACTGCTTGAGCAGTGCCGCGGTGAAGATGTTCAGTGCGGTTTGCGCGGTCTCGTGCGGGATGAGCACGCCGAGCGCGTTGACCTTGTAGACCTGCAGGGTGAGCTGCCCGTCGGCGACCTGCGGCTTGACGGTGACGCCGCCGAGGCCCATCGCCCCGGTGAGCTCGATGGTGCCCGCGCCGGGATCGGTCGTGACGCTGTTGACCAGGCCGCCGATGAACGGAAGGGAGTCCTGAACGGTCTCCTGGATGCCGTCCGACGTCCAGGTGATGTTGGCGTCCAGCTTGCCGATGGTGCCCTTGGAGTCGGCGTTGCCGTGCAGGTTCACGTCGTCGATCTCGATGTCAGCCTTCATGCCTTTGGCGTTGCGGATGTTGTTCCCGGCGGTGCGGATGGAAATGTCGTTGTAGTGGCCCATCAGGTGCTGCCACAGGAAAGGGGTCGGCCCGAACGACACGGTGGCGCCGTCGTGAATGACGCATTCGGTCGCGGACGCTACGACGCTGTCGGCCCGGTGACGGGCATACAACTCGCCGCCGACCAGACCGGCTACACTCAGCGCCGCGACGATCACCAGAACCAGGACGATCGACACCGGGTCGGCGCGGAAACGGAAGCGGCGCTTGGGTTTCACCGGCTCGGTGGGGTCGTCCGACGGCGGCTGCTCGAACTCCGCGACCGTCGGGTATTCCTGGACCGGCGGCGGATACGCTAACTCGGCCTGCGGCCCCGGCTGGGTGGGCGAATTCTGGTCGCCCGGGCGGGCCCACGGCGAGGACGTGTCCTGGTGTGGGGGCCCCTGAGGATTCGTCACCTGCGCGATTCTGCCTTATCACCATGAGCAAACGCCACGTAGTTGCGCAGCACCGCGATCGTCTCGCGGGCCTTGGTCACCTGCTCGAGGTCCAGGTCGGTGACCAGCAGTTCCGGCTCGGAGCCCGCCGAGGCCACCACCCTGCCGAACGGCGACACCACCACGCTGCCACCGACTCCGGTCGGCGCGCTGGAAGCCAATGGCTCGCCGGGGTCGGCCTGTCCAGCCGCAACGACGTAGCTGGTGGAGTCCAAGGCGCGGGCACGGGCCAGTAAACTCCACTGCTCGAGTTTTCCCGGTCCGGCGGCCCACGATGCGCTGACCACGATCAGCCGGGCGCCGCGGCCGGCCAGCGTGTTGAACAGCTCGGGAAAGCGAAGGTCATAGCAGGTTGTCAGCCCCACGCTCACACCGTCGACGCTGACCTCGACCGGCTCGCGTCCGGGGGCGACCGTGGTCGACTCGGTGAACCCGAACGCGTCGTAGAGGTGGATCTTGTGGTAGTGGGCATCGGTGTGTGCACCGGTCGCCAACAGCGTGTTGTAGACCCGCCCGTCGTCGGCGGGGGTGAACATGCCCGCCACCACGGTGATGCCGGCCTCGGCCGCGATTGCGCGCACCCCGTCGGCCCACGGCCCGTCGACCGGCTCCGCGATCGGGGCCAGCGGGACCCCGAACCGGCACATCGTCGCTTCCGGGAAGACCACCAGCGACGCGCCGGCTACGGCGGCCCGTTGGGTGTAGTCCCGCACGGTCTGCAGGTTGTCATCCGGGTTGGTGCCGCTGAGAATCTGGGCTACCGCGATCCGCATGATCGCCAGCCTAAGGGCGAGCGCAAGCGCGGCGGGGCCGGGCGCGGCAGGTCGTTCCGTGGGTGGCTGGGCGAGATAGCCGATTCTGTGGCGGAGGACTGGGCGAAGTCCATATCAACCAGCTCGGCACGCGCTACTCTCTTCGACACGTATGCAATAAGATTTCGACCTCGGACTGGGGTGGTCTCCGAGGGAACTTGGGAGCCTCGGGATGGCAAAACACCGCAGCACTCGTCGAAACTCCCGACGTCGTGGCGTTGCTCGCGGCGCTGGTGCGACCCTGGCCACTGTCGCAGGCATCGGGATCGGCATAACCCCAGCCGATGAATCCACCCCCGCACAACCGCTGAACGCCGACGCCCGCCTGCTGTCCGGTCCCAGCGACACGGGCGTCGACGCATTCACCCTCGGCTCTTTCACCCTCGATCCCTACACCACCCCACTCCTCCTGCCCGAGGAGGGTTGGGCGACGTTCCCTGCCCCGGTCTTCCCGGGTCCGCCGGTGTTTGACATCTCGGGCGGGAACTTGGACGGCCTTGACCTCGCCCCACAAAACTTCGAGGTGTTCAACTCCAGCGGGACAGAAGTCGGGACCATCGGCACCGCCGGCACCATCGTGCAAGTCCTGGGCCAGGACAGTTACGAGTTCACCGTCACCAGCTCAACTCCGGTATCGGGAGAAACCGCCGCGAATTTGCCGGCGGTGGGAACCGTGTACGACATCTTCAACGGTCTCGGCGTGGGGCTCACCGGTGGATACAGCTACCAGAATGTCTACGAGGGCACCCCGAGCGGCACCGTCGCCGACGTCCTGGTGCTGCCGACGGGCCAATTCAGCCTGTCCGCGCCCGTCACGCTGCCCGGCGGAGTCGGCACGCTCAACCTCGAGTCGCTGTTGAGTCAGAACTTCACCGGCAACCTGCAGCCGGCCGACGCCTTCAGCAATCTGGTGGCGACATCGGGAGACAGCAGCATCGGCCCAGACGCCTTCACGATCAACGTGCCTGGCTTCGACTACACCCTGGACCCCTTCAGCACGCTCCTCGCCCCGGACACCTACAACGCGGTCTCACCCCTCGCGGGCTTCGCACCGCTCTTTGCCGCGGGCGGTGCCCAGTTCTTCGGCGTCTCTGCTGTCAGCCAAGGTTTCAACGTCTACAACGGCAGCGGCACCGAGGTCGGCAGCGTCGACGCCAACGAGTTTGTGCTCCATTTCCTGGGCTTGACCACCACGGAGGAAGTGGTCACCAGCCAACTGCCGGCCCTCGGGTTCACCGACGCCAACCTGCCGGCAGTGGGAACGGTGTTCAGCGTGACCAACACGGCCCCGTGGAACATCGCCCAAAAGGACGAGATCTACCTCGCCACCCCGACAGCACCGGCCACCGACACCACGGTGGCGTCGTACGGCACCTCCACTGTTGCCGCTCCGTTCAACCTCGACGCGGCCGGCAACGCGGAGATAAACCCGGCCGGCATCTTCGCCCCGCTGGCCGTGGAGCAACCGCAGGACGCCAGCATCCCGCCTCCCTTGCTCGGGGCCCAAGCTACGGACGCGTTCACCATCGGCCAGACAACCTTCTACCCGGTGACGTCTCTGCTCGCGGAGGGCTACAACAACATCGGTCAAACGATGGGCGGCGCACCGCTGTTAGCCGCCTTCGGCGGCTCGGCTGCCGGCATCAGTCTGGGGTCGCAAGATTTCTTCTACTACACCGGCACGGGTGCCAGCGCTCAAGAAGAAGGGGAGCTGAGTACCAGCTTGTCGGTCTTGGACATCTTGTCCTTCAGCAACGCCTCGTTCACGGTCACCGGTTGTGCGAGCTTGATCTGTACGGACGCCCCGGCGAACGGCACGGTCTTCGACGTGTTCAACTTCGGCGGCGGTGTCGAAAACGTCTACGAGGGCACCCCGAGCGGTTCGGTCGTCGACACCCTGTGGACCCCGCTCGGGCCGCTCTTCAATTTCGACATCCCGTCACTGGATGCCGCGATTCCGCTCTCTCCAGTTGACGTCATCCCTGCCGGTTTGGACGTGCCGACGCTGTGAACTCCGGCATCTGCGATCGGGAGGACGACGCCCGGCGGATCCGTCAGGTCACCGCGATGCCAGAATGACCTGATGATCGAGTTCACCCTTAAGCGGACGACGACGGCACCGATCGAGGCAGTGTTCGACTCGCTCACCGACCACCGTGGCATCGCGAACTACGTGAAGGCCGCCCGTCGCAGCACGCTGGACCGCGAGGGCACCCCCGCACCGAACGGCGTCGGAGCCGTCCGGCGCATCGAAGCGATCGGCCCGGCATTCGTCGAGGAGATCATCGACTACGAGCGACCCACGCGCTACGCCTACAAGATGGTCTCCGGTGCTCCGGTCCGCGATCACGTCGGCACGGTCACACTGCGCCCGGCCGGCAGTGGCACCGAGGTCAGCTGGCACCTGACATCGAAGTCCAAGATCCCCGGCCTGGACTGGCTGTTGACGCCGGTGATGAAGCGGGTGATCGGCGAGTTGCTGAACGGCGCCGTCGACGCCGCCGAAGGGCACGCTTAGGCGGTTTCGCCGATCCACAGCGTGGTGAAATGTTGCTCGCGGATCAGCAGCTCGACCAGCTGGCTGCCGATGAAGTTTTCCAGCTTGCCGCCGACCAGCGGGATTTTCACCTCGACGGTGGTCCGGAGGTTCAGCCTCGCACCGCCGTCCAGCGGCTCCAGCACGGCCGTCCCGGTCAGCGATGCCGGCGAGTCCAGGATCGAGCCGCTCACCGTCGCTGTCGCCGACCCGTCGACGATCGGCTCCCAGCGTTCCTCGCGGCGGATGCGCAGATCTCCGCGGTGGAACTGGGTGACCACGGCGGGCATCCGATCCGCCCGCAACACCTGGGTGGTGATCACGTCGATGGCGCCGTCGTCGCAGACGTCTATCGAGTCCAGCGTCGAGTCGTCGGCACCCGAATCGGCCAGCCTGGCCAGCCAGTATTGCTCTTCGCCGAAAGCCCGGAGAACCGCTTCGACGGATTTTGGGTAGTCGGTGGACATGTCGAACGAACGCGGCATAGCAGGTCAGGCTACCGTCAAGAACTAGGTAACCGGGTTCGAAGGGGGCACCGTGGGAACGGTTTTCGCCGGTGCTCGCGTCGAGGAGGACGTGCCGCTGGCGCCGCTGACCACGCTGCGGGTCGGCCCGGTCGCGTCGCGGGTGATCACCTGCGCCAGTACCGATCAGGTGGTCGCGTCGGTGCGTCATCTCGACGGTCAGGGGTCGGGGCCGCTGCTGGTGCTGGCCGGCGGCTCGAACGTGGTGATCTCCGACGCGCTGACCGATCTGACCGTAATTAGGTTGGCCAACAACGACATTCGCGTCGAGGGCAATCTGGTACGGGCCGAGGCGGGCGCGGTCTGGGATGACGTGGTGGTCGCGGCGATCACTGCCGGCCTCGGCGGGCTGGAGTGTCTGTCCGGGATCCCGGGGTCGGCGGGTGCCACCCCGGTGCAGAACGTCGGCGCCTACGGGGTCGAGGTGGCCGATACCATCACCCGGGTCCGACTTCTCGACCGCCGCAGCGGCCAGGTGCGTTGGGCGCCTGCCGAGGAACTCGGTTTCGGCTATCGGACCAGCGTGCTCAAGCACGCCGACTCCGCCACCGTTCTGGAGGTGGAGTTCGCGCTGGACGGGACGGGCCGCAGCGCGCCGCTGCGCTACGGCGAACTGGTCACCAGACTCGACGCCACCCCCGGCGATCAGACGGACCCGGCCGCCGTGCGCGCGGCCGTGCTCGCCCTGCGGCGCGGCAAGGGTATGGTGCTCGACGCGGCCGACCACGACACCTGGAGCGTCGGGTCGTTCTTCACCAACCCCGTTGTTACACAGCAGTTTTACCGAGAACTGGCCGACCGCGTCGATCGCCCAGTGCCGCACTACCCGGCCGCGGATGGCGTCAAGCTGGCTGCGGGCTGGCTGGTCGAGCGGGCCGGCTTCGGCAAGGGTTATCCGGACGCCGGTGACGCGCCCTGCCGGCTGTCCACCAAGCACGCGCTGGCGTTGACCAATCGCGGCAGGGCCGGCGCCGCCGACGTACTCGCTCTGGCCCGTACCGTGCGCGACGGAGTGCGCGATGTGTTTGGCGTCACATTGGTGCCCGAGCCGGTGCTGCTCGGCTGCTCCCTGTAGATCCCACGCGGCGGAAGGGGGTCGTTTCCGCCGGTATCTTGATGTCGTGGACTCAGAGCGCGGCGTCTCGCCGGTCACTCGGCGCCGGGCACTGACTGCCCTGGCGGTCGGGGTCTTCGCGCCCGGTGTGCTGGCGGCCTGCGCCGGCGGTTCGTCCAGGGATGGCGATAAAGCCAAGCCCCCGGCAGAAGCCTTCCTGACATTTCGCCCGGCCGACAAGACCACCAGGGTGCTGCCGACCGCGCCGATCAGCGTCGAGGTCCGCGACGGCTGGTTCCAGCACGTCGCGCTGACCAACTCCGGCGGCAAGGTGGTCGGCGGCACCCTCAACCGCGACCGGACGATGTACACGATCACCGAACCGTTGGGCTACGACGCGACCTACACCTGGAGCGGGTCGGCGGTGGGCCACGACGGCAAAGCACTCCCGGTGAAGGGCGAGATCACCACGATCGCGCCCACCAAGGTGATCGACGGCGGATTCCAACTGGCCGACGGCCAGACCGTCGGCGTCGCGGCGCCGATCATCATCCAGTTCGACGCCCCGATCGCGGACAAGGCGGCCGTCGAGCGGGCGCTGAAAGTGATCACCGAGCCGCCCGTCGAGGGCAGCTGGGCGTGGCTGCCCGACGAAGCCCAGGGTGCCCGAGTGCACTGGCGCACCCGTGACTACTACCCGGCTGGCACCAAGGTCAACGTCGACGCCAAGCTCTACGGCTTGGCTTTCGGCGACGGCGCCTACGGCAAGCAGGACATGAGCCTGAAATTCGACATCGGCCGCCGCCAGGTGGTGAAGGCCGAAGTCTCGTCGCACCGCATCCAGGTGATCCGCGACAGCGGCGTCATCATGGATTTCCCGTCTAGCTACGGAGAAGCCGACAAGCCGCGCAACGTGACCCGCAACGGCATCCACGTGGTCAGCGAGAAATACTCCGACTTTTACATGTCCAATCCGGCCGCCGGCTACAACCACATCCACGAGCGCTGGGCGGTGCGGATCTCCAACAACGGCGAGTTCATCCACGCCAACCCGAACAGCGCCGGAGCGCAGGGCAACAGCAACGTCACCAACGGCTGCGTCAACCTGTCGACGTCGGACGCCGAGCAGTACTACTACAGCGCGATCTACGGCGACCCGGTCGAGGTGACCGGCAGCACGATCGAGCTGTCCTACGCCGACGGCGACATCTGGGACTGGGCCGTCGACTGGGACACCTGGTTGGGCATGTCGGCGCTGCCGCCGCCGAGCGGCGCCAGGCCGTCGCCGGTGTCGATTCCACGCAACGCCCCGGCCACCCCGCGCGATGCGCCGACGCTGTCGGGCACCCCGACGACGACTAGCCCTGCGGGGCCCGGCGGTTGAACCGGCTGCCGGGCGCCTGATCGCGCGGCCGGATGACGATCTGGTCGAGGTCGACGTGCGACGGCCGCGACGCCACGAACCCGATCACCTCGGCGACGTCACACGCCGTCAACGGCGTGATCCCGGCATACACTGCGTCGGCGCGCTGCCGGTCACCGTCGAAGCGCACCAGCGAGAACTCCGTCTCCACCGCCCCGGGTGCAATCTCGGTGAGCCGCACCGGCTTTCCGAGTAGCTCGCCGCGCAGGGTGCGGTGCAGCGCGCCCTGCGCGTGCTTGGCCGAGGTGTAGCCGGAGCCGTTGTCGTAGGTCTCCAATGCCGCGATCGACGTGACGGTGACAATCAGGCCGTCGCCGGATTCGATCAGCTTGGGCAGCAGCGCACGGGTGACCCGCAGGGTGCCCAGCACATTGGTCTCCCACATCCAGCGCCAGTGCTCGAGGTCGGCGTCGGACACCGGCGCCAGGCCCTTGGCCCCACCGGCGTTGTTGATCAGCACGTCGACCCGATTCAGCCCGGCGGCCAGCCCGTCCACCGCCGCGTCGTCAGTGACGTCGGCCACAACTGCAGTGCCACCGATCTCGGTGGCCAGCGCGTTGATCCGGTCAGCCCTTCGCGCTACCACGACGACGTGGAAGCCTTGAGCCGCAAGGGTTCTCGCGGTCGCCTCGCCGATACCTGCGCTGGCGCCGGTGACGACCGCGACGGGTTTCCCGCCGGGGCGGGGATCAGCTGTCGTCGAATGCGGATCAGGGGAACTCATCTGAACGACTCTAGTGACCGTGCTAAATTCCCTGGGTGTTCTCGAGTTCCTTGTTGGTCTGTCTGCGCGCGTGTTGCTGCGCGGGCTGCGCGTGTTGTCGCCGCGCAACCAGCCGCTGCTGATCTGGGCGCTCAGCGCTCGCGACGGTGTGCGGCACAGACCGCCATCGGACCTCGGACAAGGAATCGCACGTGCGCTCAACAACTTTCACTTCTCCTCAGCACAACCCGCTCGCGGCCGCCCGGCGTCGAGGACCTCGACGCCACCGCGTCGTGGCGCCCTCTTTGCAACTCTCCGACGCCGCCGCGCCATCGGTATTCCGGGCCGTGCGGTTGCGCGGGCCGGTTGGCCGCGACGTCATCGCCCAGGCCACCTCGCTGTCGATTGCGACGGTAAACCGCCAGGTCATCGCCCTTCTTGAGGCCGGTATCCTGCGGGAGCGCGCCGACTTGGCCGTCTCCGGCGCGATCGGGCGGCCCCGGGTGCCCGTCGAGGTCAACCACGAGCCGTTCCTGACCCTCGGCGTCCATATCGGGGCCCGGACCACCAGCATCGTGGCCACCGACCTGCTCGGCCGCACCCTGGACGCCGTCGAAACGCCGACCCCGCGTAGCGCACAGGGTCCGGCGCTGGCCGCGCTGGCCGACGGCGCCAGGCACTACCTGCGGCGTTGGCGCCGTCGGCGGGCGCTGTGGGTCGGCGTCGCGATCGGTGGCACGGTCGACGCCGCCAGCGGCCAAGTCGACCACGCCCGGCTGGGCTGGCGCGACGCGCCGGTCGGCGCGGTGCTCGCCGAGGCTTTGGAGCTGCCGGTTTCGGTCGCTTCGCACGTCGACGCGATGGCCGCTGCCGAACTGTTGCTCGGTGTGCGCCGGTTTGGGCCGAACTCCTCGACCAGTCTCTACGTCTACGCCCGCGAGACCGTCGGCTACGCGCTGATGATCGACGGCCGGGTGCACCGCCCGGCCAGCGGACCGGGCACGATCACCAACATGCCCGCGCATTCCGAATTGCTCGGCGGCTCAGGGCTGTTGGAGTCCACCGTCAGCGACGAGGCCGTGGTGGCCGCCGCGCGCCGGCTGCGGATCCTGCCGGCCCACCACGGCCAGGTGGGCGGCACGGTGACCGAGGTACTGAAGGCCGCCCGCGGCGGGCACCCGCAGGCCCGGGAACTGCTCAACGAGCGGGCCCGCGTGCTCGGCGAATCGGTCGCGCTGTTGCGCGACCTGCTCAACCCCGACGACCTGGTGGTCGGCGGGCAGGCGTTCACCGAATATCCCGAAGGCATGGCGCGGGTGGAGGAGGCGTACCGGGCCCGCCTGGTGTTGCCGGCGCGCGACATTCGGATGACCGCCTTCGGCAACCGGGTGCAGGAATCCGGTGCCGGCATCGTGTCGCTGGCCGGGTTGTACGCCGATCCGCTGGGTGCCATGCGCCGTGCTGCTCCGCCGGTGCCGGTCTACCAGGTTGACGTCGAGACACCCGCCTGACCTGCGACTCGATCAGGTACTGCAAAGATGGCGGAGTGGGACTTTCTGATCTGATCAATCCGCGCCGCGTCGCGGTGCTGGCGGTGCACACTTCGCCGCTGGCGCAGCCCGGCGTCGGCGATGCCGGCGGGATGAACGTCTACGTGCTGCAAAGCGCGCTGCACCTGGCCCGCCGCGGTGTCGAGGTGGAGATCTTCACCCGGGCGACCGCGTCCAGCGATCCGCCCGTCGCGCGGGTGGCGCCGGGCGTGCTGGTGCGCAACGTCGTGGCCGGGCCGTTCGAAGGGTTGGACAAATACGACCTGCCGACGCAGTTGTGCGCGTTCGCGGCCGGTGTGCTGCGGGCCGAGGCGGCGCACGAGCCCGGCTACTACGACATCGTGCACTCGCACTACTGGCTGTCCGGTCAGGTCGGCTGGCTGGCCCGCGACCGGTGGTCGGTGCCGCTGGTGCACACCGCGCACACGCTGGCCGCGGTCAAGAATGCCGCCCTGGCCGAGGGCGACACGCCCGAGCCGCCGCTGCGAACGGTGGGCGAGCAGCAGGTGGTCGACGAGGCCGACCGGTTAATCGTTAACACCGATGATGAAGCGACGCAACTGGTTTCGCTGCATCACGCCGACCCTGCCCGCATCGACATCGCGCATCCCGGTGTCGACCTGGACGTTTTCCGTCCCGGCGATCAGCGTGCCGCCCGGGCCGCCCTGAGTCTGCCGACAGACCAGGACGTGGTGGCGTTCGTCGGGCGTATCCAGCCGCTGAAGGGGCCCGACGTGTTGTTGCGCGCGGCGGCCGAGCTGCCGCGGTTGCACGTGCTGGTGGCCGGCGGACCGTCGGGCAGCGGGCTGGCCGTTCCCGACGGTCTGGTTCGGCTCGCGGCCGAATTGGGTATCTCCGAACGTGTGACGTTCTTGCCCCCGCAGTCGCGGGACAGCCTGGCCACCGTCTTCGGGGCCGTCGACCTGGTGGCGGTGCCGAGCTACTCGGAGTCGTTCGGTCTGGTGGCCTTGGAGGCACAGGCCTGCGGCACACCGGTCGTCGCCGCGGCGGTCGGCGGGTTGCCGGTGGCGGTGCGCGACGGCGTGACCGGCACGCTGGTGGCCGGCCACGACGCCACGAGGTGGGCGCACGCCATCGACCAGACGTTGCGGCTCGGCCGAGAAGCCTTGGGCCACGCCGCGGTTGAACATGCGGCGGCCTTCTCCTGGGATAACACCGTCGACTCGCTGCTGGCCAGCTACCGCCGCGCGATCGGCGAGTTCACCGCCCGCCGGGCCGGTCGCGCGCTCCCGTCGACGCGGCGGGCGGCGCAGGTCGGACGGCGGCCGTCGCGACGCAAGGCGTGGGCATGAGTGGCAGCAACGGCGACAGTGGCGCGCCGATCACCCACGTCCAGCGGTTGATCGAAGACACCCTGAACACCAACGACCTGGCGTACTCCCGGCACGAGGGTGCCCACGGCGGACTGCCGGGGCTGATCGTCGAGTTGCCCGGCGAGCGCCGGCTCAAGACCAACACCATCCTGAGCATTGGCGAACATTCGGTGCGCGTCGAGGCGTTCGTCTGCCGCAAGCCCGACGAAAACCACGAGGGTGTCTACAAGTTCCTCTTGAAGCGCAACCGCCGGTTGTATGGCGTCGCCTACACCCTCGACAACGTGGGCGACATTTACCTGGTCGGCCGGATGGCCCTGGCGTCGGTGGACGCCGCCGAAATCGACCGGGTACTCGGCCAGGTGCTTGAAGCGGTCGACACCGACTTCAATACGCTGCTGGAGTTGGGTTTTCGCTCGTCGATCCAGAAAGAATGGGAGTGGCGGGTGTCGCGCGGCGAGTCGTTGAAGAACCTCGAAGCATTCGCCCATTTGATCGACGACGACGAGTAAGTCCGCCGCAGCCGTGCGAGCGTAACGCCGTGCGAGATTTCCCACCTGATCGGCGCAGGGCGTTACGCTCGGCGACCGTCTCGGGGGCGCGTGAAATACTTTCCGGCATGGGAGACGCTGCTGCGACGCTGATTCTGCTCCGCCACGGTGAAAGCGCATGGAATGCCAGTAACCAGTTCACCGGCTGGGTGGACGTCAACCTCACCGACAAGGGCCGCAGCGAGGCTGTCCGCGGAGGTGAGCTGCTGGCCGAACACAACCTGCTGCCCGACGTGCTCTATACGTCGCTGCTGCGCCGCGCCATCACCACCGGGCACATGGCGCTCGACACCCTCGACCGGCTGTGGATTCCGGTGCGTCGCACCTGGCGGCTCAACGAGCGGCATTACGGCGCGCTGCAGGGCCTGGACAAGGCCGAAGTCAAGAAACGCTACGGCGACGAGCAGTTCATGACCTGGCGGCGCAGCTATGACACCCCACCGCCGCCCATCGAGAGGGGCAGCCAATACAGCCAGGACGCCGACCCCCGCTACGTCGACATCGGCGGCGGCCCGCTGACCGAATGCCTGGCTGACGTGGTGGCCCGTTTTCTGCCGTATTTCACCGACGTCATCGTGCCGGACCTGCGGGTTGGCAGGACGGTGCTGATCGTGGCGCACGGCAACTCGCTGCGCGCGCTGGTGAAATACCTCGACGGGATGTCCGAGGACGAAGTCACCGGCTTGAACATCCCGACCGGAATTCCGTTGCGCTACGACCTGGATGCCGATATGCGCCCGTTGGTGGCGGGCGGCAGCTACCTCGACCCGGACGCGGCGGCGGCCGGCGCAGCCGCGGTGGCCAGCCAAGGCGCTAAATAAGCGGCTTTTCACAGCAACTTGGCAAACGCCGGGTGAACGGGCCCCGAACACCTGTCTGGCGGCATGTGACATGACCGATTTTGGCCTCGCGCTGCTGGGTTGGCGTTCACCAAATTTGTAAGCTTTCCATGTGACCGTGTTCTCGGCCCTGTCACTGGCCGGGGTCTTGTTTTTCGCGGCCTTGGCCGTCGGAACCACCGTCGGCGCGCGTTGGGCGCCGCGGGCGATCGAGCGACGCCAACGCGTGGCGGTCGAGGCCGCCGGAATCACCGTCGCGCAGATGCTCGAACGCATCGTCGCGCTGATGCCCTTGGGGGCCGCGGTCGTCGACCGGCATCGCGACGTGGTCTATCACAACGGCCGGGCCAAAGAGTTGGGGCTGGTCCGCGAGCGGCAACTCGACGACGAAGCCTGGAATGCGGCCCGTCGGACACTGGCCGACGGCGCCGACGTCGAATTCGACCTGCTACCGGGCAAGCGGCAGGCGCCGGGCCGGCCGGGTTTGTCGGTGCACGGTCAGGCGCGACTGCTCAGCGAGGAAGATCGCCGGTTCGCCGTGGTCTTCGTCTACGACCATTCTGAATACGCCCGCATGGAGGCCACCCGGCGCGACTTCGTGGCCAACGTCAGCCACGAACTCAAAACGCCGGTCGGTGCGATGTCTGTGCTCGCCGAGGCGCTGCTGTCCTGTGCCGACGACCCCGAGACCGTGCGTCGGTTCGGCGAGAAGGTGCTCGTCGAGGCCACCCGGCTGGGCAGCATGGTCACCGAGCTGATCGAGCTGTCCCGGCTGCAGGGCGCCGAGCGGATGCCGGATATGGGCGCCGTCGATGTCGATGACGTTGTCGCCGAGGCTATTTCGCGGCACAAGGTGCCCGCCGACAATGCCGACATCGTCGTGCGCACTGACGATGCCAGCGGACTGCGGATGCACGGCGAACAGGCGCTGCTGGTCACCGCGCTGGCCAACCTGGTCTCCAACGCCATCGCGTACTCACCCCGCGGCTCGCTGGTCTCGATCAGCCGGCGGCGCCGCGGCGACAACATCGAAATCGCCGTCACCGATCGCGGCATCGGCATTGACCGCAAAGACCAGGAGCGCGTCTTCGAGCGGTTCTTCCGCGCCGACAAGGCCCGCTCGCGAGCCACCGGCGGCACCGGCCTCGGCCTGGCCATCGTCAAGCACGTCGCCGCCAACCACGGCGGCAGCATCGGCCTGTGGAGCCAGCTGGGCACCGGGTCGACGTTCACCTTGTCGATCCCGGCCTTCGCCGGTGAATCCGAGCCGGTCGACCTGTCAACCGAGCGTGAGCCGCTCAACCTAAAGCCCCAACGAGAGGAAGAACTACGCCGATGACGAGTGTGCACGACGATGCAGAGCGCAGCGATGAGGAGGAGGCACGCCGATGACGAGTGTGCTGATCGTGGAGGACGAGGAATCGCTGGCCGACCCGCTGGCGTTTCTGCTCCGCAAGGAGGGCTTCGAGGCCACCGTGGTTACCGACGGCCAGTCCGCGCTGGCCGAATTCGACCGGGCCGGCGCCGACATCGTGCTGCTCGACCTGATGTTGCCGGGCATGTCGGGCACCGACGTGTGCAAGCAACTGCGGTCACGTTCCAGCGTGCCGGTGATCATGGTGACGGCTCGCGACAGCGAGATCGACAAGGTCGTCGGGCTCGAGTTGGGCGCGGATGACTATGTCACCAAACCCTATTCGGCGCGCGAACTGATCGCGCGGATCCGGGCGGTATTGCGCCGCGGCGGTGACGACGACTCCGAGGTCGCCGACGGCGTGCTGGAATCCGGCCCGGTGCGGATGGACGTCGAGCGCCACGTCGTCTCGGTCAACGGTGAGCTAATTACGTTGCCGCTCAAGGAGTTCGACCTGCTCGAGTACCTGATGCGCAACAGTGGCCGGGTGCTGACCCGTGGCCAGTTGATCGACCGGGTGTGGGGCGCCGACTACGTCGGTGACACCAAGACCCTCGATGTCCACGTCAAACGGCTGCGGTCCAAGATCGAGTCCAATCCGGCCAACCCGATTCACCTGGTGACGGTGCGCGGGCTGGGTTACAAGCTGGAGGGCTGACTTTCCCGACCGACGGCATGCCGGGGCACAGGGTCGCGGCCCGGCTCGAGAAGCACCTCGCTGGCAAGTCCTCGGATTGTGGTCGTGCACGGCGCGACAAGCGTTCGCCGAAGCCGCGGAATTGCCGCGTCGCGGGAGAGCACAACCACCGGCCGTCGGCCAATGTCGGCCATCTCGCACCACCACAACTCCCCGCGAGACGGTAAGGCGGTCATGTGATCGCCGCAGCCCGGCGCCACGACGCCAGGTCGCCCCAGGCGTCCGGCTCATCGGCCGGGTGCGTGTCGTATGCGGCATAGCTGGCATCCACCTCGGCTGCGCGATGACTTGCCAGGAATGCTTGAAGAGCCTCGTCGATAAGGGTTGCGTCGGTCACTCCCGAACGAACACGTCGTGCGGCGGCTAGGAGATGCGCATCCACCGTCGTGCTCAAGCGTGTGCGGTTCATGCCACTAGCATGCGACGATCGTGGCACGCCACCGGAGGATTTGCTCACTGCCGGGTGCGTGGCTGTTCCGGAGGTTACCTTCCGGACGGTTTCGATGACCTCGTCGGCCTCGCGCAGCGCGACGCCGATGTCGGTCGGTAGATCCGCACGATGTGCACAATCGGCAGCCCTGGCTGCACGGGCAGCTCGGCGCGCCTGGCGCGTGAATCAGGACTCCATCAGCCACCCGCATCGGGCCCAACACCATGGGTACCGCTTGGACAGTGATCTCAGATGAGCTGTCACTTTCGAAGAGGGCCTATCGGTCCGGATCCCTGGCCCGCGTGGGCCGGGCTATTCGGCGGCCCGCGTCGCCGGGTGCACGGCGATGAGCCCTAACCCGCTGCGCCGCTTGCACATTGCGGCCAGCTCGGCGTAGGCCTTCTCGCCCAGCAGCTCGGTGAGTTCGGGGCCCATGCTCACCCAGACCTGGTCGGCGCCGACGTGGGCGGCCGGGTCGCCGGTGCAGTACCAGTGCAGGTCGGAGCCGCCGGCACCCCAGCCGCGGCGGTCGTATTCGGTGACTGTGGTTTTCAGGATCTCGGTGCCGTCCGGGCGGGTCACCCATTCCTGGCTGCGGCGAATCGGCAACTGCCAGCAGACATCTGGCTTCATGGTCAGCGGCTGCACGCCGAGTTTCATCGCCTTGGTGTGCAGCGCACAGCCCACTCCCCCCGGAAAATCCGGCCGGTTCAAGAAGATGCAGGCCCCCTTGTATTTGCGGGTGCGGAACTGCTCTTCGCCCTCGTGCTCGTCGAGTTCGAGGTAGCCCTTGCGGCCCAAACCCTTTTCCCGGAACTGCCAGTCGGCGTCGGCGAGCTTGGACACCGCGTCGTCGAGGCGGGCCCGATCGTCGTCGTCGGACAGGAACGCGCCGTGCGAGCAGCAGCCGTCGTCGGGCCGCTCTTCGACCGTGCCCTGACACGCCGGTGTGCCGAACACACACGTCCACCGGGACAGCAGCCAGGTCAGGTCGGCGGCGATCAGATGTTCGGGGTTGTCCGGGTCGTAGAACTCAACCCACTCGCGGGCGAAATCCAATTCGACCTCGCCGGGATGATCGGGGTGCGCACTCGCCACAGTTTTAACGGTAGTCCAATCGGTCGCCGGTCTGCTGACGCGCCGCGCCTCGACTCCTCGTGCCGGGACGCGGCGCGCATCGTCGTCGGACTACTGCTGTTTTGTCCGACTTCTCCTCGTGCCGGGACGCGGCGCGCATCGTCGTCGGACTAATGTTGTGTCACGTGCGATTAGGTGTTCTGGACGTCGGCAGCAACACGGTCAACCTGCTCGTGGTGGACGCTCGCCGTGGCGGGCACCCGACGCCGATGAGTTCGACCAAGGCCACGCTGCGGCTGGCCGAGTCGATCGACAACTCGGGCAAGATCACCCGCAAGGGCGCCGACAAGCTGATTGAGACGATCGAGGAGTTCGAAAAAATCGCCGACAGCTCCGGCTGCGCCGAGTTGATGGCCTTCGCCACCTCGGCGGTGCGCGACGCCAAGAACTCCGACGACCTGCTGTTCCGGGTCCGCAAGGAGACCGGTGTGCAGCTGCAGGTGCTGCGCGGCGTCGACGAGTCGCGGTTGACGTTCCTCGCGGTTCGCCGCTGGTACGGCTGGAGTGCGGGACGGATCATCAACCTCGACATCGGCGGCGGCTCGTTGGAGCTGTCCAACGGTGTCGACGAAGAGCCCGAGGTCGCGATGTCACTGCCGCTGGGCGCCGGGCGGCTGACCCGCGAATGGCTTAACGACGACCCGCCCGGCCGGCGCCGCGTCGGCATGCTGCGCGACTGGCTGGAGGCCGAATTGGCTGACGCCGCCGCCACCATGCTGGACGCCGGCAGCCCTGACCTCGCGGTCGCAACGTCGAAGACCTTTCGTTCGCTGGCCCGGCTCACGGGTGCGGCGCCGTCGGCCGCCGGGCCGCGCGTGAAGAGAACGCTGACGGCGAATGGCCTCAGACAACTCATATCTTTCATCTCTAGGATGACGACCGCTGACCGTGCAGAACTGGAAGGGGTGAGCGCCGAGCGAGCGCCGCAAATTGTGGCTGGAGCTCTGGTCGCAGAAGCGAGTATGCGAGCGCTGTCGATAGAAACGGTGGACATTTGCCCGTGGGCGCTGCGAGAAGGTCTCATTTTGCGCAAACTCGATAGCGAAGCCGACGGAACCGCCCTCGTAGAGACGTCTGTGCGGGATGCTGGAAGCCAGCGAGCTCATCGGAATGGCGGCAAGAAATGACCAGACCCAACGACACCACCCGACCGATCTCGGTTGCCGAGCTGCTTGCCAAGAACGGCACGCACGGGGCCCCGGTCCCGACACGCCGTCGCCGTCGTCGTGGCAACGCCGACGCGGTGACCGTCGCCGAGCTGACCGGCGAAATCCCGATCATCACCGACGAGACCAATCCCGACGAGCACCCGGCCCCCGAGTTGCACGCGCATCGCGCCAACGGCAGGGCCCGGGTCGAGGAAGAGGTCGTCGCGGCGTCCGCCGAGGAGCCGCCGGCCGAGAAGTTCTGGTCCGAGCCCGAGCCCCGCTGGCCGGCGTCCGCTCCGCCCCGGCCGCGTGAGGAGGCGGCCGCCGCGCGGGAGCAGCGGCCGCAGCGCAGCGCCTACCCGCGCCCGGTGCGCGACAACGTCCGCCTGGAGGCCGACCGCCCCGACTCGCGCGAGGACAAGTCGCCCGACCGGTCTGGCGCCGAAGGCATGATTCCCGATCCGCTCGAGGGCTACGCGGGCATGCCGGTGGACGTGATGGACGCCGACGTACGAGACGCCGAGCCGGCCATCGAAGACTCCGCATACGTGCGCTCGTATCTACGGTCGTCTACCGGCAAGGGTGACGTCGAATCGCTTTCCGGCGCTGGCTATCAGGGCATCGACGATGTCGCCGATGAGAAGGACTACCCCGAAGACGGTGATTCCGACGAGCCGTACACCTGGTCGCGCTCCGACAGGATACGGCTCGGTGGAGTGCTCGTGCTGCAGTCGCTGTTGGCCGTCGGATTCGGCGCGGGCCTGTTCATCGCTTTCGACCAGCTGTGGCGCTGGAACAACATCATCGCGCTGGTCCTCACGGTGCTCGTCATCCTCGGCTTGGTCATCGGTGTGCGGGTGGTGCGCAAGACCGAGGACATCGGCAGCACGCTGATCGCGGTGGCGGTGGGGGCGCTGGTCACGCTGGGGCCTCTGGCTTTGTTGCAATCCGGCTGAACTGCAACTCCAATCCACGTGCGCCCCGCAATCAAGGTCGGTCTGTCGACGGCCTCGGTCTATCCGATGAAGACCGAGGCCGCTTTCGAGTTCGCGGCCAACCTCGGCTATGACGGCGTCGAGTTGATGGTGTGGGGCGAGTCGGTCAGCCAAGACATCGGCGCGGTGGCGAAACTCTCGCGGCGCTACCGGATGCCGGTGCTGTCAGTGCATGCGCCGTGCCTGCTGATCTCACAGCGGGTGTGGGGCGCCAACCCGATCGCGAAGTTGGACCGCAGCGTGCGGGCCGCCGAGAAACTCGGCGCCCAGACCGTCGTCGTGCATCCGCCGTTCCGTTGGCAGCGCCGCTACGTCGAAGGCTTCACCGAGCAGGTCGCGGAGTTGGAGTCGTCCAGCAACGTGCTGGTGGCGGTGGAGAACATGTTCCCGTTCCGCACCGACCGGTTCTTCCCGGGCCAGACCAAGGAGCGAATGCGCCGCCGCGGTGGGGGGCCCGGGCCAGGGATCTCCGCGTTCGCGCCGTCCTACGACCCGCTGGACGGCAATCACGCGCACTACACGCTGGACCTGTCTCATTCGGCGACGGCGGGCACCGACGCGATTGACATGGCCGAGCGGATGGGTGAGGGTCTGGTGCACCTGCACCTGTGCGACGGCACCGGCCTGCCCGCCGACGAGCACCTGACGCCGGGTCGCGGCACCCAACCGGTGGTCGAGGTGTGCCAGATGCTGGCCACCGGCGACTTCGCTGGCCACGTTGTGTTGGAGGTGTCTACGTCGTCGGCTCGGTCAGTGCATGAGCGCGAAGCCATGCTGGCCGAGTCGTTGCAGTTTGCTCGAACACACCTGTTGCATTGAAATACAAAGGAATTCCGACACGTTGACCGCGCTATTCACCGAGGCGATGGAGCTTCGCGAGATCGAGACCGACGGCGTCCACGGTATCTATGAGGGCGAGCTGAACAAGATCTGGACGATTGGACCCAAGGTGCACGGCGGGGCCATGGTTGCGTTGTGCGCCAACGCCGCTCGCGCCGCGCACGGCGGACCCGTCGAGCCGGTTGCGATTTCGGCCAGCTTCCTGTCGGCACCCGACCCCGGCTTGATGCGGCTGGTCACCTCGATACGCAAGCGCGGCCGCCGGATCAGCGTCGTCGACGTCGAGCTGATCCAGGGTGACCGGGCCGCCGTGCACGCCGTGGTCACGCTGGGGCAGCCGGAGCACACGGCGCCGCCGTTGCTGTCGGCCAATCCGGCGGTGGGCCTGATGGATCCCGAACCGCCCGACGATGTGCAACCGATCGCCCCGGGACATCGGCTGTCCGGGCTGGTGAACTTGGCCGAGGGCTGCGACGTCCGGACGCTGATCTCGACGCTGGGCGTCTCGCCCGACGGCGGGCCGCCGGTGATCCAGAACTGGGTGCGCCCGCGTGACGTGGCACCCGACCTGCTGTTCGCGTTGATGTGCGGCGACATCTCGGCGCCGGTGAGTTTCGCCGTCAACCGGACCGGCTGGGCCCCCACCGTGCAGCTGACGGCCTATCTGCGGGGCCTGCCGGCCGACGGCTGGCTGCGGGTGGTGTGCACGTGCGTGCAAATCGGCCAGGACTGGTTCGACGAAGACCACACCGTCGTGGACAGAGAAGGCCGCATCATCGTGCAGAGCCGCCAGCTGGCGATGGTGCCCGCGCCCTAGG
>NZ_JAVKSG010000016.1:0-57472 GCF_039583785.1 Mycobacterium sp.
CTAGACACATATTGTGTGCGCATGGCGCAAAATCTCGAGACCCGACCCAATCCGTATCTGCCGAGCGCCTTGTCGGTATTCAGAGTGATCTTCGGGCTGTTGTTTCTCAGCCACGGGCTATCCTCGGTGATCGGCTGGCCGGCCGCGAGTCATGTTGCGCCCGTGGCACAGTGGCCGGAATTCTACGCCGGCTGGATCGAGCTGATCACCGGTGCACTGATCACGTTCGGGTTGTTTACCCGGCCCGCGGCGTTGCTGGCCTCCGCTGAGATGGCGTTCGCCTATTTCACCGTCCACGTCCCGCACGGGTTCTGGCCGATCAACAACCACGGCGAGGACTCGGTGATGTTCTGCGTCGCCTTTCTGCTGCTGGTCTTCACCGGCGGCGGGCGCTACGCGCTCGAGGGCCGACGGCGAGGCCGGTTGCGGCGCTGATCTTTACCGCACCGTCGCGAAGAACGCGCGGACGTCGTCGACGAATAAGTCCGGTTGCTCGAACGCCGCGAAGTGGCCGCCGCGTGGCATCGTCGTCCAGTGCGTGATGTTGTAGGCCGCGTCGCACCAGCTGCGCGGTATGCGCAGGATTTCCTTCGGGAAGGCCGCGACTCCGGTCGGCAGCTCCACCCGGCCGTCGCTGACGAACCGGTTGAAGCTTTCCCAGTACAGCCGGGCCGACGACGCACCGCTTGCGGTGACCCAGTACAGCATCACGTTGTCGAGCAATTCGTCACGGCTGAACACTTTTTCGGGATGCCCGTCGCAGTCCGCCCACGCCCAGAACTTCTCGACCACCCACGCCAGCTGCCCCACCGGTGAATCGACCAGTCCATAACCCAGCGTCTGCGGCCGGGTGGACTGCTGCTTGGAGTAGCCGGTCCCCCATTTGCGGTGTTCGGTGAACGCGGCCAGGGCCTGCTGATCGTCCTCGCTGAAATCGCCGGACCCCGCCTCGGCTTTGGCGGGCTTGGCGATCGGCATGTTCAGGTGGATGCCCACGCAGTGACCGCCGTTGCGGCCGATCTGGGTCGTCACCGCCGCGCCCCAGTCACCGCCCTGGGCGCCGTAGCGGCCGTAGCCGAGCCGGCCGGCCAGCGTCTCCCACGCCTCGGCGATCTTCTCGACACCCCAGCCGGTGCCGGTGGGCTTACCGGAAAACCCATAGCCGGGCAGCGACGGGCAGATCACGTGGAAGGCATCCTCGGCGCGGCCCGACGGCGGGTTGACCAGCGGCTCGATCACCTTGTGGAACTCCACCACCGAACCCGGCCAGCCGTGCGTGATCAGCAGCGGCAGCGCGTCCTCGTGCGGCGACCGCTGGTGGATGAAATGAAGGTCAAGGCCGTCGATTTCGGTGACGTACTGCTCGAAGCGGTTCAGCGCGGCTTCCCGCGTGCGCCAGTCGTAGCCGTTGGCCCAGTAGTCGGCCAGCTCGCGGGTGTAGCCCAGCGGGATGCCCTGGCTCCAGTCGTCGACGGTCTCGGACTCCGGCCACCGGGTGCGCGCCAGGCGCTCGGCCAGATCGTCGAGAACGGCGGCGGGGACGTCGATGCGGTACGGCTTGATTTCCGACATGGCCTTCATCATGCAGGCCCGCACTCAGCCGTCGAGGGCGAGGTCCTTGCGGAACCGTTTCATGCCGTCGACCTTCTGCGCCAGCGTGGCGTCCGGCCCGGAGTAGAACATCCACGGCATGGTCAGGATCCCGGAGATCCCGGCCTGCTCCGCCCGCTGGTAGTGCGCGGTGGTGAACGCGTCGGTCAGCGGGGTGAGGATGGTGAAATCGTGGATCTGCAAACCCTTTTCGGCCCACAGCTCGCGTAGCCGGTTGGCAGCCGTGAGCGCCTGGTCGGTGTTGATCAGGTCACCGATCCAGCCGTCGTGGCGGGCCGCGCGGCGCAGCGCGATCTCGCTGAGCCCGCCGAGAACTTCATTCGGCGGCCCGCGCCCAGGACGGTTTGACCGTCAAGAAGATCCCCTCGGCCTCGACGGTAATTCCGTCGGCGTCGGCAAGGTGGCCGGAGACAAAGGATTTGACACCTTCGGTGCGCTCGACAGCGGCCTCGGCGCGCAGACGGCCCAGCGGCGTGCCGCGGACGAAACGGAGCGTGAGGGTGCCGGTGAACAGTGGCTTGGTCAGGCCCGCGCTGGCTGCCTCGCCGAGCACGTGGTCGAGGACCAAGGCACAGACCCCGCCGTGCGCCCAGCCGGGCGGGCCCTCGTAGGCAGAGTTGAGGGTGAACTCGCTCCAGCAGGAGGTGGCGTCGTCGCCGTGCTGGATGGTCAGCGGCGGGGCGATCGCGTTGCGCAAGCCGATCACCGCGTTGCCCCACACCACCGGCCGTCCCCCGACCGCGTGGTGCACGACCCCGACCTCGTCACGCTGCCTGCTTCGCAGCGCTTCCGTGGCCGACCGGATCGCGGTGCGGGCGGCCTCGATGGAGTCGGACTCGACTTCGGTCCGCAGCGCCGCCTCGATCAGTTCGCGCACGTCCTCGGTGAGCGGGCGGTAGATCGCCGCGAGCCGATCGTGTTCGTCGGCGCTCATCGCCTGGTAAGGGAATTCCACGCTTCTTTACTAACACCGAGGCCTGCCCTACACCGCGCCCGGGGCTGGCTCATTCGTCGAAGATCTTGTGCACGACCGCCTTTGCGCGCCGCGTCACCCTAAGGTAGTTGTCCAGGAATTCGCCACCGTCACCGTTTCTCGCCCAGCCGGCCGCCACCGCGACGGTGTTGAGCAGCCGCCCGGGCCCGGGTAGCTGGTCGCTGGGCTTACCTCGAACCAGCACCAGCGCGTTGCGGGCCCTGGTCGCGGTCAGCCACGCCTCCCGCAGCAAGTCGGCGTCCTCGCCTGCGATCAGGCCGGCCTCGGCGGCGGCGTCCAGGCTCTCCAGCGTCGAGGTGTTGTGCAGCGCCCCGATCTCGCTGGCATAGCGCAGTTGCAGTAGCTGCACCGTCCACTCGATGTCGGCCAGTCCCCCGCGGCCCAACTTGGTGTGGGTGTTCGGGTCGGCGCCGCGTGGCAACCGCTCGGAGTCGACCCGTGCCTTGATCCGACGAATCTCGCGGACCGCCTCGGCGGACATCCCACCGGAGGGGTAGCGCGTCTTGTCGACCATGTGCAGGAACCGCTGGCCCAGCTCCGCATCACCGGCGACCGCATCGGCCCGCAGCAGCGCCTGGATCTCCCAGGGCTGCGCCCACTGCTCGTAGTAGGCGGCATACGACGCGAACGTGCGGACCAGCGGACCGCTACGACCCTCGGGCCGCAGATTGGCGTCGACCTCCAGCGGTGGGTCCGCACTGGGGGTGCCCAGCAGCGCGCGGATCTGCTCAGCCACCGTCACCGCCCACTTCACGGCGTCGGAATCCTGAACACCATCGGCCGGATCGCAGACGAACAGCACGTCGGCGTCGGACCCGTAGCCGAGTTCGCGGCCGCCGAGGCGGCCCATCCCGATCACCGCGATCGCCGCCGGGGCGTTGCCGCTGTCGGGCAGGTTCACCCGGATCACCGCGCCCAGCGCGGCCTCCAGCACCGCGACCCAGACGGCGGTGAGCGCCGCGCACACGTCGGTGACGTCGAGCATGCCGAGCAGATCAGCCGATGCGACGCGGGCCAATTCGCGGCGGCGCAGCGAACGGGCAATGGCGATGGCGCGAACCGGGTCGCTCTGCCGGCCGGCCGAGACCACCAGCGCACCGGCCACCGCCTCGGGGTCAACGTCGAGCAACTTCGGCCCTGCCGGCCCGTCGCTGTAGTTCTGCACGACCTCCGGCGCACGCATCAGCAGCTCCGGCACGTAGGTCGAGGTGCCCAGCACGTGCATCAATCGCTTGGCCACCGAAGGCTTGTCGCGCAGCGTGGACAGATACCAGCGCTGCGAGATCATCACGTCGCTCAGCCGGCGGTAGGCCAGCAGCCCCGCATCGGGATCAGGGGTGCCGGACAGCCAGTCCAACAGTCGGGGCAACAGCACCGACTGCACCCGGCCCCGGCGGCCGCTCTGGTTGATCAGCGCCGACAGGTGGGCCAGCGCGCTCTGCGGAGCGTCGTAGCCGAGGGCCGCCAGCTGGCGCTCCGCGGCCGCTGGTGTCATCCCCTCGGAGAACTCCAGGCCTTCTGGCGCAAGCGATTCCAACAGTGGTTGGTAGAACAGCTTCGTGTGCAGCCGCGACACCCGCAGGTGGTGACGTTTCAGCTCCTCGCGGAGCACCTCGAGCCTGTCATGGCTGCCGTCGGGGCGGACGTGCGCCGCCCGGGCCAGCCAGCGCATCGCCTCGTCGTCGTCGGACGCCGGCAGCATGTGGGTGCGCTTGAGTCGCTGCAACTGCAGCCGGTGTTCCAGCAGGCGAAGGAACTCATACGACGCGGTCAGGTTCGCCGTGTCGTCACGACCGACATAGCCGCCGGCGCCCAGTGCGGCCAGCGCGTCGACCGTCGAGGACACGTGCAGCGACTCGTCGTTGCGGCCGTGCACGAGTTGCAGAAGCTGCACCGCGAACTCGACGTCGCGCAGCCCGCCGGTGCCGAGTTTGAGCTCACGAGTTCGGACGTCGGCGGGTACCAGCTGCTCGACGCGCCGGCGCATCGCCTGGACCTCGGGCACGAAATCCGCACGCTCGCAGGCGTTCCAGACCATCGGCAGCAGCGTATCGATGTACCGCTTGCCCAACTCGGAGTCCCCGGCGGCCGGACGCGCTTTGAGCAGCGCCTGAAACTCCCAGGTCTTGGCCCACTGCTGGTAGTAGGCGACATGCGAGTCGAGGGTGCGGACCAATTCACCGTGCCGGCCCTCCGGGCGCAGCCCGGCATCGACCTGGAAGAAGGCTTCCGAGGCCAGCCGCATCATCGCGCCGGCGATCCGCGCGGAGACCTGGTCGGCTGGCTCGGCAACGAAGATGACGTCGACGTCGCTGACGTAATTGAGTTCGCGCGCACCGCATTTGCCCATCGCGATGATCGCCAGCCGCGGCGGAGTGGCATCGCCGCAGACGGTAGCCTCGGCGACAGACAGCGCCGCCCCGAGCGCGGCGTCGGCGAGGTCGGCCAGATGGGCGCCCACCGATTGGAAGGGCAGCACCGGCTCGTTCTCGACGGTCGGCGCCAGATCCAGCGCAGCCAGCACCAGCAACCGGTTGCGGTACAGCTTGCGCAGCCGCCACGCAGGCGACCCCGCAGCGGTAGAGGGTTCGGCAACGCATGCGGCAAAATCGGCCCGCAATTTCTCGGGTGACGGCAGCTTCACGTTGCCCCGCAACAGATGCCAGGCCTGTGGATTGGCGACCAGGTGATCCCCCAACGCCAACGACGACCCGAGGACACCGAACAGCCGGCCACGCAGGCCGCGGTCGGTGGACAATGCTTTGTCCAGCTCAGCCCACATGTCGCCGAGCGCCTCGCAGAGCCGGACCATCGCGCACAGGGCGGCGTCGGCGTCGGGTGCCCGCGACAGCGACCACAGCAGATCAATGCGCGCTTCGGTGTTCCAACCCAGCTGCGCCACATTGGCGCTCGCGCGTTCGTCGACCAAACCGAGGCGGCCGAGGCTGGGGACCTTCGGCCGTTCTGTCACTGGTTGGTTCATGTCTTTGACGGTAGCGCAGCCGTGTAGATCTGGATGCGTCCTGATCACCGGCACTTGTCTACAGCGAGAGGTAGGTCTTCAGCTCATAAGGCGTGACGTGGCGGCGGTAGTTCGCCCACTCGGCGCGCTTGTTGCGCAGAAAGAAGTCGAACACGTGCTCCCCCAGCGCTTCTGCGACGAGTTCGGAGCCTTCCATGGCCCGCAGCCCCTCGTCGAGGCTGGACGGCAGTTCGCGGTAACCCATCGCGCGGCGCTCGGTCGGGGTGAGGTCCCAGACGTTGTCCTCGGCCTGCGGGCCCAGGACGTAACCCTTCTCCACGCCGCGCAGCCCAGCCGCCAGCAGCACGGCGAACGCCAGGTAGGGATTGCAGGCGGAGTCGGGGCTGCGCACCTCGATGCGGCGCGATGAGGTCTTGTGCGGGCTGTACATCGGGATTCGAACCAACGCTGAGCGGTTCGCCGCGCCCCACGACGCCGCGGTGGGCGCCTCGCCGCCGAGCACCAGCCGCTTGTAGGAGTTGACCCACTGGTTGGTCACGGCGCTGATCTCGCTGGCGTGCTCGAGGATCCCGGCGATGAACGATTTGGCGACGTCGGAGAGCTGTAGCGGGTCGTCCGGGCTGTGGAATGCGTTGACCTCGCCCTCGAACAAGCTCATGTGAGTGTGCATGGCCGAGCCCGGATATTGGCCGAAAGGCTTGGGCATGAACGTCGCCCGCGCTCCCTCGTTCAACGCGACCTCTTTGATCAGGTAACGGAACGTCATCACGTTGTCGGCCATCGACAGCGCGTCGGCGAAGCGCAGGTCGATCTCCTGCTGGCCGGGCGCACCTTCGTGATGGCTGAACTCGACCGAGATGCCCATGGATTCCAGTGCGTCGATCGCGTGGCGACGGAAGTTGGAAGCGGAGTGGACGGCCTGATCGAAGTAGCCCGCGTTGTCGGCTGGCACCGGTTCGGTTCCGTCTTCGGGACCGGCTTCCAACAGGAAGAATTCGATCTCGGGATGCACGTAGCAGGAGAAACCCAGGTCGTTGGCTTTGCCTAGCTGACGACGCAGAACGTGGCGCGGGTCCGCCCACGACGGCGAGCCGTCGGGCATCTTGATATCGCAGAACATCCGGGCCGAGTGGTGATGACCGGAGCGCGTGGTCCACGGCAACACCTGGAACGTCGACGGGTCGGGATGGGCGACGGTGTCGGATTCCGAAACCCGGGCGAAGCCCTCGATGGACGACCCGTCGAAGCCGATGCCTTCTTCGAACGCGCCCTCAAGTTCGGCGGGTGCGATCGCGACAGACTTGAGGAAACCGAGCACATCGGTGAACCACAGCCGGACGAATCGAATGTCCCGTTCCTCCAACGTGCGGAGCACGAATTCCTTTTGACGATCCATACTCCGAACAGTATGCACACAGCGTTAAATTTGTGTTACCGGCGCGGCTTAACACCGTAAGTTTCCTGGCTCGATGCCGTCGACCAAGTAACGCACCACCGCGTTGTCCACACACTCGTTTCCGTTGAACGTCACGGTGTGCTGGGTGCCCTCGAAACTGATCAGATCGGCGCCCAGTTGGTGGGCCAGATTGACACCGGCTTGGTAGGGGGTCGCCGGGTCGTGCGTGGTGGACACGACGATGACTTTGCCGGGGGCCACCGGTGCGACCGGATGCGGCGCCGATGTCGCCGGCACCGGCCACAGCGCGCACAGGTCGCGCGGTGCGTGACCGGTGAACTGGCCGTACGACGAGAACGGCGCGACCTGACGAATCCGCTGATCGGTGTCGGCCCATGTCGCCGGGTCAGTCGGCTCAGGCGCGTCGACACAGCGGATCGCGTTGAACGCGTCCTGCGAGCTGTTGTAATGCCCGTGCGCGTCGCGACCGTAATACTCGTCGGCCAACACCAGCAGATCCCCGGGATCGGTACCGCGTCGCAGACCGAGCAGCCCACTGGTCAGGTATTTCCAGAACTGCGGGGTGTAGAGCGCATTGATGGTGCCCGTGATCGCGTCGGAGTAGCCCAGGGGACGGCCTTCGGATGTCGGCGCCGGGTGAGCCACCAGCGGGTCGATCAACTGGTGGTAGCGGACGACCCACTGGTTGGGGTCGGTGCCCAGTGGGCAGTCGGTCGAGTGGGCGCAGTCGGCGGCGTAGTCGTTGAACGCGGTCTGGAACCCGGCCTGCTGGTTGATCAGCTCGTCGATCGGGCCGATGCTCGGGTCGATGGCGCCGTCGAGCACCATCGCCCGGACGTGGTCACCAAAGCGTTCGAGGTAGGCGGTGCCCAGTTCGGTGCCGTAGCTGTAGCCCAGGTAGTTGATCTGGTCATCACCGAGCGCCTCGCGTACCGCATCCATGTCGCGGGCGGCAGAAGCGGTTCCGACGTTCTCCAGGAATACTGAGCCGTTGCGGGCGACGCAGCGCGCAGCGATCTGCCGGTAGACCTGCTCGATGTGCGCCACACCCGCCGGGCTGTAATCGACCATCGGATCGCGGCGGTAGGCGTCGACCTCGGCGTCGGTCTGGCAGCGCACGCTGGGCGTGGAATGGCCGACGCCGCGCGGGTCGAAGCCGACCAGATCGAAACGGCGGCTGACTTCGGAACCCACCAGGTTCGGTCCCATGGCGGCCACCATGTCGACCGCCGACGCCCCGGGCCCGCCCGGGTTGACCAGTAACGCGCCGATCCGCGGCCCGGTCGCCGGAATCCGGATCACCGCAAGTTGCGTTTGCGCGCCGGCGGGATTCGCGTAGTCGACTGGGACGTCGACCGTCCCGCACTGTGCCCCGGGCACGTCATCGGGGCTTTTGACCAGCTGGCTGCAATTCCCCCAATTCAGCCGCGGCGCCGAGGCCGGCTGCGGCGCCGCCGGGCTGGGTGTCGGGCCCGCGTCATATCCGGGCGTCGCTCCGGACAGCGGCGCCGCGGAAACCGCCACCGACGTCGTCAGCATGAAAGAAAGCAGCGCTGAGCTCATCCGTCTCATGCGCCACATGGTGATCAATCGTGGCATGCGTCGGCCACAGACCGGATCGGTATCGGTCACACGTTTGTCTCGTTATCGACCACGCGGCCGTGATGTTTCGTGCCGAAGCCGATCGCGGGCGGTGCTAGGTCCAACGGTCCGACTCCTCCTCAGAGCGTTCCGCCCCGCATCGTCGGCGAACTAGCACTTGGCTCCCTTCGACGGCACAGTACCGCTGACGAGGTAGGCCGTCGCATAGTCATCGATGCAGCTGTTGCCCTGGAACACCACCGTGTGCTGGGTGCCGTCGTAGGTGAGCAGCCCACCCTTCAACTGGGTGGCCAGGTCGACGCCGGCCTGATATGGCGTGGCCGGATCGTGGGTGGTGGACACCACCAGCGTCGGCGTCAGACCCCGCACCGAAATGCTGTGCGGCTTGCTCGTCGGTGGTACCGGCCAGAACGCGCAGGTGCCAAGAGGCGCGTCGCCGGTGAACTTTCCGTAGTTCATGAAGGGCGCGACCTCGCGGGAGCGGCGGTCCTCGTCGATGACCTTGGCGCGATCCTTGACTGGCGGCTGGTCCACACAGTTGACGGCCACCCGCGCGTCGGTGGAGTTGTTGTAATGGCCGCGCTTGTCTCGACGCATATACAGGTCGGCCAATTCGAGCATGACGTCGCCACGGTGATGGGACATCTCGGTCAACGCGCTCGTCAGGTGGTGCCAGAACGTCGGTGAGTACAACGCCATGATGGTGCCGATGATCGCGTCGCTGTAGCTCAATCCGCGCAGATCTTTGGTGGGCATGGGTATACCAACCATCGGGTCGTTCTTGTCGACCATCGGGTAGACCAAATCGTGGTAGACGTCAACGGCTTTGGCCGGGTCGGTGCCCAACGGGCAGGTCGGCGATTTGGCGCAGTCTTTCGCGTAGTCGTCGAAGGCATCCTGAAAACCCTTGGCCTGCCGCAAGTCTGACTCGACCGGGTCGGCATTGGGGTCGATGGCGCCATCGAGGATCATCGCCCGGATGTTCTTCGGGAAGGCTTCCGCGTACGCGGCGCCGATCCGGGTACCGTAGGAGTAACCCAGGAACGTCAGCTTGTTGTCGCCCAACGCTTCCCGGATGGTGTCGAGATCGCGTGCGACGTTGTCGGTTCCGACGTTCGCCAAGAACTTCTTGCCCATCTTGGCGACGCAGCGGGCGACGTACTCCTTGGTCTCCTCCTCGATGTGCGCCACACCCGCCGGGCTGTAGTCCGCCTGTGTTTCGGTGCGCAGCCGGTCGTTGTCGGCATCGGAGTTGCACCAGATCGCGGGCCGCGAAGTCGCCACCCCGCGAGGGTCGAAGCCGACTAGGTCGAATCTCTCCCGGATCTGCGGCGGCAACGACTGCACGAGCCCCACGGCGGCCTCGATGCCGGACTCCCCCGGGCCACCGGGGTTGATCACCAGCGAGCCGATCTTGTCCCGGGTT
This sequence comes from Mycobacterium sp., assembly GCF_039583785.1. Classification (GTDB taxonomy): domain Bacteria; phylum Actinomycetota; class Actinomycetes; order Mycobacteriales; family Mycobacteriaceae; genus Mycobacterium. The sequence goes on from NZ_JAVKSG010000016.1 coordinate 10,034, forward strand.
GCGGGGAAGCGGACGAGTCCCAGGGTCATCGCATCGCCATTGCGGTGGCGGTAGTCGACAGGCACGGCGAGTTTGCCGCATTGGGCGCCACCCGGCAGCTTCGCCGGGACACCACCACCGGCGACGCGGCACGGGCCCCACTCCACCGGCTGGCCGATTTTGGGCCCGTACATCACCGGGTGCCCCTTCACGACCTGCGTGCAGCCGGCCACTGTCACCGCGACGACCGTCATCACGGTCCAGATCAGCATCGTGCGCGCAATCTTGCCGCGGCGAGGAATCCCCATGCCAGACATGGTGCCATGCGTCAGCGCGGGCTACGGGTCGCTAGACGTCTGCCGTGTCGCGAGCAGCAGTTCTTCCATCCCGACCGCAAAGTCGTCGGCCAATTCCCACAGGTCGGGCAGCAGCTCGGGGCAGGCGATGATCCCGACGTCGAGTTTGCCGGTCAGCGACATCACGGTGATGTTGAGGCCCGAGCCCTGGAAGATCGGCCCGAGCGGATACATCGCCTTGACCTCGTTACCCAGGAAATACAGCGGCACCTGGGGTCCGGGCACATTGGAGATCACCAGGTTGTGCACCGGCATGCGCTTGGTGAGGCTGGTCCGAGCGTAGGCCCGCATCGCCATCCCGAACACCGCGGGCGCGGCGAACTGTGACCAGTCCTGCAAAAGCGTTGCCTTGATCGCCGAACTGTGCTGTTTGGCAACCGAGTTCCCGTCAGCGATGGCCTTGATCCGCTCGACCGGGTCGGCGATGTGGGTCTGCAGGCTGGCGAACATGCCCGAAACCTGGTTGCGCCCAGGCCGGTCCGACTTGCCGTGCACCGATACCGGCACCATCGCCACCAGCGACGAATCCGGCAACTCGCCGCGGTCGAGCAAAAATTGCCGCAGGACGCCCGACACCAGAGCCATCACCACGTCGTTGACCTTGACCCCGAAGTAGTCCTTGACCCTCTTGACGTCCTTGAGGTCCAACTGCGCGTAGGCGATGTTGCGATGTGAGGTGATGGTGTCGTTGAACGCTGTCCGCGGCGCCGCGAACGGCGGTGCCATCGTCTGGCCGCTGCGTGCCCGCAATACCGTCTTGACCACGGTCGATGCAGTGTCGGTCAGCGCATTGGCAAAGCGCAGCGGCCTGGCCGCGAATTTCACCGCACCGGTCAGCGCGATCTCGAGCTCATTGGCGCCGCCGACGCCGTCGACCGGGTCAGGGGCGGGGGCGTCGGCCTCGGTGCTGCACAGCTGAGACATCAGGTTGGCGCCCGTCACGCCGTCCACAGCGGCGTGGTGCACCTTCGTCATCACGGCCAGCCGACCGCCCTGCTGGGCGTCGGTGCCCGCGACACCCTCGATCACCCACATCTCCCACAGCGGGCGGGTGCGGTCCAACGGCAGCGAGGCGATATGGCCGGCGATCTCGGCGAGCTCGACACGCCCGCCCGGGGGCGGCAGACCAATCCGATGCAGGTGCCGATTGACGTCAAAGTCGATGTCCTCTACCCACACTGGATGGTCCAGATTGAAGGCGCTGTCGGCCAGTTTCTCGCGGAACTCCGGCATTGCCTTGATCCGCACCGCCAGTTCGTCACGCAGCCGGTCAAAGGTGTAGCCGTCCGGCATCGTGGAGGTGTCGAGTTCGAGAATCGAGCAGACATGCAACGGCTGTGCAGGGGTTTCCAGATACAGGAAGCTGGCGTCGAGTCCGCTGAGGCGCTGCATGCGCCGATGGTATGTCCGCCGCCAAGGGGTGGTATCGGAATTCCCACGATGAGCCTCGCTGTGAGGAAGTCCACCGGGGCCAGCAGTCCACAGAGTCGGCCTGAAGTGGCACACTGATCGGGTCAGACGAACCCGGGGACCCGAAAAGGCCTCGAGGATCGACCAGACCACAACTAGGGACAATGATGTCTGATCAGACTGTTTACGGCGCCCATTCCTCGAGCCCGCGGGCCAAGACCCGCATCCACCACCTGCAGAAAATGAAGGCCGAAGGCGACAAGTGGGCGATGCTCACCGCCTACGACTACTCCACCGCCCGGATCTTCGATGACGCCGGCATCCCCGTGCTGCTGGTCGGCGACTCGGCCGCCAACGTCGTCTACGGCTACGACACCACGGTGCCGGTCTCCGTCGACGAACTGATCCCACTGGTACGCGGCGTCGTGCGCGGCGCACCGCACGCCCTGGTGGTCGCCGATCTGCCGTTCGGCAGCTATGAGGCCGGCCCCGCCGCCGCACTCGACGCCGCGATCCGCTTCATGAAGGAAGGTGGCGCGCATGCGGTCAAGCTGGAAGGCGGCGAGCGGGTCGCCCCGCAGATCGCGGCGCTGACCGCCGCCGGCATCCCGGTGATGGCGCACATCGGCTTCACCCCGCAGAGCGTCAACACCTTGGGCGGTTTCCGGGTGCAGGGTCGCGGGGACGCCGCCGAGCAGACCATCCACGACGCGATCGCGGTCGCCGAAGCCGGTGCGTTCGCCGTGGTGATGGAGATGGTGCCGGCCGAACTGGCCACCCAGATCACCGGCAAGCTGACGGTCCCGACAGTCGGGATCGGCGCCGGCCGCAACTGCGACGCCCAGGTGCTGGTGTGGCAGGACATGGCCGGCCTCACCGACGGCAAAACGGCCAAATTCGTCAAGCGCTTCGGTGACGTCGGCGGCGAATTGCACCGTGCGGCAACACAGTACGCGGTCGAAGTCGCGTCCGGGACGTTTCCTGGCGACGAGCACAGCTTCTGAGCATCGCCGTTTAGCTGTCCCCTGGATGTGGCACGCTAGCTGCCATGTCCCCCACCGGCCCGTCGCGCCATCTCGAGGTCGAGCGCAAGTTCGACGTCGACGCCGCCACCCCACCGCCGGCATTCGATGGCGTTGCGGGCGTCACCCGGGTGGAGCACGCCGAGACCCAGACGCTGGATGCCGTCTACTTCGACACCCCGGATCACGATCTGGCATCCAACCGAATCACGTTGCGCCGCCGCACCGGTGGCCCCGACGCAGGCTGGCACCTCAAGTTGCCGGCGGGCCCGGACGCGCGCACCGAGGTGCGGGCGGCACTGGACGACGGTGAGCGGCACGAGGTGCCGAGCGAACTACTGGACGTGGTGCTCGCGATCGTCCGCGACCGCCCGGTGGGCCCGGTGGCACGGATCAGCACCACCCGAAAAGTTCAGCTGCTGCACGGCGCCGGTGACGCCGTGGTCGCCGAGTTCTGCGACGACCAGGTCGCCGCGGGCCAGGGCGCCGATGGCGCTACCGCCCAGCAGCGCTGGCGGGAGTGGGAACTCGAACTCGTCGGCGACGGGGCCGACGCCGAGCTGATGAATCGGGTGTCCGATCGGCTGTTCGACGCCGGCGCGAAGCCGTCCGGCGTCGGTTCGAAACTGGCGCGGGTGCTCGGCACGTCGCCGAAGGGCCTGCCGGCCGAGGCGTTTCGGCGGGCAATGGCCGAGCAGATCGGCGAGCTACTGGTGTGGGATCGCGCGGTGCGCGCCGAGGCCGACGACGCCGTCCACCAGATGCGGGTGACGGCCCGCAAGATCCGCAGCCTGCTGCAGGCCTCGCCGGATTCCTTCGGGCTCACCGGCGATGCGCCGATCATCGACGAACTTCGGGAGCTGGGCAACGTGCTCGGCGTCGCCCGCGACGCCGAGGTGCTGGCCGACCGCTACCGCAGCGCGCTGGACAACGTGCCGCCGCACCTGGTCCGCGGGCCGATCCGGGCGCGGCTGGTCGACGGCGCCGACCAGCGCTACCGCGTCGGCCTTCGACATGCGTTGGCCGCCATGCGGTTACCCCGATACTTTCGTCTGCTCGACGGGCTGGACGCCGTGGTCGCCGAATCCCCGTCGATCGACGACCGGCCCGCCCCGACCACCGTCGTCGCCGCCGCCGGAAAGAAGGTCCACCAGGCGGCCAAGGCTGCCCGACGGGCTGGCGGAGACGCCGATCGTGACAGGGCAATACATCGAATCCACAAGCGCACCAAGCGTCTTCGCTACACTGCAGATGCCACCGGCGCAAAGAAGGTGTCCAAGCGTGCCAAAAAGCTGCAGTCGGTGCTCGGCGACCATCAGGACAGCGTGGTCAGCCGTGCCCATCTGGTCCAGCAAGCCGACGCGGCGCACGCCGCGGGCGAAGACACCTTCACCTACGGGCTGCTCTATCAGCGCGAAGCCGAGTTGGCGGCCGAACGTCGACAACAGCTCGAGCCGACGCTGACCAAGCTGGTCGCAGCGGTGCGCAAGCTGTCGAGCTGACGGGGCGGGCGAGTTGGCCTGTAAGCCGGATTCTGTTCCGCATCACCAGGTGACGCGGCGGCGACCATCCATCTGGACACACCGTCGCCGGGTGCCTCGAGCGGTCTACCCGCAGGCTCGGGCGAGCAACCCTCAGACACCTGCGCGACCGCACCGGAGTGCGGTCTTCTTGACCTTGCTTCGGGTGGGGTTTGCCTAGCCACTCCGGTCACCCGGAATGCTGGTGCGCTCTTACCGCACCGTTTCACCCTTACCACCGCGAAGGTGGCGGTTTGTTTTCTGTGGCACTTTCCCGCGAGTCGCCTCGGATTGCCGTTAGCAATCACCCTGCTCTGTGAAGTCCGGACTTTCCTCGACTCGGCGCCCCGTGAGCCCGAGCCGCGGCCGCCCAGCCAACTCGTCCGCGCTAACACCGTACTCGTTATGGAATCGGCCGGCCAGCGGCTATCCCGGCGTGAACGCTCCACACATTCTGAGCACCCCGGACAGCCGAAGGACGGTGGCGCCCACGCGCGTAGGTCGTACTTGTCAACAGCATCCTTCGCCGTTGTTTGGACATAGAAGCACATCGACGCCAGAGCATGCCCACCGAATGCTCGGCTATAGCGACATCTCTGGCTGCGCGGACTTTTTAGCCAACAGACCGGACACGGCCGAGTCGCGGCCCAATGCGATCGTCGCCGCGGTCATCGCGGCGACAGCCAGCACCAGGATCACCGCCCCGGTGCCCCGCACCACCAGGTACTCGCCGAGAATGACGACACCCAGCAGCACCGCCACCACCGGCTCACCGACCAGCATGATGGGCACCGACGCCTGCAACGCGCCGGCGTGAAATGCATACTGCTGCAGGACAGTTACCGTGAGCGCGAGCGCCACCAGCAAGTAAGGCGCCGGCACGGTCAGCAAACCATGCCAGCCGTGGGCGACGAGTCGGTGCGTGCTGACCTTCGTCAACACCGCGACCATGCCGAGAAGCACCGCGACGCCGCCGGCCAACAACATCGCGCGCCGCCGCCCGTCGGATCGACGCGCGGCCAGCACGCAGATGACCACCACCGGCAACGAGGTGCTCAACGCCACACTCCAGGCCTGCACCGGCGCCCGATAGTGACCTTCCCGCGGCTGACCCACCAGCACAAACATCGTCAGCGCCGCCGTCAGCAACAGCGCCCAAACCCAATCACGACCTCGCACATGCTGATTGGAGAATCGCGCGCCGAGTGGCAGGACAAACAACAGCGACGACACCAGCAGCGGCTGCACGAGCAACAAAGACCCGTGCGCCAACGCCAGCGCCTGGAATACGTATCCACCGACTGCGCTCAGTGTTCCGAACCACCACGCCGGCTCGCGCACCCACGACGGCACGATTGCGCCCGAGTCCGCCAGATTCTCGGCTTCGGACACGATGGCCCGCTGCCGCACCACGATACCGACCGCCGCGAAAAACGCCGCGAGCAGCGCCGCCCCGATGGCAAGTGCGTGCGATGCTAACCATTCCACGGTTGGCCCACTACCCCAACGTCGTCGATCTCTAACCCAGATAGCCGGTCTGATTGACCAGCCGGACCGAGGACTCGCCGTCGGGGTAGAACTCCGCGATGCTCAGCGACGCCAGGTCCAGATGCAGCCGGTAGAGGATGCCCGGCCCGGCGTCGAGCGCCTCGCGCAGCAGCATCTTGATCGGCGTCACGTGCGACACCACCAGCACCGTGCTCCCGCCATGCTCGGCGATGATGCGATCCCGCACCCGGCAGACCCGCTCGTCGACGTGATCGAAGCTTTCCCCGCCGGGCGGCTCGGTGCTGGTGTCGCGCAACCATCGTCGATGTAGGTCGGGGTCGCGTTCGGCAGCCTCGGAGAACGTCAGGCCTTCCCACCCGCCGAAGTCGGTTTCGACCAGGTCGTCGTCGACCGCGACGTCGAGACCCAGTCGCTTGGCGGCCGCCGTCGCCGTGTCGTGGCAGCGCTGCAACGGCGAACTGATCACCGCGGCGACGCCGCCGCGAGCCGCCAGGAAACTCGCAGCCGCGTCGGCCTGCTGGCGGCCCAGTGCGGTCAGCGGTGGATTGCCGCGGCCCGAATAGCGCCGCTGCACCGACAATTCGGTCTGTCCGTGCCGCAGTAACAGCAGCCGGGTGGCGGCACCGCGTGCGCCGCTCCACCCCGGCGGCGATTGCGTCTCGCTGATAGTGGGTGTTGGGCGGGGTTGCGTCGACATGTCGGCGGCGGCGTCCATGGCCTCGTTGGCCAACCGGTCGGCGTGCGAGTTCTCCGCCCGCGGGATCCACGCATAGCTGATTCGGTCGAATTGCGACGCCAGCGCGCGGGCTTCAGCGTTCAGCTCGACAAGGTCGGGATGCTTGACCTTCCAGCGGCCGGACATCTGCTCGACGACCAGTTTGGAATCCATCGACACCGCGACGGCGGTGGCGTGCAGTTTCGCCGCTTCTTTCAAACCGGCTATCAGGCCGCGGTATTCGGCGACGTTGTTGGTGGCCTGTCCGATGGCCTGCTTGGCTTCGGCCAGCACGACCGAGCGGTCCGCACTCCACACCACCGACCCGTAGCCCGCCGGTCCCGGGTTGCCGCGCGATCCCCCGTCGGCCTCGACGATCACCTTCACCGGTTTACACCCGTCAGCCGCAACATGATTGCACTACATTCGGGGCAGCGCAGCACCTCGTCCTCGGGGGCCGCCGAGATCCGGGCCAACTCACCACGGTCGATCTCGATACGGCACGCCCCGCAGCGGCCGCCTTGCAGCAAAGCCGCCCCGGGGCCGCCGGCGGCACGCTGCCGCTCGTAGAGCGCCAGCAGATCGGGAGCCAGCCCGGCGGTGAGTTCGTCGCGGCGCGACAAGTGCACCCGGCGATGGTGGTCGATGTCGGCCAGGGTGGTGTCGATCGCCCGCTGCGCGGCGGCCAGATCGGCGTGCAAACCCTCGGCGACTGCCACCTGAGCCGCCTGCTGCGTCTGCAACTGCTCGCGCCGCTCCATCACCTCCAGCAGCGAATCCTCCAGGCTGGACTGGCGTCGTTGCAGCGTCTCCAACTCGTGTTGTAGCTCCATGAGTTGTTTGGAATCTGCCACCGACTGCAGCAGCGAGCGGTCCCGGTCTTCGCGCTGGCGTACGCCGTCGATCTCCGACTCGAAGCGCGAAACCTGAGTATCCAAGTCCGCCAACGCGATCTGCAGCGCGCCCAACCGGTCGTTGGCGGCGACCTGCGCAGTTTGGATCCGCTCGCGGTCGGCGTGCTCGGGCAGGTGGCCGGCCCGGTGGTCCATCTTGGCCAGTTCCGCGTCCAGCTCGGCAACTTCGAGCAGCGACCGCTGTTGTGCGACTTCGGCTTTCATGTGTCCTCTCCCCCGGCGAAATTGTCGATGTTCCAGGGATCCGTGCGAATCGGGCAGACGTCCACCGACAAGGCGGACCCGAATGCCGACCGCAGCACGTCGGCCGCCTGTTCACACCAGGGGAATTCGCTGGCCCAGTGGGCGACGTCGATCAGGGCCACGTCGGAGGCGCGGCGATGCTCGTCGGCCGGATGGTGTCGCAGGTCCGCCGTCACGTAGGCCTGCACCCCGGCGGATGCGGCCGCGCCGAGCAGCGAGTCGCCCGCGCCTCCGCACACCGCGACGCGCGACACGCTCGTGTCCGGGTCGCCCGCGGCCCGCACTCCCCACGACGTTTGCGCTAGACCCGCTCTGACCCGAGACACGAACGTGCTCAACGACTCTGGCTGCGGCAGCGATCCGATCCGGCCCAGCCCGACAGCACTGGGCAGCGGCGCCAGCGCGACGACGTCGAAGGCCGGCTCCTCGTACGGATGCGCTGCGCGCATCGCGGCCAGCACCTGACCTCGCAGTCGGGTGGGCGCGACGGCCTCGACCCGGTCCTCGACCACCCGCTGCAGCGCGCCGACGCTGCCGATCGCCGGGTTCGCGCCGTCATGGGGCAGAAACTGTCCGGTGCCGGTGACACTCCAGCCGCAGTGTGAGTAGTCACCGATCTGACCGGCGCCGGCGGCAAAGATCGCCTCCCGCACGGCATCCGCGTTAGCCACCGGCACGAAGATCACCCACTTGTCGAGTTCGTGGGGGGCCGGCCCGGGCTCCAGGACCGCCTCGACGGTCAACCCGAGCGCGTCCGCCAACGCATCCGAGACACCCGGTGACGCCGAGTCGGCATTGGTGTGCGCGGTGAACAACGAACGGCCAGAACGGATCAGGCGGTGTATCAACGCGCCCTTCGCGGTGCTGGCGGCCACCGTGTGCACTCCGCGCAACAGCAAGGGATGGTGCGCCAGCAGTAGGCCGCCGTCGGGCACCGCGTCGACCACCTCCGCGGTGGCGTCTACCGCGACAGTCACCGAACTCAGCGTCTCGTCGGGGTCACCGCAGACCAGGCCGACCGAATCCCAGGGCTGGGCTAGCCCCGGCGGGTACGCCGCATCCAGCGCCTCGATGACCGCGCCCAACCGAACCGTCATCGCGCCACCCCGCTGGCCGCGATCGCTTCGACGAGCAGCGGCCACTCCGGCCGCACCGCGGCACGCAGATAGGGGCCGTCCAGTCCGACGAACGTGTCGCAGCGTCGCACCGCAATTCCCCGGGTGTGCAGATGCTTTCGCAGCAAGGCTGCGTCGCCGACGGTGAACAACACGAACGGCGCGTCGCCGTCGACGGTCTCGACGCCGACCGAGCGCAAACCCGCGACCATCTCGGCGCGCATCGCCGTCAGCTGCCGCGCCCCCGCCTCGGCTTCGGCTACCGCCGCGGGCGCACAGCATGCCGCGATGGCGGCCATCTGCAGGGTGCCGATCGGCCAATGCGCACGGCTCGCGGTCAAGCGCGCCAGCACGTCCGGTGCACCCAGCAGGTAGCCCACTCGCAGTCCGGCCAGCGCCCACGTCTTGGTCAGGCTGCGCAATACCAGCACATCCGGCAGGGACTCTCCGGCCAGCGTCGCCGGTTCGCCCGGCACCGCATCGGCGAACGCCTCGTCCACCACGACGATGCGGCCGGGGCGCCGCAGCGACAAGATCTGTTCGCGGGTGTGCAGGACCGCGGTCGGGTTGGTCGGGTTGCCGACCACGACCAGGTCGGCCTCGTCGGGCACCCGTGCGCCGACCAGTCCGAACGGCGGGTCGAGCACCAGGTGCTGCACCGCGACGCCGGCGGACCGCAGCGCGGCATCCGGTTCGGTGAACGACGGCGCGATCAGCGTCGCGAGCGTCGGGCGCAGGTTGGCCAGCAAGGCGAATCCCTCGGCTGCGCCGGCCAGCAACGCGATCTCGTCGACGGCGCGGCCGTGCCGGGCGGCGACGGCCTGCAGCGCGCGGCGCTCGTCGGCCGCCCCGGGGTATCGCCCGAGGTCGGACAGCCGGGACGCCAGCCGATCCGTCAGCCAGGTGGGCGGCTGGGTGTGGCGGACGTTGACGGCGAAATCGAGCATGCCGGGTTCGGCGGCCCGATCGCCGTGGTAGCGCGCCGCAGCGAGCGGAAACGACTTGCTCGACTCCAGACTCGCCACAGCTGAAACAGTAACGACCTCGCCTCGCGGCCGGGTATCGGGACACGGTCACCGGCCGGCGGCGGCATCGGCGACAATAGGCATGTGACCGGCACCGTCTCGGCAGACTTGGTGATCTTCGACCTCGACGGCACCCTGACCGACTCCGCGGCCGGCATCGTGTCCAGCTTCCGCCACGCGCTCGGCGAAATCGGCGCAGCGGTGCCCGAGGGCGACCTGGCCGGCCAGATCGTCGGACCGCCGATGCGCCACACCTTCGAGGCGATGGGGCTGGGCCAGCACACCGACGCCGCGATCGCCGCCTACCGCGCCGACTACACCACCCGCGGCTGGGCCATCAACAGCCTCTTCGACGGCATCGGGCCGCTGCTCGCCGACCTGCGGGTCGCCGGGGTCCGCCTGGCGGTGGCCACCTCGAAGGCCGAGCCCACCGCCCAGCGCATCCTGGCCCACTTCGGCCTCGACGGGCACTTCGACGTCATCGCCGGCGCCAGCGTCGACGGCAGCCGCGCGGCCAAGGCCGACGTTCTCGCACACGCGCTGGCGCAGCTGCAACCGCTGCCCGAGCGGGTACTCATGGTCGGCGACCGTCGCCACGACGTCGAAGGTGCCGCCGCGCACGGCATTGACGCCGTGGTGGTCGGCTGGGGTTACGGACAGTCCGATTTCGACGACGACCCGGACGGCCATGCGCCTCGCGGCGCCTTGCACGTCGCGACGGTCGCCGAACTGCGGAAGGCGTTGGGTGTCTGATTCGACATTGCACATCACGTTCGTGTGCACCGGCAACATCTGTCGATCCCCGATGGCGGAGCAGATATTTGCCCACCAGATCACCGAGCGCGGACTGGGCGACGTCGTGCGAGTCACCAGTGCGGGAACCGCGGGCTGGCACATCGGCAAGTCGGCCGACGAGCGGGCCAACCGGGTGCTGCGCGCCCACGGCTACCCCACCGACCACAGCGCCGCGCGGGTCGACGCCGACCACATCAACGCCGACCTGGTGATAGCGCTGGCCCGCAACCACATGCCGCTCCTTGAGCGACTGGGCGTCGACGCCGACCGGATCCGGATGCTGAGATCCTTCGACCCCCGTTCGGGCGCATTCGTTCTCGACGTCGACGATCCCTACTACGGCGACGACCACGACTTCGAAATCGCCTTCGCCGCGATCGAGGCGTCGCTGCCCGGGCTGCACAGCTGGGTCGACCAGCGGCTGGCGAAGGACGGGCCGGGCTGATGCGCCGGCTGGTCTTGCTGCTGCGGCCGGGCTGGATTGCGCTGGCCATCGTGGTGATCGCGTTCACCTACCTGTGCTTCAGCGTGCTCGCGCCGTGGCAACTCGGGAAGAACACCAAGACGTCGCGGGAGAACCAGCAGATTCAACGTTCGCTGACATCCGACCCGGTTCCAGTGAACACATTGTTGCCGCAGCAGGATTCGTCGGACCCTGACGGGCAGTGGCGCCGGGTGACGGCGACCGGGCATTATCTGCCGGACAAGCAGGTGGTGGCCCGGCTGCGCGTCGCCGACGGCGACGCGTCGATGGAAGTACTGTTGCCGTTCGTGGTCGACGGCGGCCCGACGGTGTTGGTCGACCGCGGCTGGGTAAGGCCGCTACCCGGTTCGCGGGTGCCACCGATTCCGCCGTTGCCCCACGACACAGTGACCATCACGGCGCGTCTGCGCGACTCCGAGGCCGCAGTGCTGGACAAGAAATCGTTCGCCCACGATGGTGTACGACAAGTGTATTCGATCAGCACAAGTCAGATCGCGACGTTGATCGGCACCCCGCTGACCGGCTCATACCTGCAACTGGACGACAACCAACCCGGGGGGCTGGGCGTGATCGGTCTGCCCCACCTGGACGCGGGCCCGTTCTTGTCGTACGGCATCCAGTGGATCACCTTCGGGGTCATCGCGCCGATTCTGTTGGGCTACTTCGTGTATGCCGAGGTGCAGGCCCGCCGGGCCGAGAAGGCGCAGGGCACCCGGGCCGCGCAGAAGCCATCCCCGACGACCGTCGAAGACAAGCTCACCGACCGCTACGGACGGCGACGCTGACGCACACCAACACCGCAGCCGCCTGCACGGCCCGCGAAAGCCTTACGGCACGTTGCGTATCGGCCACCGCTGGCGGATGCCCGTCGCCGAGGGCCGGGCGGATCTGCAGCTCGTAGTGATACTGGGTCGGCCCGCCGAGCCGGACGCCCAACGCGCCCGCGAATGCCGCTTCGACGACGCCGGCATTCGGGCTGGGGTGACGCCCCGCGTCGCGACGCCACGCTTGCATCGCATGTAACGGTGAGCCACCGACGATCGGTGCGCACACAACTGCCAGCGCCGCCGTCAAGCGCGCCGCGACATAGTTGACCCCATCGTCCAATCGTGCTGCAGCCCAACCGAATCGGATATAGTGTGGCGATCGGTGTCCGACCATCGCGTCCAGCGTATTGACGGCACGGTATCCCAGAACACCGGGCACGCCGCCGACGGCGGCCCACAGCAGCGGAGCCACCTGCGCGTCGGAGGTGTTCTCGGCCAACGATTCCACCGTCGCGCGGGTCAACCCCGCGGCGTCCAGCGTCGCCGGGTCACGTCCACACAGCGACGGCAACAACCGGCGGGCGCCGTCCAAGTCGTCGCGGCCGAGAAACTCGCCCATCGCCGATCCGATCCGCGCCAGCGATGTTCCGCCGAGTGCCACCCAGGTTGCCACCGCGGTCGCCACGACCGACCCGAGTGGACCGCAGCGGCGGGCCTGCCGTTCGAACGCGGCACCGACCAGGCCCACCACACCGACCAGGGTGGCTAGGTAAACCGCGCCGACGGCCCGGTCGTCGCGGTAGATGACACGCTCGAACCAGCCCGCCACAGCACCGAAACCCGCTACCGGATGGCCGATCCGCGGGTCGCCCAGCACCAGGTCGGCCAGGTAACCCAGCAGCACGCCCACGACTCGGGTACGCCGGATGGTGCCGAACACTCCGGCAGCCTCTCACACGCGGGCTACCCGGTTCGTAATGGCACCAAGCGTGGATTCTCGGCTATCGGCCCTGCCGACGGGCTAACCGCTTTCGCGCCCGCCGCGACTGGCGGGTGGTACGCCTAGCCGAAGATGGTGAGCGCCACCATGCCGATGACGCCCACGATGGCCAGCCAGAACCACGGCTGCAGGAAGATGGGGCCAGTGGCGGTGTCGAAGTCCTTGGGCAGGACGTCGGAGTCGGTGCGCTGGGAAGTCAGCTGCGGAGTCATGTATCAAGCTTGCCTAATTAGGCAACCGAAGTAAATGTGGCGCTCGCCACCCTGAGGCAAACTATGAGACATGGGTCACACTGGGAAGGCTCGCCGGTACGCCCACCCGGTCGGTACCGGTCAGAAGGGAAAACCAGCGTTGGCTTTGTCGGCACTCAACCACGTCGCGCTCACCGTCCGCGACATCGCGACCTGCGGCACCGATGCGGGCCTGTCGGTACCCACGTCCGACCGGCACTCCGGGATGGCGGGCCAAGCCGCAGCTTTCCCTGCAAGCCACGCGTAGTCATGCGGGCCGTCGTGATCACCAAGCACGGTCCGCCGTCGGTGCTGCAGGTGCGGGATCGCCCCGACCCGGGGCCGCCGGCGGCCGGGCAGGTGGGTATCGCGGTGCGCGCCGCCGGCGTGAACTTCGCCGACCACCCTCGCCCGCGTCGGCCTCTACCCCGACGCACCTAAAGTCCCCAACGTAGTCGGCTACGAGGTGGCCGGAACGATCGAGGCGTGTGTTGTGACCTGCAACGACATTCGACATTGGTGGGCGCGGACGGTATCGAACCGCCGACCGCTGGTGTGTAAAACCAGAGCTCTACCACTGAGCTACGCGCCCGTGCCGGGCAAAGATACCGTCCGAGGGCACCGGCCCCAAAACGGTCAGGCGTTCAGCGCCGCCAGCGCGTCGACCCACAGCCGCTGGTCACGGGTCTCACCGGGTTGCTTCATCTCGGCGAACCGGATGATTCCGGACCGGTCGATGACGAACGTGCCGCGGTTGGCGACGCCGGCGTCGTCGTTGAACACGCCGTAGGCCTGGCTGACGGCTCCGTGCGGCCAAAAATCCGCAAGCACCGGGAACAGGAACCCGCTTTGGGTGGCCCACACCTTGTGGGTGGGCGCCGGCCCGACCGAGATGGCCAGCACCGCGCGATCGTTGTTCTCGTAGTCGGGCAGATGATCGCGAATATGATCGAGTTCGCCTTGGCAGATGCCGGTGAAGGCCAGCGGAAAGAACACCAGCAGCACGTCTTTGGCGCCGCGAAGATCGCTCAGGGTGACCGGCTGTCGGTTCTGGTCGCGCAGCGTGAAGTCCGGTGCGGCGCTATTGACCGGAAGCATCAGCGGCGCGCCGCTCGCGACTTGGGTTGCATCAATCGGCTGGCACTCCAGTCGCTGAGGTTGACCGACGACGTCGGCATCAGTCCGGCGGTGGGCGCCGCCTCGGCGATCTCAGCGGGCTGCACATGACCGGGCTTGCCGGTCTTGGGTGTCAGCACCCAGATCACGCCGTCGTCGGCGAGCGAGGCGATCGCATCCATCAGGGTGTCCACCAGGTCCCCGTCGTCGTCGCGCCACCACAGCAAGACGACGTCGACGACATCATCGGTCTCTTCGTCGAGCAACTCGCCACCGCACGCATCCTCCACGTCGGCGCGGATGTCATCGTCGGTGTCCTCGTCCCAACCCCACTCCTGGACAACCTGCCCTGGTTGAATGCCTAGTTTGCGGGCAAAGCTCGGGGCGTCATCCGCGGCCACCACCGTGCGACCTCCTTGTCAGTTCCTCACAGCTCAAGCGTCAACGACGCCGTGCGATGCAATTTATCGTCGCATAGCTCGCAGCGTTGCACATCGGTCGGCTCAGCCGAATGCCCGGCAACGCTTCACGGCTTCGGTCTTGGCGTCGTTGAGTTGATTGACCCGCCGATTGAACTGGTCGGTCGCAAAGTGTGAGCGGATCGCGTTCGCGACGTCGCGGGCGGCGTCGTTGTAGGCGTTCAGCGCCTCGCGAAGCTGCTGCGAGAGTGGGCCGTTGCTGTCGCCCGCGACCGCGTCGGCGCTGCGGGTGAGCGCATCGATCGCGGGCTGCTCGGCACCCGAGGTGTCGCCGCCCCGGTTGTAGGCGGCGACGAAGTCGTTCACCCGGTCGACCGCCTCTTTACTGCTGATGGCGAACGCTTCGCAGGCCTTCACCACGGCCGCGACGGTGATCGACCGCTGGCGTTGCGACTCCCGGATGCTGGAGGTAGCCGCCGAGGCCGAGACCGATACGGAGACCGACGCGCGGTAAGCCGGGGCAATCGCGACGTCGGCGCCCGGTGAGCCATCGACGACGGTGGTGCAGCCGACGACGGCGATCAGGACGGTGGCGATACAGCCCGCAGCTCGCGCAGCGCTGGGCCATCCGGGCCAGCCGAGTGATCCGATCCGCACAGCGTATGACGTTACCGGTTGCCGTAGACGGGCATCGTCGCGCGCCGCGATCGCGGCGTTGCGGGCCGGGTAGCCCGGACGTTACCCGCGACGAGATCCCGTGCGGCACGATAGGAGCAGCCCCCACCGGGGCCGCAGCACCAGGACAGCACCGAAGACGTCAATCCGCGACGGCTCGATCAGCCACAAGCCGGTCAGCCGCCCACCAAGGAGTAGTGCGTTGACCACCGAGTTCGTCCGCCACGATGTGGCGAAAAACCCAACCGGCGCACACGAACCCGAGCGTGTGCGGGTGATCCGTGAGGGCGTGGCGTCCTACCTGCCCGACATCGACCCGGAGGAAACCGGCGAGTGGCTGGAATCTTTCGACCAGCTGCTGGAGCGTTCGGGCCCGGCACGGGCGCGCTACCTGATGTTGCGGCTGCTGGAACGGGCCGGCGAGCAGCGGGTGGCGTTGCCGGCGCTGACGTCCACCGACTATGTGAACACGATTCCGACCGAGATGGAGCCCTGGTTCCCGGGCGACGAGGATGTGGAACGTCGCTACCGGGCCTGGATCCGCTGGAACGCCGCGATCATGGTGCACCGGGCGCAGCGTCCGGGAGTCGGCGTGGGCGGACATATTTCGACCTACGCATCGTCGGCGGCGCTCTACGAAGTCGGCTTCAACCACTTCTTCCGCGGCAAGTCGCATCCCGGCGGCGGCGATCAGGTGTTCATTCAGGGCCACGCCTCCCCCGGCATCTACGCCCGGGCATTCCTGGAAGGCCGGCTCAGCTCCGAGCAACTCGACGGTTTCCGGCAGGAGCACAGCCATCCCGGCGGTGGGCTGCCGTCCTATCCGCACCCGCGGCTGATGCCCGACTTCTGGGAGTTCCCGACGGTGTCGATGGGCCTGGGCCCGATGAACGCGATCTATCAGGCCCGGTTCAACCACTACCTGCATGATCGCGGCCTCAAAGACACCTCCGACCAGCACGTGTGGGCTTTCCTGGGCGACGGCGAGATGGACGAGCCGGAGAGCCGGGGCCTCATCCAGGTGGCCGCCAACGAGGGCCTGGACAACCTGACCTTCGTCGTCAACTGCAACCTGCAACGCCTGGATGGCCCGGTGCGCGGCAACGGCAAGATCATCCAGGAACTGGAATCCTTCTTCCGCGGCGCCGGCTGGAACGTGATCAAGGTGGTGTGGGGCCGCGAGTGGGACGCGCTGCTGCACGCCGACCGCGACGGCGCACTGGTGAATTTGATGAATACGACGCCTGATGGTGATTACCAGACGTACAAGGCCAACGACGGGGCCTACGTACGCGACCACTTCTTCGGTCGCGATCCGCGAACCAAGGCACTCGTCGAGCAGATGACCGATTCGGAGATCTGGAACCTCAAACGCGGCGGTCACGACTACCGCAAGGTCTACGCCGCCTACCGCGCCGCCGTCGACCACGGGGGCCAGCCGACGGTAATCCTGGCCAAGACCATCAAGGGCTACTCGCTGGGCGCGCACTTCCAGGGCCGCAACGCGACGCATCAGATGAAAAAGCTTGCGGCCCAAGACCTCAAAGACTTCCGCGACGCCATCCGGATCCCGATCAGCGACGCCCAACTCGAGCAGGATCCCTACCTGCCGCCGTACTACCACCCCGGCGCCGAGGCCCCGGAGATTCGCTATCTGCTCGAGCGGCGCCACGCACTGGGCGGCTTCCTGCCCGAGCGGCGCACCACATTCACGACGCTACGGCTGCCGGGGCGTGACATCTACGCTCCCCTGAAGAAGGGGTCCGGGCATCAGGAAGTCGCCACCACCATGGCGACGGTCAGGACCTTCAAAGAACTCCTGCGCGACAAGGAGATCGGGCCGCGCATCGTCCCGATCATCCCCGACGAGGCCCGCACGTTCGGGATGGACTCGTGGTTCCCGTCGCTGAAGATCTACAACCGCAACGGCCAGCTCTACACCGCCGTCGACGCCGATCTGATGCTGGCCTACAAGGAAAGTGAAATCGGGCAGATCCTGCACGAGGGCATCAACGAAGCCGGATCGGTGGCCTCGTTCACCGCGGCCGGCACGTCGTATTCGACGCACAACGAGCCGATGATCCCGATCTACATCTTCTATTCGATGTTCGGGTTCCAGCGCACCGGCGATGGACTGTGGGCCGCCGCGGATCAGATGGCGCGGGGCTTCCTGCTCGGCGCCACAGCGGGGCGCACCACGCTGACCGGCGAAGGCCTGCAGCACGCCGACGGTCAGTCGCAGCTGCTGGCGGCCACCAATCCCGCGGTGGTGTCCTATGACCCCGCGTTCGCCTACGAGATCGCCCACATCGTCGAAGCCGGGCTGGCCCGCATGTACGGCGAGAACGCCGAAAACGTCTGCTATTACCTCACCATCTACAACGAGCCGTACCTACAGCCGGCCGAGCCGGAGAACTTCGACCCCGAAGGGGTATTGCGGGGCATCTACCGCTACCGGCGGGCCACCGAAAGCCGCACCAACGCCGCCAACATTCTGGCCTCCGGAGTTTCGCTGCCCGCGGCGCTGCGGGCCGCCGACATGCTGGCCACCGAATGGGACGTCGCCGCCGACGTGTGGTCGGTGACCAGCTGGAGCGAGCTCAACCGCGACGGCGTCGCCATCCAGAAACAGCGGCTGCGGCACCCCGACCAGCCCGCTGACGAGCCGTACGTGACGCAGGCGCTGTCCACGGCGACGGGCCCGTTCGTCGCCGTCTCGGACTGGATGCGCGCGGTGCCCGAGCAGATCCGGCCGTGGGTGCCGGGCAGCTACGTCACGCTGGGCACCGACGGGTTCGGCTTCTCCGACACCCGCCCGGCGGCCCGTCGCTTCTTCAACACCGACGCCGAATCTCAAGTCGTGGCGGTGCTCGAGGCGCTGGCCCGCGACGGGGAGATCGACCCGTCAGTGCCGGTGGCGGCGGCCCGCCAGTACCGCATCGACGACGTGCAGGCCGCGCCCGCGCAGACCTCCGATCCCGGCCCGGGGGCCTGACACTTTTCGTCTCGCCAACCTCTCGCCAACGTGAAGCAAGCTTCACGTTGGGCGCCGAACGCGAAAGTAGTCTCACGTTCGGCGAAGCGCTGTCCGCGCAATTGGCGGAAACATCCAGAAACTCGGCGTAGTTTTTAGGGATGGTTGACAAGCAGTTCCCGACGCCTCGGCCGACGCTGGATCTGCTGGGCAGCGTCCCGGAGTCGCTCTTGCGCCGGTTGAAGCAGTACTCCGGGCGGTTTTCCACCGAAGCGGTGAGTGTCATGCAGGACCGCCTGCCATTCTTCGCCGAACTGGAAGCGTCCCAGCGAGCCAGCTTGGCGCTGGTGGTGCAGACCGCCGTCGCTAACTTCGTCGAGTGGATGACCGACCCGAGCAGCAACATCGACTACACCGCTCGGGCGTTCGAACTGATGCCCCAGGACCTGACCCAACGGATGCCGTTGCGTCACTCGGTCGACATGATCCGGGTCACGCTGGAGTTCTTCGAGGAAGTCGCGCCGCTGCTGGCCCGGTCCGATGAGCAATTGACCGCACTGACGGTCGGGATCCTCAAGTACAGCCGCGACTTGGCCTTCAGTGCCGCAACGGCCTACGCGGACGCGGCTGAGGCGCGCGGAACCTGGGACAGCCGGATGGAAGCCACCGTCGTGGATGCGGTGGTGCGCGGGGATACCGGCCCTGCGCTGTTGTCCCGCGCCGCAGCGCTGAACTGGGACACCAACGCTCCGGCGACCGTGGTGGTGGGCACGCCGCCGCCGGGTCGGGAATACCAGGCCAGCCAGGATGTGCGGGATATCGCCGCGCGCCATGGGCGTGCCGCACTCACCGATGTGCACGGCACCTATCTGGTGGCGATCGTGTCCGGGCAGCTGACGCAGACCGAGAAGGTCTACAGCGCGCTGCTGGACGCCTTCTCCGATGGCCCGGTGGTGATCGGTCCGACAGCACCGATGCTGACGGCGGCCTACCACAGCGCCAGCGAGGCCATTTCCGGAATGAACGCGGTCGCCGGCTGGCGGGGCGCACCCCGGCCCGTGCTGGCGCGCGAACTGCTGCCCGAGCGGGCGCTGATGGCCGACGCGGCGGCCATCGCGGCGTTGCACACCGACGTGATGCGGCCGCTCGCCGACGCGGGCCCGACCCTCACCGAAACTCTGGACGCCTATCTGGACTGCGGCGGAGCCATCGAAGCCTGTGCCCGCAAGTTGTTCGTTCATCCAAATACGGTGCGCTATCGGCTGCGGCGCATCGCCGACTTCACCGGTCGCGATCCGACCGTGCCACGCGACGCTTACGTCCTTCGGGTCGCCGCGACGGTCGGCCACCTCACATACCAGGCCCAGCAGTCCAGTGCTGCCGGCAACATCGTGACACCCGTCACGCCGCCGATCGAAAAGGGCCTGATCGCGCCGTCCGGGACCGCCGACACCCGATGACAGATTGCGGCAAGATATCGAACACGTCGCATCGCGTGCCGTTTTTGTGGAGTTTCCACAAAAACATAAGACAAGGTTCATAATCCTTTACACGGCGCAAAGACGTCTTCACAGTGTTTCCTTAATAACGTGATTGCATTGCTCGCGCCCGGACAAGGGTCGCAGACCGAGGGGATGCTGTCGCCGTGGCTGGAACTGCCCGGCGCCGCGGATCGGCTGTCGTCGTGGTCGGCCGCCAGCGGGCTGGATCTCGCGCGGCTCGGCAGCACTGCTTCCACCGAGGAGATCACCGACACCGCGATCGCCCAGCCGCTGATTGTCGCGGCCACCCTGCTCGCGCATCAGGAGCTGACGTCGCGCGGTCTGCTCGCCGGCTCAGACGCCAGCGAGATCATCGTGGCGGGCCACTCGGTCGGTGAGATCGCCGCCTACGCCATCGCCGGGGTGCTCTCCGCCGACGACGCCGTCGCACTGGCCGCCACCCGCGGCGCCGAGATGGCCAAAGCCTGCGCCAACGAGCCGACCGGCATGTCAGCGGTGCTCGGCGGCGACGAGACCGTGGTGCTCGCCCGTCTCGAACAACTCGACCTGGTCGCCGCCAACCGCAACGCCGCCGGCCAGATCGTGGCCGCCGGTCGGCTGAGCGCGCTGGACAAGCTCGCCGAAGACCCGCCGGAGAAGGCCCGCGTTCGCGCGTTGGGTGTGGCCGGCGCCTTCCACACCGAGTTCATGGCTTCGGCCCTCGACGGCTACGCCACGGCAGCTCAGCACGTCGCGACCGCCGAGCCCGTCGCCGTTCTGCTGTCCAACCGCGACGGCCAGCCGGTGACCTCGGCCGCCGATGCGATGGAAAAGCTCGTCGCACAGCTGACCCGGCCGGTGCGCTGGGACCTGTGCTCACAGACGCTGCGTCAGCGCAGTGTGACCGCGATTGTCGAGTTCCCACCGGCGGGGGCGCTGTCCGGCATCGCCAAACGTGAACTTCGTGGGACACCGACGCACGCCGTCAAGACCCCCGCAGACCTGGACGGTTTGGCCGATCGGTAAACCTCTGGCCGTCAAGCCAATTAGCTGAACCGTTCGCTATCACAACCGCATACCGCAGGTAAATCAGCAGTACACAACACATTACGAAGGGAAACACAAGTGTCCGTCAGCCAGGAAGAAATCATCGCCGGTATCGCCGAGATCATCGAAGAGGTCACCGGCATCGAGCCCTCGGAGATCACCCCGGAGAAGTCGTTCGTCGACGACCTGGACATCGACTCGCTGTCGATGGTGGAGATCGCCGTGCAGACCGAAGACAAGTACGGCGTCAAGATCCCCGACGAGGACCTCGCCGGTCTGCGCACCGTCGGTGACGTCGTCAACTACATCCAGAAGCTCGAAGAAGAGAACCCTGAGGCCGCCCAGGCGCTGCGCGCCAAGTTCGAGACCGAAGGTTCGAAGCAGGAAGCCGACAGCAAGTGAAAAAACCTTCCACTGCTAACGGCGGTTACCCCAGTGTCGTGGTAACCGCCGTCGAGGCGACGACTTCAATCGCGCCAGACATCGAAGGCACGTGGAAGGGTTTGCTCGCCGGAGAGTCCGGCATCCGCGTGCTCGAGGATGAATTCGTCACGAAGTGGGACCTGCCGGTGAAAATCGGCGGGCACCTCAAGGAATCCGTCGACGACCACATGGGCCGGCTGGACCTGCGCCGGATGTCCTATGTCCAGCGGTTGGCCAAGCACCTCAGCGGCCGGTTATGGGAGAACGCCGGCAGTCCCGAGGTCGACCCGGACCGGTTCTCGGTCGTGGTCGGCACCGGGCTGGGTGGCGCCGAGAAGATCGTCGAGAGCTACGACCTGATGAACGAGGGCGGGCCACGCAAGGTGTCCCCGCTCGCCGTTCAGATGATCATGCCGAACGGGGCCGCCGCCGTGGTCGGTCTGCAACTCGGCGCTCGCGCCGGAGTGATGACGCCGGTGT
Organism: Mycobacterium sp.; assembly: GCF_039583785.1. Lineage (GTDB taxonomy): Bacteria > Actinomycetota > Actinomycetes > Mycobacteriales > Mycobacteriaceae > Mycobacterium. The sequence continues at coordinate 31,733 of NZ_JAVKSG010000016.1, forward strand.
CGGCCTGTTCGTCGGGCTCGGAAGCCATCGCGCACGCGTGGCGCCAAATCGTCATGGGCGACGCGGACTTCGCGGTCTGCGGCGGCGTCGAGGGCAACATCGAAGCCCTGCCGATCGCAGCGTTCTCGATGATGCGCGCGATGTCGACCCGCAACGAGGATCCCGAAGGTGCGTCTCGGCCGTTCGACAAGAACCGCGACGGCTTCGTGTTCGGCGAAGCCGGCGCGCTGATGATCATCGAAACCGAAGAACACGCCAAGGCTCGTGGCGCCAAGCCGCTGGCCCGGTTGATGGGTGCCGGCATCACGTCGGACGCGTTCCACATGGTGGCCCCGGCCGCCGACGGGGTGCGCGCCGGACGCGCGATGACCCGCTCGCTGGAGTTGGCGGGCTTGTCCCCCAAGGACGTCGACCACATCAACGCGCACGCGACAGCGACGCCGATCGGCGACACCGCCGAGGCCAACGCGATCCGGGCCGCCGGATGTCAGGAAGCCGCGGTCTACGCGCCCAAGGGCGCGCTGGGTCACTCCATCGGCTCGGTGGGCGCGTTGGAGTCGATCCTGACGGTGCTCGCGCTGCGTGATGGCGTTATTCCACCGACACTTAACTATGAGACGCCTGATCCCGAGATCAATCTCGATGTTGTAGCGGGCGAACCGCGTAACGGCGATTACCAATACGCCATCAACAACTCGTTCGGCTTCGGCGGCCACAACGTCGCGTTGGCCTTCGGGCGGTACTGAAAAACTCGACGTCCGGCGACGATGCGGGCCGTGAACGGCCCGCGCAGGAGCCGGACCGGCACGAAAGGCACAGTCGTAGGGCCCATGACCAGATCGTCAAAGTTGACTACGGGGAACGGTTTCCCCGACATCGTTGTCACCGGCGTCGCGATGACGACCGCTGTCGCAACCGATGCCGAGACCACGTGGAAGATGCTGCTGGACGGGCAAAGCGGGATCCGCACCCTCGACGATCCCTTTGTTGAGGAGTTCAACCTGCCGGTTCGTATCGGGGGGCATCTGCTCGAGGAGTTCGACAGCCAGTTGAACCGCGTCGAGGCCCGCCGAATGGGTTACCTGCAAAAGATGGCCACGGTGCTGAACCGGCGGGTGTGGGAGAACGCCGGTTCGCCCGAGGTCGACACCAATCGGTTGGCGGTGTCCATCGGCACCGGCATCGGGTCCAGCGAAGAGTTGATCTTCGCCTACGACGCCATGCGCGAAAGAGGCTTGAAGGCGGTCTCCCCGCTGGTCGTGCAGATGTACATGCCCAATGGCGCGGCCGCGGCGGTGGGGCTCGAACGGCACGCCAAGGCCGGTGTGATGACCTCGATCTCGGCATGTGCGTCCGGATCGGAGGGAATCGCCCGCGCTTGGCAGCAGCTCGCGCTCGGCGAAGCCGACATCGCGATCTGCGGTGGTGTCGAGACCAGGATCGAGGCGGTGCCGATCGCGGGCTTCGCCCAGATGCGCATCGTGTTGTCCACCAGCAACGACGACCCGGCCGGCGCCTGCCGCCCGTTCGACAAGGACCGTAACGGCTTCGTGTTCGGTGAGGCCGGCGCGCTGATTGTGATCGAGACCGAAGAGCACGCCAAGGCCCGCGGCGCAAACATTTTGGCCCGGCTGATGGGCGCCAGCGTCACCTCCGACGGCTTCCACATGGTGGCGCCGGATCCCAACGGCGAGCGCGCCGGTCATGCGATCACCCGCTCAGTCCAGCTGGCCGGGCTCCAGCCGTCCGACATCGACCACATCAATGCGCACGCCACCGGGACCTCGGTCGGTGACGTGGCCGAAGGCAAGGCCATCAACCGGGCCCTCGGTGCAGGCGGCGGCAACGCGGCGGTGTACGCCCCCAAGGGTGCGCTCGGCCACTCCGTCGGCGCGGTCGGCGCGGTGGAGTCGATCCTGACCGTGCTAGCACTGCGCGACCAGGTCATCCCGCCCACCCTGAACCTGAAGAACCTCGACCCGGACATCGACCTCGACGTGGTGGCCGGCGCGCCGCGCACCGGCGACTTCAAGTACGCCGTCAACAATTCGTTCGGCTTCGGCGGGCACAACGTGGCACTCACCTTCGGCCGGTACTGACCGAACAGCATTTCAGACGAGGAGACTTGCGATGACGACCCTGGCCCCTGAGGCAATCGACGAGTCGCTCGACCCGCGTGACCCGTTGCTGCGCCTGAGCAGGTTCTTCGACAACGGCAGCATCGAGTTGCTGCACGAGCGTGACCGCTCCGGAGTGCTCGCCGCGGGCGGAACCGTAAACGGCGTGCGCACCATCGCCTTTGCCACCGACGGCACCGTGATGGGTGGCGCCATGGGGCTCGAGGGCTGCACGCACATTGTCAACGCCTACGACACCGCCATCGAGGAGCAAAGCCCGATCGTGGGTATCTGGCACTCCGGCGGCGCGCGGCTGGCCGAGGGCGTCAAGGCCCTGCACGCCGTCGGTTTGGTGTTCGAGGCGATGATCCGGGCGTCGGGCTACGTCCCGCAGATCTCGGTCGTGGTGGGTTTCGCCGCCGGCGGCGCCGCCTACGGGCCGGCGCTGACCGACGTGGTCATCATGGCGCCGGAGGGCCGGGTGTTCGTCACCGGACCCGACGTCGTCCGCAGCGTCACCGGCGAGGACGTCGACATGGCGTCGCTGGGCGGCCCGGACACCCACCACAAAAAGTCCGGTGTGTGCCACATCGTCGCCGACGACGAGGACGACGCCTACGAGCGCGGTCGTCGGTTGGTCGGATTGTTCTGCCAGCAAGGGCATTTCGACCGCAGCAAGGCCGAGGCGCACGAAACCGACCTGCACGCGCTGCTGCCGGAATCGCCGCGACGGGCCTACGACGTGCACCCGCTGGTCACCGCGCTACTCGATGATGACGCACCGTTCGAGGAGTTTCAGGCCAAGTGGGCGCCGTCGATGGTGGTCGGTCTGGGCCGGTTGTCCGGACGCTCGGTGGGAGTGCTGGCCAACAACCCGCTGCGACTGGGCGGCTGCCTGAACTCCGAAAGCGCGGAGAAGGCAGCACGTTTCGTGCGGCTGTGCGACGCGTTCGGCATCCCGCTGATCGTGATCGTCGACGTGCCCGGCTACCTGCCCGGCGTGGACCAGGAATGGGGTGGCGTGGTGCGCCGCGGGGCCAAGCTGCTGCACGCGTTCGGTGAGGCCACCGTTCCGCGCGTCACCTTGGTCACCCGAAAGATTTACGGCGGGGCCTACATTGCGATGAACTCACGTTCGCTGGGCGCGACCAAGGTGTTCGCCTGGCCGGACGCCGAGGTCGCGGTGATGGGCGCCAAGGCGGCCGTCGGCATTCTGCACAAGAAGAAGCTGGCCGCAGTTCCCGACCACGAGCGCGACGCGCTGCACGAGGAGCTGGCCGCCGAGCACGAGCGGATCGCCGGCGGTGTGGACAACGCCATCGAGATCGGCGTCGTCGACGAGAAGATCGATCCCGCCCACACCCGCGGCAAGATCACCCAGGCGCTGGCCGAGGCGCCGACGCGACGCGGACGGCACAAGAACATCCCGCTGTAAAACCCAGCGCGTGGTGACCGGTTTTTCGCGCGTGGTGAGCCAACGCTAGCTGCTGAGATCCAGCAGCTCTTCGGCGACGCCGATGACTCGTTCACGATCGGCAGCCACCAGACCGATCCGGGTGCGTCGGTCGACGATGTCGTCAACGGTCAGCGCGCCCTCGTGGGTGATGGCGTACTCGAACTCTGCACGCGTCACGTCGATCCCGTCGGCAACCGGATCGGCGGGTCGCTCGCAGGTGGCCGCGGCCATGACGTTGGCCGCCTCGGCTCCGTAACGCTGCACCAGCGATTCGGGCAGGCCGGCCATCGGCGCCACCGTCGACCCGGGGTTGGTCGGTGCACCGACCAACGGCAGGTTTCGGGTCTGGCACGCAGCCGCGTCGAGCTTCCGCAACGCGATGGCGCGATCAAGCACATCTTCGGCCATGTGCCGGTATTCGGTGAGCTTGCCGCCGATCACGCTGATCACTCCCAAAGACGACTCGACGACGGCATGGTCGCGGGACACGTCGGCGGTGTGGCCGGCACCGGTGTCGATCAGCGGCCGCAGCCCGGCATAGCAGCCGATGATGTCGGCGTGGTCCAGCGAAATACCCAACGCGGTGTTGACCACGTCCAGCAGGAACGTGATCTCCCCCGACGTCGGTTGCGGCACATCGGGAATCGGCCCGGGCGCCTCCTCGTCGGTCAGCCCCAGGTAGATCCGTCCCAGTTGCTGGGGCATGGCGAAGACGAAGCGGTTGAGCGCACCGGGGATCGGAATCGTCAGCGCCGCGGTGGGATTACCGAATGTCGTGGCGTCGAAGACGAGGTGGGTACCGCGACTGGGGCGCAGTTTCACCGACGGGTCGATCTCCCCCGCCCACACCCCGGTGGCGTTGATGACGGCGCGGGTCGCGATGTCGAACGATTCGCCGCTGCGCTGGTCGGTCAACCGCAGCGAGTTCCCGGTGGCCTGCGATGCCGCGGTATAGGTCAAGATCCGGGCACCCCGCTGGGCCGCGGTTCGCGCGACGGCGGCGACGAGTCGGGCGTCGTCGATCAGTTGCCCGTCATAGGCCAACAGACCACCGTCGAGGCCGTCGCGCCGAACGGCCGGCGTCATGTCCAGGGTGCGCTGCGCCGAAATACGTTGCGAAACGGGCAAAACGGATCCAGGTGTGCCCGCCGTCATGCGCAGCACGTCGCCCGCCAGGAACCCGGTCCGCACCAAGGCCCGCTCGATGCGGCCCATCGACGGCAGCAGCGGGACCAGCTGTGGCATAGCCCGAACCAGATGAGGGGCGTTGCGGGTCATCAAGATTCCCCGTTCGACGGCACTGCGCCGGGCGATCCCGATGTTGCCGGTCGCCAGGTAGCGCAGCCCGCCGTGCACCAGCTTGGAGCTCCATCGACTGGTCCCGAAGGCAAGGTCGTGCTTCTCGACCAGCGTCACTCGCAGCCCCCGCGATGCCGCGTCCAGTGCTATGCCGACACCGGTGATACCGCCGCCGATCACCACGACATCGGAGGGCGCGCCGTCGGCCAGTGCCGTCAGGTCAGCGGTTCGGCGGGCGCCGTTGAGTGCGGTTGACATCACGCGAGGTATCCGTTCAGCGAATGGGCGAGTTCTGCTGCCAGGGCATCGGCGTCCAGGATCGGGCGGACGATCTGGGCCGACTGGATGGTCGACTGGGTGATCAGCAGCACCATCGCGGCCATTTGACGGGGATCGCCGGCCCGCACGCTGCCGTCGTATTGGGCCGCCCGCAGGTCCTTGGCCAACGCCTCGATCAACATCTGCTGGCTGCGGCCCAGCCGCTGGGCGATGTAGACCAGCGCCAACTCCGAGCGCAGCACCGCCATCACCAGCTCGTCGCCGCGCAGGCGTTCGGCCACCGCGACCACGCGATCGACCAACGCCGCACGCCCGCTGCCGCGCACCGGCGCCTCGGCCACCGCCTCGGTGATGTGGCTGGTCAACAGCGCGGCCAGCACCGAACGGGTGTCCGGCCAGCGGCGATACACGGTGGGTCGGCTCACGCCGGCGCGGCGCGCAATCTCGGCCAGCGTCACGCGCTCGACGCCGAAATCGACCACGCAGCTCGCGGCGGCCGCGAGGATGCGGTCCTGCACAGGCAGGTTACTGATTGACAGCATATGTAATACTGTAACGCATGGCTGCCGACTTGCTCCCCCCGATGAAGTGGAACGCCTGGGGCGATCCGGACGAAGCCAAACCACTCTCGGAAGGAATCCGCTCGCTGCTGAGCCAGGCCCTGGGCGTGACCGGGTCACCCGATGCCGAACTCGACGCCGACCAGGTGCAGTTGCGCCCGTCGGCGTTGTCGACCGCCGACCGCGAGGCGCTGACCGCGATCGTCGGCCCGGACCACTGCCGCGTCGACGACCGCGACCGGCTGTTGCGCGCGGGCGGCAAGTCCACGCTGGACCTGTTACGGCGCAAGGATTCCGGTGTTCAGGACGCGCCCGATGCGGTCCTGCTGCCCGGCTGTGACGACGACGTCGCCGCGATCCTGCGGTACTGCTCGCAGCACGGCATCGCCGTCGTCCCGTTCGGCGGCGGTACCAGCGTGGTCGGCGGACTCGATCCCGTCCGCGGCGACTTCGACGCCGCCGTGTCGCTGGACCTGCGCCGCTTCGACCAACTGCTGGACTTCGACGAGGTGTCCGGCGAGGCCGAATTCGGCGCCGGCGTCACCGGGCCGCAGGCCGAGGGCATGCTTGGCGCGCGAGGGTTTTCACTCGGACATTTTCCGCAGAGCTTCGAATTCGCCAGCCTCGGCGGCTATGCCGCAACCCGCTCGTCAGGGCAGAATTCGGCGGGCTATGGCCGGTTCGACGACATGGTTCGCGGCCTGCGGGTGATCACACCGGCCGGGGTGCTGGATCTCGGCCGGGCTCCGCAGTCGGCGGCCGGCCCAGATCTGCGGCAACTGGTCATCGGCTCGGAGGGTGTGTTCGGCGTCATCACCCGAGTGCGGGTAGCGGTCCACGCCGCGCCGCAGGCCAGCCGCTACGAGGCATGGTCGTTCCCTGACTTCGCCACCGGCACAGCAGCATTGCGTACCGTCACCCAGACAGGCGCCGGCCCGACCGTGATCCGGCTGTCCGATGAGGCCGAGACCGGGGTCAACCTGGCCACCACCGAGTCGATCGGCGACAACCCCATCGGCGAAACCCACAGCACCGGCGGCTGCCTGGCCATCACGGTGTTCGAAGGTACCGAGGCGCACGCCGAGAGCAGACATGCCGAAACCCGGGCGCTGATGACCGCCGCGGGCGGCACGTCGCTGGGCGAGGCGCCGGCACGAGCCTGGGAGCGCGGGCGCTTCGGCGCGCCCTACCTGCGCGACGCTCTGCTGGCCAACGGCGCATTGTGCGAGACCCTCGAAACAGCCACCGACTGGTTGAACATCCCCGCGCTGAAAGCTGCTGTCACCGAGGCGCTGACCAGCTCGCTGGCCGAATCCGGCACGCCGGCGCTCGTTCTGTGCCACATTTCGCACGTGTATGCCACCGGGGCCTCGCTCTACTTCACCGTCGTCGCCGGGCAACGCGGTAACCCGATCGAGCAGTGGCGCGCCGCCAAAACCGCCGCCGGCGAGGCGATCGTCGCCGCCGGAGCGACCATCACCCACCACCACGCCGTCGGCGCCGACCATCGGCCCTGGATGGCCGACGAGGTCGGCGACCTGGGTGTGCAGGTGTTGCGGGCGGTCAAGTCGACGCTGGACCCCGCGGGAATTCTCAACCCCGGCAAGCTGATCCCATGACCGCGGGCCGCGACGATAGCCAGAACAGTGCGATCCCCGGCGGGCAGGAGGAGCGGCGCCATCAGCCCCGCCAGATTGGCCGAGTGACCGTACTGACCAATCCGGCGTCGGGACATGGCAACGCGCCACGTGCCGCCGAGAAGGCGGTCACGCGACTTCAACAGCGCGGCATCGACGTGGTCGCGATCGTCGGCAGCGACGCCGAACACGCCCGCCGCCTGCTGCACACCGCGGTCGGCAGCGGCACCGACGCCCTGGTTGTCGTCGGCGGCGACGGGGTGATCGCCGACGCGCTGCAAGCCCTCGCCGAAACGGACATCCCGCTGGGCATCGTCCCGGCCGGCACCGGCAACGACCATGCCCGCGAATTTGGTTTGCCGACAAAAGATCCCGTCGCTGCCGCCGACATCATCGCCGACGGCTGGACGCAGACCATCGACCTGGGCCGGATTCGCGACCGCGGCGGCGCCACCAAATGGTTCGGCACCGTCGCCGCCGCGGGATTCGACTCGCTGGTCACCGACCGGGCCAACCGGATGCGATGGCCGCGCGGCCGGATGCGCTACAACCTGGCCATGCTCGCCGAACTCTCCCAGTTGCGGCTGTTGCCCTTCCGGTTGGTGCTCGATGGCCGCGACGAGGTCGTCACCGACCTCACGCTCGCGGCCTTCGGCAACACCCGCAGCTACGGCGGCGGAATGCTGGTGTGCCCCAACGCCGATCCAACCGACGGACTCCTCGACATCACCATGGTGCACTCCGCATCGCGGACCCGGCTGATCCGCCTCTTCCCCACCGTCTACAAAGGCACCCACGTCGACCTCGACGAGGTGACCACCGCACGAGTCAACTCGGTCGACGTGGAGTCACCGGGTATCAACGCCTACGCCGACGGCGATTTCGCCTGTGCGTTACCCGCTCAGATCTCCGCGGTGCCAGGCGCACTGCACGTCCTGCGGCGGCCGATTAACCAACCCCGCGGTTGAGCCAGGACACCTCGGCGCCCTCGCCACCGTCACGGTAAGCCTCCAGCGCCTCGTCCCACGCCGTACCCAGTGCCGAATCCAGCTCGGCGGCCAGCGCGTCGGCGCCGGCGGCCATCATCGAGCGTAACCGCATCTCGCCGATCATCACGTCGCCGTTGGCGCTCATCGGTCCGTTCCACAGGCCCAACTGCGGGGTGTGGCAGAACCGGTGCCCGTCGACGCCGGCGCTGGGGTCCTCGGTGACCTCGAACCGCAGCACCGACCAGGAGCGCAGGGCGTCGGCCAGCCGGGCGCCGGTGCCCACCGGACCGACCCAATTGGTGACAGCACGCAATTGTCCGGGCATCGCCGGTTGCGGGGTCCACTTGAGGTTGGCCTTGGATGCCAGAGTCGACGACAACGCCCACTCGACATGCGGGCATACCGCGGCGGGCGAGGCATGGACGTAGACCACACCTGTCGTCACATCGGCGAACTGGTTCGACGCGCGCATCTGATGCTCCTTCGGCTCCACGAGAGACGTCTTCCCCAACGACCTGGTAGATCCGACAAGCAGCAGATGATGTAACGATTTGTGTGCCTTGCGTGTCTATTGTGCCTTGTGAGGCCAATGTTGCGCTAGTCCGAGTTGAATTCCCTCAGGACACTGTCAGAAAGGGCCGGCCACAGCGGCAGCGCCCAGTCGCCGAAATCCCGGTCGGTGAGCACTACGAAGGCGAGTTTCGCGACCGGATCTGCCCAGATCATCGTGCCTGACTGGCCGAAATGGCCGAAGCTGCCCGGCGAGTTGTGCGTCCCCGTCCAGTGCGGCGTCTTGGAGTCCCGGATCTCGAAGCCCAGCCCCCAATCGTTGGGTCGCTGCACCCCATAGCCAGGCAGGACGCCATCGAGACCGGGAAATTGCACGCTGGTCGCGTCGGCGTGCATGTCGGGTGACACCGTTGCGGGCGACAGCAGATCCGCGGCGAACGCGGCCAGGTCTGCGACGGTTGAGGTCGCCCCGTAACCGGCGACCTGCGCCCCGCCGTCGAGGCGAGTGGCGGTCATGCCCAGCGGTTCCAGCACGGCTTCGGTGAGGTACCGGCTGAACTCGATGCCGGATGCCTCTTGCACCGTCTCGGCCAAGACCGCGAAGCCGTAGTTCGAATACACCCGGCGAGTGCCGGGCCTGGCGAACGTCTTGCCGTCGAGCATCGCCAAACCCGAGGCGTGGGAGAGCAGATGGCGCACGGTCGATCCGGGCGGACCGGCCGGGGTGTCGAGTTCCACGGCACCCTCTTCGACGGCGACCTGTGCGGCCCGCGCCACCAGAGGCTTGGTCACCGACGCCAGCACAAACTGCCGCCCGGTGTCGCCGTGGGTGGCCAGCACACCCTCCCGCCCGACCACTGCGGCGGCCACATTGGGCACCGGCCAGTCGTCGAGTCCGTGCAGTGCAGTCATCGCGCAGAAGACTACCGACAACGATGCAGAGCGCGTAGCGCGATGGGAAGGAGTCGGCCAATCGAGTCAGCCCCACCGAGCGCTACGCCCAAGCGCTAGCTAAGTTGAAGCCCATGAGCCAGACAGTGCGCGGCGTGATTTCACGGAAAAAGGGCGACCCCGTCGAGGTGGTCGACATCGTCATCCCCGATCCCGGCCCGGGCGAGGTCGTCGTCGACATCACCGCGTGCGGGGTGTGCCACACCGACCTGACCTACCGCGAGGGCGGCATCAACGATGACTTCCCCTTTTTACTCGGCCATGAGGCCGCGGGCACCGTCGAAGCAATCGGCGACGGCGTAACCGCGGTCGCGCCAGGCGATTTCGTGGTGCTGAACTGGCGCGCAGTCTGCGGTCAGTGCCGGGCCTGCAAGCGCGGACGCCCGCAGCTGTGCTTCGACACCTTCAACGCCGCGCAGAAGATGACGCTGTCCGACGGCACCGAACTCACCCCCGCGCTGGGCATCGGGGCCTTCGCCGACAAGACGTTGGTGCACCAGGGCCAGGCCACCTTGGTCAACCCCGACGCCGACCCGGCGGTCGCGGGTCTGCTGGGCTGCGGGGTGATGGCCGGCCTGGGTGCGGCGATCAACACCGGCGCGATCACCCGGGACGACACCGTCGCGGTGATCGGCTGCGGCGGGGTCGGTGACGCGGCGATCGCCGGCGCGGCCCTGGTCGGCGCTCGCCGGATCATCGCGATCGACACCGACACCACCAAGCTGGAGTGGGCCCGCGGCTTTGGCGCCACCCACACCGTCAACGCCCGCGAGTTCGATGTGGTCGAGACCGTCCAGGACCTCACCGACGGCTTCGGCGCCGACGTGGTCATCGACGCCGTGGGCCGGCCAGAAACTTGGAAGCAGGCCTTCTACGCCCGCGACCTCGCGGGAACCGTTGTGCTGGTGGGTGTTCCGACACCGGACATGCAACTCGACATGCCGCTGATCGACTTCTTCTCGCACGGCGGGGCGCTGAAGTCGTCCTGGTACGGCGACTGCCTGCCCGAGCGCGACTTCCCCACCCTGATCGACCTGTACCTGCAGGGCAGGTTGCCGTTGGAGAAATTCGTCTCCGAACGCATCGACCTGGGCGGCGTCGAGGAGGCGTTCCACAAGATGCACGGCGGCCAGGTGCTGCGCTCGGTGGTGATCCTGTAGATGGCCACCATCGAACGCATCGTCACCCACGGCACCTTCGAACTCGACGGCGGCAGTTGGGACGTCGACAACAACATCTGGCTGGTCGGCGACGACACCGACGTCGTGGTGTTCGACGCCGCGCACACCGCGGCACCGATCATCGACGCCGTCAACGGGCGCAACGTGGTCGCGGTGGTCTGCACGCACGGCCACAACGACCATGTGACCGTCGCCCCCGAACTCGGCGACACGCTCGACGCACCGGTGCTGCTGCACGCGGGCGACGACATGCTGTGGCGGATGACCCACCCCGACAGGAACTTCCGCGCCGTCTCCGACGACGAGAAAATCACCGTCGCCGGACTCGAACTGCACGCGCTGCACACTCCCGGGCACTCCCCTGGATCGGTGTGCTGGTATGCCCCCGAGTTGGGCGCGGTGTTCAGCGGCGACACCCTGTTCTGCGGCGGACCGGGGGCCACCGGTCGGTCGTTCTCGGACTTCCCGACGATTCTGCAGTCGATTTCGGGCCGGCTCGGCAGCCTGCCCGCCGACACCGTGGTCTACACCGGCCACGGCGACACCACCCGTATCGGCGAGGAAATGGTCCATTACGACGAATGGGCCGCCCGGGGGCATTAACGGGCCACTGACCGCCATCGAGCGCTCTGCGCTTTTCGACCTGGGACTCCGTGTCGGTCAGCGCTCCGCAATCCCACAGTGCCACAAGGCTTTTCAGGCGCTCGATCTTGACTCCCCGGTCAGGATGACGACAGGCTGGTAAAGACGCGGGCTAGCTCCCGCTCTGCCCAGGGAACAGCCGATCCCCGGACGGCTGCGGGGATCGTGGCCGCCCCGGCCGGTCCGTGCTGGTGGGCACCTCGGTAATCGTCGTCGTGGTCGGAGCTGCGGTTTTTGTTGTTGCTGTTGCTGTTTCGCTGGACGAGGACGGGTTCGTCGTCGGTTGCCGGCTTGCAGTGGTTTCGGCCGATCTGGACACCGACGGTGGGGACGTCGTACGCTCGCTGGCCGACGGTGCGTTGCCGGATGTGTGACGCAGCGTGATCAGGACTCCGACACCGATCGCAAGCAGGGCCAGCGCCGTGCCGACCGCCACCACCGGGGGACGGCGATACCAGGCGTCGCCGGTCTCGCCGACTACGTCCGGTTCGTCGGCTACCTCCGACCAGGCCAGCGCCGGCGCGACCGCGGGTTCGGCCGGCAGCTCGGACGTGTTCGTCGCGTCGCTCACCGATCCGAGTGCCGTCAGTGCAGCCGCGGTGTCGCCGTCACCCGGCCCACGCGCGGCGCGCAACGCCGCACCCACTGCAGCGGTCAGATGCGGCCGCGGCGCGGTAATGACGAGTGCGCCCGACTGCTCCGACAGAGTCCTGGTCACGAACGGGATGCTTGCGCCGCCGCCTACCGACGCGACCGCCGCCAAGTCGCCGAGGCGAACTCCGTTGCGCTGCAATACGTCGTGGAAGAAGCCGATGAAAGTGTCCAGCGGCTGTCGGATCGCGTCGTCGAGATCGCTTCGCGTCAGCTGAATTTTGCCGCGATAGCCCGGTACCTCGGCGGTCAGCTCGGTCTCGTTCGCTGACGAAAGCTTTTCCTTGGCGTAGCGGCACGCGGCACGTAATTGACTCAGCGACCCGATCGCCGACGTCGCCGACGTGTCGAACGACCCGTCGGCGCAGAGATTCCCGAGGACGTGGTTCAGCAGCGCCTGGTCGATCCGGCTACCGGAGAACTCCGGGTGCCGTACGGGTTGCGTGATGGACGGATAACCGTTCGCAGCGTCGACCAGGCTGAGGGTGGCGCCGGACCCGCCGAAGTCGCACACTGCGACGATCCCGCTGCCCGGCACACCAGGGTTGGCCCGTAACGCCGACAGCGCCGCCGCCGAGTCCGGCAGCAGGACCAGTCGACCGTGCGACCATTCCGACACCCGTCCCAGTGCCGCCCGTACCGAGTTCACTGCCGCCGAGTTCCAGTGCGCGGGATGGGTGACGGCGACCGCCTCGGGCAATGCACCGCCCTCGGTGACGGTGTACGCCAATGCCCGAAGGGCGTCGGCTACCAGCGTCTCGCTGCGATGCGTGGTGTTGTCGGCGGCCGCGATGCCGCCCGGATCCCCGACCCGGCCCACGAAATCGGTGATCACCAGTCCGGGCTCGTTGAGCTCCGGATTCTCCGACGGCACGCCGACCTCGGGCGGGCGCTGCCGATACAACGTCAGCACCGGCTTACGGGTCGCCGCTCGATCGGCGGTGACCGCGGCCAGGTTGGTCGCCCCGATTGAAAGGCCTAACGCCGACCGTTCGCCGTCAGCCATGTCGTCTCATCGCGCGCATCAGGCAACAATTTATCGGCTGCCCCGGTTCGGCCCGACGGCCACGCCAGCTAGCGGATCGTGCCGACGCCGGCGATCAGCGGCAAGTCCAGGGCGGTGACCCACCCCGGTGGCAGGTCGTTGACGGCCGGAACCGCGTTCAGTGCGCGCAGTCCGGTGGCCAGGCAGCCCGCGGCGGCCGCATCACGTCCGGATCCGTCGGTGAACCGGAATGCGGTCTCTTGCGAGATACTCGGCGTGCCTTCGATATCGACGCGATAGACGTCGTCCCTGGTGCCGGCCGGCCAGCCCGGTGCGGCGTCCAGCCCGATGCGGTTGACATGCTCGAGCGCAATCCTGTTCTGGCCCTTGTAAACACCGTTGATGGTGAAACGAACTGCGGCGACGTGTCCGGCCGGGATGACGCCCTTGGCGGTCTTGCGTTCGTTGGGGGTGATCCATTTGTCCCATGTGGTGGTGATCTCGTCGAGGATGATGCCGGCGGCATGGGCGATCATCGGGACGGTGCCGCCCCAGGCGAAGATCAGCACCTCCTGATTTTCCAGCATCGGCCGGAATTCGGGCTCGCGCCCGATGCCCATCTCGATTTCGTAGTCGCCCTCGTAGTTGGTGTAGTCCAGTAACTCGGAGGCGCGAACCGTGCGCACCTCCGAACACAGGCCCATCAGCGTCATCGGGAACAGGTCGTTGGCGAATCCGGGGTCGATGCCGGTGGTGAAGCAGGACGACTCACCGAGCTGGCACGCCTCGGTGATGGGCTGGATCCAGTTCGGCGGGTTCAGATGCATGGTCGGCCATACCCACGGCGTCATCGCCGTCGAGCAGACGTCGATGCCGGCGCGCAGAAAGCGCGTCATCAGCGCGATGTTCGCCTCAGCGTGCGCGGCGGTCGGCCCGTAATGCACCAACGCATCGGGCTGCAGCGCGATCAGCGCCTCGACATCGTCGGTGGCGGTCACGCCGATGGGCCCCGAGAGCCCGCAGATTTCGCCGACGTCGTGGCCGACTTTCGCCGGCTTACTGACGCCGACGCCGACAAGCTCGAACTCCGGATGTTTGACGATTTCGGCGATCACCATCTTGCCGACAAAGCCGGTACCCCACACCACGATCCGTTTAGCCATGCGCCACCTTTCGATCGAGGAACCCCAGATCACCCTAGGCGCGGCTGCGGCCGCCCTTCGTCCGAAATCGGAAACCCGTCATCCGTTCGATCAGTCGGCAGCGCAGCATCGGCGTCCGCCATAGCGGGCCCGCCCGGAAGCCGAAAACCGTCCCACGCGGCTGGCCGACAGGACACGATGTATGACCATGACCAGCAAGTCGATCTTCGTCGCGGCTCTGAGGACAACCGGACCGGCGCCCGCGCAGGCGATGCTCTACCCGACATCGCCCGGAGCGGCGCGAGGGTGCAATTGCCGACGCATTTCTCGAGTGGCGCCGTCGGTAGTCGCACTTTCACGGCAACGGATGGCTAATACAGTCGGATCGACCGCGGGCGTTTAGGCTCGCGCCTACTGCCCGCTCAACGACGAGGACGGCCGACATGAGCCTTGCGACCCGAGTGAACGGCACCGCGCCGCCTGACATCGCGCTCGACGACATCGATCTCGGGGATTGGAAGTTCTGGGGCCTCGACGACGATCAGCGTGACGGCGCATTCGCCACGCTTCGGCGCGAGGCACCGATCTCGTTCTGGGCCGAACCGGTCCAGGAAGGCTTCCAGCAGGGCGACGGACATTGGGCGCTGACCGGACTGGACGACGTCCACTTCGCCAGCCGTCACCCCGACATCTTCAGCTCCAGTCCCAACATCACGATCAACGACCAGACGCCGGAAGTGTCGGAGTACTTCGGCTCGATGATCGTGCTCGATGACCCGCGGCACCAACGGCTGCGGTCGATCGTCAGCCGAGCGTTCACCCCGAAAGTGGTGGCCCGCATCGAGACATCCGTGCGCGAGCGGGCCCGCCGGCTGGTCGCCGACATGGTCGCCAACCATCCCGACGGCAACGGCGAGGCTGTCGCCGAGCTGGCCGGCCCGCTGCCACTGCAAGTCATCTGCGACATGATGGGCATCCCCGAGGAGGACCATCAGCAGATATTCCATTGGACCAACGTCATTCTCGGCTTCGGCGACCCCGATCTGACGACCGACTTCGACGAGTTCCTGAAGGTGTCGATGGACATCGGCGGCTACGCCAACGCGCTGGCCGAGGACCGCCGCGTGAACCACCACGACGACCTGACCACCAGCCTGGTGGGCGCCGAGGTCGACGGCGAGCGACTCACGTCGGCCGAGGTGGCGTCGTTCTTCATCCTGCTCGCCGTCGCCGGCAACGAGACGACGCGCAACGCGATCAGCCACGGACTGCTCGCGCTGACCCGCTACCCCGAGCAACGCCAGACGTGGTGGTCTGACTTCGACGCGCTGTCCCACACGGCCGTCGAAGAGGTCGTGCGATGGGCCTCGCCGGTGGTCTACATGCGACGCACGCTCACCCGCGATTTCCAGATGCACGGGACGAAGATGGCCGCCGGCGACAAGGCCACACTGTGGTATTGCTCGGCCAACCGCGATGAGTCGAAGTTCGCCGACCCGTGGAAGTTCGACGTGACCCGCGACCCGAATCCGCATGTCGGCTTCGGCGGCGGCGGCGCGCACTTCTGCCTGGGCGCGAACCTGGCCCGCCGCGAAATCCGGGTGATGTTCCAGGAGTTGCACCGCGAAATACCCGACATCGTCGCGACCGCTGAGCCGTCGCGGTTGCTGTCACCGTTCATCCACGGCATCAAGACGCTGCCGATCTCGTGGACGCCGCCGCGCTGATACCGGCTCGTTTCGCCGGCGCAAGCTGCGCTCGACGCGCTGCCGCTGGTTGCCGCCGCTGCTGGGGCCCTCGGGTCCGGACTAACCGGATCTCTTACCGCAAAGCAACTTTCGCGACGATCTGATTGGCGATATCGACGGCGGAGCTCGCCGGGTTGGCGCTGCAGGTGTTGACGTCGACAACGACGTTGTTTTTGACGGCCAGCGCGCGACCGCAAGCCCACCCTCCGGCTTGCGCTTCCTGCTGCGTCGAAATCGTGCTCAGGTCGTCATTGTCGTCCGATATCGGCCCGACGTCCCATTGCGTCCGGGACTGAGTGTGGATGTAGTGATGGCATTGCGGCCAGCGCAGCGCCGAGGCGACGAGGAAAACGTGGGCCTGCTTGACCGTCGGGAACAGCACCACCGCCTGCTCAGCGTAATGGGTGAAATTGTCTCCGTCGTTGAGTTCCTGATCGCGGACGCCGGTGAAGCCACTGTCGGCGTAGACCCGGGCCTGCGCCGAACCGTCGATGGCCAGGCACTCCGCCGGCTTCATCGTGGCACTGTCGTCGGACATCGCGTCGTGCTTGCGGACCACCGCCATTCCGGTCGCGCCGATCAGCGGGTTGATTTGGGCCGGGGTCAACAACAACGACTCCAGCTCACGTTCGACCACCGGACGCGGGATCAGTGAGGTGATGGTCGTCGTCGACGGATGGCTGGTCTGACTGCCGTCGCCACACCCTGCGACGAGAATCCCTACACCGGCCACGACAGATGTGGCCGCGAAATGGCGCATCTCCTCTTTCCCATCCCGTCGTCGTCCCGACCGGTCGCGGTGTGACACCTTCTGCGTTGCCGGTCAGAAGCCGGACGGTTAATTCTAACGGGTGTCGCGGACGACCATCGCAGGGTAGCGTACCGATATCTGAGTCGTGAGCGAGCACGAACTGCCGCAGCGATGTTTGCGGGATACGGTTGTGACGCCGCCCGCATCGATGCGCGATCTGCGGTGTTCACGCCAAGTTCAGCGAAAAGTCAGTGCCAGATCGTTGACTGCACACGAGCGCCGGTTGTGCTGGAGAGTATGCGCGTCGTTCAAGTCGCCAACTTCTACGGGCCTCGTTCCGGCGGCCTTCGCACAGCCGTCGATCGGTTGGGCGCGGAGTACTGCGCAGCGGGCCACGAGGTGTTCCTGATCGTCCCGGGGCGTCACGGCGAGCACGCGCACCTTTCGACCGGCGTCGACCGAATCACCCTGCCCGCCAAGCTGATTCCGTTCACCGGCGGATATCGAGCCGTCCTGCCCGGGCCGGTGCGCACCTTGCTGACGTCGTTACAACCCGACACCCTCGAAGTGTCCGACCGGCTCACGCTGCGCTCGCTGGGCCGCTGGGGTCGCGACCACGGCGCGACCACCGTGATGATCTCCCACGAGCGTCTCGATCGCCTTGCCGGCCAGGTACTTCCGCGCGGCACCGCACGCCGGTTCGCCGACTTCGCCAACCGGCGTACCGCCGCCGACTACGACACCGTGGTCTGCACGACCGGCTTTGCGCGCGAAGAATTCGACCGCATCGGCGCGACCAACACCGTCACCATTCCGCTCGGCGTGGACCTGGAGACTTTCCACCCGTCGCGCCGCTGCCTGCAGGCGCGTCAGCGGTGGGCGAAACCCGGCCAGATCCTGCTGGTGCACTGCGGCCGGCTGTCGGTGGAGAAACGGGCCGACCGCAGCATCGACGCGGTGGCCGCGCTGTGCGACGCCGGCGTCGAGGTCCGACTGATCGTCGTGGGCGACGGACCGCTGCGCGCGAAATTGCAGCGCCAGGCCGCCCGACTGCCCATCGACTTCACCGGGTTCATCTCCGATCGACACCGCGTCGCCGAACTACTGGCCACCGCCGATGTCGCGCTCGCGCCCGGACCGCACGAAACCTTCGGGTTGGCCGCGCTGGAGTCATTGGCCTGCGGCACACCGGCGGTGGTGTCGCGCACATCGGCGCTGGGCGAGATCATCACGGCCGACAGCGGTGCGCTGGCCGACAACCACCCGCAGGCCATCGCCGAGGCGGTCACAGGCGTCGTCAGCCGCCCCGAAGAGCAGCGCCGCGCCTGCGCCCGGCAGCGCGCCGAGATGTTCAGCTGGCAACGGGCCGCGGTCGGCATGCTGGGCACGCTCGGGGCCGCCGCGCTGGACGACGGCCCCGGCTACACTCAGCACACCGCTTAGCCGCTAACCGGTGTTGGCCGGACCGACCTGACCGGTCAGCGGGTTGACCTGGACGGTCATCGGGCCGCCGGGCCCGTGCTTGCCCTGGGCCGCCGCCGCACGCTGCTGCGCCGCGGCGAGCGCATTGATGACCGGGTTGTTCTTGGCCATTTCGCGGCGGTCTTCTTCGGACAACTCGTAGAAAGACCACAGCCCCCACGCGGCGGGCCGGACGTAGATCGTCACCTTCTGGTGCCGGCGCTTGTTCGCCGACAGCACTGCCGGAACAGCAACGACCCGGTCCAAGGTGGCGGAACTGACCAGCTCCTGGGCGATCTTGTCGACGTCCACCCCGTCCTGGAGTTCGTAGACCATCGACTGCTGGGGTGTGTGGTGTGGGCCTTGGAGGGCCATGAACCACGCCATCCGCGTCTCCTTCGCTCGTGAGTGTCAGCGCAACTGTAGAGGACGCGCAATAGCGGCATCGCCGATCGGCATTGCGGCTTCGGCTAATTGGTGTCCGGGAAGGCGACCTGAGCCGCCGGCGCACCCCGCGCCACCACCACCGGCATCGACGTCGAGGAGTTGGTCGCCAGGATGGTCTGCACCACTTCGATGAGATCTTCGACCGGCATCAACTTGCCGGGCATGCAGCCACCGGACACCCACAGCGGATAGGCCTGCATCGCCAAGTCACTGTCCCAACCGGCGTTCATCCCGGTTGCCGCGTCTCCCTCGCCGCCGGCGCACTCCCCGACGATGAGAGAGGTGAAGCCGACGTCGGGATGCTCGGCCCGCCAGGCTTCGACGAGGCGCTCCAACGCGGCCTTGCTGACGCCGTATGCGCCGAGGCCGGGCCACGGCGGCCCGAAACTGCCGGCGTCGGAGGAAAGGTAGACCGCCTTACCCGCGGACGCTGTCAGGTGCGGGATCGCCGCCGCCGTCGCCAGCGACGCGCCGATGACATTGGTGTCGAAGATGCGTCGCCACGTGTCGGCGCCGGTATCGACCATCCGCACCAGCGGGCTGATCGCGGGCGTGTAGATCAGGTTGTCGATGCCGCCCATCGACTCGGCCGCCTGGTCGAACGCCGACCGGCACGACTGCTCGTCGGTGACATCGCATTCGACGGCGATTGCGCCCGGGCCGGCTTCCTCGGCCGCGGCCTCGATCCGCGCGCGTCGCCGCGCCAGCAGCGCGGTCTGCCCACCCCGCTGCGCGAGACCGACACCGATACAACGCCCGAGCCCGCTGGAGGCTCCGACGACCACTGTCCGTGACATTTTTGCCCTCTCTTGTAACGCCCCCCGGTGCAGGCTCAGCGTAATCGCAGCCGCTCCGCGCTGCCATACTCGTGCCCACCCCAGGAATCCCCACCCCAGAACACGACGACGTGGTCCGGAGCGCAAGGTCAGCGAAGTGCTCGAGAGTTATGGCCCGGCCACCCGAGCACACCGCCGCCGCGGTCAGTACCGTGAGCTAGATGAAGTATCTGAACGTCGACGGTATCGGCAGTGTCAGCCGGATCGGGCTGGGCACCTGGCAGTTCGGATCCCGCGAATGGGGCTATGGCGACAGTTATGCCGCCGGTCCCGCCCGCGACATCGTTCGTCGCGCACGCGCGTTGGGCGTCACCTTCTTCGACACCGCCGAGGTGTACGGGCTCGGGAAAAGCGAGCGGATCCTCGGCGATGCGCTCGGCGACGAGCGCGATCAGGTTGCGGTCGCCAGCAAGATCTTTCCGGTCGCGCCGTTTCCCGCGGTGGTCAAACATCGCGAGCGCGCCAGTGCGCGCCGACTAGGGTTGGAGCGCATTCCGCTGTATCAAATCCACCAGCCCAATCCAGTGGTCCCCGACTCGGTGATCATGCCCGGCATGCGCGACCTGTTGGACAGCGGCGCGATCGGGGCGGCCGGCGTCTCGAATTACTCGCTGTCGCGGTGGAAGCAGGCCGACGCCGCGCTCGGCCGACCGGTGATCAGCAACCAGGTGCATTTCTCGCTCGCGCATCCGCAAGCGCTCGAGGGTTTGGTGCCGTTCGCCGAGCAGCAGAACCGCGTGGTGATCGCCTACAGCCCGCTGGCCCAGGGACTGCTCGGCGGCAAGTACGGGGTGGACAACCGGCCCGGCGGTGTACGCGCGATCAACTCACTATTCGGCACCGAGAATCTGCGACGCATCGAACCACTGTTGCAGACGCTGCGCGACGTCGCCAAGGACGTCGACGCCAAGCCGGCGCAGGTCGCGCTGGCCTGGCTGATCAACCTGCCCGGAGTGGTCGCCATCCCTGGGGCATCCAGCGTCGAGCAGCTCGAATTCAACGTCGCCGCAGCCGATATCGAGCTCAGCGCCGAATCCCACGCGACGTTGACCGACGCGGCCCGCAACTTCCGGCCGGTGTCCATCAAGCGATTCCTCGCCGACTCGCTCCGCGAGCGGCTACACCTGGGTTAGGCCAAGCTGACCAGGTGGTCGATCGAGTCGAACGGCAACTCACCGTCGACGTAAGCGGTTACGGTCATGCCGGTCAACGTGATTGACCCGGCGTGGTTATCCAGGAAAGCAGTGTCGGCGGCATCGCGTCCTGTCGCGATGCGCACCATCGATTGCCGCGGAGCCAGGCACGTCGCATCGACCACCCGCCACTCACCCTCGACGAGCGCTTCGGCTACCGCATGAAAGTCCATCGGGTCGCAGCCTGGCGCGTAGACCGCCACCAGTCGAGCAGGTACATTCACCGCACGCAGCAACGCGACCACCAGGTGGGCGTAGTCACGGCACACTCCGGCACCCGCCAGCAGCGTGTCGGCGGCGCCGTCGATCGGATCACTCGATCCTGGAACGTAGTACAGTCGCGCCCCAACCCACGCGGCAACATTCTCCAGGAGTGTCGCCGAGTCTGAGCAATGCCCGAACTCGGTGGCCGCGAAACCGAAAAACTTGTCGGCCTCGGCGTAACGGCTCGGCCGTAGGTAGGTGATCACGTCGATATCGCGGACCGGTGCGGGTTTGGCGTGACCGGAAACTGTTGCCTGATAGGACAGGCTGACCACGCCCTCGCCGACCTCGATCGAATGGATCCGGGTGTCGTGCTGTCCGATGATCTCGCGGGGCTGAAGTAGCTTGCCGTTGACCGTAATTGCCAACTCTTCCCGAATATCGAGGCCGGGTAGCCGAGCGACGGCAACCTGAAACTCCAACCTGCTCGGAGCGGCGACCTCGACGTCGATCTGCGCGCCGACCTCGCGATTGGCCAGAGTCGTCGCCGTCGCTCCGCTACCGTCATCGTCCTGCCAGGAGGGCATGATTGGCACCGCCCTTTCGTTGTCGCAACAACTGCGCGCCGAGACAAGGGGCCGCCGTCGACCGGTGTCCCGCGAAACACTGCGCAATACGCCATCGGCTGCGGACTCAACCAGGGCCACAAACCTCTGGGCCAGCCTACAGGTGCGTCGCGTCCAATCGGCGCGTCAGAGGATGTACAGCATCTCCTGATAAGTGGGCAGTGGCCACAGATCGTCGGCCACAACGGCTTCCAGCGCGTCGGCGGCCGTCCGGATCGCCGTCATCGCGGGCAGCAACTCTTCCTGCGCGTATTTGGCCTCGTCGAATGCCGATTCCGCCGAGTGGCCCGCCAACGCCGACTTCAGCGTCGCCAGCCCGGCCTCGAGGTCGGCGATCGGCGCCGAAACCGCCTCAAGCACAGCGGTGCTCGCCGCGATACCGGCGGCCTTCAACGCGGCAACGTTCTGCGCGAGCTCAGTCTGGTAGCGCAGTGCGGCGGGCAGGATGACCGTCGTCCCGAGCTCCACCGATAGCTTCGCCTCCACCGCAACGGTCAGCGCGTACTGCTCTAGCTGGACCTCGTAGCGGCTATGTAGCTCACGCTCATTGAACACCGAGTACTTCTCGAAGAGTTCGACCGCTTCTGGCGTGATCAGCTCCCCGACGGCGTCCAGCGTGGTTTTCAGGTTCGGCAGGCCTCGTTCGGCCGCCTCGATCTGCCACTTCTCCGAGTAGCCGTCGCCGTTGTACACCACATCGCCGTGTTCGGTGATGACCTCGGTGAGCAGTGTCTGCACTGCATGATCAAAATCCTCGCCATCGCCGACGGCCTTCTCCAGCTTCGTGGCCAAGTAGTCCAGCGAGTCCGCCATGATCGTGTTGATGATGATCAACGGCACCGCAACCGTCTGCCCGGAGCCAGGCGCCCGGAACTCGAACCGGTTACCGGTGAACGCGAACGGGCTGGTGCGGTTGCGGTCACCCGGATCAGTCGGCAGCGCGGGCAGCGTGTCGACACCAATGATCATGGTGCCCTTGCCCTTTGAGGATGTGGCTGCGCCCTTGGCGATCTGCTCGAAGACGTCGGCGAGCTGTTCGCCGAGGAAGATCGAGATGATCGCCGGTGGCGCCTCGTTGGCGCCCAGGCGGTGGTCGTTGGTGGCCGAGGCGACCGAGACCCGAAGCAGTCCGGCGAACTTGTGCACGGCGCGGATCACCGCGGCGCAGAACACCAGGAACTGCGCGTTCTCGTGCGGGGTGTCACCGGGGACCAGCAGCGAGCCCAGCTCGGAGTTGCCCAGGGAGAAGTTGACGTGCTTGCCGGAGCCGTTGACGCCGGCGAACGGCTTCTCGTGGAACAAGCATTCCATGCCGTGCTTTTTGGCCAGCGTCTTGAAGATCGTCATCGTCAGCTGCTGGTGGTCGGAAGCAATGTTGGCCCGCTCGAACATCGGCGCCAACTCGAACTGGCCGGGGGCGACCTCGTTATGCCGGGTCTTGGCGGGAATACCGAGTTTGAACAGTTCGCGTTCGGTGTCCATCATGAAGCCGAGGACACGCTCGGGCACTGCACCGAAGTAGTGGTCGTCGAACTCCTGGCCCTTGGGCGGCTTGGCGCCGAACAAGGTGCGCCCGGCGTTGATGAGGTCGGGTCGCGCCAGGAAAAAATGCCGATCGACCAGGAAGTACTCCTGCTCGGGACCGCAGAATGAGACGACGTGGTTGAGATCCTTGTGACCGAACAGCTTCAGAACGCGCTCGGCGTGCACGCCCATAGCCTGCTGGCTGCGCAGCAGCGGCGTCTTGTAGTCCAGCGCCTCACCGGTCATCGAGACGAAGACCGTCGGGATGCACAGCGTGTTGCCGTTCGGGTTTTCCAGGATGTAGGCCGGGCTGGTGGCGTCCCAGCCGGTGTAGCCGCGGGCCTCGAAGGTGCTCCGCAGACCGCCCGACGGGAAGCTGGAGGCATCAGGTTCGCCCTGGATGAGCGTCTTGCCGGCAAACTCAGCAAGCGTGGTCCCGTCGCCGACCGGATCCAGGAAGCTGTCGTGTTTCTCGGCGGTCAGACCGGTCATCGGGTAAAACACGTGCGCGTAATGGGTGGCGCCCTTCTCCAGGGCCCAGTCCTTCATGGCCACCGCGACCGCGTCGGCGACCGCGGGGTCGAGCTTGGTGCCTTTGTCGATGGTCGCGACGATGGATTTGTAGATCGCCTTGGGCAGCCGGGACTGCATTTCGGCCTTGGTGAAAACGTTCGACCCGAAGATCTCCCCCGGCTCCTCGCCCGGATCGAAACTGATCGCGGGAGGCACATACGCCTCGACGTTGGTGATTGCCTGGAGGCGCACAGCATTGCCGCTCAATGGAGTCCCTATCGCCAGATTGATCCGCTTGGTGTGCGGCTGACGTTAAGGGCGATCGGTTCCGGGAATGTTACGTCGCTGTCACGCTCTCCCGTTGTGGCGTTAACATTCCACACTGACCGAGCCCGCTCGCGCCACCAGCGGGAGCTATCGCTTGAAGCGGCCGGCGAATCCGCGCAGCGGCAGGTCAGCGCTGGTCATCAGTCCCGGAGGAGCCGCGACCACGCCGGCGATCGCGGCCAGCGCGGGCATACCCGTGACCGTCATGCCGATGGGGTCTTGATAGGGGATGCAGACGTTGCGACCCTGCTGGCTCCATGGCTCCACGCCATCCATGGAACGGACACTGCAGAACTTCGCCGATCATCGACACCCTGTATCACGAGCTCGCGTCCCAGGATTCGCGGGCGATCGAGAACTTGCGCGCAGCGCTTCCCCGCAAGCCCGACGAGTTGGAGCGGCTGTTTCCGCGGACCGCGGCCGAGCTGTTCTCGTGGGGCAAGAGCTGGCAGGAAACGTGCCAGCGCGCGTTCGCGGGGCTAGGAGTCAATCCGCAACGCGTCCGTGCGGTGGCGGCCCTGATCCCCGGCGCGATGCGCGGCCTGGTGTCCGAACGTCAGCTCGGCTCGTACGCCGACCTCGACGAAGCCCGCCAAGGGCTAACCAATGCGCTGGCAACCTATTTGCAGCAGTCGCGATCTACGTGACCCACTCGGGCTGCTGATCGGTGTCGACCGCGGAGAAGTCCTTGTGCCCAAGACCAGCCGTGCAGCCGCCGTCGACGACGAACTCCGAACCGGTCGAGTAGCTGGACTCGTCGCTGGCCAGGTAGAACACCACCTTGGCGCCCTCCTCGACGAGAACCTTCACATGCGAGGCGCCCATGCCTCGGGCCCCACCGCTGACGATCGCCACCTTGCCCGCCAACCGAGCTGCCATCGCTGCCTCCTGAGTCATCGGCAGCTTAGCCTCGGCGACGTCGTCAGAACAGGACGCTGTCGGCGATCTGGAGTTGGGTCAGGAGCGCTTCGAGGCTGTTGACCATGGAGTCCTGGATGGTGAAGTATTCGGTCGCATAGGGACCCGCGCCGTCGATGACGGGTTGGCCTGCGGTGGCGATTTCCTGGGGTGTCAGGCCGAGATATTCCAGGTGGTCGGAGAACAGGCCCGCATTGTTGAGGCCATCGTGGTAAATCGCCCAGCCATCGCCCGACAGGCTGTAGACCTCGGTGGGGAAGAGGCCGGTGGGTGTGACCTGCCCCAGCACCTCGTCTGCGCCGAAATCCTTGAACAGGTCGACAATGTAGGGCTGCCACGACGTTGGGAATTCGTCGAGGAACGTGTTCAAAAAACCGCCCTCGGCGGACGCGCTGTCGCCAACCATGACAAAGTTCAGGTCTTCGGGTTTGATGCCGTAGTCCGCCAGTTGCTGTTCTGCCATGCCCATGACGACAGAGCTTTGCGAGTATCCGAAGACATACAGCGGATTGGTCTCGCTGAAATCACCCGCGGTGTATTCGCTCTCGATCTTGTCGACCAGATCATTCACGCCATAGTTGACCGCGGTGTTCAGGCCACCGCCCGAAACCACCTCGGGAATGTTCAGTGTCTGGACGTTTCCGTAATCCGGGGTGACCTCGAAGCCCGCCGTTTTGAGGTACAGATCCGCGGCCGCGTCCGCAAATGCCGGATTGTCGACCGGGATGATCACCAGCGCCTCGTCGACCAACCTGTAGTCGAAATGCGCGACGCTATCGTGCGAGACAAGCAA
>NZ_JAVKSG010000017.1:0-57013 GCF_039583785.1 Mycobacterium sp.
ATCGCCCGTTCCGGGATGGCCTTCGCGGCTATTGCCTCCGAACCCAAGAAGGGCCAGGTGAGTTCGTCCATGGGCGCATGCTGGCACGACCCACCGACACCCCGCGACTGTGCAATTCACGACGCGACACGCCGCTGAGCCGTCGTGGATTGCACAGCCGGCCCAAGGATTTACAGCCGCTCGATGATCGTGACGTTGGCGGTGCCGCCGCCTTCGCACATCGTCTGCAGACCGTAGCGGCCGCCGATCCGCTCGAGCTCGCCCAGCATCGTGGTGAAAAGCTTTGCGCCAGTTGCACCTAACGGGTGGCCCAGTGCGATCGCGCCGCCGTTGGGGTTGACCTTCGCCGGGTCGGCCTTGATCTCCTTGAGCCACGCCAACACTACCGGGGCGAATGCCTCGTTGATCTCGACGGTGTCGATGTCGTCGATGGACAGGCCGGTCTTCTCCAGCGCGTAGCGGGTGGCCGGGATCGGACCGGTCAACATGAAGACCGGGTCGGCAGCGCGGGCGCTGATGTGGTGAATCCGCGCCCGCGGCTTCAAACCGTGCGCCTGCACTGCGCTTTCTGAAGCCAGCAGCACCGCGCTGGCGCCGTCGGAAATCTGGCTGGCCATCGCGGCGGTCAGTCGACCCCCGTCGACCAACGGCTTCAGGCCGGCCATCTTCTCCAGCGACGACTCCCGCGGACCCTCGTCGACGCAGAACGTGCCGTGTTCGGTTTCCACCGCAATGATCTCGTTGTCGAAGTGGCCGCCGCGAATCGCACCGAAGGCACGCTCGTGACTGGTCAGCGCGTACTGTTCCATCTCCTCGCGGGACAGGTTCCACTTCTCGGCGATCAGCTCCGCGCCGCGGAATTGCGAGATCTCCTGGTCGCCGTAGCGGTGCAGCCACTGCTTGGATTCGTTGGTGGGCGAGGTGAAACCGAATTGCTCGCCGACGGTCATCGCCGAGGAGATCGGGATCTGGCTCATGTTCTGCACACCGCCGGCCACGATGACGTCCGCGGTGCCCGCCATGATGGCCTGCGCGCCAAAGGAAATGGCCTGCTGGCTGGAGCCGCACTGCCGGTCCACGGTGACGCCGGGGACCTCTTCGGGATAGCCGGCGGCCAGCCACGAGAGCCGGGCGATGTTGCCGGCCTGCGGGCCGATCGCGTCGACACAGCCGGCGATCACGTCCTCGACCGCGGCGGGGTCGATGTCGACCCGATCCAGCAACCCGCGCCACCCGCGGGCAGCCAGGTCGACGGGATGCACGCCGGCCAGCGACCCGTTGCGCTTGCCGATCGCGGTGCGCACCGCATCGATGACGTATGCCTGATTGTTTGTGGCCATGCTCAACTTCCTTCTTTGGTGATTCCGCCTAGGACGATAGCGAGATACTGCTGACCCACCTGCTGCGCGGTGAGTGGCCCGCCGGGGGAATACCAGCGCACCGACACCCAGGTGGTGTCACGAATGAATCGGTACACCAGGTCGACGTCGAGATCGTGACGGAGATACCCCTCCTCGATGCCCTGGTGCAACACGTCGAGCCACATCTTGCGCTGCTGCTTGTTCAGGTCCTCGAGGTAGGAGAACCGGGGCTGCGGCAGCAGTCGCTTGGCCTCATCCTGGTAGATGACGACCTCGGCGTGCCGATGCTCGATGGCGTCGAACGACGCCATGAACAGGCCCTTGAGCCGCTCCAGCGAATTCGGTTGATTCTCAACGATTTCCTGGTAGCGGGCGAAGAGCCAGTCCATGAACTTGCGCAGCACCTCGTCGACCATCTCTTCTTTGGACGAGAAGTGGTGATACAGACTTCCCGACAAGATGCCCGCGCTGTCGGCGATGTCGCGCACGGTGGTGGCCCGCAGTCCGCGTTCGGCGAACATGGTCGCGGCGAGTGCGAGCAACTCGTCGCGGCGGCTGTTCGTGGGCTCGCTCATGGGTGCTGACTCGACACCGAGATCACTTCTCCGGTCAGATAGCTCGAGTAGTCGCTGGCCAGGAATGCGATCGTCGCCGCCACTTCCCACGGCTCGGCCGCCCGGCCGAACGCCTCGCCGGCCGACAACTGGTCGAGCAATTCCGTCGAGCTGGTCTTGTCGAGGAACTTGTGCCGGGCGATGCTCGGCGACACCGCGTTGATCCGCACCCCGTACTCGACGGCTTCGATGGCGCTGCAACGGGTCAACGCCATCACCCCGGCTTTGGCCGCCGCGTAATGGGATTGCGAGTGCTGGGCCCGCCAGCCGAGCACGCTGGCGTTGTTGACTATGACGCCGCCGTGATCCGCGTCGCGGAAGTACCGCAGCGCCGCACGGGTGGTGCGCAGCACCGAGGTCAACGTGACGTTGAGGACGCGGTCCCATTCTTCGTCGGTGATGTCGACCACCGGGGTCTGACCACCCAGGCCGGCGTTATTGACCAGCACGTCGAGCCGGCCCAACCGTGCTGTGGTGCAGGCGATCAGTGCGTCGACCTGCGCGGTCGATGCGACGTCGCAGACCACGCTTTCCACCCGGCCGAGTCCCAGGGCGGTCAGCTCGTCGCGCGTCTCACCCAACCGTCGTTCGTGGTGGTCGGAGATGACGACGTCGGCGCCCTCGGTGAGCGCACGCCGGGCGGTCGCCGAGCCGATGCCGGTGCCCGCAGCGGCCGTGACGACCACCACCTTGCCCTTCAGAAGGCCGTGTCCGGCAACTTCTTTCGGCGCAACGGCGAGCGTCATCGAGCCTCCCTGGGTAGGCCGAGCACCCGCTCGGCGATGATGTTGCGCTGAATCTCGTTGGATCCGCCGTAGATGGTGTCGGCGCGGGTGAACAGATACAGCCGCTGCCACTCGTCGAAGTCGCCACCGGGCAGCACCAGAGCGGCCTTGCCCTGCACCTCCATCGCGATCTCGCCGAGTTCGCGATGCCAGTTGGCCCACAACAGCTTCGAGACATTGTCTTTCCCGGCCGCCCGGCCGCCTCCCTCGACGTCCATCGTCGCCAACGCGTAGGAGCGCATCGCCCGCAGTCCGGCCCAGGAGCGGGTCAGCCGTTCACGGATCAGTGGATCATCGGCCGCACCAGTCTGTTTCGCGAGATCCACCACGGCGCTCAGTTCGCGGGCATAGACGATCTGCTGGCCGAGCGTCGAGACGCCGCGCTCGAACGTCAGCGTCCCCATCGCAACGCGCCAGCCGTCGCCGGGCTGGCCCACCACCAGGTCGGCCTCGGTGCGGGCGTCGTCGAAGAACACCTCGTTGAATTCCGAGTCGCCGGTGAGTTGCACGATCGGTCGGACATCGACCCCGGGTTGGTCGAGTGGCACCAGCAGATACGACAACCCGGCATGCCGCTTCGAGCCCTTCTCGGTGCGGGCCAGCACGAAGCACCACTGCGCCCAGTGCGCCAGCGACGTCCACACCTTCTGTCCGTTGATCACCCACTGGTCGCCGTCGCGCACCGCGGTGGTGGACACGTTGGCCAAGTCACTGCCGGCGCCGGGCTCGGAGTAGCCCTGCGACCACAGTTCGGTGACGTCGAGGATCCGCGGGAGAAAGCGCTGCTGCTGCTCGGGGGTTCCGTACGCGATCAACGTCGGCCCCAGCAGTTCCTCGCCGAAGTGGTTGATTTTGGCCGGCGCGTCGGCGATCGCGTATTCCTCGTAGAACGCCACCCGATGCGCCACCGACAGGCCGCGGCCGCCATGTTCGACCGGCCAGCCCAGACAGGTCAGGCCGGCTTTGGCGAGATGCCGGTTCCAGGCGCGCCGCTCGTCGAACGCTTCGTGTTCGCGACCCGGTCCGCCGAGCCCGTTCAGGGCAGCGAATTCGCCGACCAGGTTCTCGGCCAGCCAGTCACGCACCTCGGCCCGGAACTCCTCGACGCTTTGCACCCTTGTAGGCTAACCTACCAAGCACTTGCTTTGTTAGCCCGACGGCGATGTACACCTGCCAGCGGCGATAGCAATCAGCACCCGAGGAGTTCGATGTCGAGCCATCCGCAGACCATTCCTGCGGCGTTGGACCACATCGCGGGCGAACTCCCCGACCACGATGCCCTGGTCACCGAGGATCGCACGCTCACCTTCGCCGAACTGCGGGACGAGGTGCGCCGCGCCGCGGCTGCGATGATCAGCCTTGGCGTCGACCCCGGCGACCGCGTCGCGATCTGGTCGCCGAACACCTGGCACTGGGTGGTTGCCTGCCTGGCCACGCATTACACCGGAGCCGTCGTGGTCCCGCTGAACACCCGCTACACCGCCGCCGAGGCCGCCGAGATCCTGGCCCGCACCGGCGCGCCCGTGCTGGTGGCGATGGGCGAGTTCCTCGGCGCGGACCGGGTCGGCGCCCTCGACCGCTCGGCGCTGCCCGATCTGCGGCATGTCGTACGGGTGCCGATCGATGTCGACGACGGGACGTGGGACGAGTTCATCAGTCAGGGAGAAGACCTCGACGCGGCTGACGCCCGCGCCGTCGCGGTCCGGCCCGATGACCTCTCCGATGTGTTGTTCACCTCGGGCACCACCGGCCGCAGCAAAGGAGTGCTGTGTGCGCACCGGCAGTCGCTGGCCGGGTCGGCGTCGTGGGCGGCCGCCGGCAAGATCACCCGCGACGACCGCTACCTCTGCATCAACCCGTTCTTTCACAACTTCGGCTACAAGGCCGGCATCTTGGCCTGCCTGCAGACCGGCGCCACCTTGATCCCGCAGTTGACCTTCGACGCCGAGCAGGCGTTGCGCGCGGTCGCCGCACACCGGATCACCGTGCTGCCCGGACCGCCGACCATCTTCCAGACACTGCTCGACCATCCTGGCCGCGACACGTACGACCTGAGCTCGCTGCGGTTCGCCGTCACCGGCGCGGCGACGGTGCCGGTGGTGTTGATCGAGCGGATGCAGAGCGAACTCGACTTCGACATCGTGCTGACCGCCTACGGCCTGACCGAGTCCAACGGAATGGGCACCATGTGCCGCGCCGACGACGACGCGGTCACGGTCGCCACCACCTGCGGCCGGCCGATCGCCGACTTCGAGCTGCGCATCGACGCCGTCAACGGTGAGGTTCTGTTACGCGGGCCCAACGTGATGCTCGGCTACCTCGACGACCCGGAAGCCACCGCTGCGGCCATCGACTCCGACGGCTGGCTGCACACCGGGGACATCGGACGCCTCGATGCCGCAGGCAATCTCCAGATCACCGACCGGCTCAAGGACATGTACATCTGCGGTGGCTTCAACGTCTATCCCGCCGAGATCGAGCAGGTGCTGGCCCGCCTCGACGGTGTGCTGGATTGCGCGGTGATCGGGGTGCCCGACGAGCGGCTCGGCGAAGTCGGGCGGGCCTATCTGGTGACACGGCCCGATGCCGGTCTCGACGAGAAGTCGGTGATCGCCTACACCCGCGAGTATGTGGCGAACTTCAAAGCCCCACGTTCGGTGCGGTTTGTCGAGTCGCTGCCCCGCAACGCGGGCGGCAAAGTGGTCAAACCGCTACTGCGAGAGTTGGTGTAGATGGATCTGCAATTCGACGACGCGACGCTGGCGTTCCAGCGCGAGGTGCGCGAGTTTCTGTCGTCGCACCGGGATGTGTTTCCAACGCATTCTTACGACACGGCAGCGGGTTTCGAACAGCACCGCCGTTGGGACAAGGTGCTGTTCGATGCCGGGCTGTCGGTGATCACCTGGCCGGCGAAATACGGCGGCCGCGACGCATCGCTGTTGCAGTGGGTGGTCTACGAGGAGGAGTACTTCCGGGCCGGGGCGCCCGGACGGGCCAGCGCCAACGGCACGTCGATGCTGGCGCCGACGTTGTTCGCGCATGGCACCGACGAGCAGTTGGATCGGATCTTGCCCAAGATGGCCAGCGGCGAAGAGATCTGGGCGCAAGCCTGGTCGGAGCCCGAGTCCGGTAGCGACCTCGCGTCACTGCGTTCGACGGCGACCCGCACCGACGACGGCTGGCTGCTCAACGGCCAGAAGACCTGGAGTTCACGAGCACCGTTCGGCGACAGGGCGTTCGGATTGTTCCGTTCCGACCCCGAGGCCCAGCGGCACAGCGGGTTGACCTACTTCATGTTCGACCTGAAGGCGGACGGCATCACGGTCCGGCCGATCGCACAACTCGGCGGCGACACCGGGTTCGGTGAAATTTTCTTCGACGACGTTTTCGTAGCGGATGCTGACGTGATCGGCGCGGTGCACGACGGCTGGCGGGCCGCGATGAGCACGTCGAGCAACGAGCGCGGCATGTCACTGCGCAGCCCGGCACGGTTCCTGGCCTCCGCCGAGCGTCTAGCCGAGGTATGGAAAGCCAACGGCGACAGCTCCTTCGGAGATCAGGTCGCCGACGCGTGGATCAAGGCGCAGGCCTACCGGCTGCACACCTTCGGCACCGTGACCCGACTGGCCGGCGGCGGGGAACTGGGGGCCGAGTCGTCGGTGACCAAGGTGTTCTGGTCAGACCTGGACGTGGCCATTCACCAGACGGCGTGCGAGATTCGCGGCGCCGACGGCGAACTGGCCAGCAGTTGGACGGACGGTCTGCTGTTCGCTCTCGGCGGTCCGATCTATGCCGGCACCAACGAAATTCAGCGCAACATCATCGCCGAGCGGCTGCTGGGTCTGCCCCGGGAGAAGGCCAGATGAAATTCGATCTGGACGAGCAGCAGCGGGACTTCGCTGCCAGCATCGACGCCGCGCTGTCGACCGCCGCCGTGCCGGACGCGGCGCGCGCCTGGGCCGACGGCGACACCGGGCCCGGCCGCAAGGTGTGGGCGCGTCTGGCCGACCTCGGTGTCACCGCGCTGGCGGTGCCGGAGCGATTCGACGGCATCGAGGCGCACCCGGTCGACCTGGTGGTCGCGCTGGAACGGCTAGGCCGCTGGGGTGTGCCCGGCCCGGTGACCGAATCCATCGCCGTCGCACCGGTTTTGCTGGCCAACGACCAACGGTGCGCGGCTCTGGCATCCGGCGAGTTGATCGCCACCGTCGCCCTGCCACCGCGGGTGCCCCGCGCCGTCGACGCCGACACCGCGGGTCTGATCTTGCTGGCCAACCCGGACGGAACAGTCAGCGCGGCAAACACCGGCGAACAGCACGAGTCGGTGGACCCCAGCCGCAAGCTCTTCGACGTCAGCCCAACCGACTCGCCGTGGCAGGCAGATGTGCAGCGCGCCTACGAATTCGGCGCTCTGGCCACCGCGGCGCAACTGGTCGGAGCCGGGCAGGCTCTGTTGGACGCCGCGGTCGACTACGCCAAGCAGCGCACCCAGTTCGGCCGCGCCATCGGTTCCTACCAGGCGATCAAACACAAGCTGGCCGACGTGCACATCGCGCTCGAACTGGCCCGCCCCCTGGTGTACGGCGCTGCGCTGTCAGTGGCCGATTCGTCGCCCGACGCCGCGCGAGATGTGAGCGCCGCCAAGGCTTCCGCGTCGGACGCCGCATTACTGGCCGCGCGATCGGCGTTGCAGACCCACGGCGCGATCGGTTTCACCGCCGAGCACGACCTGTCGCTGTGGCTGCTGCGGGTGCAGGCGTTGCGACCGGCCTGGGGTGACCCGGTAAGCCACCGGCGACGTGTTCTGGAGGCACTGTGAGTGACGAACGGGAATTGCTGCGCGAAACCGTCGCGACGCTGGTGGCCAAGCACGCCTCCCCCGCCGCGGTCCGCGCGGCGATGGCATCCGAACGCGGCTACCACGAACCGCTGTGGCGGCTGCTGTGCGAGCAGGTCGGCGCTGCGGCGTTGGTGGTGCCCGAGGAATTCGGCGGCGCCGGAGGCACTCTCGGTGATGCGGCCGTCGTCCTGGAGGAACTCGGCCGGAACCTGGTGCCCGGCCCGTTGCTCGGTACCACGCTGGCCGAGCTGGCGCTGCTGGCCGCTGACAAGCCCGACGCGGAGACGCTCGGGTCGCTGGCCGAAGGCGCCGCGATCGGCGCGGTGGTGTTCGACCGTGACTATGTAATCAACGGCGACGTTGCCGACGTCGTGATCGAGGCCCACGACGGCACGCTCGACCGGTGGGCCGAGTTCGGCGCCGAACCCGTCGCCGCGATGGATCCGACCCGACGGCTGGCCCGGCTCACGCCGGGCCACACGACACCGCTCGGCGTCGACCCGGGCTTGGCCGAGGCGGCCGCGATACTGCTGGCCGCCGAGCAGGTCGGGGCGGCCACCCGTTGCCTGGAACTGACAGTCGACTACACCAAAGAACGCCGGCAATTCGGTCGCGCGATCGGCAGCTTTCAGGCACTCAAGCACCGGATGGCCGACCTCTATGTCGCCGTGCAGGCGGCGCGCGCCGTGGTCAACGACGCTGCCGACGCACCGTCGGTGACATCGGCGGCGTTGGCCCGCATCGCGGCCAGCGAGGCGTTCAGCACGGTGGCCGCCGAGGGCATCCAGTTGCACGGCGGCATCGCGATCACCTGGGAGCACGACATGCAACTGTATTTCAAACGCGCACATGGCAGTTCGCAGCTGCTGGGTCCGCCGCGCGATCACTTGCGCCGGCTGGAATCCGAAGTGTTCTCCTCCAGCGACGATGCAGAGCGCGCAGCGCGATGAGGAGGAGCCGGGCCATTAATCTAGCCTTGGCGACATGAGCTTGTCCGTCGCACTTCGCGCCGGGGTTCCGCCGTTCCACGTGATGGACGTCTGGCTGGCGGCCGCCGAACGTCAGCGCAGCCACGGCGACCTGGTGAACCTGTCGGCGGGTCAGCCGAGCGCCGGTGCTCCGGAGCCGGTGCGGGCCGCCGCCGTCGACGCGCTGAACCGCAATCAACTCGGCTACACCGTGGCGCTGGGCGTCCCCGAATTGCGGTCGGCGATCGCGGCGTCGTATCTCGACCGCTATGGCGTTCAGGTCGACCTCGACGACGTGGTGGTGACGACCGGCTCATCCGGCGGCTTTCTGCTGACGTTCCTGTCCTGCTTCGACGTCGGCGACCGGGTGGCGGTCAGCAGCCC
Organism: Mycobacterium sp.; assembly: GCF_039583785.1. Taxonomy (GTDB): domain Bacteria; phylum Actinomycetota; class Actinomycetes; order Mycobacteriales; family Mycobacteriaceae; genus Mycobacterium. Next base: position 8,953 of record NZ_JAVKSG010000017.1, read on the forward strand.
CGGCTATCCCTGCTATCGCAACATCCTGTCCGCGCTGGGGTGCGAGGTCGTGGTGATCGAGTGCGGCCCGGAGACGCGTTTCCAGCCCACCGCACAGATGCTGGCCGAGCTCGATCCGCCGGTGAAGGGTGTGGTGGTGGCCAGCCCGGCCAACCCGACCGGCACGGTCATCCCGCCCGCGGAGCTGGCGGCGATCGCCTCCTGGTGCGACGGGTCGGGCGTGCGGCTGGTCAGCGATGAGGTCTACCACGGTCTGGTGTACGACGGCTCACCCGAGACCAGTTGCGCGTGGGGCACGTCACGAAATGCGTTCGTGGTCAACAGCTTTTCCAAATATTTCGCGATGACGGGGTGGCGGCTGGGGTGGCTGCTGGTGCCGACCGAGCTCCGTCGCGCGGTGGATCGCCTGACCGGAAACTTCACCATCTGTCCGCCGGTGCTGTCACAGCACGCCGCGGTCGCGGCGTTCACGCCCGAGTCGGTCCGGGAAGCAGAAAAACATCTGTACCAGTACGCGGCCAATCGCGCGACGCTGCTCGACGGCCTGCGGCACATCGGCATCGACCGGCTGGCTCCCACCGACGGCGCCTTCTACGTCTACGCCGACGTCTCCGATTTCACCGACGACTCCCTGGTGTTCTGTTCAACGTTGTTGGCCGACACCGGGGTAGCGATTGCGCCGGGGATCGACTTCGACCCGGAGCGCGGGGGCTCCTACGTCCGGCTTTCCTTTGCCGGGCCGGCGAGCGGCATCGACGAGGCGTTGCGGCGCTTGGCTGCGTGGCTGCCGGGTCGAAAGGGCGGTGGATCGTAAGGCGCGGCGCGCTGTCGGCGTTGCTGACCATCGGAAACCGTTCGCGCAGCACATACGTAAACACAGTTGTTAACAAGTCCATTTACGGGATGGTACGCTGGTGCCATGCTGCGCGTGAGTGACGAAACCCGAGAGCGCATCCATCGTATCGGCCGAGAGGAGTTCGGTGGCGCCTCTGCCGATGAGACCGTGCGACGGCTCATCGACGAGCACTGGCGGTCCGCCGCCATCGCTGCGGTGCACCGGTACCGCGAGTCCGATCCACAGGGCTGGGCGGACTACCTCGCTGAGGCTGACGAGCTCGCGGGCGCCGACGCGCCGATCGGCGATGAGTGGGCGCCGACACGACAGTGATGCGAACCCCCGTTGAACCCGGTCACGTATGGTTCGTTGACTTTGATCCCGTCCGAGGCCGCGAGCAGGGCAAAGACCGCCCCGCGCTCGTCGTCTCGACCCGTTTCCATCTCGACCTGACCATGGGCGAATTGGTCACCGTGTTGCCGTTGACCAGCGTCGAACGACGCGGTTGGATGCACCGAGTCCACGTCGCCTCAGGTGGGGGTTGGGTCATCACCGAGCAGATCCGTACCGTCTCCGCCGCCCGGTTCCGCAGGTACGCGCCCGAAATCACGCTGTCGCAGGACGAGTTGGACGAAGTCCAACACCTGTTGGCCCAGCAGATGCTGATCGTTTCGACCACGAGTACCGACAGGCCATCGTCCCAGTAACGGCCCAGAGTTCGCCACAAGTTCTCGCGGACAGCGACTACCGCGGCGACGCGGTTGGCCCCGACGGGCTACACCGTGCTCGTCGCCGCGATCGACCGGCTTGCTGGCGGCAGCCGAAAACCACGTGCGACGGGTGGCTTGACAGTCGACTGGGCGTCCTGTGCGTCGACTGTGCATCGATAGCGGCCTCCCGCGCCGAACGTGAGCCCAGGGCGACGACGCGCCGAGGAGCTCCGCCCGGTGCGCACACTGAAATCCCTGAGCGCACACTCGATGCCGGAAGCGCCAGGGCAAATCCCGGCAGCGGACGAATTCAGCTTGCGCAGCGTAGTCGCTGCCACGGCCCGAGATTGAGTGGATCACCAGGTGATTGAGAGTCACCTCTAAGCGCCGCCGGTTCGGCCAGCACATGTATAACCACGTCATTGGCCGAGTGCCGTTGCATTGCAAGGCAGTTCGGCCACTCGTATCCGCAACGCAGCGCCGTCCGACGTCGGCCCTGTTCGGGTGCATCAGGATTCGGAATGCCGCCGTGACAATCCGGTGATCAGCCTGCCCAGCACGATAATCAGGAATAGAAACACCACCAGCAGCAGGGCCGCGTCGTAGGACAAGTTCTGGGCAGACCGGGATGGTTGGTTGTAGAAGGTCCAGATCGGATAGGTCAAGTAGCCGACGGGCGAGTGGGTCAGTTGACCGGTGGGTGCGGTATTCGACCAGCCCGCGGTGTAAAGCATCGGCGCCGTTTCGCCGACCGCGAGCGCGAGCGCGACCAGCATGCCGGTGATGATCCCCGGCAGTGCTGATCTCACAACGATTTTGCGCAGGGTCCAACCCACCGGGAGGCCGAGTGCTTCCGCGCCTTCGCGGTAGGAAGTCGGTACCTGACCAAGCGCCGCCTCGGTGGCCTTGGCGATGTAGGGCACACTCATCACCGACAGCACGACGACCCCGGCGGCCAGCGAGAACCCCCAGTCGAAAAAGACCACCAGCGCCAAGTAGCCGACGTAGCCGAGCACGATCGACGGGATGCCCGAGAGCACCTCATAGCCGCCGCGCAGGATCGATCGTTTTCTCCCGGTTGCGAACTCGGACAGATAGAGCCCGGTGAGAACGCTCACGGTGCCGCCCAACAGAATGACGCCCAGCCCCACCACGATCGTGCCGATGATGGCGTTGCGCAATCCACCCCCGTTGCCCTGAGTGTCCTGGATCAGCACGTGCCAGTCGAACACCGGAATCGCGCGAGCGAAAATACCGAACAACATCCACACCGTCGGGCCGACCACCACTGCCAGGCAGCCAAAGCAGGCACTCCAGAACCCAGCATTGATGATCCTGCGCCGCAGAGTAATCGACGACCATCGATGCGGGCGACCGGTTCCGGGCGATGTGGCCACGTCAGACTGTGTCACGTCAGGCTGTGTCACGTCAGATCCCCCGTCCCACCGGCAGAGCGGTGCCCGAGGTGCGGCGTACCAAGAAGCGGGCCGCCACGTTGGTCAGCAGGGTGATCACCATCAGCACCAGACCGGCCTCAGCGAGGGTTTTGACAGCAAAGTTCGTGTAGTCGGTCATCGCCGAATCTAGTTGCGACACAATGGTGGCGGCGATGGTGGTCATCGTCGAGTAGATGTTGGCGGGCATCGCACCGAGCTCCGCGCCGGATACCATCGCGACGGCCATCGTCTCGCCGAGTGCGCGGCCCAGTCCCAACACGACGGCACCGACGATCCCGCTGGATACCCAGGGCAGCGTCACCCGTCGCGCGCGCTCCCAGTCCGAGAATCCCAACGCGGTGGCACCCTCGCGCGGCAACAGCGGCACCTGCCGGATCAGGTCGCGACTGGTGCTGGCGATGATGGGGATAACCATCACCGCCAACACCAGGCCCGACACCAGCATGCCTTCGCCATTTCCGGTATCACCGCGAAAATAATTGAGTACCGGGACGTTCGGAGCGTTGCGGGCAATGACCGGAGCGATGTCGTGCGCGATGAACGGCCCGAACGTCATGGCACCCCACAAGCCGACGATGACGCTGGGAATGCCGGCGAGCAGCTCCAGCACCATCCCGATGGCCGCAGCCAGTCGCCGCGGCAATCGTTCGACTATCACCAACGCCGCCCCGACTGACACCGGTACCGCGATGGCCAGAGCAATCGCCGAGGTCGCCAGCGTTCCGACGATCAGCGGCAGCGCCCCGTAGTACGCGCCGACGGGATGCGCCACGCCGTCGGTGAGTACCGCCGCGCCGTAGGTGTTTCCAGGGTTCCAATCGGTCCCGGTGAAGAAATGCAGTCCGTTCAACCGAGTCGCCGGTAGCGCTTCGATGATCAGCGTGATCAACACGAACAGCACCGCCAACAGCGGCAGCACGGCACCCAGCCCACCCAGGCCTCGCAAAAGCGCGCCCGAGCGGTTCATCCGGCGGAGGCGGTCCCACCGGTTCCCCGATGCGATCAACCTGCGATCTTGGCGATCTGGGCATCGGACATCTTGACCACCGGTTCGGGTAGCGGTTGGAAGTGCACCTTGTCCAGGAACGACGGGGCATTACCGTCGGTAATCGCCCAGTGCAGGAACGCTTGCACCGTCTGGGCGGTCTGACCATCTTTCTGGTGGCTGTCGACGATCGCGTACTCGTAGTTGATGATCGGATAGCCGTCGGGCGCAGGACCATTCACCAGTGAGATGGCCTCGGTCGCCGGGGTCTGCGAGGCGAAGCCGGCAGCCCCAGCCTTGATGCTCTGGACGTCGGGCAAGACGTACTTGCCCGACGCGTTGGCCAATTCCGCTTCGCCGAGGCCTTTTCGGCCGGCCTGATCCAAGAAGCTGATGCCGACGTAGGCGACGCACCCGGGCGTGGCGGCGCAGCCGGTCACCATGCCGCCGTTGCCATTCTCGCCGAGTGCTCCGGGCACTGCCGGGAAGTCGACGGTCGTGCCGAAGCCGGGCGATTTACCCCAGCCATCCGGATCCTGCTTGGACAGATACTGCGTGAACAGGAAGGTGTCACCCGAGCCGTCGGAGCGATGCAGCGGAACAACCGGCGTGTCAGGCAGATTCACACCTGGATTGAGTGCAGCGACCGCAGGGTCGTTCCACGTTTTCACAGTGCCCCGATACATGTCCGCCAGCACTTTGCCGTTGAGCTTCACATGCTCTTTCACACCGGGCAGGTTGTAGTTGATCTGCTGCGCCGAGATGGCCAGAGCAATGTTCATCAGCGTCTTGTGCGCAGCCATGTCGCCCTCGGACAGATAAGCGTCCGACGCACCGATGTCGACGGTGCCGGCAGCAGCCTGAGAGATGCCCGTTCCCGATCCCGTGGCCTGAGCGTTGATCGACACGTTGGGGTACTTCTGCTGGTATGCCGGGCCCCAGAGACCGAACAGTGGATAAAGCAGGGTGCTGCCGGTCTCGGATATCGTCGTAGGCGACGACGCCGGTGCCGTCGCGACGGCGCCGCCGGCGGGCGCGGAACTACTCGAACCACCGGTCGAGTGCGAACCGCAGGCTGCGACGGCCAGCATCAACGCCGGGACCGCCACCATGCTGCTCAGTCGAAATGTCACTTTATTTACCTTTCATCAAGCTGCGGGAACTCGGTGGATTCGGGCTAACTGGTCGGGGATGCGATTACTCCCGGGTCGGCGAGAGGTGGCAACGTGCGCCCGGAGATGTAGCGGGCGGTTTGCTCATGCTTGGGTGACGAGAACACCTGATTCGTGGGTCCAGCCTCGACCAACCTGCCGTCGAAGAACAATGCCGTCCGGTCGCCGATGCGGGCCGCCTGGGCCAGATCGTGGGTCACCACGATCACCGTGAGGCGATCGGCAAGCGACCGGATGAGTGTCTCGATCTTGTCGGTCGACGTCGGATCCAGCGACGATGTCGGCTCGTCGAGCAGCAGTACACGTGGCTCCACCGCCAGCGCGCGGGCCAGACACAACAGTTGTTGCTGTCCGCCGGAGAGCCGGAAGGGGGAATCGCCGAGGCGGTCTTTGACCGCCGACCACAGGCCGACCTCGGTGAGCCTGACTTCGGCGACGGTTGCAAGCTGTTTTCGCGGCGCCCGCCTGTGGGCGCGCACCCCGGCCACCACGTTGTCCAAAATCGACATCGGAAATGGATTCGGGCGCTGGAACAGCATGCCGATTTCGCGACGAAACTCCATGACATCGGGTTGATCGAAGATGCTGCGCCCGTCGAGCAACACGTCGCCACTGCGGCGGTATCCAGGCACTTTGTCGTTCATCCGGTTCAGCGTGCGAAGAAACGTCGTCTTACCTGAGCCGGTCGGACCCAGTAAGCAGCTGACGGCGCGGGCCGGCAGATCCAAGCTCACGGCTTCGAGCACGGTGTGCCCACCGAAGCCCAAGGTGAGGTCCACGGCTGCAAGCGTGGCAGAGGAGTTTTCGCCGCAGGGCTTGGCCCTGTCCGCGGTTTCAAGACGCATCGAGAACCACGCTACGCATCAACCCGCCGCAAATCCCAGTCTGAGTTCACTTTGCATGCATCTTCCATCTATCCTCACAGACTCCGCTGTTCATGCCCAGTTGACTTCCAGGAACGGTTTGTATAGTAACGATCAGTCGGATAGGAGGCCGCAATCGCGTGACGCCGGATCGCACGGATCCACTCAATACCCCGGCGGTCGTCCAGTTACCCCAAAGGAGTTCCGTTGCACAGCAACAGGTTTCGTGCTGGGCTGAGTTCACTGGTTGTCTGCGCGCTGGTGCTGTCGGGGTGTGGCAGCAACGGCGGCAGTGACGCGTCCGGTCCGGGACACGTGCAATGCGGCGGCAAGAAAGAGCTGCACGATGCCGGCTCCACCGCCCAGGAGAACGCGATCGAGCAGTTCGTCTACGCCTACATTCGCGCCTGCCCGGGGCACACGCTGGACTACGACGCCGACGGCTCCGGCGCCGGGGTGATGCACTTTGTGAACAACCAAACCGACTTGGCGGGTTCTGACGTGCCGCTGAACCCCGCCAACGGCGAGCCCGACCGGGCGGCGGCCCGGTGCGGTTCCCCGGCCTGGGATTTGCCAACCGTGTTCGGCCCCATCGCGGTGACCTACAACCTCAACGGGGTCAGCTCGCTGAGCTTAGACGGACCGACGACCGCCAAGATCTTCAACGGCACGATCACCACCTGGAACGACCCGGCCATCCAGGCGCTCAACTCGGGCATCACGCTTCCGGCGAAGCCTATCCAGGTGATCCACCGCAGCGACAAGTCTGGCACCAGCGACAACTTCCAGAAATACCTCGCCGCCGCATCCGACGGCGCCTGGGGCAAGGGCGTCAGCGAGACCTTCAACGGCGGCGTCGGTCGGGGCGCCGACGGCAACAACGGCACGTCGGCACTGCTTGAGACCACCGACGGGTCGATCACCTACAACGAGTGGTCGTTCGCGGTGGGCAAACAATTGAACATGGTCGCGATCATCACCTCGGCGGGTCCCGATCCGGTGCCGATCACCACCGAGTCGGTCGGCAAGACGATTGCCGGTGCCAGGTTCCAAGGTGAGGGCAATGACCTGGTGCTCGACACTTCGTCGTTCTACAAGCCCACCCAGCCCGGTTCCTATCCCATCGTGTTGGCGACCTACGAGATCGTCTGCTCGAAGTATCCGGATTCCGCCACCGCCACGGCGGTCAAAGCCTTTATGCAGTCCGCCATCGGCCCTGGCCAAGAGGGCTTGGACCAGTACGGATCGATTCCGATGCCGAAGTCATTCCAGACCAAACTGGCGTCGGCAGTCGACGCGATCTCGTGACCGATCGAAGGGGGTATGGCTTGTGACCGGCAACTTCCCAGATTCGCGAGTGGGGCGCCAGTTCGGGCCCTACCGGCTAATGCACCTGATCGGCCGGGGCGGAATGGGCGAGGTCTATGCGGCCGAGGACACCCGCAAGCGGCGGGTGGTGGCCTTGAAGCTGATCTCTCAGGAATTCTCGAAAAACCCGGTGTTCCGCATGCGAATGCAGCGCGAGGCGGATGCCGCCGGGCGGCTGACCGAGCCGCATGTGGTGCCCATCCACGACTACGGAGACCACGACGGCCAGTTCTACGTCGACATGCGGTTGATCGACGGGATCTCGCTACGCGACGTGCTGAACCGCGATGGCCAATTGTCGCCCGCCCGAACGGTGGCCATCGTGCAGCAGATCGCCGCGGCCCTGGACGCCGCTCACACCATCGGGATAACGCATCGGGATGTCAAGCCGGCAAACATCCTGATCACCAGCAGCGACTTTGCCTATCTGGTCGATTTCGGGATCGCGCGCGCTGCCAGCGACCCGGGACTCACCCAGACCGGGATGACGATAGGCACCTACTACTACATGGCGCCGGAGCGATTTACCGGCGACGAATGCACTCCCAGCTCCGACGTTTATGCGCTCGCCTGTGTGCTGAGCGAATGCCTGACCGGTGCGCCGCCGTTTCGTGCCGACACCATCGAGCGGATGATCGGTGCGCATCTGATGGAAGCGCCGCCGCGGCCCAGCCAATTGCGCCCCGGAATTGTGCCGTCTGCCCTGGACCGGGTGATCGCCAAGGGGATGGCCAAGAATCCCGCCGACCGCTACGCGACCGCCGGCGCTTTGGCCAGCGACGCTCACGATGCGCTGACAACCTCCGACCAGCACGATGCCACCACGATTCTGCGGCACGGCAAGCAGGCGAGCCTGTCCACCGGCTATGCGGGCACTGGCATTGCGCCGCAGGCGAACTACGGTTCCACGACGGCGCACACCGAGGCCAGACGGGCCAGTCCAGCGCCGTCCCACCGCGCTGAGAATCCGTCGTATCCGGCATACGTGCCCGACTTCACCCCGACGGATAAGGCCAAGTCGAACGGCAAGCTCAAGAAGTGGATCGTCATCGGAGTCGCCGCGACGGTGCTCGCCGCGGCGGCCGGCGTCACCGCATACCTGGTGAGCCGCCCATCAGCCTCCGACTCGTCGACAGCATCCGGGCAGCGAGTGTTGCCATTCGACGGTCTGGACTTTCGGCTTTCGCCGAGCGGGGTAGCGGTGGACGGCACCGGCAACGTCTACATCACCAGCGAAAGTATGTACGGGCGCGTATTGGAACTGGTTCCTGGATCGACCAAGCCGTCGGTGCTGCCGTTCAACGGCCTGTACCAGCCCCAAGCCCTGGCGGTGGACAAGTCGGGCGCGGTGTATGTCACCGACTTCAACAATCGTGTGGTCAAGTTGGACGCGGGCGCCCAACAGCAGACCGTACTGCCCTTCAACGGCCTCAACTACCCCGAGGGCGTCGCCGTCGATGCTCAGGGCAACGTCTTTGTCGCCGATCGGGGCAACAGCCGGGTGGTCGAGTTACCAGCCGGATCCGACCACCAAACAGTATTGCCGTTCAACGGCCTTCGCGATCCCGACGGCGTGGCCGTCGACAGTGCCGGCAATGTCTACGTCTCTGACACCAGCAACAACCGGCTGTTGAAGCTGGCCGACGGCGCGCAGACTGTCTTGCCCTTCACCAACCTCAGCGTGCCGTGGGGTGTGGCGGTCGACGACAGCGGCAACGTATACGCGACCGAGCACAACACCAACAAAGTCGCGAAACTAGCTGCGGGAGCTAGCGATTCGACTGTGCTGCCTTTCGTCGGCCTCAACACCCCGTTGGCCGTCGCGGTCGGCAGCGGCGGGAACGTGTACGTGGCCGACCGCGGCAACGACCGAGTGGTCGCGTTGGCGGACTGATCCAGTCAGGCCGACCCGGTCAGTTGCACGCCGAAGCGGCGACCCTCAGGTGAGCCCGTAGAGCACAATCATCACTGCCATGATGACGAGGGCCACCGCGTTCGGCAGTACCCCGAGGAGCTGCGGTGTCAAGCATTTCCGTTTCCCTACTTCTTGCCTCTTCGGGTCAATCCAAAAACTTTGCGCCGGCGAGTGGTTTCCTCGTCAGGGTGGCCATCGCACCATTGCGCTTGAGGCACTTGGCGTTTCACGGCTTCAACATGAAGTCCACACCCCGCCCACGTGGTCTTGCCGCAGACCCGGCAACGAGTGGCGAAACACATGGCGATCAGTACTCTCTCAGGCGTGGCCGCGGGGCCGGTGTAGTTGGCTGAACTGTGGCGTGCGCATCAATGCCGCGACGGCGCGGAAGACGGCCGGCGTCTCTTCGGGATCCGGCACAGCGGTGAACACTGGTCCAAAAACAGTATGCCCGTCGATGGTCAGCAGGGGGCTGCCACCGGTGTCCCCCAACGCGTCCTGGCTGGCCTGGTGAAACTGCACCACGGTCGCGTCGAGAGTGTGGTCGTCGAGCGCTGAGGCGCCGGTGCGTTGAGCGCCGACCGCACGGGTGACGTGGTCGACGAGTTCGTCGTCCACATCTGCTGAATCGTCAAAGTACCGTTGGGCGAACGCCATATAGGCAGTGCTCAACACGTCAGCACCCAGCTCCTCGTGCAGAGCGGCCATCAGGCGCCCAATCTTTCGAGAATCCTGCATCCGAGCCTGTTGAGGAGGCGGCAATTCCCGGCCCTCGTTGAGGACCGCCAGACTCATCATGTGCCAGTCGATGGTGAAGTCGTCGGCCTCTGCGGCGGCGGTGAGCCAACGTGCGGTGTTCCACGAGAAGGGGCACACGGGGTCCAGCCATAGCCTCACCACGCGTGGCGGGTACTCCTGCATGCGTTTGTCGGTCAAGGTCCACTCCTTCAGGTCGCGATACCCCCCACCGTATACAACCCGGCAGCCCGCCGCCACCTTGCTACTATACCCTGTAGGGTATATTCGGCTCTGGCTGGTGCGCATACTCAAGACCCTCCGTGCAGGGTCGAACGGCACTGTGTCGCCTACGGGACAGCCGGAAAAGTGCTTTAGGAGAGCCAAGAATCGAGGAAGCTTCGATGTCGACTTTGCTCAAACGCGCCTGGGTGTCGCTCGTCGTCGTGGTGGCGGTCGCCCTGGGTGGTATCGCCGTCGATAAGCTTCGCGGCGCCTTCGGCTCGGAACCGATTTTCTCCGCGACCGGCAGCAGCGCCGAACCGCTCCAACAAACCCACGTCAAGCGAGTGACCTACCAGGTTTTCGGCCCCCGTGACACGGCAGGAAGTGTGAGCTACTTGAATATGAACGCCCAGCCGGAACAGGCGGCCTTCACCAGCCTGCCCTGGACCCTGACGGTCAGCACGACGGTGTCCGCAGTGATCGCCAATCTCGTCGCGCAGGGCAACAGCGACAAGCTTGGATGCCGCATCACCGTCAACGGCGTTGTCAAGGACGAACAGTCGTCGCGTGAGCACCATGCGCAAACATCCTGCCTGGTGAAGGCCGGATGAATACCGACACCGAAACACGCCCGAAATTCATGCGGTTCGTCCGCAGGTTCGCCGTACCGATTCTGATCGCATGGCTGCTGCTGACCGTCGCGTTGAACGTGCTGGTGCCGCCGATCGAGTCGGTCGCCCGCAACCACGCGGTGACGATGTCGCCACAGGACGCGCCGGCGATGATCGCCGCCAAGCACATCGGCGCGACATTCCACGAGTCGGATTCCGACAGCACCGCGATGATCGTCTTGGAGAGCGACAAGCAGCTCGGTGAGCAGGCTCACGACTACTACGACCGCCTGGTGAAAACGCTGCAGGCTGACCACAAGCACGTCCAGCACGTCCAGAACGTGTGGGGCGATCCGCTCACCGCCGCCGGCGTGCAGAGCCGCGACGGCAAAGCCGCGTATGTCCAGCTGAATCTGGCCGGTAACCAGGGCAGCACCCTGGGTAACGAGTCCGTCAAAGCGGTGCGGGAGATCATCGACAGATCAGCGCCTCCCGCGGGGCTCCAGGTGTATGAGACCGGCCCGGCACCGCTGACCACCGACATGAACGACGCCGCCGACAAAAGCATGCTCACGATGATGGGTGTGACCGGCGTGGTCATCATGATCATGCTGTTCATCGCCTATCGCTCGGTCAGCACGATGCTTCTGGTTCTGGTCATGGTCGGTTTCGAGATGGGCACCGCCCGAGGGCTTGTCGCATTGCTCGGCAACTACGACCTGCTCGGGTTCTCGACGTTCGTGGTCGCCATGCTGTCTTCGCTGGCGATCGCCGCGGGAACGGATTATGCGATCTTCCTGATCGGCCGCTACCAGGAGGCCCGACAGGCCGGCCAGGACCGGGAAACGGCCTACTACACCATGTTTCGTGGGACGTTTCACATCATCTTGGGTTCGGGGTTGACGATTGCCGGTGCCACCTTCTGTCTGCACCTGGCACGGCTGTCCTATTTCAAAGCGCTGGGCATTCCGTCCGCGCTGGGCCTGCTTGTCGTCGTCGCGGGAGCGCTGACCGCGGCGCCGGCTGTCGTGGCCGTGGCGACCGGGTTCGGCCTGCTCGACCCCCGAAAGATGATCAAGACCCGCGGCTGGCGGCGGATGGGCACTGCCACCGTGCGCTGGCCCGGCCCGGTGTTCGCAGCGTCACTGGTCATCGCGATCGCCGGCATTCTGATCATGCCGACCATGAAGGTCAGCTACAACGACCGGTACTACATACCGAGCGATCTACCGTCGAATGTCGGATACGCCGCCGCGGAGCGCCACTTCAGCGCCGCCACAATGAATCCCGACATCCTGATGATCGAGAGCGATCATGATATGCGCAACAGCGGTGACATGATCATTCTGGACCGGCTCGCCAAGGACGTCTTTCGTGCGTCGGGAATCGCGATGGTACAAAGCATTACCCGGCCGTTGGGCGGTCCGATCGAGCACACGTCGATACCCTTCCAGATAAGCGCCCAATCGATCCCGATCCAGGAAAACCTTCAATTCATGAGGGACCGGACCGCCGACATGCTCAAAATGAGCGACGACCTCGGCGCCATGATCGCCTCGATGCAGCGGTTGCAAGGCTTGCTGACGACGATGAGCAACGCCACGCATCGCATGGTCGGCGACATGCACGACATGCAGGCCACACTCGACGAGATGCGGGATCACCTCGCGGACTTCGACGACTTCGCGCGGCCGTTCCGCAGCTATTTGTACGCAGAACAGCACTGTTTCAACATCCCCGTCTGCTGGGCGGCGAAGTCGTTGTTCGAGGCTATCGACGGCGTGGACAAGTTCAGTGGGAACCTGAGCACGCTGATCCACGACGTGGGCACCGTCGACGCGATCATTCCGCAGATGGTTGCCGAGTTCCCACCGATCATCGCCGTCGCGAAATCCATGCAGGGGACGTTGCTCACCATGCACAGCAGCTTCGCGGGCCTGGTCACGCAGATGGCGAAGATGACCGATACGGCCAGCGCCATGGGTCAGGCCTTCGATGCCTCCAAGAGCGGCGACTACTTCTATCTGCCGCCGGAAGCGTTCCAAAATCCGGACTTCCAAAAGGGATTGAAGCTTTTCTTGTCGCCGGACGGCAAGGCTGCGCGGCTTATCATCACCCACGACGCCGATCCGGCGACCCCGGCGGGGATTGCCGCGGTCACACCGGAGCTGGAGGCTGCCCATCACGCGGTCAAAGGAACGGCGCTCACCGACGCCAAGTTCTACTTGGCCGGGACGGCAGCCATCTACCGCGACATCCAGTCGGGCTCGCACTACGACCTGCTGATCGTCGGAATCGCGGCGGTGACCTTGATTTTCGTCGTCATGGTCATCATCACCCGCGCACTGGTGGCGTCGTTGGTGATCGTCGGCACCGTCCTGCTGTCGCTGGGCGCCGCTTTCGGGCTCTCGGTGCTGGTATGGCAGCACATCTTCGGCCTGGACCTGAACTGGATCGCGCCGGTGTTCGGCTTGATCATCCTGCTCGCCGTCGGCTCCGACTACAACCTACTGCTGGTATCGCGGTTCCAGGAGGAGATCGGCGCCGGACTGAAGACCGGCATCATCCGCTCGATGGGCGAAACCGGTGGCGTGGTCACCTCGGCAGGCCTGGTGTTCGCCTTCACCATGATGTCGATGGTCGCCAGCGACCTGCTCTCGATCGGCCAGGCCGGCAGCACAATTGGGTTGGGCTTGCTGTTCGACACCCTGATCGTGCGATCGTTCATGACGCCATCGCTCGCCGCCTTGCTCGGCCGGTGGTTCTGGTGGCCGCAACGAGTTCGACCACGTCCGGCCAGCTACATGCTGCGCCCGTTCGGGACACGCAGCATGGTCCGATCGCTGCTCCTGGGTGAGGATGCCGACACTGTGACCGGCGCGCGGCGTAGCGGCGAGCCTCGGCCCGCAACGCTCAACGCACCCGGTAACGGGTCGAGGCAGTAGGGCAGAACCCTACTCGTGACCGCCGATGATGATTCGCACCATTTTGAGACTGATGCGGACGAACCGCCCGAACTGGATCACGGGGTTGCGGCGCATCCGCAGCGTCGGTGCCGTGGGCAGCGGGGCATCGGCAATGCGCTCGGCGGTCCTCTGGTCAACCTCGGAATAATCATCACCGTGTTGCACGAGAATGCCTTTCACTCAGGTATCAGCCACCAGAGTGGCCGAGCTTTCGCCTTGTAGATGAACATGTAGTGCAGCATCAATTTGATCCAATGACCAGCCAGGCCCAGCTCCCCGGACGTGCCGGCGATGTCACGACCAGTCTGTGGGTACCGCACCGGGTCGGGAACGACCGGATACATCGTCATCGAAGCGGCCGAACCACGGCGAAGTCCGGTGCCGGCCGATGCGACACACGCGGCCCCCATTACCGCCATGGAAGCACGATGGGCACTGGCCTCGGGGTGCTTGATCCGGTCCCGGATGGTCTCGGCGACCGTCTTGGCCATGACACCTGACGGCATACCGGTACGGGGCGGGCTCGGCGTGATGACGGTGCCGCGAGAACTTTTGCGCGGCCGCGAAATCGGGTGTGGCGGCGCGAACGCGATGCCGGGAGCGAAGATATTCGGGTAACTCGGGGACTCGTAGGTGTGCGGCCAGTCGTCGGCCAACCATTCGTCATACGGTTTGCCGGAGTAGTCCGCGTCGACCTTGAGGAAACCCGACGGCGCGAACAATTCTGAGCTGATGTCGGTGCCGTCCTTGTCGTAGGCGGCCAGGCTTACGCCTTTGAACGGCGGCAGCAACATTGCGAAGTCGAAGTCCAGATGGTGTTCTGTGCCGTCGAGTTGCTCGTAGCGAAGCTTGCCGTTCATCACCTCGTGGACGGCAGCCTGGGTAATGGCCCTGACCCCACGCTCCCGGAACAGCGATTCGGTCCACAGCCGACTGGACTGGACGAAACCTTTCTCGACGAAGCTCATGCCGTCCACACCGAAGTCGCCGAGTTCGTATTCGTTGGTGAGGTAGACGATGTCGGCCAGGTCACGCACGCCGGCCTCGCGCAGCTTGTGCTCGACATTGAAGGTGTATTCGAAAGCCGCACCCTCGCAGGTGCAGGTTCCGTGCCCGACACCGATCACCAGGCGTTGTCGCTCACCGGCCTTCAATTTGGCGACGACACCATCGAGCGCCTTCGCGGCTTCAACGGCGTGATCGGCCGTGCACACCGAGTAGGAGTGACCGTCGGGACCAAGCCCCGGAGTGGCGGCGAAATTCAATTGCGGGCCGGTCGCGTTGATCAGGAAGTCATAGCTCAGGCTGCCGGTCTCGCCACGGTGCTCGTCATCGGTGTAGGTGAAATCCACCGAAGGCGAGCCATTCTCGCCGGTTCCCTCGGGTCGGATCGCGGTCGCGAGGCCCTGGTAGAACACGATGCCCTTGCGTCGGTAGATCGGACGCAGCGGAATCAAGACTTTGGACGCGTCCATGTGTCCGACGCCGACCCAGATGTTCGACGGAATCCAGTTCCAGTCCGCAGCGGGGGAAATAACGGCGACCTCGTGCTTGCGGGGCAGCCAGCGGCGCAAAAGCAGAGCTGCGGTGTGACCGGCAATGCCGGCGCCGAGTACGACGATTCGTGCCATGAGTTCTCCCAATCACTACGACTTAGGCGCCGGCCACAGGATGCCGGACAACCTGGGTGGCCCGCTACGCCGATGCGGTGTGGTGCAACTGCTCGATCGCGGCATGTAGCTTGGCTGCGGCCTCATCTGCCACTGCCTGCAAGGCATCTGCCTGGTCTGCGAACTGCACCATCACCTGTGGGTCCATCGCCTCGACGAGCACGCCGCCGGCCGGGTCGGCTCGCACCACGACGTTGCACGGCAAAAACTGGCCGAGTTGCCGGTCGATATCCAGCGCCTTATGCGCAAGTCCCGGATTGCACGCACCCAGGATCAGGTACTTCTCCATGTCTTTTCCGAGCTTCTTCTTCAACGTGGCCGCAACATCGATCGTCGTCAAGACGCCGAAACCTTGCTCCGCCAGCGCTTGCGTCGTTCGCTCGACGGCTTCGTCGAATTCGACGTCAAGCTTCGTGGACAGATCGGTGGTCATCGTCACTCCCTATGTCATCTCGCACTGCGGAATACCCGGCGGGGTATCCCTATTGTATAGGGCATGACAACAAACAGCCACTACCACGATGTCCTGAGCGACCTCAACCCACAGCACCGTGAGCTACGGCAGATGATCCCGGAGGTGTACCGCGGATTCAACGAGATGGGCAAAGCCGCGCTGACCGCAGGCGCATTGGACACCAAACACAAGGAACTCATCGCGATGACCATCGGCGTGGTCGCCGGATGCGACGGTTGCATCGCCTCACACGCACGCGGAGCCGCTCGCGCCGGCGCCACCAAAGAGGAGGCCGCCGAGGCAATCGGCGTCAGCATCCTGATGCACGGCGGACCCGCCACCATCTACGGCGCCCGCGCCTACACCGCATTCTGCGAATTCGCCGATGCCGGCGACGCACAGTGACAAAGGGCCCCTGTCATGGCTGTAAAGAACATCACCACAACTGATTTCGAGTCCACCATTGTCGACGGCGCAATCGTGCTGGTCGATTTCTGGGCTCCGTGGTGCGGCCCGTGTCGGGCATTCGCGCCGATATGCGGCGAGCCGCAATATCCGTTCGATTCCGACCATCATGGCCTTCCGCGAGGGCATCCTGGTCTACCGCCAGGCCGGTGCCCTGCCCAAAGCAGCGCTGGACGACTTGATCAGGCAGGTGGGAAATCTCGACATGGCCGCCGTGGGTGCCCAGATCACCCGGCGAAAGTCCCCCGCCCGCCGTTAAACTGGAACCGAACCCGGGCATACCCCCCGGGGTAGGATATGATCACAAGCCACGGAAGGTGGGTAGATGGCCGACGACGTCGACAGCATGAACGCGGTACTCAGCAGACTGCGACGCGCGCAGGGGCAACTCGGCGGTGTGATCGCCATGATCGAGCAAGGCCGTGACTGTAAAGACGTGGTCACGCAGCTCGCTGCGGTATCGCGGGCCCTCGATCGCGCCGGATTCAAGATCATCGCATCTGGCATGCGGCACTGCATCGCCAGCAACGAAGCGGGCACACCGACACCGCTGACCGAGGACGAACTGGAGAAGCTGTTTCTGTCCCTGGCGTGAGCGCGGCGCAGTGGGCTGAGACAATCGCGGCGTGAGCCTGGTCATCTCCGAGCACGAGCGTGCCGCGCTGGCCGACCTTGCCCGGTTCCCGCTGATGGCGGCGTTGACGGGCCGCAGATCCCGCCGGTTCCCGGTCGGCGGCCAGATCCCCGACGGCGCGCTGGCGTACACCAGTCGACGACCCGTCCAGCCGCTGTCGGAAGTCGAACGGGCACTGCTGATTTCGGTGACCGGTGGGGTGACGGGCTGGAATTTCGGGATCACCCATCATCCCGGCTACGCGCCGTCGTTGCCCAACTACTCCGGAAGCGCGACGGGCCGGACCTTCCCGTCGGCGGCCGGCTTCCACACCAGCCAACTGTTTTTCACCGACGACTCCGGGACCTACCTACTGCCCAGCCGCGACGAGAAGCCGCAAGAACTCGACAGCATCGAAGCGTGGATCAGCCACACCGCGGACTCCTACGTCCGGATCGCGAATACCCGGCTCGAACTGCCCCGCGAAGAGCCGTACATGGAAGGCCACAACACCTGGATCGGCAATCACCCGGGCAGCCTGCTGGCTTTCCCGGCGGCAGACCTGGCTGAGCACCTGATGGAGAATCTGTGGTTCTTCGCCGCCAACGGGTATCCGATCACCGACGACATCAACGGCCGTAAAATACCCGGCCTGCAACAGTTTTCATCGCTGGCTCATGCTGAGGACCCGCTGCCGCTGTCTTTCGTCGAGCAGTACACGATCACCGAGGCGAGCGCGGAACTCGCGATCGCCACCAACAACGGAGTGCTCGCGCTGCAGGCAATGGGGCTCGGCGGCTGGACCTACGACGGGTTGGACCGGCTGTCCGTCCTGGGCGGCTCCGGTGATCCGCGGGCACCCGGACTGGGTTTTGTCGCCGACACAGACGACCGTTGGCCCTTCCCCAACGTCACCGGGCTGCCCGGTTTTTTCGAGACGCTCAGCCCCCCGCATGTGCGGTCGGTCGCGGCCGGGGTGGAGAAGCTTGTTGCCCGAAAGTTCGCTCCCGGTGGACCATTTCACGCCGATACGCGGGGCCCGTGGGCGGATTCCGGCAAGGTGCGCGGCTCGGCCCTGCCGCCGGATGGCATTCAGGAGATGGTGACCGCGGAAGCGTCGTACATCTACGACACCTTCGGCAAACTACCCGGCACGATGCCCACCGTGCACGTCCTGATGTACCTGCAGGCGCAACATCTCGACATCGACTTCTACGACCAGTTATTCGGGCCCGGTGCCTATCTGGGCACCCACGCTGAACACCAAACCCGCTGGCACTGAATGCGACCCGGGTACGACGGTGGACTCGCATTCAGCTCACGTTCGGCTGTTCAACGTTTCCTTGAGCTTCGCGATCGCGAATCCCCAGCCCTGCTCGACGGTAGGTTTGGGCGGTATCGAAATTTCATCGGGATTGGTGCGCAAGTCCAGCAGGTAAGGGCCGTCGTGCGCCAAAGCGGCCGCCACCGCGCCGGATACATCGTCGGGTCGGACAACCAATTGAGAATCCAGCCCCATCGCCTGTGCCACGGCGGCGATGTCGGGATTGTCGAGTTTGGTCCCGTACTCGGGCAATCCACTTTGCTCTTGCTCGAGCTTGACCATGCCGAGTCTGCCGTTGTTGAACACCACGAATTTCACCGGCAGCCGATAGGTGACCGCCGTCCGCAGATCGCCAAGCAGCATCATCAGGCCTCCGTCGCCGCAGAACGCGATCACCTGCCGGGAGCGGTCCAACGCGGCGGCCCCCAGCGCCTGCGGCATGGCGTTGGCCATCGACCCCAGGTTGAACGATCCGAGCAGCCTACGGCGACCGCGCATTTCGACGAAGCGCGATAGCCACACGGTGGACATGCCGGTATCGGAGGTGAAGATGGCATCGTCGGCGGCGGCGTCGTTGATCACGGCAGCGACAAGTTCCGGCCGAATCAGCTCGTCGGGATTGTCCAGATGCTGACGTATCCGTCCCAGCAGTTTGCGGTCGTGATCGGGCTCGGCAAGCCGTCGCTGCGCCGAGTGCCAGACCTCGTACTCGCGACGATGCCGGTCCAAGAACTTCGTGTCAGAGCGCGTTGTGAGCAGTGGAAGTAGTTGCGCCAGAGTCTCTTTCACATTTCCGACGAGAGGAACGGCAACGGGTGCCCGACGGCCGATGTGTTCGGGTCGGGTGTCGAGTTGTACGACCTTCTTGTCCTGCGGTAGCCAGTCGCGATAGGGAAAATCGGTGCCGACGAGGAAGAGCATGTCGGCGCCGTGCAGGGCAAGATGGGCGGCTGGGTTGCCGATCAGACCTGTCTGACCGAGCTGATAGGGGTTATCGCCGTCGAAGCCTTCCTTGGCTTTCAACGTCAGCACCATAGGAGCGGCCAGCGCTTTAGCCACGGCCAGCACTTCGTCACGCGCGTCACGCGCGCCGCACCCCACCAGCAAGGCGACTTTGCCTGCCTTGGCGAGAGTGTCAGCCGCGAGTTGGACATCTGCGTGAGCGGGTACTTGGCCGGCATGGGGAAGCGCGAACGAGGTTGTCGATTCGGAAACATCCTGATCACCGATGTCACCCGGGATGCTGAGCACGGCGACACCCCGGCGAGCGAGCGCCGTATTGACGGCCTGCTCGAGTAGATGCGGCAGTTGGCTGGGCGCCGTGACCGTGGCGTGAAATTCGCTGACGCTGCTGAATACCGCGTCATTGTCGACTTCCTGAAAAAAGTTGCTCCCCATGTCCGACGTCGGTACCTGACCACAGATGGCCAGAACGGGGGCATGTGACTTTTTCGCGTCGTACAGACCATTGAGCAGGTGTATGGAACCGGGGCCGACGGTTCCCATGCACACTCCCAGCGATCCGGTGAGTTGCGCCTGCGCGCCCGCCGCAAACGCGGCCACCTCCTCGTGACGCACACCGACCCATTCGAGCCGGTCTTCGCGCCGGATTGCGTCGGTGATGGGATTCAGCGCGTCACCGACGACGCCCCACACGTGGCGGACTCCCAGATCGGCAAGGGCGGTGACGATCACCGAAGCGACAGTGGGCATGATCCTCCGCTAGACATTCGACGACCTAGACATCCCGGCAGGCGCAAAACAGTCCGCGTCGGCGGATTCCCAATCGGACCGCCATCCGGGCGGCACATGGTCCAGCAGCACCCCGGGGGTAAGCCATTCGTAAAGCTCGGCGTAGGAATGTTGCCGGGTGGGTGAGACACGCTTGTGCAACATATGCGGGTTGAGCATCGTCGGATCGGATACACCCATCGACCCCATGATGCGCATCGCCTGAGCAACAGTTGCCTGCTGATAGCGGTACACGCGTTCGCTTTTGTCCGCTACGTCGAGAGCCCGCGCGCGGCGCGGGTCCTGGGTTGCGACCCCGACCGGGCAATGGTTGGTGTGGCAGCGTTGCGATTGAATGCAGCCGGCCGCCATCATCATCGATCGGGCCGAGTTGGTGTAGTCGGCGCCCTGGATAAGCCGTTTGACGATGTCGTTGCCGGTTGCGACCTTGCCGCTGGCGCCGATGCGTATCTTGTCGCGCAGTCCCGTCCCCACCAGTGCGTTGTGCACAATCATCAATCCGTCGGTCAGTGGAAGGCCGACGTGGTCTTCGTATTCCAGCGGTGCGGCGGCGGTGCCGCCTTCACCGCCATCGACGATGATGAAGTCGGCTGTCACGCCTTCGGCAAGCATCGCCTTGCAGATTGCCAACACGTCGACCCTGGAACCGACACACAGCTTGAACCCGACTGGTTTGCCCTCGGTCAGTTCGCGTAACCGCGCCACGAATCTGATCAGTTCGCGCGGTGTGCGAAACGCCGTGTGCGCAGGGGGGCTGACGCATTTCTCGCCGGCTGGCACTCCCCGGTATCCGGCAATCTCTTGGCTTACTTTCGCCGCCGGCAGGACTCCGCCCACACCAGGTTTCGCTCCTTGGCTCAGCTTGATCGAAACGCACTTCACCGCGTCATGAGCCGCTTTGTCCGCGAACTGATCCGGGTCGAATGAGCCATCTCTGGTCCGAGCGCCGAAGTACCCCGAACCGATCTCCCACACCAGATCAGCTCCGCCGAGATGATACGGAGTAAGCCCGCCTTCTCCGGTGTCGTGAGCAAAGTGCCCCTTGCGCGCCCCGTTGTTCATCGCCCGCAACGCGTTGCCCGACAGCGCGCCGAAACTCATCGCCGAGATGTTCATCAGCGCCATGTCATACGGCTTTGTGCAGTCGGGCCCACCGATCCGCACCCGAAAAGGTTCTTGTGGCGGATCGACCGGGGCCGTCGAATGAAGCAGGTATTCGTAGCCGTCTTTGTCGATATCGCGCTCAGTGCCGAACGACAGTTCGGAGGCGGTGCCCTTGGCGCGCTCATAGATCAACGAGCGGACGTCGCGGTCGAATGGTCGGCCGTCGAAATTGCGCTCGATGAAGTACTGCTGCAACTCCGGACGCAACGCTTCCAGCAAATACCGCAGGTGCCCCAGAACCGGGTAGTTGCGCAGCACCGAGTGCTTGCGTTGAGCCAAGTCGTAGACACCCACCGCGGCGGTGACCGTGACAACGACAGCGGGTATCCACCAACC
The DNA here is from genome assembly GCF_039583785.1 of Mycobacterium sp. Taxonomy (GTDB): domain Bacteria; phylum Actinomycetota; class Actinomycetes; order Mycobacteriales; family Mycobacteriaceae; genus Mycobacterium. Next base: position 30,573 of record NZ_JAVKSG010000017.1, read on the forward strand.
CCACGGCCCGACAGCGGCGAGGTACAGCGTAGCCGCCGCGACGGCCGCCGAGAGCGCTACGAAGCCAACCCGAATCAACGCGGACTTCTCGTTCTGGGTTCGGCTACTCGCGCAGCCCGTAGCGGGCAGATCCACTCCGGGCCGTGCTGAACATCAGATGTCGAGCCCGCGTCAATAATGGACACCACGCCGACTATAGCCAGGTGTCCTGCGTGGTCGCTGTCAAGAACGCTTCCAGGTCGTCACGCCACTGCGCCGGCCTGGTCTTGTCCGGCTCGATGCCGGTGTAGTCGCCGCGGTAGAACAGCAACGGACGCGGCTTGATCTTGGGGACTTCGGACAGCGACTGCACCGCGCCGAGCACCACGAAGTGATCGCCGCCGTCGTGCACCGAGGCCACCGTGCAGTCGATGTAGGCCAGCGATCCCTCGATGATCGGCGAGCCGAGCTCCGAGGGATGCCAGTCGATTCCGGCGAACTTGTCCGGTTCGTTGGAGCCGAACCGGGCCGAGACATGCTGTTGGCTCTCGGTCAGTACATTGACGCAGAAGTTTCCGCTGGCCTCGATGGCTTTCCAGGACCGCGACACTTTGGTCGGGCAGAACAGCACCAGCGGCGGATCCAGCGACAGCGCCGCAAAGGACTGACAGGCGAAGCCCACCGGCGCGTCGTCGTGGGTGGTGGTGATGATCGTGATGCCGGTGCAGAACTGGCCCAGCACACTGCGGAATGCGCGGGCGTCGATCTGCTCGGACATTACTTGAAGCCGACGCTGAAGTCATGCCCCCAGAGGCTGATCGCGGTACTCTCCCGGGCGATCCAGCCTTCGTCTTCGACTTGCCTTCCCTCACAACCGAATTCGACATCGAATCCGCCGGGAGTCTTCATGTAGAACGACAGCATCAGGTCGTTGACATGTCGGCCCAGCGTCGCCGACATCGGCACCTTGCGCCGCAGCGCCCGGTCCAGGCACAGCCCGACGTCGTCGGCTTCGCCGACTTCGACCATCAGGTGCACGATGCCGCTCGGGGTCTGCCCCGGCATGAAGGCCAGGCTGTGGTGACGCGGGTTGCAGCCCAGGAACCGCAGCCAGGCCGGCGGCCCGTCGGCGGGCCGGCCCACCACCTGCGGCGGCAGTCGCATCGAATCGCGCAGCGTGAAACCCAGCACGTCGCGGTAGAAGTGCAGCGTCTCAGCGTCGTCGCGGGTGGTCAGCACGACGTGGCCGAGGCCCTGCTCGCCGGTGACGAACGTGTGGCCGTACGGGCTGACGACGCGACGGTGTTCGAGCGCGACGCCGTGGAAGACCTCGAGGCCGTTGCCGGACGGGTCGCAGAACGTGATCATCTCGTCGACCCGGCGGTCGGCCAACTCGGCGGCGGTGGCCTCCTTGTAGGGCGTGCCCGCGACGTCGAGCCGGTTTCGGATCTCTTGCAGGCCTTCGGCATTCGCACATTCCCAGCCGGCCTGCAGCAGGCGGTCGTGATCACCCGGCACGATCACCAGGCGAGCCGGGAAGTCGTCCATCCGCAGATATAGCGCACCCTCTGCCGCGCCCTTGCCCTCGACCATGCCGAGGACTTTCAGACTGTAGTCGCGCCAAGCCTGCATGTCGGTGGCTTCGATGCGCAGGTAACCCAGTGCACGGATACTCATCTCGCACCGCCCAGGAAGTCGAGGGTGAGCTTGTTGAATTCGTCGAACTTCTCCACCTGCGCCCAGTGTCCACACTGGCCGAAGACGTGCAGTTGGGCACGCGGAATCGTCTTGAGCGCCACCAGCGCACCGTCGATCGGGTTGACCCGGTCTTCGCGGCCCCAGATCAACAGCACCGGCTGACGCAGCTTGTAGACCTCGCGCCACATCATGCCGAGCTCGAAATCCGCCCCGGAGAACGACATTCCCATCGCCCGGGTCGCGGTCAGCGATTCGGGTGTGGCGGCCAACTCGAAGCGCTGGTCGATCAGTTCGGGGGTGATCAGCTTCTGGTCGTAGACCATCACCCGCAGGAACGCCTCGAGGTTCTCCCGGGTCGGCTGAACAGAGAACTTGCCCAGTCGCTTGACGCCCTCGGTCGGGTCGGGCGCGAACAGGTTGACGCTGAGTCCGCCGGGGCCCATCAGCACCAGCTTGCCCGCCCGGTCCGGGTAGTCCAGCGCGAACCGGACCGCGGTGCCGCCGCCGAGTGAATTGCCCACCAGCGGAACGCGTCCCAGCCCCAAGTGGTCGAACAGACCCTTCAGCGCCCGGGCGGCGTAGTGGTTGAACTGTCCGTGCTCGGCCCGCTTGTCGGAGTGCCCGTAGCCGGGCTGGTCGACGGCCAACACGTGAAAGCGCTGCGCCAGCACCGGGATGTTGCGGGAGAAGTTCGTCCAACTCGCCGCGCCCGGTCCGCCACCGTGCAGTAGCACGATCGTCTGCTCGTGTCCGACACCGGCCTCGTGGTAGTGCAGCTTCAGCGGTCCGTCGACGTCGACATCGACGAAGCGTGAGGTGGACTCGAAGGTGAGCTCTTGCGTCGTGGAGCGCATCAGACCATGGTGTCGCCGGGCGGCAGCCCGAACTCGTGGTTCCCGAAGATCTGGTACGCGCGCTCGGGGTCGTTGGCCGCGTGCACCCGGCCGGCATGCGCGTCGCGCCAGAAGCGTTGCACCGGAGCATCACTGGCCAATGCCGTGGCACCGGATGCCTCGAACAGCCGGTCGACCGAGGCGATCGAGCGCCCGGTGGCGCGCACCTGGTCGCGACGGGCCCGGGCCCGCAGTTCGAACGGGATCTGCTGGCCGGCGGACAGCAGTGCGTACTCGTCGCTGACGTTGCCGATCAGCTGCCGCCACGCGGCGTCGATGTCGCTGGCCGCCTCGGCGATGCGGACCTTGGCGAACGGGTCGTCCTTGACCTTCTCGCCGGCGAAAGCTGCGCGCACCCGCTTGCCCTGGTGCTCCACGTGCGCCTCGTAGGCGCCGTAGGCCATGCCAACGATCGGGGCCGAGATGGTGGTGGGATGCATTGTGCCCCAAGGCATCTTGTAGACCGCGGCGGTGTTGTTCTGATAACCGCCGGCGGTGCCGTCGTTCATCTGCCGGTACGACAGGAACCGGTGCCGCGGCACGAACACGTCTTTGACGACGACGGTGTTGCTGCCAGTCCCCTTGAGGCCCACCACATGCCAGACGTCGTCGATGCGGTACTCGGTGCGCGGGATCAGGAAGCTGCCGAAGTCGACCGGCCGGCCGTCCTTGATCACCGGGCCACCCAGGAAAGCCCAGGTGGCGTGGTCGCAGCCGGACGACCAGTTCCACGAACCGCTGACCAGGTAGCCGCCGTCGACGACCGTGCCCGCGCCCATCGGCGCGTAGGACGACGAGACACGCACGTTTGCGTCGTCGCCCCAGACCTCGTCCTGGGCCTGCTGGTCGAACAACGCCAAGTGCCAGTTGTGCACACCGATGATCGAGCTGACCCAACCGGTGGAACCGCACGCGCTGGCGATCCGCCGCACCGCCTCGTAGAACACCGCGGGGTCGGTTTCCAGCCCGCCCCATTGCTTGGGCTGCAGCAGCCTGAAAAAGCCGATTTCCTGCAGCTCGCTCACTGTGGCGTCCGGCAGACGCCGCAGGTCCTCGGTCTCCTGGGCCCGCTGGCGCAACTTGGGCAGTAGTTCGTCGACGCCGTCTAGGACCGACTGGGCGTCGCGTTGTTGAATGGACGTCACGGTTTCCTCCAAAGGTGGCTTGCGGGGGCCAACATAAGACAAAGACTAGAACACGTTCCGATTTGTGTCGAGCGGCGTATTCCTGCGGCTGGTAGCGGTACGCAGCCATGTTTCTGTAACCTGTTCTAGTTATGATCGCAGGAAGGGCAGGGTTGTGACGGGCACAATTCCTGACGAACCACTCGGCAGCCACGTATTGGAGCTGGAGATCGCCGACGTCGTCACCGAGACCGAGGACGCGCGTTCGCTGGTGTTCCGGGTCCCCGGCGGCGTGGACGTGCCGGCGGAGCGGCTGCGCTACGCCCCGGGCCAGTTCCTGACGCTGCGCGTCCCCAGCGACCGCACCGGCTCGGTGGCCCGCTGCTACTCGCTGTGCAGTTCACCGTTCAACGACGAGGCGCTGACCGTCACCGTCAAACGCGACAAGGACGGCTACGCGTCGAATTGGCTGTGCGACAACGCCCACGCCGGTATGCGGATCCACGTGCTGGCGCCGTCGGGCACCTTCGTGCCCAAGACGCTCGACGACGATTTCGTGCTGATGGCCGCGGGCAGCGGAATCACGCCGATCGTGTCGATCTGCAAGTCCGCGTTGTCCGAAGGCGGCGGACAGCTGACGCTGATCTACGCCAACCGCGACGAGCGGTCGGTGATCTTCGCCGACGCGCTGCGCGAGCTCGCCGCCAAGTACCCGGACCGGCTGACGGTAATCCACTGGCTGGAGTCGCTGCAAGGGCTGCCGTCGGCCAACGCGCTGGCGCAGTTGGCCGGGCCGCTCACCGACCGGCAGGCGTTCATCTGCGGCCCCGGGCCCTTCATGGAAGCCGCCCGCGAGGCGCTGGAGCGGCTGAGAGTGCCTGCGGCGCGAGTACATCTCGAGGTGTTCAAGTCGCTGGACAGCGACCCGTTCGCCGCGGTGAAGATCAAGGACGATGGGGCCGAGCCGCCGGCCACCGCGGTCGTCGAACTCGACGGCCAGACCCACACCGTGCCGTGGCCGCGCACCGCGAAGCTGCTCGACGTACTGCTGGACGCGGGCCTGGACGCCCCGTTTTCCTGCCGCGAGGGCCACTGCGGCGCCTGCGCCACCACGCTGCGCGGCGGCCAGGTGACGATGGAGGTCAACGATGTGCTGGAGCAGCAGGACCTCGACGACGGGCTGATCCTGGCCTGCCAGGCGCACCCGGCGACCGATTCGGTCGAAGTCACCTACGACGAATAGCCGCGGCGTAAGTTCTGCTCAGGCTTAGCGAGAGGACGCTTCGAGATGATGCGGCTGGTCACGGCTTGTGCGGGCGTCGCTGTGATGTTGGCGTTGACGCCCCCCGCAATGGCCCCGGCGGCCAGTAACACCGCCACCTCACTGATACCGCTCAACGACGGCAGCCAGCTGGAAACCCGCGCCACGCTCGACTGCCACGCCGCGAACGGCAGTTGCGACTTCACCGTCGGCGCCGATCGCAGGACCGGCGACGGGGTCGACGGTTTCCCACACGACCTCTGGTCGCGGCAAAGCACCGACATCCGCTCGATGGACCGCACGCTGTATCTCGACGTGCACGCCACCGCGCAATACGACCGGGTGTTCAAAGAGGGTGGCAACGACAACGTCACCACGATCTACACCGGCGAGGGCGGACCGGACAAGTACCAGACCACCGGCCGGATCGACGCGACCGATTGGCACACCGGCCAATCCCGCACCAACGTGCCCGTCATCATGTGCACCCACATCCAGGTGGTCTACGGCGGAAACAACGTCACCTCGCCGAGCACCTGCGCGCAGGCCAGGTTCTCGTAACACCTCGAAACAGCAACGAGGGCTTCAGCGCGGCAGGCCCAGAAGCCGTTCCGCGGCCAGCGTCAACAGGATCTGCTCGGTGCCACCCGCGATCGTCAGGCAGCGGGTGTTGAGGAAGTCCTTGACGGTCTCGTCTTCGACGAGACCGGATCCCTCGGACAGATCCATCCGGTACTCGGCCAGTGCCTGTCGGTATCGCACGCCGATCAGCTTGCGGACGCTGGACTGCGCGCCGGGATCTTGGCCACCCACCGCGAGCTGGGCGATGCGCTGATCCAGTAGCGACCCGACCTGCGCGGTGATGATCAAGTTGGCCAACTGATCCTGTTGCGCGACATCAAGATTCGCCTCGGCCGCCTCGGTCAATAGCTGTTCCATCGGGTTACCCAGCGCGGTACCTGCGGCCATCGCTACGCGCTCGTTGGCCAGCGTGGTGCGGGCCAGCCGCCAGCCGTCGTTCACCGTGCCGACCACCATCGCGTCGGGGACGAACACGTTGTCGAGGAAGACCTCGTTGAACAACGCGTCGCCGGTGATCTCGCGCAGCGGACGGATCAGAATGCCGGGCGAGCTCATGTCGATCAGGAAGTAGGTGATGCCTTTGTGCTTGGGAGCGTTCGGGTCCGTTCTCGCCAGGCAGACACCCCATTGCGCCTTGTGCGCCGACGAGGTCCACACCTTCTGTCCGGTCAGCTCCCACCCGCCGTCGACTCTGACCGCTTTGGTGCGCAGCGACGCCAGGTCCGAGCCGGCTCCGGGCTCGGAAAACAGTTGACACCAAAAGATTTCGCCGCGCAGGGTGCCTGGCACGAACCGCTCCACCTGCTCGGGTGTGCCGTGTTCGAGAATGGTCGGCGCCGCCCACCAGCCGATCACCAGGTCAGGCCGGGTCACGCCGACCGCTGACAGTTCCTGGTCGATCAGCAGCTGCTCGGCCGGCCCGGCGCCGCGTCCGTACGGGGCGGGCCAGTGCGGCGCCAGCAGCCCCGCTTCGGCCAGCGCGGCCTGCCGTTCGGCGTCGGCCAGCGCGGCCACACCGGCGGCCGCGTCGGCGATCTCCGGCCGCAGGTCGGCGACCTCGCCGAGGTCGATGCTGAGATCGCGGCGCACGCCGTTCTGGGTCAGCTCGGCGGTCCTGCGCAGCCAGCGGGCGGAACCGCCGAGGAACTGCCCGATACCGTACGCCCGTCGCAGATACAGGTGCGCGTCGTGCTCCCAGGTGATCCCGATGCCACCGAGCACCTGGATGCAGTCCTTGGTGTTGGCCTCGACGGCGTCGATGGCCACTCCCGCAGCGATGGCCGCCGCGATGGACAGCTGACGGGCATCGCCGTCCTGAGCCGCACGGGCCGCACGGGCCGCATCCGCGGCGGCCACCGCCACCTGCTCGGTACGGCACAGCATCTCGGCGCACAGGTGCTTGATCGCCTGGAAGCCACCGATCGGCTTACCGAACTGTTCGCGAACCTTGGCGTACGCGACGGCGGTGTCCAGCGCCCACCGGGTGACCCCGGCGGCCTCGGCCGAGAGCATCGCCGCTGTCAGGTCGGTCACCGGAGCGTCGATCACGGTGGCCGGAGCCGCGCTCAGCACCGCCCGCGCCAGAGGTCGGGAAAAGTCGGTGGCCTGCAGCGTCTCGACGGATACGCCGTCGGCGGCGCCGTCGACGAGCAGCCAAGTGTCTCCGGCCGGCACCACCAGCAGACCGCCGGCCACCCCGCCGAGCACGAACGGCACAGTTCCCGACACCCGCGAGGTCGCCTCGTCGAACTCGACATCGCTGTCGAGCGCCACCCCGGCGGTGCGCTCCCCGGCCGCCAGGGCGACGCGCAACCCGGGGTCGGACACTACGAGTGCGGCTAACGCCGTCGTCGCCACCGGGCCGGGCACCAACGCCCTGGCGGCCTCCTCGACCATCGCAGCCAGATCCTCGACGGAGCCACCGGCGCCACCGCAGTCCTCGGGGACCGCTACACCGAACAAGCCCAGGGCGGCCAGGCCTTCGAACACCGGCTGCCAGGCAGTCGGCTCACCCCGTTCGATGTCCCGGACCGCTTCCGTGGCGACCGAGCCGGCAGCCCAGTCGCGCACCAACTCCCGCGCCGCACACTGTTCGAAGGAAATGGTGCTGGTCTGTACTGCCACCTGAACTCCTCGATCGACCGGAATCGGCGTTGCCGGAGACGCAACACCCAGGACTAGAACGTGTTCTAATAGTGCCAGTGTTCGACCGTCAAGTCGAACGCCATCGCAGCAGGACATCCCGGTGTCCCGGCCGCACGGAGGTGGGATATTCGCGCTCGGCATGAGTATCGTTTCGACCGAGCGCGTAGGAGAAGGAGCTGTCTGTCAGATGACCCGTCCGGCTACCGAGCCAGCACACCCCAACCCGGGGCAGCCTTCGGGTTCGTCTTCTGCGCAACCTCGTAAGGTGATGAACGTGGCGGTACTGGCCGAGTCGGAACTCGGCTCCGAAGCGCAGCGGGAGCGTCGAAAGCGCATCCTGGACGCGACGATGGCGATCGCCTCCAAGGGCGGTTACGAGGCCGTTCAGATGCGTGCGGTGGCCGACCGAGCCGACGTCGCGGTGGGCACGCTGTACCGGTATTTCCCGTCCAAGGTGCACCTGCTGGTGTCCGCGCTGAGCCGCGAGTTCGAACGTATCGACGCCAAAACCGACCGCTCCACGCTCGTCGGTGGAACGCCGAATCAGCGGCTGAACTTCATGATCAGCAAACTCAATCGTGCGATGCAGCGCAACCCGCTGCTGACCGAGGCGATGACCCGCGCCTACGTCTTTGCCGACGCGTCCGCGGCCGGCGAGGTGGATCAGGTGGAGAAGCTGATCGACTCGATGTTCGCCCGGGCGATGAGCGACGGAGAACCGACCGAGGAGCAGTACCACATCGCCCGGGTGATCTCGGATGTATGGACCAACAACCTGTTGGCCTGGCTGACCCGGCGGGCCTCGGCAACCGACGTCGCCAAGCGGCTGGAGCTGGCGGTGCGGCTGCTGATCGGCAACGGAGACACCGCCGCGGTGTGAGTTTGCGGCCGGTCTGCGCGACGGCCTTTTTTGCAGGCTTGGCTGATCCGGCCGGTGGTAGGCGTTCGAGATGGTGGTACGGGATTAGCGCCGGTGAGCCGTTTTTCGGCGACTAAGCTGACGACCGTGGCCTGCATCGACCTCAACGCCGACCTGGGCGAGGGCTTCGGCGTCTGGCAACTCGGCGATGACGACGCGATGCTCGGCATCGTCACCAGCGCCAACGTCGCCTGCGGTTTCCACGCCGGCGATCCGGCCGGGCTGCTGGCGGTGTGCCGGCTCGCCGCGCAGCGCGGCGTACGGATTGGCGCGCAGGTGAGCTACCGCGACCTGGCCGGCTTCGGCCGGCGCTTCATCGATGTCACACCGGAGGACCTGCTGGCCGATGTCATCTATCAGATCGGTGCCCTGCACGGGCTGGCCCAAGCAGTAGGATCCGCGGTGTCGTACGTGAAACCACATGGGGCGCTCTACAATACGATTGTGACCAATCGCGAGCAGGCCGCCGCAGTTGCGGAGGCAGTGCGACAGGTCGACAACGGCCTGCCGGTCCTGGGCGCGGCGGGCTCGGCGTTCTTCGACGAAGCCGGCAAGCGTGGCCTGCGCACGGTGGGCGAGGCGTTCGCCGACCGGGCGTATCGGTCTGACGGACAACTGGTCTCGCGGCGCGAGCCCGGCGCGGTGCTCGACGACCCCGCCGTGATCGCCGACCGCGTGCTGACCATGGTGACCTCGGGAATCGTCACCGCCGTGGACGGGTCTGAGGTCGCAGTGGACGTGGAATCGGTGTGTGTACACGGTGATTCGCCGGGTGCGATACAGATCGCGACGATCGTCCGCGAACGTCTGACATCCGGCGGCATTGAGCTGAAGGCGTTTTGCTGATGCGGCTGCGCCCCGGGCGTCCAGATCTCACGCGCCACGCGCACCGATTCACCGTACCTGCCGCCGGCTCCGATGCTGCGCTGACCGTGACCTGGCTGGGCGTCTCGACACTGCTCATCGACGACGGTTCCTCGGCGCTGATGACCGACGGCTTCTTCTCCCGTCCCAGCCTGGCCCGCGTCGGGGTGGGCAAGGTGGCGCCGTCACCGGCCCGCGTCGACGGATCTCTGCTACGCGCCGGGGTCAAACGTCTGGAGGCGGTCGTCCCGGTGCACACCCATTTCGACCACGCGTTGGATTCCGCGCTGGTTGCCGATCGCACCGGTGCCAAGTTGGTCGGCGGCGAGTCTGCGGCGAACGTCGGCCGTGGTCACGGCCTGGACGAGTCGCGGCTGGTGGTGGCCGACTCGGGTGCACCAATTCGGCTGGGCACCTTCGACATAACGCTGGTGGGGTCGCGGCACAGCCCACCGGATCGGTTTCCCGGCACCATCGATCAGCCGGTCGTGCCACCGGTGAAGGCCGCGGCCTACCGGTGCGGCGAGGCCTGGTCGACATTCGTCCACCACCGCCCGTCGGACCAGCGGCTGTTGGTCCAGGGCAGCGCCGGTTTTGTGAAAGGCGCACTGGCGGGCCGACGGGCCGATGTCGTCTACCTCGGCGTGGGACAACTCGGCGTGCAACCGGAGTCGTATGTCCTCGACTACTGGGCGCAGACGGTACAGACCGTCGGGGCCCGCCGCGTGGTCCTGGTGCACTGGGACGACTTCTTCCGTCCGCTGTCAAAGCCGTTGCGGGCGTTGCCGTATCTGGCCGACGACTTGGACAACTCGCTGAGCATCTTGAGTGGGCTGGCCGACCGCGACGGCGTGGCGCTGGACATGCCGACGGTGTGGCGGCGCGAAGACCCCTGGGCCCGAATTTGACGCTCCTGCTGGCGGTTGTGTCGCTGGCGGCCGTGCTGGCGTTCGCGGTTGTCCACCCCCGGGGCTGGCCGGAGGCGATCGCGGCGGCGCCGGCTGTGACGCTGCTGATCGCCGTCGGCGCGATCTCGGTGCACGACGCGATGGTTGAGGCCAAACGACTGCTCCCCGTGGTCGCCTTCCTGGGGGCCGTGCTGTTGCTGGCCAAGATGTGTGACGACGAAGGCCTGTTCGAGGCGGCCGGTGCCGCGATGGCGCGTGGCCGAGTCGACTCACGACGTCTGCTGAGGCACGTGTTCGTGATCGCAGCGATCATCACTGCCGCGCTGAGTCTCGACGCGACGGTCGTGTTGCTGACGCCGGTGGTGTTGACCACGGTCCGGCGACTGCGGGCACGGGTCCGACCGCATGCCTACGCCACGGCGCACTTGGCCAATGCCGCGTCGCTGTTGCTTCCGGTGTCGAATCTGACGAATCTGCTCGCGTTCAGCGCTACAAAACTGTCGTTCGTCAAGTTCACCGTGCTGATGACGCTGCCGTGGCTGGCCGCGGTGGGCACCGTCTACCTGGTCTTCCGAGTATTCTTCCGTCGCGATCTCGACGTGGCTCCGGAACCTCAGAAGGACGAATCCGCTCCCCGGACACCGGTGTTCGCTTTGGTGGTGGTGGTGCTGACCCTGGCCGGCTTCGTCATCGCCGAAACGGTCGACCTGGCGCCGGCCTGGGCGGCGCTGGCAGGAGCGGCTGTACTGGCGGTACGCAACCTCGCGAGCCGGCGCACCTCGGCGGTGGAGATCGTCCGCGCGGTCAACGTGCCGTTTCTGGTCTTCGTGCTCGCGTTGGCCGTCGTCGTGCAGGCGGTGATGCGCAACGGCGTGGCCGAGCGGATGGGCGCGCTGATGCCGTCCGGTTCTGGGCTGCTCGCCCTGCTCGGCTACGCGGCGCTGGCCGCGGTGTTGGCCAACATCGCCAACAACCTGCCCGCGACCCTGGTCATGGTGCCGCTGGTTGCATCGGCCGGCCCGGCAGCGGTGCTGGCCGTGCTGCTCGGGGTGAACATCGGCCCGAACTTGACCTACGTCGGCTCATTGTCGAACCTGCTGTGGCGCAGCATTTTACGGCGATACGGCGTGCCAGCGAGCGTCGGCGAGTACACCCGGCTCGGGTTGTTCACCGTGCCCACCTCGCTGGTCGCGGCGGTGCTGGCGTTGTGGGCCGCGGGCCGACTGCTCGGCATCTAGCGGGCGGGCGGCCGACTCGAGAAGGTAGGGCCGGCGTCGTCGTGGCCACCATCGAATCGTTCGTGCACCTGCTCACCACCTCGCCAGACCGTTACATCCGGACCAACTCGAAGACGAAATCGTTCGGCTAGCTGCGGCGTTGCCGGGCGATCTCGGCCAGCACCACTCCGGCGGCCACCGACGCATTCAGCGACTCGCATGCGCCGGCCATCGGAATCGACAGCACCGCATCGCAGGACTGGCGCACCAGTCGGGACAGCCCCTTGCCCTCGGATCCCACCACCACCACGATCGGCCCGGCACCGTCCACATCATCGACGATCGTGTCGCCATCGGCGTCGAGACCGACCAGCTGCACCCCTTTGTCGGCCCAATCCTTTAGTGTCCGATTGAGATTGGTGGCGCGCGCGACGGGAATCCGGGCGGCGGCGCCGGCGCTGGTCCGCCAGGCGACAGCTGTCACCGAGGCAGACCGCCGTTCCGGAATCAGCACCCCATGCCCGCCGAACGCCGCAACCGAGCGGACGATCGCCCCGAGATTTCGCGGATCGGAGATGTTGTCGAGCGCGACCAGCAGTGCGGGCGGGTTGGTCAGCGCCGTCTTGAGTAACTCATCGGGATGCAGATAGTTGTACGGCGGAACCTGGAGTGCGATGCCCTGGTGTAAACCGTTGGTGGTCATCCGATCCAGGTCGGTGCGCGGCACTTCCAGGATGGCGATGCCGGAATCTGCTGCCAGCGTGACGGATTCGCTGAGACGTTCGTCGGCCTGGGCGCCGAGCGCGACATACAGCGCGGTCGCCGGAACCCCTGCGCGCAGACACTCCAGTACCGGGTTGCGCCCGAGAACATTCTCGACACCGTCGTCTTTGCGCTTGACGGGCCGGCGTGCCTGTGCTTTGGCCTTCTTGGCGGCCGGATGGTTCGGCCGCATGTGCGCGGGTGGAGTCGCACCGCGACCCTCGACACCACGGCGCCGTTGGCCGCCGGAGCCGACGGTCGGGCCCTTCTTGGACGTCTTGCGGATCGCGCCGCGACGCTGCGAGTTACCGGGCATCGGCCTGGGACTCCAGCGACCATTGCGGGCCGTCGCCGGTGTCGGTGACCTCGATGCCGGCGTCTTTGAGCCGATCTCTGATCTCGTCGGCCAGCTTCCAATCCCGTTGCGCCCGAGCCTGTTGACGGCGTTCCAACTCGGCGCGTACCAGCACGTCGACCGCACCCAGCGCGGCTGACGTCTCGTCGCGCGACTTCCAGCGCTCATCGAGCGGATCGCAGCCGAGAATGCCCATCATCGCCCGAATCGCGCCGGCTTGGGCCAGCGCGGCGTCGTGGTCGCCGGCGTCCAGCGCGCGGTTGCCCTCGGCGCGGGCGCGGTGCACTTCGGCCAGCGCCGCCGGGACCGCCAGGTCGTCGTTGAGGGCGGCCGCGAACCGCGGCGTCCACTCCCCCGGCTCGACGGCACCGACTCTGGTGCGCACCCGATGCAGGAACTCCTCGATGCCGGCGTAGGCGTTGACCGCGTCCTGCAACGCGGTCTCGGAGAACTCGAGCATCGAGCGGTAGTGGGCGCTGCCAAGGTAGTAGCGCAGCTCGGCGGCGCGGACGCGCTGCAGCATCGCCGGGATCGCCAACACGTTGCCCAGCGACTTGCTCATCTTCTCACCGCCCAGGGTGACCCAGCCGTTGTGCAGCCAGTACCTGGCGAACTGGTCGCCGGCCGCGCGGCTCTGCGCGATCTCGTTCTCGTGGTGCGGGAACACCAAATCCATTCCACCGCAATGGATGTCGAATTCCGGGCCCAGATAGGTGCGGGCCATCGCCGAGCACTCGAGATGCCAGCCGGGCCGGCCGCGCCCCCACGGCGTCGGCCACGACGGCTCGCCGGGCTTGGCGGCCTTCCACAGCGTGAAATCACGCTGATCGCGCTTGCCGGTCGCCACGCCCTCACCCTGATGCACGTCGTCGATCCGGTGCCCGGACAGCTGACCGTAGTCGGGGTAGCTCTGCACGTCGAAATAGATGTCACCGCAACCCTCGTACGCGTTGCCGGACTCGATCAGTCGCTCGATCAGCTCGACCATCTGGGTGATGTGCCCGGTGGCCCGCGGTTCGGCAGACGGCGGCAGGACGCCGAGCGCGTCGTAGGCAGTCGAGAACGCCCGCTCGTAGGTCGCCGCCCACTCCCACCACGGCCGGTCCGCGGCAGCGGCCTTGGTCAGGATTTTGTCGTCGATGTCGGTGACGTTGCGGACAAACGCGACGTCGCCGCCCCGTGCCGTCAACCAGCGCCGCAGGATGTCGAACGCCACCCCGCTGCGCACGTGGCCGATGTGCGGCAGGCCCTGGACGGTGGCGCCACACAGATAGATGGAAACGTGGCCGGGCCGTAGCGGGACGAAATCACGAACGGCACCGGTTGCCGTGTCGTGTAGCCGCAGGTCGGCGCAATCGGTCACGACGTGCCAGCTTACCTGGCCGGATAGGGCCCCGACGACCAGCGCGACGCCGAACGGTTCAGCTCAGCGGTCGGTCGACGTCGATCAGCAGGGCGGTGGCAATCGCGGCTCGGCCCTCGCCGCGTCCGGTCAGGCCCAGCCCGTCGGTGGTGGTGGCCGATACCGATACCGGCGCGTTCAGCACCGCAGACAGCACGGCCTGCGCCTCGGCGCGGCGCGGGCCGACTCGGGGCCGGTTGCCGACCACCTGGACCGCCGCGTTACCGACCCGAAAGCCTTGCTCGGCCAGCAGCTCGGCGACGTGGCGCAGCATCGTCACGCCGGTGACGCCGACCCAGCGCGGGTCGTCTACGCCGAACACGGCGCCGATGTCCCCCAGGCCCGCCGCCGACAGCAGCGCGTCGCACAGCGCGTGCACGGCCACGTCACCGTCGGAATGCCCGGCACACCCGCCGACGTCGGGAAACAGCAGGCCCAGCAGCCAGCATGGCCGGCTGGCTTCGATGACGTGGACATCGGTGCCCAGCCCGACTCGGACGTTCATTGGTTCACGATCGCGTGCGCCAGCAGCAAATCCAGCCTGGTGGTGATCTTGAAGGCTAGTGGGTCGCCGTCGACCACCTGCACCCGGCCGCCGATGTGCTCGACCAGGGATGCGTCGTCGGTGAACTCCGCCGTGCCGGCTTGCCGGTAGGCCCTGCGTAACAGCTCGGTGGTGAAGCCCTGTGGGGTCTGCACGGCGCGCAGGCCGGCCCGCCCCGGGGTGCCCAGCACGGCGCCGTTGGCGTCGACGGCCTTGATGGTGTCTGCGACCGGCAGCGCGGGCACCACCGCCGGATGCCCGGCACGCAGCGCTTCGACGACACGCACCACCAGATCGGGCGGCGTCAGGGCTCGGGCCGCATCGTGTATCAGCACGAAGTCGGGCTCTTCGGCGTCGGCGACGGCAGCCAGCGCCCGGCTCACCGAGTCGCCGCGATTGGCCCCGCCAGCCACCACAGTCGCGTCGCGGCCGAGGATCAACGTGGCCCGGTCGGTGCGGTCGGCGGGCACCGCAACCACGATGCGATCGACCACGCCAGACGCCAGCAGGCCGTCCACGGCACGCTGGACCAGAGTCCGGCCGTCGAGCCGATAGAACGCCTTGGGAACGCCGGCAGCCAGGCGTTCGCCCGAGCCAGCGGCCGGAACGACCGCGACCGTGCCGGTCAATGCGGGTCCTCGAGCGTTAAGAAGTTGTCAGGAAATTCAGGACGCTGCGGCCAGAGCCTCGTCGAGAATGGTGGATGCCCTGGCGTCGTCGGTGCTCTCGGCCAGCGCTAGCTCGCCGACCAGGATCTGACGGGCCTTGGCCAGCATGCGCTTCTCGCCGGCGGACAGCCCACGCTCCTGGTCGCGGCGCCACAGGTCGCGGACGACCTCAGCGACCTTGTTGACGTCGCCGGAGGCGAGCTTTTCCAGGTTGGCTTTGTAGCGGCGGGACCAGTTCGTCGGCTCTTCGGTGTGCGGCGCGCGAAGCACCTGGAACACCTTGTCGAGGCCCTCTTGGCCGACCACATCGCGGACGCCGACGTATTCGGCGTTGTCCGCGGGTACTCGAACAGTCAGGTCGCCCTGCGCCACCTTCAAGACGAGATACTCTTTCTGCTCCCCTTTGATGGTCCGAGTTTCGATCGCCTCGATCAACGCAGCACCGTGGTGTGGATAGACAACGGTGTCTCCGACCGCAAAATTCATCAGTTTCGAGCCCCTTTCGTTCCTCCATGCTAACACGCCGCGCCAACACGTGTGGAACAACGGTGCAGGTCAGGGGCACAGCAGGTGCGGAGAGGGGGTTGACAGACCGCGAAATTCATGCAACGAGGCAACCGGTTCAGAACCTGTTCGGCGCTGCTCACAAGCCCTTTGCGGTGTGCTGTTCGTCTCAGGTTCGGTGTTGCTGCCCTGCTCTAACCGGCTGCTCGCACCATCCCTGCCCTCAACTTCCCCCGACCAGACCGACCTACTACTGTGCATAGTCGAACCACAGGCGTTCGAGGGCCGAGCAGGAGGCTTTGAGTGAACCGCTTCGACTACCGCGTCCCGAGATCTCGTCACTCGGCAAATCTCGTCCGGCTGGCCGCGGGCGCCGCGATCGGCGCTGCCGCACTCTCCGGATGTGGCGTCGGCCAGATCGCGCAGACCGCCATGGAGCAATCCGCTGTCAACGGCAACACGGCGGGGGTCAAGGACGTCGCCCTGCGCAACGTGCACATCGAGGCCTTGCAGACCGGTGACTATCTACGCCCGGGGGCGACGGTCCCTCTCGTCCTCGTCGCCGTCAACCAGTCGCCGGACACCACCGACAGGCTGGTCGGTATCACCACCGACATCGGCAAGGTGACCATCACCGGCGACCCCACCCTGCACGCCAACGGCGTGTTGTTCGTCGGCACGCAGAACGACCAGCCCAAGAAGGCCAACAAAGGCGAGAACGCCGACACGGTCAAAGCGACCATCACACTGAGCAAGCCGATCACCAACGGCCCGAACTACAACGTCACCTTTGACTTCGAGAAGGCCGGCAGCGTCAGCGTGGCGGTGCCGATTTCGGCACCGGAACCCCCGCAGCGCTGACCTCGGCTGATTTGTCACACCCGCCGGATACCGTCACGGGGTGGCCAAGGCACGCATCCAGTACCGCTGCTCGGAATGCCGCCATGTCACCGCGAAGTGGGTCGGACGCTGCCTGGAATGCGGCACCTGGGGTTCCGTCGACGAGGTCGCGGTGCTCAGCGCGGTCCGCGGCAGCGCCCGTTCCATAGTGCGCCCGGCGTCGGCCGCCGTCCCGATCAGCTCGGTCGAGCCAGACGGAACTCGCCACTGCCCCACCGGAATTGACGAACTCGACCGCGTCCTGGGCGGCGGCGTCGTGCCGGGTTCGGTCACGCTGCTCGCCGGCGATCCGGGGGTGGGAAAGTCGACGCTGCTGCTCAAGGTCGCCCACCAATGGGCGGCTTCCGGGCGGCGCGCGCTGTATGTATCCGGCGAAGAGTCGCGCGGTCAGATCCGGATGCGCGCCGACCGGACCGGCTGCAGCCACGACGAGCTCTACCTGGCCGCCGACTCGGATCTGCATGCTGTGCTCGGCCACATCGAAGCTGTGCAGCCGACGCTGGTCGTCGTCGACTCGGTGCAGACCATGGCCAGCTCTGACAGTGACGGCGTCGCCGGGGGTGTCACGCAGGTGCGCGCGGTCACCACCGCACTGACCGCCGCGGCGAAAACCACCGGGGTGCCGCTGATTCTGGTCGGCCATGTCACCAAGGACGGCGCCATCGCGGGTCCACGCTCACTCGAGCACCTGGTCGACGTGGTCCTGCACTTCGAAGGCGACCGCAACTCGTTGCTGCGGATGGTCCGCGGCGTGAAGAACCGCTTCGGCGCTGCAGACGAGGTTGGCTGTTTTCTGTTGCAAGACAAAGGAATTGAGGGTTTGCCTGACCCGTCCGGGCTCTTCTTGGACCAGCGGCCGCAACCGGTCGCGGGTACCGCGATCACCGTGACCCTCGACGGCAAGCGACCGCTGGTCGGCGAAATCCAGGCGCTGCTGGCCACGCCGTCGGGCGGCTCCCCGCGCCGCGCGGTCAGCGGGATCGATCACGCGCGCGCTTCGATGATCGCCGCCGTGCTGGAAAAGCACGCCCGGCTCAAGATCGCCGTCAACGACGTCTACCTGTCGACCGTGGGCGGCATGCGGCTGACCGATCCGTCGTCGGACCTGGCGGTCGCGGTGGCGCTGGCGTCGGCGTATGCCAACCTGCCGCTGCCGGCGACCGCGGTGATGATCGGCGAAGTCGGGCTGGCCGGCGATCTACGGCGGGTCAGCGGCATGGAACGCCGACTGGCCGAAGCGGCGCGGCAGGGCTTCACCACGGCGCTGATCCCGTCGGGCAGTGGCACCGTGCCGCCCGGCCTGAAGACGCTGCAGGCACCGCACATCGGCGCCGCGTTGGAGCACGTCCTCAACATCGCCGAGCGTTGCGACACCGCGCCCGTGGCACCGCATCGACTGGACTCGGCACCCACGGAGCACAATAAGTGGTGATGACCCTCGGCGATGCAGCGATGAACGGCTCGGCGCCGCAGCAGCGTCCCACCCTGCGTGAGGCGGTCGCGCGGCTGGCGCCGGGCACCGCGCTGCGCGACGGGCTGGAGCGCATCCTGCGCGGCCGGACCGGCGCCCTGATCGTGCTCGGCTTCGACGACAGCGTGGAAACGATCTGCGACGGCGGCTTCTCGCTCGACGTGCGCTACGCACCAACCAGGCTCCGGGAGCTGTGCAAGATGGACGGTGCGGTGGTGCTGTCCACCGACGGCAGCCGGATCCTGCGGGCCAACGTGCAGTTGGTGCCCGACCCGTCGATACCCACCGACGAATCCGGGACCCGGCACCGCTCGGCCGAGCGGGCCGCCACCCAGGTCGGCTACCCGGTGATCTCGGTCAGCCACTCGATGAGCATCGTGACCGTCTATCTCAGCGGTGAGCGGCACGTGCTGGCCGACTCGTCGACCATCCTGTCTCGGGCCAACCAGGCCCTCGCCACGCTGGAGCGGTACAAAGCCCGGCTCGACGAGGTCAGCCGGCAGCTGTCCCGTGCGGAGATCGAGGACTTCGTCACGCTGCGCGACGTGATGACGGTGGTGCAGCGGCTGGAGCTGGTCCGCCGCATCGGCGTCGAACTGGACAACGAGGTCGTCGAACTGGGCACCGACGGGCGCCAGCTACGGCTGCAACTGGAAGAGCTTCTCGGCGGCAACGAGGCCTCTCGCGAGCTGGTCGTGCGCGACTACCACGCCAACCCCGAACCGCTGTCCAAGGCCGAGGTCGCCGTCACGCTCGACGAGCTGGACACCATGTCTGACGCTGAACTACTCGACTTCACCGCGATGGCAAGGGTTTTTGGTTACCCGTCGACGGCCGAGGCACAGGATTCGGCGGTGAGCTCGCGCGGCTACCGGGCGATGTCGGAGATCCCGCGACTCCAGTTCGCCCACGCCGACCGACTGGTCCGCGAGTTCGGCACGCTGCAGGGCCTGCTGGCGGCCAGCGCGGGCGATATGGAAGCGGTCGAAGGGATCGGTGAGATCTGGGCCCGCCAGGTGCGAGAAGGGCTGTCGCAGTTGGCCGAATCGACCATCAGCGATCCACTCAGCTAGGCGCGGCGACGATGCAGAGCGCTCACCGCGATGCGGAGCCGCGCTATCAGCTTCTGCTCAGCCGCCGGGAGCGGGTGGCGGGCCGGGCAGCGGCCCAGATCCCGTTGCGCCCGGCAACCCGGGCGGCGGCGGAGGGGGTGCAGCGCCCGGAGGCAGCGGCGGGGCCATGATGAACGGAACCGCAAGGGAGCGAAGGTTTCCCAGCTGCACGACGAGGTTGTAGGTGCCTGGTCCGATCGCCGGCCTCGGCAACGGGCAGTGCGGCGCCGAGCCCATCCCCGTCCAGGTGACGGCGGTGGTGACCTGCTCGCCGGGGGCGAAGGTCTTGACCAGGGTTTCGTTGGACGGCGCGCAGTCCAGGTTCGACCACAGCCGCTGGTTGTCGAGCGAATAGACGTAGGCGGCCAGCACGGCAGCTCCGACGTCGCGCTTACAGGCCACCAGCCCGATGTTGGTCACGACCATGACGAACTTCGGCTGGTCGCCGATGGCGTACTGCGGTGCGTTGGTCAGGCCCTTGACGGCCAGCGTGGAATCTGGGCAGTCGTCGCCTTCTTTGAGCACCGGCGGCGGCTGGACGGCGGCGGTCGGCGTCGCGGGCGGCTGGACGGCTTGTTCACCGGCCGCCGGCGGCTCAACCTGGGTTTTGACCTCGGGGTTCGCCCCCTGCGCTGTTTGAGTCGGCTTCTTGGCGGCGTTCGAGGTGTTGGTGCCGGCGTCTCCGCTCACCACTGCGACGATGATCGCGACGACGATGGCGACCACCACGACCCCGACGCCGATCGCCAATCCCCGGCGCCGCCAGTAGATCTCCGGTGGCAGCGGGCCTCGCGGTTGCAGATCCAGCACGGATACACGGTAAGGCCAGGTCACACCGACAGCGCCGACCCGGCTCGGCGTGTCGCCCAGCAAACTGTTGCCGAGTTGTTACTTGCTCTCGCTGCTGGTGGCCGGCCGCCAGAGCTTGCGGCGCGGCCACCAGAACCAACGCCGCGATCGCCGACTGACTGGGTATTTCCGAGCTGACGGTGAAAGGCCAGATCGGCCGGCTTTTCGGCAGGCCGCAGCTGCGCGACCGCAGCCCTTCTCACCCAAGATTGGGTAACTTCCCAAATCCGGGCTTAACTTCTGATAGGAAACTTCGGTGAACGGATACCGAGCGCTCGCGAAAGTTGCCGCCGTTGGTCTGATGAGCGGCCTCGCCGGCCTGTTGAGCAGTCCGGCCGCCCATGCCGACGACACGCTGCTCCCAGCGCTGGCGGGCAGCGACACGGCGATCATCCTCGGCGGAACCACCGAGCCGACGCCGTCGACCGCGTTCGCGCAGACAGCCGAGGACGTGTACCTGCATGCGCTGGGCTTCGACGGCGGCGCGACCTCCTCCACGGTCTGCGACATGGTCGCGACCGACCCGTGCGCCGCGCCGCTGCAGGTGCTGACGACACCCGAACTGATCCAGCAGGGCCCGAGCAGCTTCACCGCCGCGGACGACGTCACTCTTGCCGTGCTGAACGAATTCAAAGCGGACCCGGGCGCTTTCGACGCCGAGCACCCGCTGACAATCTTCGGCTATTCGCAGAGCGCGACTGCGGAGTCGATCGCCATGACCCGACTCGAGGCCGACGGTATCCCCAGCCAGGATCTGCACTTCGTCTTCATCGGGGATCCCTCGCTGGCGGAGACCGGCGCGTGGCCCAACATCGTCACCGACCTGGACGGGATCTTCGGGACCAGCCTGACCAACACTCTTCTGACGGATCTCGGCTTCGACGGCGTCCTGGGAAACGTGACGCCGGACAACCTCTACCCCACGACCGTCTACACGCTGGCCGGCGACGGGGTCGCCGACTTCCAGCCCGATTTCACCCAAGGTGGGCTGCTGGACCCGCTGTTCAACACGTTCTACCGGCACGTGGAGTACCTGGGGTTGACACCAACTCAAGTCGCCGACGCGACCACCACGACCGACAACTTGCTCACCGAAGTCAACATCTCCGACAACATCAACAACAACGACGCCTGGCTCAGCGCGGTATTCGATCACGGCGCCGCGAACAGCGGACTACTCGAGAGCGTGGTCAACTCCCTGGAGCTGTATCTCACCAACTCGTTCTAGGCGTCGACCTGGTCGCCGACGTCGCCGATGATGTTGCGGATGACCACCCGCCCGTCGGCGAGGTGATAGGTGGCGCCGACGATCGCCAAGTCGCCGGCGGCAACCGCGTCGGCGATCGCCGCCGAACGCTCGACCAGTTGGGTGCCGGTCTCGACCACGTGGCGCGCCTCGAACTCGTCGGCCCGGGTGAGGCCTTCACTGCGGCCCAGCAGAATCGACGGCGTCACCCGCTCGACCAGGTCACGGATGTAACCGCCGGGCAGCGCGCCATCGTCGAGCGCGGCCAGCGTCGCCTGGACCGCTCCGCAGCTGTCATGGCCGAGGACCACGATCACCGACACGCCCAGCGCGCTGACCGCGAATTCCAGTGATCCCAACACCGCGGAGTCGATCACGTGGCCAGCGGTACGAACCACGAACATGTCGCCGAGGCCCTGGTCGAAGATGAGCTCGGCGGCCACCCTGCTGTCGCCGCAGCCGAAGAGCGCGGTGGTGGGTTTCTGACCTTTGGCCAGGCTGGCGCGGTGGGCAATGCTTTGGCTGGGGTGCGCGGGCCGGCCGGCGACGAAACGCTCGTTACCCTCTTTGAGTGCTTTCCACGCAGTTACGGGATCGGTATTCGGCATGGCGCTCATTCTGCCGTAACCGGCCGTGACACTCTCCCTCGCGCCGAGTGAACTTCTGGACTGGTACGAGCGGTCACGAAGGGACCTCCCCTGGCGACAGCACGATGTGACGCCGTGGCAAATCATGGTGAGCGAATTCATGCTTCAACAAACACCGGTATCCAGGGTGGAGCCGATCTGGCGGGACTGGACCGCGAGGTGGCCGACGCCATCTGCGACGGCCGCGGCCAGCACAGGCGAGATCGTGCGCGCCTGGGGCAAGCTCGGCTACCCGCGGCGAGCCAAACGCCTGCACGAGTGCGCCATCGTCATCACCCGTGATCACGGCGAGCAGGTTCCCGACGACGTCGATGTCCTACTGACTCTGCCGGGAGTCGGCAGCTACACCGCCCGAGCAATCGCGTGCTTCGCCTACCAGCAGTCGGTGCCGGTGGTCGACACCAACGTCCGCCGGGTGGTGGCCCGGGCGGTACACGGCAGGGCGGACGCCGGGTCGGCTTCGGCGATCCGCGATCACGCTGACGTGTCGGCGCTGCTACCCAAAGACTCGACAGCACCTACGTTTTCCGCGGCTCTGATGGAATTGGGCGCCATCGTGTGCACCGCACGAACGCCGAAGTGCGGGCTGTGCCCGCTCAGCGCCTGCCGGTGGCGGCAAGCCGGTTTCCCGCCGTCGGAAGGTCCGGTCCGTCGACCGCAGCGTTACGCCGGGACCGACCGGCAGGTTCGCGGTCGCCTATTGGACGTGTTGCGCGGCAACGACTTACCGGTGACCCGTGACCAACTCGACGTGGTGTGGTTACGCGACACCGCGCAGCGCGACCGGGCGCTGGAGTCTTTACTGACCGACGGCTTGGTGGCCAAGACCAGCGACGGCCGATTCGCGCTGGCCGGTGAGGAGGGCTAGACCGCGGCCAGGAACAACTCCACCGCCCGACGGTACGCCTGCGGCGCGTCGTCGTGAACCAGGTGTCCCGCCTCGGGCACCCGCAAATATGCTGCGCAGTAACCATTCTCGCTCATGGTCTGCATCTGACCGGCGGGGGCCACGGAGTTACCCGCCTCGATGAGCAGCGTGGGTGACCGCACCGCCTGCCAGTGCGCCCAGTAGTGACGGGTGCCCCACTCGGCGGCGATCTCGATCCATCGAGACGGGTATCCGTGCAGCCGCCACCCGGTTTCGGTTCGGTCGAAGGCGTCCAGGAAGTACCGGCCCGCCACATCGCCGAACTCGGCGAATACCCTTTCGGCGGAATTGAATTCGACCGGCAAGTTGTGCAGCCATGGTTCCCACGGACCGGTGCTGCGGCCGCGGAAGTCCGGCGCCATGTCCTCGACCACCAGCGACGAAACCAACTCCGGCCGCTCGGCAGCCAGACACCACGAGTGCAGAGCACCCATCGAGTGCCCGACCAGCCGAACCGCGGTGCCCAGCGCGGCGACGGCGTCACCGAGGTCGGCCACGAAACGCTCGGTGCTGATCGGGAACGGATCCTCGATGTCGCGACCCCGGTGCCAGGGCGCGTCGTAGGTATAGACGGTGCCGAGCTGAGTAAGCCACGGCAGTTGACGCGACCAGGTGCTGCCGCGGCCCATCAGGCCGTGCACCAAGACCACCGGTTCACCGTGCCCACCACGACGGGTTAGCGGATCAGGCGCCATTTACCCATCTTTGCGCGCTTCAGGTCGGCCGCAGGGCAGATTGCTCGGCTCTGCCCCGGGCCGCTCACGGCCCGCATCGTCGGCCGAGGCCGGCGCGGTAGCCTTGCGCTATGCCAGTGGTGAAGATCAACGCAATCGAGGTGCCCGCCGACGCGGGCCCCGAGCTCGAGAAGCGGTTCGCCCACCGCGCGCACGCAGTCGAGAACTCGCCGGGTTTCCTGGGCTTTCAGTTGCTCCGCCCCGTCAAGGGTGAAGACCGGTACTTCGTGGTGACGCAGTGGGAGTCCGAAGAGGCCTTTCAGGCGTGGACGACCGGCCCCGCCATCGATGCGCACGCCGGCCACCGACAGAATCCAGTGGCGACCGGGGCGTCGTTGCTGGAGTTCGAGGTTGTGTTAGACGTTGCCGGATCTGGCCAGTAAGCCCCGCCTGCGCCGGGTGGCCGCGGTGGCGGCCGCCACCGCGCTCGTCGCCGCCCTGGCCCAGGGTTGCGCACCGCCACCCCCACCCTCGGCGAACGCAGCCGGCGCCAGCCGTGGTATCGACATGCGGACGCCAGCCGGACTGCGCGCGCAACAGACGCTGGACATGCTGAACTCTGACTGGCCGATCGGCCCGGTCGCGGTCGGTACCATGGCGGCTCCCAAGATGGCCGCCCAAATCCAGTCCATGATGGAGAAGCTGTGGTGGGATCGGCCGTTCACGCTGGACGGAGTCGACCTCAAAGCAGGTGCCGCAACCCTGAAGCTGACCACGTCTTACGGCGCACAGCAAGAGATTCGGATACACACCAATGACGACTCGATGGTGGACGGGTTCGACCTCACCACTGTGGCCCCGAAGATCTCGTCGTGGAGCGACGTCGACGCGGTGCTGAGCAAGACCAACGCTCGCTACTCGTGGCAGGCCACCAGAATCGATGACGGTCGATGCGATCGGGTGGCCGGTACCAAAACCGACTTGTCGCTACCGTTGGCGTCGATCTTCAAGTTATATGTGCTCTATGCCGTTTCCGACGCCATCAAGGCCGGGACGGTGTCCTGGGACGACCCGCTGACTGTCACCGAAAAGGGCAAGGCTGTCGGTTCGAGCATGGATCTTCCTGTGGGAGCGCAGATCTCGGTGCGCACCGCGGCCGAAAAAATGATTGCCACCAGCGACAACATGGCGACCGACATGCTGATCGAAAGGGTCGGCCCACAAGCGGTGGACGCCGCCCTGGCCAAGGCGGGCCATCACGACCCGGGCTCGATGACGCCGTTTCCGACGATGTACGAACTGTTCACTGTCGCCTGGGGCCGCCCGGACCTGCGTGAGCAATGGAAGCACGGCACCCCGGAGGACCGGGCCGAGATGCTACGACGAGCCGATTCGGCCATCTATCAACCTGATCCGTTCCGGGCGCACGTGCCGGCCTCCGATTCGGGTGCGGAATGGTATGGCAGCGCTGAAGATATCTGCCGGTTACACGTGGCACTGCAGGCCGGCGCTGTGGGCGCGGCAGCGCCCGTCCACAAGATCCTCGATGTCTCCACCGGGGTCGACCTGGACCGCAACGACTGGCCCTACATCGCCGCGAAAGCCGGTGGCCTGCCCGGTGATCTGACCTTCAGTTGGTACGCGGTCGACAAGACCCACCAGGCGTGGGTGGTGAGTTTTCAGCTGAACTGGCCACGCGATCACGGCCCCGCTATCACCGGCTGGATGCTGCAGATCGCCAAGCAAGTGTTTGCGTTGCTGCTCACCCAACACTGACAGGCGGCCGGGTGCCTGCGCTTCTCCGTCGTCTGCCGGCGACCTGGAATCACCGCGACTCCATC
Source organism: Mycobacterium sp. (assembly GCF_039583785.1). GTDB lineage: Bacteria > Actinomycetota > Actinomycetes > Mycobacteriales > Mycobacteriaceae > Mycobacterium. The sequence goes on from NZ_JAVKSG010000017.1 coordinate 56,066, forward strand.
GAAACCGAGGCCCGCTACCAAGTGGCCGCGCCCGCCGAATAGCCGAGAAGGCCGGCTGACGCGTTGCGCCAGCCGGCCTTTTCGGGCGGTCTACTAAGTGGTCGTCCCCGTGCTGCCGGCGGCGTGCACAACGGAGCTCGCCAGGTCAGACTCGGCAGGTTTGCGGTGCCCGACGAAGCTGAACACCGCATCCTCGCCGGAACCTTCGCCGTCCCAGTTGTCCACGTCGACCGTGACGAGCTGACCCGGGCCGATCTCGTCGAAGAGGATCTTCTCGGAGAGCTGGTCCTCGATCTCCCGCTGGATGGTGCGTCGCAGTGGACGGGCGCCGAGCACCGGGTCGAAGCCGCGCTTGGCCAGCAGCGACTTCGCCTTGTCGGTGAGCTCCATTGCCATGTCCTTGGCCTTGAGCTGTTTGCCCACCCGGCCGATCATCAGGTCGACCATCTCGATGATCTCTTCGCGAGTCAGCTGGTGGAAGACGATGATGTCGTCGATACGGTTCAGGAACTCCGGGCGGAAATGCTTTTTCAGCTCGTCGTTGACCTTCTGCTTCATCCGCTCGTAGTTGTTGTCGCCACCACCCTGGGTGAAGCCCAATCCGACCGCCTTGCTGATGTCGGAGGTACCCAGGTTCGAGGTGAAGATCAGCACGGTGTTCTTGAAGTCGACCGTGCGACCTTGCCCGTCGGTGAGCCGACCGTCTTCGAGCACCTGCAACAGGCTGTTGTAGATCTCCTGGTGCGCCTTCTCGATTTCGTCGAACAACACCACCGAGAAGGGCTTGCGCCGCACCTTTTCGGTGAGCTGGCCGCCCTCTTCGTAACCGACGTATCCCGGTGGGGCACCGAACAACCGCGACGCGGTGAACCGGTCGTGGAACTCGCCCATGTCGATCTGGATGAGCGCGTCGTCGTCGCCGAACAGGAAGTTGGCCAGCGCCTTGGA
>NZ_JAVKSG010000018.1:0-53723 GCF_039583785.1 Mycobacterium sp.
GCCGCTCCGGGGTGGTCAACACCTCGAACCTCAGATCCAGCGCGCGCGTGACCGCAGCCCGAAGACCGTCGAGCACCTCGACGACCTCCTCACGACTACTAGAACACATGTTCGAATAATAACGACGGAGTCCGACACCCCGCACCCCACAAAGCCGCATCTGTGGATAACAGTCCAACTGCGGATAACTCGACGACGTGGCTCCCCCGTACCCTCGCGGCATGAGCGACTTACAGGGCAGAATTAAGATCCCCGCCGACCTCGACTCCGTCACTGCGGTCGGCGACGAAGACCACTCCGGGATCGACCCGCGGGCCGTCGAGCGGATCTGGCTGGCCGCCCGCCACTGGTACCAGGCCGGCATGCATCCGGCGATCCAGGTGTGCTTGCGGCACAACGGCAAGGTCGTGCTTAACCGGGCCATCGGCCATGGCTGGGGCAACGCCCCCACCGACGCACCGGACGCGGAGAAGATCCCCGTCCGGACCGATACACCGTTCTGTGTCTACTCGTCGGCGAAGGCGATCACCGCGACCGTCGTACACATGCTCGTCGAGCGCGGGCATTTCTCGCTCGATGATCGGGTCTGCCAGTACATCCCGTCGTACACCAGTCACGGCAAAGACCGCACCACCATCCGGCACGTGATCACCCACAGCGCCGGCGTCCCCTTCCCCACCGGACCGCGCCCGGATCTCAAGCGGGCCGACGACCACGCATACGCGCAGGAGCAACTCGGCAACCTGCGGCCGCTCTACCGGCCCGGTCTGGTGCACATCTACCACGCGCTGACCTGGGGTCCGCTGATGCGCGAGATCGTCTACGCCGCCACCGGTAAGGACATCCGCGATATCCTGGCCACCGAGATCCTCGACCCATTGAACTTCCGGTGGACTAATTTCGGTGTGGCAGAAGAAGATATCCCCTTGGTCGCGCACAGCCACCCCACCGGCAACCCGTTGCTGCCGGCGCCGATCGCGGCCGCCTTCCGCAAAGCGGTCGGGGGTACGACACATGAGATCATCCCGATCACCAACACGCCACTGTTCCTCAAGACCGTCGTCCCGTCGTCCAACACCATCTCGAACGCCGACGAGATGTCGCGATTCGCCGAAATATGGCGTCGTGGAGGCGAACTCGACGGCGTCCGGGTGATGAGCCCGGAAACACTGAAAGGCGCGGCGAAGCAATGCCGCCGGCTGCGACCGGACGTCGCTACCGGTCTGCTGCCGGCTCGTTGGGGCACCGGATTCCAGCTCGGCACAAAAAGATTCGGCCCGTTCGGCCGCGGTGCCGACAAGGCGTTCGGCCATTTGGGGCTGGTCAACTGCGCGATCTGGAACGACCCCGAGCGCCAGCTGGCAGCCGGCGTGGTCAGCAGCGGCAAGCCCGGCCGCGACCCAGAGGTCAAGCGGTACACCGCCTTGATGGACACCATCGCCGCTGAGATACCGCGCGTTCGGTAAACCTGCGTCATAGTTGAGCGGTGCAGGCGCAGTACCCGTGCTAGCCGGGCGATCGCAGGACTACTTCGCGGCCGACAATGATCACCGACGAGGTCACCGGAGCGGCATCACGTCAGCGCAGTTCACTCTGCTCGCGTAAGAGCGGTGGCGGAGGGATTTGAACCCCCGGACGGTGTTAGCCGTCTCTCGCTTTCAAGGCGAGTGCATTAGGCCGCTCTGCCACGCCACCGCGGACAAGGGTAGCCGGGCCTAGTCACAAGTTTTCAGTGCGGCGCTGATCCGACGGCAGTTCTCGCCGACCGCGACAACCTGCGAGCGCGACAACGGGCCGAGGAAGTGGGCGCGGATGCCTTCGGCGTAGGTCACCATGGCCTCTCGCGCAATCCTGCGACCGTCATCGGTGATCGCGGCAACCACCCCGCGCCGATCGTCCGGGCTCGCCTCGCGGCGTAGCAGTCCCTGCGCCTCCAGGCGGCGGACCTGGCGGGTGAGCCGACTCGGCAGCGACGCCAACGCCTCGGCGAGGTCACCCATCCGGGCGCAGCCGGCCGGGGCATGATCCAACATGTCGAGGACCCTGACGTCGAACACCGACAGCTGGTGTACCTCGGTGAGTCGACGATTGAGCGTCGCATACAACCGCAGGGTGGAATCCAGGAAGTGTTGCCACGACTTCTGCTCAGCAACATCCAGCCCGGGCATCTCACTGGCTGTCCGGCCGGCAATCAGGGCGGCCATCACGTCATGCTATGCGACACATCGCCTTTGGAACAGTCACAATCGGCAGGTAGTAGCGTGGCAAGCATGCATGGCATAGTCGCCGAATCGGCCGATCGACTCCAGTGGAAGCAAGTCCCAGACGTCACCCCGGGCCGTGACGACGTGCTGATCAAGGTCAGCGCCGCCGGGGTCAACCGGGCCGACCTCTTGCAGGCCGCCGGCCAGTATCCGCCGCCGCCCGGCGCGAGCGAATTGCTCGGGATGGAAGTCTCCGGCGTCATCGAGACAGTCGGCGACGACGTCCACGGTTGGGCGCCGGGACAAGAAGTCTGCGCTTTGCTGTCCGGCGGCGGCTACGCCGAATACGTCGCAGTTCCGGCCGGTCAGGTGCTGCCGCATCCGGTCGGCCTCGACCTCGTCGACTCCGCGGGGGTGCCGGAGGTGGCGTGCACGGTCTGGTCGAACCTGGTGATGACGGCACATCTGCACGAGGGTCAACTGCTGCTGATGCACGGCGGTGCCAGCGGCGTCGGCAGCCATGCCATCCAGATCGCCCGCGCGCTGGGCGCCCGGGTCGCCGTCACCGCTGGCTCAGCGGCCAAGCTGGACGCGTGCCGCGAACTCGGCGCCGAAATCCTGATCAACTACCGCGACCAGGACTTCGTCGCGCGGGTGCACGAGGAGACAGCTGGCCGCGGAGCCGACGTCATCTTCGACATCATGGGGGCGGCATACCTGGACCGGAACCTCGACGCGCTGGCCACCGACGGCCGCCTGGTCATCATCGGCATGCAGGGCGGGGTCAAGGGTGAACTCAACATCGCCAAGCTGATGGGCAAACGAGCGCAGGTGATCGGCACGACGCTACGCGGCCGGCCGACGACCGGGCCGAACAGCAAGAGCGACGTCGTCGCAGCGGTGACGGAGTCGGTGTGGCCGATGATTGCCGACGGGCGTGTCCGCCCGGTGATCGGGGTTCGGCTGCCGATTCAGCAGGCCGGCGAGGCGCACCGATTGCTGTCCGCGGGAGAGGTGACCGGGAAGATCGTGCTGACGGTCGAGTAGCGCGAGCAGACGCAGAATCGCACGTTCGCGCTGCGAACTGTGCGATTCTGCGTCTGCTCGCGCCGTGACGTCAGCCCAGCGACGCCAAAGCGCGTACCAACTGGTCGACCTCGGCAATCGTCGAATAGTGCGCCAGGCCGACGGTGACCGCGCCGCCGACGTCGTTGACCCCGATCACATCGAGCACCCGCGAGTTGGCATCGGAGATCGCCAGAATCCCGTTGTCCGCCAACCGTTGCACCACCCGCTCGGCCAGCACGTCGTGCACCGCGAAGCTGACCACCGGAATCCGCGACTCTGGGCGGGCGATCACCACCACCCGCGGCAGCGAGCGCAGCGACCCCATCAGGTACTCGAAGATCCCGTCCAGGTAAGTCGTCGCGGATTGCATTGAGGTAGAGAGCCTTTCGCGCCGAGTCCCGCGGGCCGACTCGTCGAGCGAGGCCAGGTACTCGATGCTGGCGACGAAGCCGCCGAGCAGGCCGAACTGGTGCACGCCGACCTCCAGGCGGCCCGGCCCGGTTGCGTACGGGTTGGTCGACACCGAGGTGAACGTGTTGATCATCGCCGGGTCCCGGAATACCAACGCGCCCAACGGCGGACCGCCCCAGTTGACGGCGTTGACCGCCACCACGTCGGCGTCGATCTCGTCGATGTCGATCAGCCGGTACGGCGCCGCAGCGCAATGGTCGACCACGACGAACCCGCCGACGTCGTGGACCAGCTTGGTCGCCGAGCGCAGATCGGTGACGGTGCCCAACGTCCCCGACGCCGACGTCACCGCGACCAGCCGCGTCGACTGCCCGATCAGGCCCTCCCACTGCCACGACGGCAGGTCGCCGGTCTCGATGTCGACCTCGGCCCACTTGACCCTGGCGCCGAACCGGTTCGCCGCACGTAGCCAGGGCGCGATGTTCGCCTCGTCGTCGAGGCGGGTGACCACCATCTCGTGGCCCAGGCCGGCGCGGGTCGACGATGCGTCCGCCAGCGACGCCAGCAACACCGCACGGTCGGCGCCCAGCACCACACCGCGGGGGTCGCCGTTGACCAGGTCTGCTGCCGCCTGGCGGGCCGCGTCGAGCACGGCCACGCTGCGTTTGGCCGACGGGTGCGGGCCGGCGGTGCTGGGAAAGGACCCGCGGAAGGCCGTCGAGACGGTGGTCGCCACCGAGTCGGGAATGAGCATTCCGGACGGGGCATCAAAGTGCACCCAACCGTCCCCGAGCGACGGGTGCAACCCGCGCACTCGAGCGACGTCGTATGCCATAGCAGCCACCTTAGAGCCATGCACAATAAGCGGAACCGGGACGCCTACCCGGCACCCGGATACATCCCCGCCGTCCCGAGCCAGGTCACCCGGCCCGCCATAATAATCGCGTGGGGCTGTGCTTCGGAACGCTGATCGCCTTGTTTTTGCTGATCGTCCCGGGGGCCATCGTCGGAAGAATCGCTGCGCTGACATGGCCGATCGCCATCGCAGTTGGCCCGGCGCTGACCTACGGCGTGGTCGCGCTGGCGATAATCCCGTTCGGCGCAATCGGCATCCCTTGGAACGGGTGGACAGCACTCGCCGCACTCGCCGCGGTGGGCATCGTGATGATCGGTGTGCAGCCGTTGGCGGCCCGCTACCGGGACGAGGCGGCTCAAGCGCTGGGTATCGAACGCCGGCAGGCGTTGACGATGGCTGCCGGGGTGGTGCTGGGCGGGTTGCTGATCATGTGGGCGGCCTCTCGCGGCCTGGTCCATTGGCAGTCGATCCCCAGCACTTGGGACGCGGTCTGGCACGCCAACACGGTCCGCTTCATCCTCGACACCGGCCAGGCGTCGTCGACCCACATGGGCGATCTGCGCAATGTCGAGACCCACCAGCCGCTGTACTACCCGTCGGTGTTTCACGCGCTGACCGCGGTCTACTGCCAACTCACCGGCGCGGCCCCGACGACCGGCTACACGGTCAGCGCGGTGGCGGCGGCGGTCTGGCTGTTCCCCTCCAGCGCCGCGATGCTGACCTGGCACCTGGCCCGCCCCCGCACCCGGTATGCCGCGGGCCTGGCCGCGACGGCGGCGGCGCTGTCCGCGTCGTTCACCTCGGTGCCCTACGTAGAGTTCGGCACCGCGGCGATGCCGAACCTGGCGGCCTACGGCGTCGCGATCCCGACGTTCGTTCTGGTCGTCTCGACGCTGGCGCACCGTGACCGGGTGCCGTCGGCGGTGCTGGCGCTGGTCGGTGTCTTCTCGGTGCATCTGACCGGGGGCTTCGTGGTAATCCTGTTCGCGGCGGCCTGGTGGCTGATGGACGGGTGGTGGCATCCGGTGCGCGGCCGGCTCGCCGACCTGCTGACGCTCGCGGCCTCGGCGGTGCCGGCGGTGCTGATCCTGGCGTCGCAGTTCATCGGGGTGGCCAAGCAGGCCGGCATCATCGCCGGGCACGCCTTCCCCAGCTTCAAGCCCGTCAAGCAGGGCGTGATCGACGCGCTGCTGCTGCACACCCGTCACCTCAACGACTTCCCGACGCAGTACGCCCTGGTCGCACTGAGCGGCCTCGGTATGGCGATCCTGCTGTACAAGAAACTCTGGTGGCCGCCGGTCCTCTGGCTGGTGCTCACCGTGGCGACGATCTACTCCGGGGCGCCGTTCCGCAATCCGCTGGGCACAGCGATCGAGCAGTTCAGCCAGTTCTTCTACAACGACCCGCGCCGACTCTCCGCGGTGGTGACGATGCTGGTGACCCCGATGGCGGCGGTCGCGGTGTTCACGTTGGTGGTCGGCGCCGTCGCGCTGGGCAGGATGCTGGTGAAAGCGCCTGATGCCGTCTGGGTTTCGACGGTCGTGACATTACTGACGCTGACCACCGTGCTCACCGCGCGGCACTACTTGTATCGGCATCTGGTGTTGTTCGGCGACAAGTACGACTCGGTGATCATCAACCAGCACGACCTCGACGCTTTTGCCCACCTGGCCGCGCTGCCGGGCGCGCGGACCACGCTGATCGGCAATTCCAACGTCGACGGCACCGCGTGGATGTACGCGGTCGCCGACCTGCACCCGCTGTGGACGCACTACGACTTCCCGCAGCAAACCGGCCCGGGTTACTACCGGTACATCTTCTGGGCGTACGCCGATGCCGACGCACTGCCCGGGGTGCCCGCGGACAAGCGCGCATTAGTCCCCGAGGCGATCAAGGCGCTCAACATCCGATACATCCTGACCAGCGCGCCCACGGTTCGGGGGTTCAAAGTGCCGGACGGACTAGTGTCGATAGACCATTCGAAGTGGTGGAGGAAGATTTACGACGGCGGTGACGCCTGGATCTACGAATGGCTGGGTCCTGGGCGCACCCCCACAACTCCCAAAGGTGACAAGCATTGAGTAATGACGACGGCATCGAGGTCATCGGCAGCGTCGACCCCCGGCTGATGGCGATGGTGCAAGATACCGACCAAGACCCGGATGACCGCTCGATCACCGACCTGGTCGAGCAACCGGCCAAGGTGATGCGGATCGGCACGATGATCAAGCAGCTCCTCGAGGAGGTGCGGGCGGCACCGCTCGACGACGCCAGCCGCAACCGGCTGCGCGAGATCCACGCCACCAGCATCGCCGAGCTCGAAGACGGGTTGGCGCCAGAGCTGCGCGACGAGCTCGATCGGCTCACGCTGCCGTTCACCGAGGGCAGCGTCCCGTCCGATGCCGAACTGCGCATCGCGCAGGCCCAGCTGGTCGGCTGGCTGGAAGGGCTGTTCCACGGCATCCAGACCGCGCTGTTCGCGCAGCAGATGGCCGCCCGCGCGCAGCTAGAGCAGATGCGGGAGCAACGTGGCTTGCCGCCGGGAGCCACCGGCCACGGCAGATCCGGTTCCGGCACTGGGCAATACCTGTAGGCAACCGGTGACACCAACTGGTCCACACATCGAAACCCACGGCGCGTGGGTGGAGTTTCCAATCTTCGACGCCAAGTCGCGCTCGCTGAAGAAGACGTTCCTGGGCGGCTCGATCGGGCGCAATGCGTCCAACGTGGTGGTCATCGAGGCGCTGCGGGACATCACCCTGTCGCTGGAACTCGGTGACCGGGTCGGACTGGTCGGCCACAACGGGGCCGGGAAATCGACTCTACTGCGGCTACTTTCGGGGATCTACGAGCCGACCCGCGGCTCGGCCCTCATCCGCGGCCGGGTGGCGCCGGTGTTCGACCTCGGCGTCGGGATGGACCCGGAGATCTCCGGTTACGAGAACATCATCATCCGCGGGCTGTTCCTCGGGCAGACCCGCAAGCAGATGCTGGCCAAGGTCGACGAGATCGCGGACTTCACCGAACTCGGCGACTACCTGTCGATGCCACTGCGGACCTACTCCACCGGGATGCGGGTGCGGTTGGCGATGGGCGTGGTCACCAGCATCGACCCGGAGATCCTGCTGCTCGACGAGGGCATCGGTGCCGTCGACGCCGACTTCCTGAAGAAGGCGCAGACGCGGCTGCAGCAACTCGTCGAGCGGTCCGGAATCCTGGTGTTCGCAAGCCATTCCAACGAATTCCTGGCCCGGCTGTGCAAGACGGCGATGTGGATCGACCACGGCGTCATCAAGCTCACCGGCAGCATCGAAGACGTCGTGCGGTCTTACGAGGGCGAAGACGCCGCTCGGCACGTGCGCGAGGTGCTGGCGGAAACGGCATCGCCTCGTGAGTGAGATGGTGTGCGCCGTCGTGGTGACTCATCGGCGCCCCGACCTGCTGGCCAAGTCGCTGGGCGTGCTGAGTACCCAGAGTCGGCCGCTGGACCAGTTGATCGTGGTCGACAACGATTCCGACGACCGTGTCCGCGATCTGGTTGCGGGGCAACCCGTTCCGACGACATATCTGCCGTCGCACCGAAACCTCGGCGGCGCAGGCGGTTTCGCGCTCGGCATTCTGCACGCGCTGGCACTGGGCGCCGACTGGGTGTGGCTGGCCGACGACGACGGTCACCCGCAGGACAGCGAGGTGCTGGCCACCCTGCTCGCCTGCGCCGACACGCATCGGTTGGACGAAGTGTCGCCGATGGTGTGTAACGCCGACGACCCTGCGCGGCTGGCGTTTCCGTTGCGCCGCGGCCTGGTCTGGCGGCGGCTGGTCAGCGAACTACGCACCGAGGCCGGCCAGCACCTGCTGCCGGGCATCGCGTCGCTGTTCAACGGCGCGCTGTTTGCGGCGTCGGCGTTCGAGGCGATCGGGGTGCCCGACCTTCGACTGTTCGTCCGGGGCGACGAGGTGGAGATGCATCGTCGGCTGGTCCGCTCCGGGCTGGCGTTCGGCACCTGTCTGGACACGGCGTACCTGCATCCCTGCGGGTCGGCGGAGTTCAAGCCGATCCTGGCGGGGAGGATGCACGCGCAGTATCCGGACGACGCGACCAAGCGCTACTTCACCTACCGCAACCGCGGATACCTGATGGCGCAGCCCGGTCTGCGCAAACTGGTTGTCCAGGAATGGCTTCGGTTCGGCTGGTTCTTCCTGATATCCCGTCGCGACCCCAAAGGTCTGCTGGAGTGGCTGCGGCTGCGCCGGCTGGGCCGCCGCGAACAGTTCGAAAGGCGCTCATGACCCGCGCCAATGACGATGCAGAGCGCAGCGATGCGAAGGAGTGGCGCCGATGACCTCGGTCGATATCGCGTCGGAGTCGAAGACGTTTGGCCGGGCCTGGGGTGACCTGGCCGACGGGTACCGCCGCCGCGAGCTGTGGCTGCACCTGGGCTGGCAGGACATCAAGCAGCGCTACCGCCGCTCGGTGCTGGGGCCGTTCTGGATCACCATCGCCACCGGCACCACCGCCGTCGCGATGGGCGGGCTGTACTCCAAGTTGTTCCACCTACAGCTGTCGGTGCACCTGCCCTACGTCACCCTCGGCCTGATCATCTGGAATCTGATCAACGCGTCCATCCTCGACGGCGCCGAGGTGTTCGTCGCCAACGAAGGATTGATCAAACAACTGCCGACGCCGCTGAGCGTGCACGTCTACCGGCTGGTGTGGCGGCAGATGATCCTGTTCGGGCACAACATCGTCATCTATCTGGTCATCGCGATCATCTTTCCGAAACCGTGGTCGTGGGCCGACCTGGCGGTGATCCCGGCGCTGGCGCTGATCGTGCTGAACTGCGTCTGGGTGTCGCTGTGCTTCGGCATCCTCGCGACCCGGTTCCGCGACATCGGCCCGCTGTTGTTCTCCGTCGTCCAGTTGCTGTTCTTCATGACGCCGATCATCTGGAACGACGCCACGCTGCGACAGCAAGGCGCCGGGCAGTGGGCGAAGATCGTCGAGTTCAACCCGCTGCTGCACTATGTGGACATCGTGCGCGCGCCGCTGCTCGGGTCGCACCAGGAGCTGCGGCACTGGGCGGTCGTGATCGGGCTGACGGTCGTGGGCTGGCTGATGGCGGCGTTCGCGATGCGCCAGTACCGGGCTCGGGTGGCCTACTGGGTCTAGCGGGCCTGGTTGGTCCGCGAGGCAGAAGCCAGGGCTGCGATGCGCCGCGGAGCGCGACCCTGACTGCTGTTTCGCGGTCCGGCTTGGTCGCGCACCGGCCCCCCGTAGACTTCCCGCCGATGGCTGAGATCGCGGCGAACTCCCCGCTGCCGCTGAAGACACAGGCGTGGCGATTCATCGTCACCGGCGGCCTGTCCGCGATCGTTGACTTCGGGCTGTACGTCGTGCTGTTGCAGGTCGGCCTGCAGGTCAACGTCGCCAAGTCGCTCAGCTTCATCGCCGGCACCACCACCGCCTACCTGATCAACCGCCGCTGGACGTTCCAGGCGCCGCCGAGCCGGGCCCGATTCATCGCGGTCTGCGTGCTCTACGCGCTCACCTACTGCGTTCAGGTCGGCATCAACTACCTGTTCTACCTGCAGTTCGTCCACGAGCCGTGGCGAGTGCCAGCCGCATTCGTGATCGCGCAGGGCACCGCGACCGTGATCAACTTCGTCGTCCAGCGGTCGGTGATCTTCCGCCTGCGCTGAGCGGCCCAGTTCAGGCGGTACCCTCTTTGACGATGTTGAGCAGCGACATTCCCACCACTAAAACCCCGCTGACGGGCTTTGGCCGCACCGCGCCGTCGGTCGCGGACGTGCTGTCGACCCCGGACACCGAGCTGATCGCCAAGGCGGTCGGCCAGGTCGCCGACTCCGGTGGTCGCGGCGTGATCGCCCGCGGCTTGGGCCGCTCGTACGGCGACAACGCGCAAAACGGCGGCGGCCTGGTGATCGACATGACGCCGCTGCACAAGATCCACTCGATCGACTCCGACAGCTACCGGGCCGAGGTGGACGCCGGCGTCAGCCTCGACCAGTTGATGAAGGCGGCGCTGCCGTTCGGGCTGTGGGTGCCCGTGCTGCCCGGCACCCGCCAGGTCACCGTCGGCGGGGCGATCGCCTGCGACATCCACGGCAAGAACCACCACAGCGCGGGCAGCTTCGGCAACCACGTCGTGTCGATGGAGCTGCTGACCGCCGACGGGCAGATCCGCCACCTCACGCCGGACGGCGAGGATGCCGAGCTGTTCTGGGCCACCGTCGGCGGCAACGGTCTGACCGGGATCGTGTTACGCGCCACCATCGCGATGACGCCGACCGAGACCGCGTACTTCATCGCCGACGGGATTGCCACTCATGATCTGGACGAGACGGTCGCGGCGCACCTGGACGGCACCGAGGACAACTACACCTACTCCAGTGCCTGGTTCGACTCGATCAGCGCGCCGCCCAAGCTGGGCCGTGCGGCGATCAGCCGCGGCAGCCTGGCCAGGCTGGACCAGCTACCGCCCAAGCTGGCCAAGAATCCGCTGCAGTTCACCGCACCCCAACTGCCCGCCGTGCCCAACGTGTTCCCGGTCGGCGTGGTGACCAAGCTGACCGGCAGCATGGCCGGTGCGGCCTTTTACCGGATGAGCGGGAACTACCGGGACAAGATCGTCAACTTGACGCAGTTCTATCATATGCTGGATTTGACGACCGGGTGGCAATATGCTTATGGCCCAATGGGTTTCGCCCAGCATCAATTCCTGGTGCCGCCGGACGCCATGGCGGAGTTCAAGGGCATCATCCGGTGGATTCAGACCCAAGGCCACTACTCGTTCCTCAATGTCTTCAAGCTGTTCGGCCCCGGCAACAAGGCGCCGCTGAGCTTCCCGATGGCCGGCTGGAACGTCGCGATGGACTTCCCGAACAAGCCCGGCGTCAACGAATTCCTCAACGAACTCGACACCCGCGTCATGGAATTCGGCGGTCGGGTCTACACGGCCAAGGACTCGCGGGTCAGTGCCGACAACTTCCACGCCATGTATCCCCGTATCGACGAATGGATTGCGGTGCGCCGCAAGGTCGATCCCTCCGGAGTCTTCGTCTCCGACCTGGCCCGACGTTTGGAGCTGCTGTAAATGGTGCTTGACGCCGTAGGAAACCCGCAGGCCATCCTGCTACTGGGCGGCACGTCCGAGATCGGGCTGGCCATCTGCGAGCGCTATTTGCAGAACGCCCACGCGCGAATTGTGCTGGCCGACCTGCCCAACCACCCGGGCAAGGACAAGGCCGTCGCGCAGATGAAGGCGGCGGGAGCCAAGTCGGTCGAGTGGATCGACTTCGACGGTGTCGACACCGCGAGTCACCCCGCGGTGATCGATGCTGCTTTCGGCGGCAGCGATATCGACGTGGCTATCGTCGCGTTCGGTCTGCTCGGCAATGCCGAGGAGCTGTGGCAGGACCAGCGCAAGGCGGTGCAGATCGCCCAGATCAATTACACCGCAGCGGTTTCCGTCGGCGTTCTGCTAGCCGAGAAGATGCGCGGGCAAGGCTTCGGCCGCATCATCGCGATGAGCTCAGTCGCCGGCGAGCGGGTGCGCCGGTCGAACTTCGTCTACGGCTCCACCAAGGCCGGCCTGGACGGCTTCTACCTCGGACTCGGAGAGGCGTTGCGCGAGTACGGGGTTCGCGTGCTGGTGATCCGGCCCGGTCAGGTTCGCACCACAACCACACTCGAGCACTGGAAGTCGACCGGCGCCAAGGAGGCGCCGTTCACCGTCGACAAGGAGTACGTCGCCGAGCTTGCGGTCACCTCGGCCGCCAAGGGCAAAGAGCTCGTCTGGGCGCCCGGCCCGGTCCGCTACCTGATGACGGTGCTGCGGCACATTCCGCGGCCGATCTTCCGCAAGTTGCCCTTCTAGATGCGCAACGCGCTGGCCGCCGTCGGCCACCTGGTGATTGCGGTCGCGATCGCAGCGGCGGTCGCGGTGGTGTCGCTGACCGCGATCGGCCGAGTGCAGTGGCCGGCCTACCCGTCGTCGAATCAACTGCACGCACTGACGACGGTCGGCCAGGTCGGCTGCCTGGCCGGATTGCTTTATGCGGGTTGGGTTTCACGGCGTGGCCGACGCATAATGGCGCAGCTGCTTGCGACGGTCTTCGTGTCGGCTTTCTCGGTGGTGACGCTCGGCATGCCGCTGGGCGCCACCAAGCTCTACCTGTTCGGGATCTCCGTCGACCAGCAGTTCCGCACCGAATACCTGACTCGGTTCACCGACAGCCCGACGCTGCACGACATGACATACGCCGGTCTGCCGCCGTTCTACCCGCCGGGCTGGTTCTGGATCGGCGGGCGGGTTGCCGCGCTGACCGGCACGCCTGGCTGGGAGACGTTCAAGCCGTGGGCGATCACCTCCATCACGATCGCGATCGCCATGGCGTTGGTGTTGTGGTCGCGGATGATCCGCTTCGAGTACGCGCTGATCGTCACGACCGCGACGGCCGCGGTGACGCTGGCCTACAGCTCGCCGGAGCCGTACTCGGCGATGCTCACCGTGCTGCTACCGCCGGTGTTTGTCCTGGCCTGGTCGGGTCTGCGTGCTCGCGATCGTGAAGCTGGCCGCGCGCTCGACGTCGAACGTGAGACTGGCCACACACTCGCGAGGGGTGGCTGGGCTGCGGTGATCGGCGCGGGAATCTTCCTGGGCGTTGCGGCGACCTTCTACTCGCTGCTGCTGGCCTACAGCGCGTTCACCTTGCTGCTGATGGCGCTGACGCTGGCGGCGTCGCGGCGCCGCGACGGGCTCAGAGCCGCGCTGGACCCGTTGGCCCGGCTGGCCGTGATCGGCGCGATCGCGGCAGCCATCGCGACGACGACCTGGCTGCCGTTTCTGCTGCGCGCGGCTCACGACCCGGTCAGCAACACCGGCAGTGCCTTCCACTACCTGCCGGCCGACGGCGCCGAGCTGACCTTTCCGATGCTGACGTTCACCCTGCTCGGCGCGCTGTGCCTGTTGGGGACGTTGTGGCTGGTCATACGAGCGCGGACGTCGGTGCGCGCGGCCGGCCTGGCCATCGGCGTGCTCGCGGTCTACGCGTGGTCGCTGCTGTCGATGCTCGCCACCCTGGCCCGCACCACGCTGCTCTCATTCCGTCTGCAGCCCACCCTGACGGTGTTGCTGACCGCCGCGGGTGTCTTCGGCTTCGTCGAGCTCACTTCGGCTTTAGCCGCGCGAGGGCGCGAGCGGGCCTGGCGCCGCGCCGTGCTACCGGTGGCGACATCGATCGGGCTGGCCGCGGCGATCGCGTTCAGCCAGGACATCCCCGACGTGCTAAGGCCCGACCTGACCATCGCCTACACCGACACCGACGGTCACGGCCAGCGCGGCGACCGCCGTCCGCCTGGCTCGGAGAAGTTCTACGGCCAGATCGACAGCGCGATCACCCGGACGACCGGCAGACCACGCGACCAGACGGTGGTGTTGACCGCCGACTACAGCTTCCTGTCGTACTACCCCTACTACGGATTTCAGAGCCTGACGTCGCACTACGCCAACCCGCTGGCGCAGTTCGACAAGCGCTCGGCCGCAATCAAGGGCTGGGCCAAACTCACCACCGCCGACCCGTTCGTCCACGCGCTGGACACGCTGCCGTGGGCGCCGCCGACGGTGTTCCTGATGCGGCACGGCGGCTCGGCGGGCGCTGCATCGCTGACCGGGGGAAGCAGCTACACCCTGCGACTGGCTGAAGACGTCTACCCCAACCAGCCCAACGTGCGTCGCTACACGGTGGAGCTCGACGCCGCGATCTTCGCCGACCCGCGGTTCAGCGTGACCACGATCGGCCCGTTCGTGTTGGCCATTCGCAAACCCTGATGGCTACCGAGGCGGCGCGGCGGGAGCAATTAGCATCAAGCACCGTGGGCGACACGGACAGGAGCTATCGGGTCGCCCGCTTGGTCGCCGTCGTCGCCGGTCTGCTGGGCAGCATACTGGCCATCGCGACGCCGCTGCTACCGGTCAAACAGACCACCGCCCAACTGAACTGGCCGCAAAACGGGATGCTCAGCAGCGTCGCGGCCCCGCTGATCGGCTACGTCGCCACCGACCTCAACATCAGCATCCCGTGCCAGGCCGCCGCCGGCCTGTCCGGCCCGGGCAAGACTGTGCTGCTGTCGACGGTCCCCAAGCAGGCACCCAAGGCCGTCGACCGCGGACTGCTGATCGAGCGGGCCAACGACGACCTCGTGCTGGTCCTGCGCAACGTGCCCCTGGTTGTCGCGCCGTTGAGCCAGGTGCTGAGCAGCGACTGCCAGAAATTGGTGTTCACCGCGCACGCCGACCGGGTCATCGGCGAGTTCGTCGGCCTCACACAGGGCCCCACCGCCGAGCATCCCGGCGCGGCCCGGCGCGGTGAGCGCAGCGGCTACGACTTCCGGCCGCAGATCGTCGGCGTCTTCACCGACTTGACCGGGCCGGCTCCGCCCGGTCTGACACTCTCGGCCACCATCGACACCCGCTACAGCAGTTCGCCGACGCCGGAGAAGATGGCCGCGATGGTGCTCGGCGTCGCGCTGACGCTGGCCGCGCTGATCGCACTGCACGTGCTGGACACCGCCGACGGCACCCGGCACCGTCGCTTCCTGCCGCCGCGCTGGTGGTCGATCAGCGGACTCGACGGCCTGGTCACGCTGGTGCTGGTGTGGTGGCATTTCGTCGGCGCCAACACCGCCGACGACGGCTACATCCTGACCATGGCCCGGGTGTCCGAGCACGCCGGCTACATGGCCAACTACTACCGCTGGCTGGGTACGCCCGAAGCGCCGTTCGGCTGGTACTACGACCTGTTGGCGCTGTGGGCGCATGTCAGCGCCACGAGCATCTGGATGCGGCTGCCGACGCTGCTGATGGCGCTGGCCTGCTGGTGGGTGATCAGCCGGGAGGTCATTCCGCGGCTGGGCCATGCCGTCAAGACCTCGCGCGCGGCGGCATGGAGCGCCGCCGGCGTATTCCTGGCGGTCTGGCTGCCCCTGGACAACGGTCTGCGGCCGGAGCCGATCATCGCCCTCGGCATCCTGTTGACCTGGTGTTCGGTCGAGCGCGCGGTGGCCACCAGTCGGCTGCTGCCGGTGGCTGCGGCCTGCATCATCGGCGCGCTGACGCTGTTCTCCGGGCCGACCGGTATCGCGTCGATCGGTGCGCTGCTGGTCGCAATCGGCCCGCTGCGCACCATCGTCGCGCGCCGCTCGCGGCGGTTCGGTGTGCTGGCGCTGCTGGCGCCGATCGTCGCGGCGATCACCGTCAACGTGATCCTGATCTTCCGCGACCAGACGCTGGCCGGCGAGCTGCAGGCGACCTCGCTCAAGCGCGCGCTCGGACCCAGCCTGAGTTGGTTCGACGAGCACATCCGTTACGAGCGGCTGTTCATGGCCAGCCCGGACGGATCGATCGCCCGACGGTTCGCGTTGCTGGTGCTGCTGGTCGCGCTCGCGGTGTCGATCGCAATGACGTTGCGCAAGGGGCGGATTCCGGGCACCGCCACCGGGCCGAGCCGTCGCATCATCGGGATCACGGTGATCTCGTTCATCGCAATGATGTTCACGCCCACCAAGTGGACGCACCACTTCGGGGTGTTCGCCGGGCTGGCGGGTTCGTTGGCCGCGCTGGCCGCGGTGGCGGTGACCGCGACGGCGATGCGCTCGCGACGCAACCGGACACTGTTCGCCTCGATCGTGTTGTTCGTCGTCGCACTGTCGTTCGCCAGCGTCAACGGCTGGTGGTATGTTTCGAACTTCGGTGTGCCGTGGTCGAATGCGTTCCCGCAGTGGCATTTCGGGTTCACCACCGGCTTCCTGGGGCTGAGCGTTCTTGCCGCGATGTTGGCGGCCTGGTTCCACTTCGTCAGGAGCGGCACCGACGCCGACCCGCCCCGCGATTCGCGGTTGGGTCGAATCATCCGATCCCCGTTGGGAATTGCCGCGTGGGCGGTGGTCTTCTTCCAGGTGCTGTCACTGACACTGGGCATGACCGACCAGTACCCGGCGTGGTCGGTGGGGCGCTCCAACCTGCAGGCACTAACCGGAAAGACCTGTGGCCTGGCCACCGACGTCCTCGTCGAGCAGGACCCGAACGCCGGGATGCTCAAGCCGGTCTCCGGGGACGAGAAAGATGCGCTGGCAGGCGGTTTCGCCGAGGGCTTCGACGCCAATGGTATTCCCGCTTCGGTGTCGGCCGACCCGGTGATGGAACGTCCCGGTGACCGCAGCTTCGTCAGCGACGACGGGAACGTCACCAGCGGCGAAGCCGGCAACGAGGGCGGCACCACGGCCGCGCCCGGCATCAACGGCTCGCGCGCGCGGCTACCCTACGGTCTCGATCCGGCACACACCCCGGTGCTGGGCAGCTGGCGATCCGGCGTCCAGGTGCCGGCCCGGCTACGGTCGGCCTGGTACAAGCTGCCTCCCCGCAGCGAGTCCGGACCGCTGTTGGTGGTGTCGGCGGCGGGCCGGTTCAACTACGGCGAGGTCGAAATCCAGTGGGCCAACGACAAGCAGGCCGCCGCCAACAAGCCGGGCGGCTCGACCGGACTCGCCGACGTCGGTGCGGCACCGGCGTGGCGTAACCTGCGGGCACCGCTGTCCGCGCTACCCGCGGACGCCACCCAGGTGCGAGTCGTGGTCAGCGACGAAGACTTGGCGCCGATGCACTGGATCGCCGTCACCCCGCCGCGGATCCCACGGCTGCGCACGCTGCAGGAGGTGGTCGGTTCGTCGGACCCGGTACTGCTGGACTGGCTGGTCGGCCTGGCATTCCCGTGCCAGCGGCCGTTCGGCCACCAGAACGGCGTGGACGAGGTGCCGAAGTGGCGGATACTGCCCGACCGGTTCGGCGCCGAGGCCAACTCGCCGGTGATGGACAAAAACGGCGGCGGCCCGCTCGGCGTCGCTGAATTGCTGGTGCGCGCGAGCACGGTGGCGACGTATCTGAAGGACGACTGGTCCCGCGACTGGGGCACGCTGCAACGGTTGACGCCGTACTACCCCGACGCCGAGCCGGCTGAACTCGACCTTGGTTCCGCGACCCGCAGCGGCCTGTGGAGCCCCGCTCCGCTACGACGCGGTTAGCTGGCGGCGACCCGCTGCGCCCGGCTCCCGCCGCGCTTGCGATCGCCTTCGGGTTAGTAGCCGACTTGCCCGCGCCCCGCGCGGAAAGCGGTGAAGCAGGCGGTCAGCGCGAGAAGCGCGAAGACCGCGAATGCCCACCGGGCGGCCGAGGCTCCGCCGCCGTCGACGAGGTTCACCACCACGCCGGCCAGGCCGGCGCCGAACGCACCGAAAACCAGCTGCACCGAGTTGATCGCGGTCGCGGCGGCACCGCCCTCAGCGGGATCGTCGACATCACTCATCGCCCACGCCGACAAATGCGGCCAGGCGGCGCCGATACCCACCCCGACGGCCAGCAGCGCGACCGCGCATACGACGACGACCCCTGCCGTCGCCCCCTGCACGTGGGTGACGCCGGCCACCGCCAGGCCACCGGCCATCACCAGCGGCGCGGCGATCACCACGGTCACGATCGTGCGCGACCTGTTCAGTGAGCCGCTGCCGAACCCGCTGATCGTCCAGCCCAGCGACAACGCCGCGCCAAGCAGGCCCGCGACGATCGGCCCGAGGTGCGCCAGCCGCTGACCGAACAACGGCACGTAAAGATCGACTTTGGTCGCGGCGACCAACAGCCCCAGCGTCAAGTAGACCCATTTCAGCGGGCCGAAGCCGTAGACACTGGCGGGCAGCACCGCGGTATCCATCCGGCGGTCGACCACCAGGAATGCGCCGATCAGCAGGGCGCCGAAGACCAGCAACCCCGCGGTCGCGAGGGCGTTGTGCGGCACCGACGCGACGCTGACCGCCAGCGCTGCGGCGCCCAGCAGCACCACCGATGGAATCGGAATCCGGGCCGAGTCACGGTCGGCGGGCTGCTCGGAGCCGTCCGTGGTGAGCAGGCCCGGCGCGAGGACGGCCATCCCCACGCTCAGGATAGCCAGCAAACCGAATGCCCAGCGCCAGGCTCCGAACTGCGCGAACAATCCCCCCACGGCAGGTCCGAACAAGGCGCCGATGCCCCACGTCGAGGCCACTAACGCCGAACCCCGACTCCACAACCGGCGGGGCAGCACGGCGTTGATCACCGCAAAGCTCAGACCGCACAGCAAGCCGCCCGCCAGCCCCTGGAAAAAGCGGCCCACCAGCAGGATGTCCATGCTGGGGGCGGCCGCGCAGACCAGGCTTCCGGCGGCGAGGACGGCAAAACCCGCCAGGTACGACACGCAGGCGCCGATGCGGTGCAGCACCGCGTTTACCGTCGCCGCAGCCACCACCGACCCGACGAGATATAGCGTCGTCACCCACGCATAGATGCGCTCGCCGCCGATCTCGTTGATCGTGCTGGGCAGCATGCTGATCGTCAGGAACTCGTTGGTGGAGTAGAGCACCACGCCCCCGGCGACCACAGCGGTCGTTCGCGAATAGGGGGAACTCCACAACTCACGCCAATGGCCGGTGGTGGATTGTCGTTCCTGCGCTAAATTCACCACCGCTGGATCACTAAACCATCTTTCGTCCGGGTAGTCGAACGCCCACCGAAGGCGCGGACATGTTCTGATGTCCTATTTCGGCTCGCGCCAAACCGCGGATGGACGTCGGATTCGCGCTTAATTCCCGGCGGGGTTCGCCGCATCGCCGGCATTACCGGGCCGCTGCCCGCGGCCTTGTCAGAACCCACGGCGAGGGTTGCATAACCGCCGGCGCCAGTCGCATACCATCGTGCCTCGTGCCCCTCGACGACACGCAGCGATCGACGCATCGGCTCGCCCGGCTGATTGCCGTCGTCGCGGGGATCGCCGGCGCGCTGCTGTGCGCGGTGGTTCCGTTGCTTCCGGTCACCCAGACGACAGCCACGATTCTGTGGCCGCAGGGCCTCAAAGACGGCCACATCACCGACATCACCGCGCCGCTGGTGTCCGGGGCGCCGCGTGCGCTGGACATCTCCGTTCCGTGCGCTGCGATCGCCACGCTGCCCGCCGACGGCGGACTGGTGGTGTCGACGCTGCCGGTCAACGGTTTCGAGGCCGGCAAGAGCGGGCTGTTCGTGCGGGCCGGCAAGGACTCCGTCGTCGTCGCGTTCCGTGACTCGGTCGCTGCGGCCGCACCGCGCTCCGCGATCGCCGCCGGCGCCTGCAGCACGCTGCACCTCTGGGCGAACGCGGGCGGCGCCTTCGCGGACTTCGTCGGAATCCCCGGCGCGAACGGCGGGCTGGCGCCGGAGAAGAAGCCGGCGGTCGGCGGGATCTTCACCGATCTGACCGTGCCCGCGCAGCCGGGGCTGTCGGCGCGCGTCGACGTCGATACCCGGTTCGTCGTCGCGCCGACGTTGCTGAAAACGGCGGTGATGGCCCTCGGTGCACTGGCCGTGCTGGCGTCGCTGGTGGCGCTGGCCGTCCTGGACCGGCAATCCGGGCGACGGACGCCGCGGCACTGGCACCATCTGGCTGGCGCCGGGGTCACCACTCCCCCGCAAGCGGGAGGTGCCCGCAGGCTGGCCGACACCGGCGTGATCGGCACGCTGCTGGCCTGGCATGTCATCGGCGCGACCTCGTCGGACGACGGTTACAACCTGACCATGGCCCGCGTCGCCGGCGACGCCGGCTACGTGGCCAACTACTACCGCTACTTCGGCGCCTCCGAGGCGCCGTTCGACTGGTACCAGTCGGTGCTGGCCCAGCTCGCGTCGGTGAGCACCGCCGGGGTTTGGATGCGACTGCCCGCCACGCTGGCCGCGATCGGCACCTGGCTGGTCATCAGCCGCTACATGTTGCGACGGTTGGGCCCCGGCCGGGGCGGTCTGGGCAGCAACCGGGTGGCGATCTGGACGGCGGGCGCAGTGTTCCTGGCGGCCTGGCTGCCGTTCAACAACGGCTTGCGGCCCGAGCCGCTCATCGCGCTGGGCGTCGTCGCCACCTGGGTGCTGGCCGAAACCGCGATCGCCACCCGACGGCTGGTTCCCGCCGCGACGGCGATCATCGTCGCGACGCTGACCGCGACGCTGGCGCCACAGGGCCTGATCGCCGTCGCCGCACTGCTGGCCGCCGCCCGACCGATCGCGCGGACCATCACCCGGCGCAAGGCAACTGACGGCCTGTTGGCGCCGTTGGCGGCACTGACCGCGTCGCTGTCGCTGATCATCGTCGTGGTGTTCCGGTCGCAGACGCTGGCAGGAGTCGCCGAGGCGGCACGGATCAAGTACAAGGTCGGCCCGACGATCGCCTGGTACCAGGAGTTCCTGCGCTATTACTTCCTCACCGTGGAGAGCAACGCCGAGGGCTCGATGACGCGGCGCTTCGCCGTGCTGATCATGTTGCTGTGCCTGTTCGGTGTGCTGGTCATCTTGCTGCGGCGCGGCACGGTGCCCGGTGTGGCGAGTGGGCCGGCGTGGCGGCTGATCGGCACGACCGCGATGGGTCTGCTGCTGTTGCACGTCACCCCGACGAAGTGGGCCATTCAGTTCGGCGCGTTCGCCGGGTTGGCCGGCGCGCTCGGCGCAGTCACCGCGTTTGCCATGGCTCGGATCGGCCTGCACAACCGTCGCAACCTGACGTTGTACGTGACGGCGTTGCTGTTCGTGCTGGCGTGGGCGACCTCGGGGATCAACGGCTGGTTCTACGTCAACAACTACGGCGTCCCCTGGTTCGATATCCAGCCGGTGATCGCGAGCCACCCGGTGACGTCGATGTTCCTGGCGCTGTCGATCGCGACCGGACTGCTGGGCGCCTGGCAGCACTTCCGGATGGACTACGCCGGGCACACCGAGGTCACCGACAGCCGCCGCAACCGCGTGCTGGCCTCGACGCCGCTGCTGGTGGTCGCAGTCATCATGGTGTTCGGCGAGGTCGCGTCGCTGGGCAAGGCCGCGGTGCTGCGCTATCCGATGTACACCACGGGCAAGGCGAACTTCGCCGCGATCGCCTCCGGGCTCTCGTCGTCCAGCTGCGCGATGGCCGACGACGTGCTGGCCGAGCCGGACCCCAATGAGGGCGTGCTGCAACCGGTTCCGGGCCAGAAGGTCGGCCCCGACGGCCCGCTCGGCGGCGACAACCCGGTCGGCTTCACGCCGCAGGGCGTCGGCGACAACTTGCAGTCGGACCCGGTGGTGACCAAGCCCGGCGTGGTCAACTCCGACGCGTCGCCGAACAAGCCGAACGCCTCGATCACCGACTCGGCCGGCACTGCCGGCGGCAAGGGTCCGACCGGCGTCAACGGCTCGCAGGCCGCCCTTCCGTTCGGCCTCGACCCGGCGCGCACCCCGGTGATGGGCAGCTACGGCGAGAACGCCCGGGCCGCCACCGCCACCTCGGCGTGGTACCAGATGCCGCCGCGCACGCCGGACCGGCCGCTGGTCGTCATCGCCGCCGCGGGCGCCATCTGGTCGTACAAAGAGGACGGCGACTTCTCCTACGGTCAATCGCTCCGGTTGCAATGGGGCGCAACGAAACCCGACGGCAGCGTGCAGCCGCTCGGGCTGATGTTCCCGATCGACATCGGACCGCAGCCAGCCTGGCGCAACCTGCGCTTCCCGACCAGTTGGGCACCGCCGGAGGCCGACGTCGCCCGCATCGTCGCCTACGACCCCAACCTCAGCGAGGACCAGTGGTTCGCGTTCACCCCGCCGCGGGTACCGGTGATGAAAACCCTGCAGCAGCTGATCGGGCGGCGGCAGCCGGTGTTGATGGACATCGCCACCGCCGCGAACTTTCCATGCCAGCGGCCGTTTTCCGAGCACCTGGGGATCGCCGAGCTGCCCGACTACCGCATCCAGCCGGACCACAAGCAGACCTCCGCATCGTCAAACCTGTGGCAGGCGGCGAAGTCCGGCGGGCCGTTCCTGTTCACCCAGACACTGATGTGGACGTCGACGGTGCCCACGTATCTCAACGGCGACTGGTACCGGGACTGGGGGCAGGTGGAGCAGTACCACCGCTGGCTGCCCGATGACGTGGCGCCGCTCGCCGCCGTCCAGCAGGGCGCCGTGGAAGTGTCCGGCTGGAGCCGACAAGGACCGATTCGAGCACTCCCGTGAGCACACCGACAGACGACATGAAGGTGACCCGCTGGGTCGCCACCATCGCCGGAATGATCGGGTTCCTGCTGGCGGTGGCCACCCCGTTGCTGCCCGTCGTGCAGACCACCGCCGACCTCAACTGGCCGCAACTGGGCCAGTTGAAAAGTGTTACCGCGCCACTGATTTCGCTGACACCCGTCGACTTCCACGCGGAAGTGCCGTGCAAGGTGGTGCGGGACATGCCGCCGATCGGCGGCGTGGTGCTGGGTACCGCACCGCGAAAAGGCAAGGACGCCAACCTGCAGGCGCTGTTCATCGTCGTCGACCAGCAGCGGGTTGACGTTACCGACCGCAACGTGGTGATCCTGTCCGTGCCGCGCGACCAGGTGGCGTCGGCGGGGTGCCGACACATCGACGTCACCTCGACACTGGCCGGGACGTACGCGACCTTCGTGGGCCTCAAGGACCCGGGCGGAAAAGAGTTGCGCAGCGGCTATCCCGACCCCAACCTGCGCCCGCAGGTCGTCGGGGTGTTCACCGACCTGATCGGCCCCGCGCCGCCGGGGCTGAAGATGTCGGCGACCATCGACACCCGATTCTCCACCACCCCAACCACAGTGAAGCTCCTCGCGATGGTCGGCGCGATCCTCGCCACGATCGTCGCGCTGATCGCGCTGTGGCGCCTCGACCAGTTGGACGGGCACCGGATGCGCCGGTGGATCCCGGCGAACTGGCGGACCTTCACCCTCGCCGACGCGACGGTGATCTCCGGGTTCGTGCTGTGGTGGGTGATCGGGGCCAACTCCTCCGACGACGGCTACATCCTGGGCATGGCGCGCGTTGCCGACCGGGCCGGCTACATGTCCAACTACTTCCGCTGGTTCGGTAGCCCCGAAGACCCGTTCGGCTGGTACTACAACCTGTTGGCGCTGATGACCCATGTCAGCGACTCGAGCCTGTGGATTCGCCTGCCGGACTTGGTCGCCGGGCTGGTGTGCTGGCTGCTGCTGTCGCGAGAGGTACTGCCCCGGCTGGGGCCTGCGGTGACCAAGAGCAAACCCGCCAACTGGGCCGCCGGGATGGTGTTGCTGACCGCGTGGATGCCGTTCGACAACGGGCTTCGGCCGGAGCCGATCATCGCCGTCGGTTCGCTGATCACCTATGTACTGATCGAGCGGTCGATGCGCTACAGCCGGCTGACGCCCGCCGCGCTGGCGGTGGTGACCGCGGCGTTCACCCTGGGCGTGCAGCCGACCGGACTGATCGCAGTGGCCGCACTGGTGGCCGGTGGTCGTCCGATCCTGCGAATCCTGGTGCGCCGCCATCGGGTGGTCGGCACCTGGCCGTTGGTGGCGCCGATGCTGGCCGCCGGCACGGTGATCCTGACCGTGGTGTTCGCCGACCAGACGCTGGCAACGGTGGCCGAAGCCACCAGGATTCGCACCGCGATCGGACCCAGTCAGGCCTGGTACACCGAGAACCTGCGCTACTACTACCTGTTCCTACCGACCGTAGACGGTTCGCTGTCCCGCCGGTTCGGCTTCCTGATCACTGCGCTGTGCCTGTTCACCGCGGTGTTCATCATGTTGCGCCGTAAGCGCGTTCGCGGCGTTGCGCGCGGACCGGCCTGGCGGCTGATGGGCGTCATCTTCGGCACCATGTTCTTCCTGATGTTCACCCCGACCAAGTGGGTGCACCACTTCGGGCTGTTCGCCGCCGTGGGCGCGGCGATGGCCGCGCTGACCACGGCGCTGGTATCGCCGGCCGTGTTGCGCTGGTCGCGCAACCGGATGGCGTTCCTGGCCGCGGTGTTGTTCCTGCTTGCGCTGTGCTTCGCCACCACCAACGGTTGGTGGTACGTGTCCAGCTACGGCGTGCCTTTCAACGCGGCGACGCCGAAGATAGCCGGGATCAGTGTCAGCGCAATGTTTGTCGCGCTCTTCGTGGTGGTCGCGCTATACGCGGCCTGGTTGCACTTCGCGTCCCGCGACCGCGGTGAAAACGGCCTGGCCCGCGCGCTGACCGCGGCGCCCATCCCGCTCGCCGCCGGCTTCATGGCGCT
This sequence comes from Mycobacterium sp., assembly GCF_039583785.1. Lineage (GTDB taxonomy): Bacteria > Actinomycetota > Actinomycetes > Mycobacteriales > Mycobacteriaceae > Mycobacterium. Next base: position 24,691 of record NZ_JAVKSG010000018.1, read on the forward strand.
GGTGTTCATCGCGTCGATGACGATCGGCATCGTCCGGCAGTACCCCACGTTCTCCAACGGTTCGTCGAACATCCGGGCCTTCGCCGGCGGCTGCGGATTGGCCGACGACGTCCTGGTCGAGCCCGACACCAACGTCGGCTTCATGGCGCCCAAGCCCGGCGACTACACCGACCTCGGCCCGCTGGGCGGCGTCAACCCGGTCGGCTTCACCCCGAACGGCGTCCCCGACCACACCGTCGCCGAGGCCGTGGTGATGCATCCGAACCAGCCCGGCACCGACTACGACTGGGATGCGCCGGTCAAACTGAAGGCGCCCGGCGTCAACGGCTCGACCGTGCCGCTGCCCTACGGCCTTGATCCGCAACGGGTTCCGGTGCTCGGCAGCTACACCACCGAAGCGCAACAGCAGAGCAAGCTGGCGTCGGCGTGGTATCAGTTGCCGCCCGCGGACGACGGCCATCCGCTGGTGGTGGTGACCGCCGCGGGCAAGATCGCCGGCAACAGCGTGCTGCACGATCACACCGACGGCCAGACCGTGGTGCTGGAGTACGGCAAGGCCGGTCCAAACGGCGACGTGGTCCCGGCCGGTCGGCTGGTGCCCGATGATCTGTACGGCGAGCAGCCGAAGGCGTGGCGCAACCTGCGCTTTCCCCGAGCCAAGATCCCCGCCGACGCCGTCGCCGTCCGGGTGGTCGCCGAAGACCTGTCGCTGACGCCGGAAGACTGGATTGCCGTAACGCCGCCACGGGTGCCGGAACTGCGTTCGGTGCAGGAGTACGTCGGCTCCACGCAGCCGGTGCTGCTGGACTGGGCGGTCGGCCTGGCGTTCCCCTGCCAACAGCCGATGCTGCACTCGAACGGCGTCGCGGACATCCCGAAGTTCCGCATCACGCCGGATTACACGGCGAAAAAGATGGACACCGACACCTGGGAGGACGGTGTCAACGGTGGCCTGCTCGGCATCACCGACCTGCTGCTGCGGGCCCACGTGATGGCGACCTACCTGTCGCACGATTGGGCCCGCGACTGGGGCTCGCTGCGCAAGTTCGACACGCTGGTCGACGCGCCGCCCGCCGAGTTAGATCTCGGCACGGCAACGCATTTCGGCTGGTGGTCACCGGGCAAGATCCGGATCAAGCCCTAACGCCTAGCCGGATGTCGGCAACCTCAAAAGCATCGGCAGTCACAACAGCATCAGCAGTTACCAGTCCGAGGCCCTGTTCGTTTTTCGAATCGTGTACACCGGCGATATCACCACCTGAGTGCCCACGCGGAGTGATATCGCATGCGGTCACGGTTCACAATTCAGTCATGGCCCGGCCCTTGATGATGGTGTGACCAAAGCGCCTGATGGGGAGTGCGGTGAGCTGTCGGGGGGTATGGCGTCCAGCACACGCGGCCGAACAATTCACGGCGCCACAACAGGTTGGGCAGGCGGCGGCGCGCAGAGAGCTTCGCATCCCATCCCCGAGCCATGGAGAAGCGAGCGTGAGCCGCGGTCCCGCCGCGGCCATCAAGGGCAGCGTCGACGACGTGCAGGGCAAGGCCAAAGAAATCATCGGCCGGTTCCCGGCCGCATTGTCTCCGGGCGGGTCTAAAGCGGCAACAAGCCGTGCTTGCGCTGCGTGCGCCAGTGAATCTGCTTCTCCCGCAACAGGTGTAAAGACTTGCGCAGCAACAGCCTGGTCTGGTGCGGCTCGATCACGCCGTCGATGTAGCCACGCTCGGCCGCGGTCCACGGGATCGCCATGTTGAGGTTGTAGCCTTCGATGAAGTCCTTTTTGATCTGCTGCACCTCGGGCGCGGTCGGGTCGGGGAACCGCTTGACCAGCAACTGTGCGGCCCCGTCGGCTCCGATCACCGCTATGCGCGCGGTGGGCCAGGCGAAGTTCAGATCGGCGGACAGCTGCTTGGAACCCATCACCGCATAGCCGCCGCCGTACGCCTTGCGGACGATTATCGTCACCTTCGGCACGTCGGCTTCCACAACCGCGTTGAAGAACCGGCCGCCGCGCTTGATGATTCCGTTCTTCTCCTCCTCGACACCCGGCATCGCGCCCGGGGTGTCCACCACGAAAACCAGTGGCAGGTTGTAGGAGTCGCAGAACCGGATGAAGCTGGACGCCTTGTCCGAGGCCTCGTTGTCGACCGCGCCGGACATGAACATCGGCTGGTTTGCGATCACGCCGACCGACCGTCCGTCGACACGGGCGAACGCGGTGATGATAGCCGGCCCACGCTGGTCGGCGATCTCGAAGACGTCGCCGTCGTCGAAGATGCGCAGCAGAATCTCGTGCATGTCGTAGGCGGTGTTGTCCGCGTCCGGCACGATGGTGTCCAACTCGAGGTCGTGCGGGGTGATCTCCGGCTCCAGGCCCGGGTTGACGATCGGCCCGTCGCCAAAAGTGTTGTCCGGCAAAAACGACAGGTAGTCGCGCACGTACTGGAACGCCGCTGCCTCGTCCTCGACCACCTTGTGGATGTTGCCGCGCTGGGCCTGCACGTCAGCGCCGCCCAATTCGTCGAACGTCACGTCTTCGCCGGTGACGTCCTTGATGACGTCGGGACCGGTGATGAACATGTAGCCCTGGTCGCGCACCGCCACCAGCAGATCCGTTTGGATCGGCGAATAGACAGCTCCTCCAGCGCATTTGCCCAAGATGATGGAGATCTCCGGGACCAGTCCACGCAGCATCTCGTGCCGGCGGCCCAACTCGGCGTACCACGCCAGCGAGGTGACCGCGTCTTGAATCCGGGCGCCGGCGGAGTCGTTGATGCCGATGATCGGGCAGCCGACCATGGCCACCCAGTCCATCAGCTTGGCCACCTTGCGGCCGAACATCTCACCGACCGAGCCCTGGAACACCGTCTGGTCGTGGCTGAATACCGCGACCGGGCGGCCGTTGATCCGGCCGTGTCCGGTGACCACACCATCGCCGTAGAGCGCGTTCGGGTCACCCGGCGTGCGCGCCAGGGCGCCGATCTCCAAGAAGCTGCCCGGGTCGAGCAGCGCGTGGATGCGGGCGCGGGCGCTCGGGAGGCCCTTCTTGTCACGCCGCGCGATTGCCTTCGGATCACCGGGCTCCTTCGCCAGCTCCAGCTTCTCGCGTAGTTCGGTCAGCAGCTCGGCGGTGGTCTTGGTGGTCACTTAGGCCTCTTTCTCACTCGGCGTGAATCTTGTTGAGCGCCTGGGTCATATGTGCGCCGACCTTGGCGATGATCGGCTCGTCGATGGCTTGGATGTGCTCGCCGCCGATCGGCACGACCTCCAGGTCGGCCACGTAATCGCCCCACCCGCCGTCCGGCTTGCGGATGGCATACGCGGGTTCGAAGGTGATCGCGTCGTCGTGGTAGCGGTCGGCAATGTACAGCGTCACGTGGCCGTCGTAGGGCTGGTACTCGGCGGTGTCGATCGCCCGCTGGTCGAGATACGACGTGCGCTGGTGCTCGATGATGCCGCCGGGGATCTGCACGCCGGCCTGCTGCACCGCTTCCAGCACGAACTTGACCTGACCCTCGTCGTCGAGCGCTTCGAGGGTCTCGTACGGGATCGGCGGCACCTCGACGTTGAAGGTTCGCTCGGCGAAGCGCGCGTAGCGGTCCCAGCGCTTGCGGGTCTCTTCCTTGGTCTGCAGGATCGGTTCGCCCGGCATCACCGCGTCGATCAACCCGACGAACGGCACGTCGCAGCCCTGCTGTTTGAGGCCGATCGCGCAGGCATAGGCCAGTGCGCCGCCCAGCGACCAGCCGGCCAGGATGAAAGGCCCGTTGCCACCGAGCTCACGCAGCTTCGGAACGTATTGCGCCGCACGCTCTTCGATGGTGCCCTCGACCCGCTCGAAACCGTACATCGGGATATCCGGCGGTAGCCGGTTGAGCAGCGGCTCATAGACCACCGTCGATCCACCGGCGGGATGGAAAACGAACACCGCCGGCTTGGTGGACCCTTCGGGCCTGGCCCGCAGGGTCCGAACGAAACCGTCGATCTCACCGGCCTCCAGGAAGGCGCGCACCGTCGTCGCGAGTTCTTCGATGGTGCCGGCGGCCGTGACGTCGTCGGCGGTGATCGTCCCTTCGGCACGCTCAGACAGCCGCTGGGCCATCTTGGTGGCGGCGGCCTCGTCGAGCTTCGGCAACGCGTTGAAGATGCCGCCCGGCGACGTGCCGGTGACGATCGCCCAGGTCGCGAAGGCGACCCGCTCGGCGGCATCGCGCGGCGGGATGTCGGAATTGAGCGCTGCCGCAACGGCTTCGGAGTTGAGCACCTGCGCAGCACCCGCCAGGTTGGGTTGCGCGCTTGGTCCGGCCGGGTTGCTGGGCGGCGGCGGGATCGGCGCTGCCGCTTCAGGTTCCGCGGACACCTCGGTACCCGCGGCGGTCAGCGAGGCCGGGGTCGCGCCGGCCAACATCGCGGCCTGCTCGGCGGCGATCTCGTCGGCGGTCTGCGTCTTCTGACGCTCGTGCAGAGCAGCCACCTCGTCGCGGTGCTCGATCGCGTACTCGATCAGTTGCTCGATGTTGTAGAGGTTCGCGTCGCGGACCGCCTGCAGCTGAATCGGCGGCATGTCGAAGTCGTACTCGACACGGTTCTTGATCCGCACGGCCATCATCGAGTCCAGGCCGAGCTCGATCAGCGGGACCTCCCAGGGCAGGTCCTCGGGCTCGTAACCCATCGCCATCGAGACGATGGCGGCCAGCCGATCGTGGACCGTCTCACCGGAATCGGGTGACCAGCGGCCCAACCCGCCGAGTTGACGCGCGGTGAGGCTGTCGGTCACGGCGTCGGGCGTCTCCTCGGCTGCCGGCTCGGCGGCCGGTGCGGCCACCGACTGCGGAGCAGCGATCGCCGCGGCGGCGACCCCTGAGCCGGTGGCTATCGGCAACACCGAGGCCTGCCCGGCCCGCGCCACCAGCGCGTCGTAGACCAACGTGAAGGACTCGGCGATGCGCGCGTGCACCTGCACCGAGGCGCCACCGGGGTGGCGGGTCAGCGTCGTCACCAGCCGGGCGCCGTCGGCCAGCACTGCACGTTGCTCGGAGGCGACCAGCTGAGCATCTGGCAGCACTTGCGTCGCAGCGGCTTTCACCAATGCCGCCAGATCAGTCGCCGCACGCGGCGCGTACTCCCACACGTGCCGGCCATCCGGCATCGCGACGTGCGTGCCGGGCATGAGCATCGAGCCGTCGCCGGAGAAGTGCGCGTCCAGCCAGTGTTCCTTGCGCTTGAACCGGGTCGGCGGGATGTTGGCGAAATCTTCAGGCCCCCCGGCACGGCTGAACAACGTTCGAATGTCGAGGTGATGGCCGTAGACGAACAGCTGCGCCATCGCCGAGATCATCGACTCGACGTCGTCCTGCTTGCGGGCAAGCGTCGCAATCAGCTGTGCGTCAGGCAATCCCGCGGCCGCGGTGGTCAGACCGATCTGCATCAGCGCGACCGGGTTGGGTGCGAGTTCCAGGAACGTGGTGTAACCGTTGTCGACGGCGTTGCGGACGCCGTGGGTGAAGTACACCGAGTGCCGCATGCCCTTGAGCCAGTAGGCCACATCGTGGATCGGCTCGCCGCCGGGGCGGAAGTAGTTGCCTTCATGCACCGTCGAGAAGATCCCGACGTTAGGGCTATGCGGCGAAATGCCTTGCAGCTCAGCGGAGAACTCGCCCAGCAGCGGATCCATCTGCGAGGTGTGGCCGGCGCCCTTGGTCTGGAGTTTGCGCGCGAAGCGGCCCTCCGCCTCGGCGCGGGCGACGATTGCGTCGATCTGGTCGGGCGGGCCGCCGATCACGGTCTGGCTGGGGGCGGCGTAGACGCACACCTCCAAACCGGGGAAGTCGGCGAACACCGTCTTGAGTTCGTCGGCGGAGTACTCGACCAGCGCCATGAAGCGGATGTACTCGCCGAACAGCATCGCCTCGCCCTCGCCCATCAGGTGGGATCGCGAGCAGATCACCCGGGTGGCGTCGGCCAGTGACAGGCCGCCGGCGAAGTAGGCCGATGCGGGCTCACCCAGCGACTGGCCAATGACCGCAGCGGGTTTCGCGCCGTGATGTTTGAGCATCTCACCCAGCGCGATCTGGATCGCGAAGATCACGACGTTGCTGGTCTCGATGCCGTAGTCGACCGAGTCGTCGAGGATCAGCTCGAGAATCGAGTAGCCGCGCTCGTCCTGGATCAGCGCGTCCACCTTCTCGATCCACTCGGCGAAGATCTCGTTGCGCAGGTAGAGGTTCTTGCCCATCTTCCGGTGCTGCGCACCGAATCCGGCCATCGCCCAGACCGGGCCGTTGGTGACCGGGCCGTCGGTGCTGAACACGTAGGGCTTCTGCTTGCCCTCGGCGAGCGCCCGCAGCCCCTTGATGGCTTCCTCGTGATCGTGGGCCAGCACCACCGCGCGCGAGCGGCCGTGGTTGCGGCGCGACAGCGCCCGCCCGATCGACTCCAGCGACGATGCCTGTCCCTGCGCTGATTCCATCCAGTCGGCCAGCTCGGCCGCGGCAGCCCGCTTGCGCGAGGTCAGGAACGCCGACACCGCCAGCGGCACTACCGGGGTTGGAACCTCTTCGGCGGCAAGCTCTGCCAGCGCGATCTCTTTGAGACGCAGAGCTTCGTCGGTCAGGCCGGGCAGTTCGTACTCGCCCTCGCCCGGCGCGGTGCCGCCCGCGGCGGAATCGATGAACTCGCCGTACTCGTCGAAACGCAAGCCGCCGACCAGCGCGACGTGTTCCTCGGCGGCGGGCGCAGCCTCGGGCTCAGGTTCTGGCTCCCGCTCGACCGCCCGATCTACCAAGTCACGGGGGAGCGTCTCACGCAGCACCACATGCGCGTTGGCGCCACCGAACCCGAAGCTGGACACACCCGCGACGGCGTAACCGCTGTAGCGCGGCCAGTCGCTCACCGTATCAAGGACTTTCAGGTGCGAGGCGTCGAAGTCGATGTAGGGGTTGGGCCCGGCGTAGTTGATCGACGGCGGCAGCTTGTCGTGCTGCAGCGACAGCACCATCTTGACCAGGCTGGCAGCGCCGGCCGCCGACTCCATGTGTCCCACATTGGTTTTGACGGCGCCGAGCAGCAGTGGCTTGTCGGCGGGCCGGCCGCGGCCGATCACCCGGCCCAGCGCTTGGGCCTCGATCGGGTCACCCAGCACGGTGCCGGTGCCGTGTGCCTCGACGTAGTCGATGGTGCGCGGGTTGATGCCGGCGTCCTTGTAGGCCCGGCGCAGCACGTCGGCCTGTGCGTCTGGGTTGGGCGCGATCAAACCGTTGGACCGGCCGTCGTGGTTGACCGCGCTACCGGCGATCACCGCGAGGATCTGGTCGCCGTCGCGGCGGGCGTCGTCGACGCGCTTGAGCACCAGCATCGCCCCGCCCTCGGAACGGGTGTAGCCGTCGGCGTCGGCGGAGAACGACTTGATCCGACCGTCGGGTGAGAGCACCTGGCCGATCTCGTCGAAACCGAGCGTCACCGCGGGGGTGATCAGCGCGTTGACGCCGCCGGCCATCGCCACGTCGCACTCGCCGTTGCGCAGCGCCTGCACCGCCTGGTGGGTGGCCACCAGCGAGCTCGAGCACGCGGTGTCCACCGCGACCGACGGGCCGTGGAAGTCGAAGAAGTACGACACCCGGTTGGCGACAATCGAACTCGCGGTACCGGTGATGGCGTACGGGTGGGCGACGGTCGGGTCGGACATGGCCAGGTAGCTGTAGTCCATCACCGAGGTGCCGACGAAGACGCCGACCGACTCACCGCGCAGGCTGGACGCCGGGATGCGGGCGTGCTCCAGCGCCTCCCAGGTGAGCTCCAGCGTCATCCGCTGCTGCGGGTCGATGTTGTCGGCTTCGGTCTTGGACAACGCGAAGAACTCGGAGTCGAAGCCCTTGATGTCGGTGACGTATCCGCCGCGGGTCCGGGCCTTGGCGATCTTCTCGGCCAGCCGGGGTTCCGCCATGAACTCCGACCAGCGGCCTTCCGGCAGATCGGTGATTGCGTCGCGACCCTCCAGCAGCGCAGCCCAGGTCTGATCGGGGGTGTTCATGTCCCCGGGCAGCCGGGTGGCCAGACCCACCACCGCGATGTCGACTCGCTCGACGGGTCCGCTACGGGTCCAGTCGATGTCGTCGGTGCCGGTGGAGTCCAGCTCCGGGTCGCCCTGCACGATCCAGTTGGACAGCGCCTCGATCGTCGGGTGCTCGAACGCGGCCGCGATCGACACCGTGATCCCGGTGCGGTCTTCGATGTCGGCGGCCATCGTCACCGCGTCACGCGACGATAAACCCAGTTCCACCATCGGCGTGGCCTCACCGATCGCGTCGGGCGATTGGCCGGTGGCCTGCGCGACCCAGTTACGCAACCACTGCCGCACCTCGGCGACGGTCATGTCGGTGCGGTCCGGAGCGGGAGTGCTCGCTTGGGCGACGGGGTCCGAGTCAGTCATGGTCGCGATCAGTCCGTTTGGTCGGGGAAAGAATTGGGTGAGGCGACGCCGCTGCGCAGGCTGCCGTCGATGTAGGCGGCGCGGCACGCGCGTCGGCCGATCTTCCCGCTGGAGGTCCGGGGCACCGAGCCGGCCTGTACCAGCAGGACGTCGCGCACGGTCACGCCGTGCCGGACAGCGATGGCGGTCCGGATGGCGTCCGCGATCGGTTGGTATTCCAGCTTGTGGGCACCGGGGGCGCGCTCGCCGACGATCACCAATTGCTCGGAGCTGTCGTCTTTGTCGTACTTGAGCCCGGCGTGCGGGTCGTTGAACACTTCAGCGGGCAACTGGTTGGCCGGTACCGAGAACGCGGCGACGTAACCGGTGCGCAGCGCCTGGCTGGCCTCCTGCGCCGAGTACTCCAAGTCCTGCGGATAGTGATTGCGGCCGTCCACGATGACCAGATCCTTGACCCGGCCGGTGATGTAGAGGTGATCGTGGTGATAGGTGCCGAAGTCACCGGTCCGCACCCACATCCCGTCGTCGGCGACGCCTTCGGCGCGGGACGGGTTGGCGCGCGACTTGAGAATGTTCTTGAAGGTTTCGGTCGTCTCTTGTTCGCGACCCCAGTAACCGGCACCCATGTTGTTGCCGTGCAGCCAGACTTCGCCGATCTGTCCGTCGGGCAGCTCGGTGGCAGTCTCGGAGTCGACGATGATCGCCCACTCGTCGACTCCGATGACGCCGGCGGAAGCCTGTGCGACGCCGTTGGGCGCATCGGCGGCGACTTCGACGAAACGCCGGTTGTTCAGCGCCTCCCGATCGACGCTGATGATCGTCGGCGCCTGGTCCATCGGGGTGGTCGAAACGAAGAGGGTGGCCTCGGCCAGACCGTAGGACGGCTTGATCGCCTCCTCGCGGAAGCCGTACGGCCCGAATGCCTCGTTGAATTTCCGGATCGACGCCGCCGACACCGGCTCGCTGCCGTTGAGGATCGCCTTGACGTTGCTCAGATCCAACGGTGGCTCACCCTCTTTGGGCAGGCCGCGCAGCGCCGCGTGTTCGAAGGCGAAGTTGGGGGCTGCGGAGAGGGTCTGACCGGTTTCGCCTTCCTTGCGCGCGAGTTCGCGGATCCACCGGCTGGGCCGGCGCACGAAGGCGGCGGGCGTCATGAAGGTGAACCGGTAGCCGACCACGGTCGACAACAACGTGGTGATCAGGCCCATGTCGTGGAAGAAGGGCAGCCAGCTGACCCCACGGTCGCCGTCCCGGCCCTCCATCGCCTCGATCACCTGGACCACGTTGGTGGGCAGGTTCAGATGGGTGATCTGGACGCCCGTCGGCGTGCGGGTCGAGCCGGAGGTGTACTGCAGATATGCGACGGTGTCCGGATTGGCCAGCACGGGCTCCCAGGTGCTCGCGACGTCGTTGGGCACCGCGTCCACGGCGATGACGCGCGGCCGGTCCTTGGCCGGCCTGCTGCGGAAGAATTTGCGCACCCCCTCTGCGGAATCGCTGGTGGTCAGGATTGCCGCCGGGGTGCAGTCGTCGAGCACCGCGTGCAGCCGTCCCACATGACCGGGCTCGGCCGGATCGAACAGCGGTACCGCGATGCGGGCCGCGTACAGGGTGCCGAAGAATGCGACCAGGTAGTCCAGACTTTGCGGGCACAGAATGGCAACGCGGTCACCGGGTTGGGTGACCTGCTGCAGGCGGGCGCCCACCGCGCGATTCCGGGCGCCGAACTCGGCCCAGGAAATGTCCCTCGCGACACCATCGCGTTCGGTGGAGAAGTCCAGGAAACGGTAAGCCAGCTGGTCCCCGCGCACCTTCGCCCACTTTTCGACGTGGCGAACCAAGTCGGTGTTGTCCGGGAACTTGATCCTGCCGTTCACGATGAACGGGTTGTGGTACGCCATTCCGCTTTCTCTCCTTCACCCACTGCTTGGGTTAAGTCGTGGGAGCCGCGCCGACGGGGGTCATCGGACTCGGGTCGGCCTGCGAAAGCACGACACTTCGCCCGCGTAGGGTTGTCGCGAACGGCAAGCCTCACCGAGGCTACCGAAGCGCGTCAACCCGTCCGCACCGCGTGGATACGATGGGCTGACCGTAGCTGCTCTTAAATTATTCTTAATGTTAGTGGGCGGTGCGCCGCCGACCAAATTTGAAGGTACCGCTTATCACAACTGTGACCTGTGACGCCGGGCCGAGCGGTCGGGCCCTTGTTGCAGGCCCCTACTCGCCGGTGTTTGGGCTCACCCGTGTTTGGGGTGCGGAGCGTCCTCGATCACGCCGTGCGCCCAGTTCAGCGTCCACACGGTCGCCGGCTGGCCATCCAGGCTCCAGAACTGGGTGGTGGCGTACAGCGCGTGCACCGGCGCACCGGCGCCGCCGGCCAGGATGTCCAGCGTCCTGGGCAGATTGGCCAGGCTGAACGCCTCCGGCGGGGCGGCGCAGATCAGGTCGCCGGGTCCGCAGATCTCGTTGGTCTTGTCGTTGAGCGCACCGAAGCCACCCGGCCGCGGGCCCGTCATCGTCAAGCCGAGGGTGGACAGCACCGGCACCTCGCGCAGGACAATCTCGGCGCCCTCGCCCGGCGGATTAGGGCCGATGTCCTGGCCGACTCCCGTCTGCCGACGGCCGTCGGCGATCAAGGTCACACCGAGCACCAGGTCGTCGTCCACCGGACCGCGCCCGTTGCCGACGTCGCTGGCGATGTCACCGGCGATCACCGCACCCTGCGAGAATCCCACCAGCACGTAGCTGGTCAGCGGGCACTTAGCGGTCATGTCCGTCATCGCCTTGACCGCCGCCCGAGTTCCCTCCGTGCGGCTCTCGTCGTAGGACATCTGCGGTGGGCCGCCCAGCGGATTGCGGAACTGCGCGGTGTAGGGAACGGTGTACGTCTCGACCCGGCTCGAGTTGAACTGCTCCCGGATCGGCCGGGTGACGTTGAGCAGCAACGCCTTCGGGAATTGGACCGGGTTGAGTGGGTTGTCCTGCAACGACGACTCCCAGGTGCCGGGGATCGCAAGCAGCTGCACGTCGGGGCAGCTGGCGTCCTGCGAGGCCGGCCGCGGCTTGTGCGGGTGAGACGGCAAGCCGCCGCTGGTCGGGGGCAGGATGCTGGGTGGCACCGCGCTCGGCACGCTCTGCCGCTGGCGCAGCACGCCGACCACGGCCAAGATGACCAGCCCCACCACCAGTGCCACCGCGGCGGCGGCGATCAACGCCAGGATTCGACGACGGCGTTTCCGCCGTGAGTTCACAGCCATTACTCCCCTGCCGCAGAGTCGGTCGGTGGCGCAGCCGACAGACTCAGTGCCGCCGAGCTCCATTCACGGTACCGGGTCGCGGCACCGGGACCGCCCGGCGAGTTAGCGGATCGCGCCGACGATGTCGCCGGACATCGCACCCAGCTGACCGCTCCAGGAGCCCCAGTCGTTGCTGCCGCCGCCGGGGAAGTCGAAGTGCCCATTGTGGCCGCCGGCGTTGCGGTACTCCTGGTAGAAGAACCGGGCGTCGCCCATCGCCGCGCCGGCCTGACCGATCATCGCCGCGGCGTCGCCGCCCATGTTCGTCGGGCTCCAGACCCAGATCCGCGAGTTGTTCTGCGCCAGCAGCGCCGCGTGCACGTCCGGGTCGTGCCACTTCCACCGGCCCAGCTGCGGGGCTCCCCACATGCCGTTGCCGTCGATGCCGCCGAATTGCTGCAGGCCCGCGAGGATCGCCCCGTTGGTGGTGGTGCTCGACGGGTAGAGGAAGCCGGATAGCGAGCCGGCAAAGCCGAAGCGTTCCGGGTGGAAGCAGGCCAGCGCCATCGCGGCGTACCCGCCCTGGGATGCGCCGACGGCGCCGTGCCCACCGGGGGCCAGACCCTTGTTGGCGGCCAGCCAGTCCGGCAGCTCCTGGGACAGGAAGGTGTCCCACTGCTTGCTGCCGTCCTGCTCCCAGTTGGTGTACATGCTGAAGGCGCCACCGGCCGGGGCGGCCACCGAAATCCCCTTACCGGCCAGGGTGTTCATCGCGTTGCCCGCCGTCACCCAGTTGCTGACGTCCGGCGCGGCGTTGAAGGCGTCCAGCAGGTACACCGCGTGCGGCCCGCCGGCCAGGAATTGCACCGGGATGTCGCGGCCCATCGCCGCGGAGGGAACCATCAGGGTCTGGTAGCCGGCGGCGCGAGCGGCGCTGATGTGCGTCCCGAGAAACCCTCCGGCCGTCAGTACGGCGACGCACAGGAGCCGTAGCAGCATCAACAGACTTCTCATCACTGACCTCGCTCGTCGCTCGACCGCCAATAGGGGGGCTGCAAATCGGCCCCCGGTTCCCGCAAGGTAGCTAATCACACACGCAGGGGCCGGACGCCAGAAACGGCGAACGGCGACGACCTCGCATGGTCGTCGCCGTCAGCCGTGCCGTGCTGAGCTGTGCCGGGATCAGGTGTGCTGACCGGTCGCCGCGGCAGCCGGAGCGCCCGGGGCGGGGCCTGCGCCCGGAGTGGCACCGAGGTGCTGCTGCAAGTCAGGGACCATGGCGTGCAGCTGCTGGCCCCAGTACGGCCAGTCGTGCGTGCCGTTGTTGTCGAAATTGAACACCGCGTTGTGGCCACCGGCAGCCTTGTAGGCGTCCTCCCACTTGACGTTGCTGGTGCGCACGAAGCCCTCGAGGAACTTGGCCGGCAGGTTGTCACCACCGAGGTCGGATGGCTTGCCGTTACCGACGTACATCCAGACCCGGGTGTCGTTGGCGACGGTCTTGTCGACGTTGAGCAGCGGGTCGTTGCGGGTCCACGCCGGGTCTTCCTTCGGGCCCCACATGTCGGCGGGCTTGTAACCGCCGGCGTCACCCATGGCCAGACCGATCAGCGTCGGCCCCATGCCCTGCGACGGGTCCATCAGGCCAGAGAACGATCCGACCTCGATGAACTGCGCGGGGTGGTAGTTGGCCAGGTTCAGCGCCGAGGCACCGGCCATGGACAGACCGACAGCCGCGCCACCGGTCGGCTTCACCTGCTTGTTGGCGTTCAGATACTGCGGCAGTTCGCTGGTGAGGAAGGTCTCCCACTTGTAGGTCTGGCAACCGGCCTTGCCGCAGGCCGGCTTGTACCAGTCGGTGTACCAGCTGGACTGGCCGCCCACCGGCATGATGGCGGACAGACCGGACTGGTTGAACCACTCGAACGCGGGAGTGTTGATGTCCCAGCCGTTGAAGTCATCCTGCGCGCGCAGACCGTCGAGCAGGTAGACGGCGGGCGAGTTGGCGCCACCGCTCTGGAACTGGACCTTGATGTCGCGACCCATGGACGGCGACGGCACCTGCAGGTACTCGACGGGCAGACCCGGCCGGGAGAACGCGTGCGCGTCCGCGGTCTGGCCCACGGCGGCGATCATGCCCGGCAGCAGTGCTGCGGCCGCAGCCCCGAGCGCGAGCCGACGCGGCAACGTCGCAGCCGCATCGCGAAACCTGTCAACAAGCCTCATTCTTGCTTCCTCATTCATTGTCGGGCCCAACGGTGTGGGTCGGACTGCATCGCCCTATTGCCCAGCTGGTCAGCGCGCTTGGCACGCATCGTTGCTGAACGCGCCAGCCTGACGCGGCTGCCAACGAGTCATTCGGACCCGCATCGAAGCCGGACGGCGCAGCTGTGCTTGCGTAGTCAACCACATGTCGCGGTCTGAACTCTCATCGGCGTAGACCCGAAACCGGGCCTCGCGCTGCGGCCGGACCCGCTCAACTCGGCCGCGGATCACCCCGCTACGAATGTGCCGGCGAACGGTTATCCGCTGGTAATACCGTATATTCAGCGTTGCTGGACGCCAATCGGGACGGCGGGCGCCGCGCCCACCGAACAGCTCAAAAAATTCTCCGGCAGGTAACGTCCACGGCCGGCTAGGGCCCGGTGGCCGGCAGGCCCGTGTAGGGAGGTCCGCCTGACTCCGGAATGGCCAGACCGCACCTGATCAGTTCGTAGCGCGGGACGCGGTCGATGCGGTAGCGGGTGAACTGCACCGAGTGCAGCAGATTCGAGAAGAAGCGGTGCAGGCTCATGGGGCCGCGCACCGAATTCAGCATCTGCTGGGTGCCCTCGCATTTCAGCGCCGCCTCGGCCTGCTGGACGAATTTCTGGTCGAGGTAGCCCGGCACGCCCGGGTACCACTTCACCCACGGCCCGTCGGCGATCACCCAGTCCGGGAAAAGGTTCTTGTCGTGACCGATGCGGCCGTGCTGCAACCGCGCGGTGTGCGCGGCCAGCGGATTGGCCAACCCGATCTGGTCGATCACCCGAACGTCGAGTGCGACGTTCATGCCCACCATGCCGAGGTTGGTGAAAAAGACCGTGTGCGGGCCATTTTGGGGCAGCGGAGCCCCCTCCGGTTGGATCGGCGGAACCAGGTCCCACTGGTCGTAGTTGCCGGACGGCAGCAGCAGCGCACCCTCCGGAGTGTTGTTGAGCGCCACCAGGATTGCGCGCATCCGGGGGTAATCCAGATAGTCGGCGGCGGTCAGCGGATGCGCGTGACCGGTTGCCTGCGCGTAGTAACGGCGCTCGTCGACGATGCCGGTGTAGGTGACCCGGGTGGCGTCGTCGCCCAGGCCGGGCGAATTGGCCGCCCACAGCGCCCATCCCGCGACCGACATCCACAGCGCGCTCACGCCGCCGGCCAGCCAGTAGCCGGTCTCGCGGGTGAGCCTGGTGCCCTCCGGGAATACCACCGGCACCACGGCGACCGGCGCGAGCAGGCACAGCAGCGGGGCGAGCAGCACCCGGCCATGCATAAAGTCGCCGCCCTGGCGGATCCAGTAGAGCGCCTGCAGCAGCCCGCTGACCAGGATGAACATCACGACGGCGGCTGGACTCTGCACGGTGCGGGCCACCGGCCCACCGCCCGACGACGGCGCAACGGGTGCCGAGCGGCCCCGGCGGGCCGAGGCCCACAGCAGCACGCCCAGCCCCGTCAGCAGCAGCATCGGCACCCACAGCGCGTAGGGGCCGTTGAAGTTCGCCAAGTAGACCAGGCCCTGCGACCACTTGTCGCCGGCGGCGTCCTTGGCCAGCGCGGTACCGGGAAACAGCAGGCCGTAGTAGCCCATGCGGAAGATCTGGTACCCCACCGGCAACAGCCCGCCGGCCAACACGATCACCAGCCGACGCCGCCCGGCCTGTTCGGCCATCAGCATCATGATCAGCGCGCCGCCGCCGATCAGCGCCAACTCGGGACGCACCAACACGCTGCAGCCGGCGACGAAAGCCAGCGCGATGATGAACACCCGCCCGTGAGGGCGCTGCCCGCTAGGGCGGCGGCGAGCCTGCGACCAGCAGACCATCATCCACCAGAGCAGCCCGAGATAGGCCATCACCAAACCACTTTCGAGCCCGGAGGTGGCGAAGTCGCGCGCTGGCGGCACGGCGATGTAAGCCAGTGCGCCGGCCGGCAGCATGATCGCGCGACGGCCGACCAGGCTGGGTGCGAACAACCGGCCGGTGCCCAGCATCAGCATCGCCACACCCGCCAGGCTCAGTCCGAGCGCCAAGGCCAGAGCCACGTATTCCAGCTGCAGCGGCCGGGTCAGCGCGCTGACGGCGTAGGTCAGGTACGTCCACACCACCGAGGTGTTGGCCTCGACCCGCTCGCCCTTGTTGAACACCGGGCCATTGCCCGCCAACAGGTTTCGCACGGTGCGCAGCACGATCAGCCCGTCGTCGGCAATCCAGCGGCGCTGCCAGGCGCCCCAGCCGAACAGCACCGTGACCACCGCGACGCTCGTCCAGAGGCTGACCCGAACCGTGATGTCGTACGGAAACGAGACCCTGCCAACCGACTTGAGCGCCGGCCAGCGGGAGGTCGGGCGTGGGGCCGCTACGGCCGCGTCAGCCGAGGATGACTGCGACACCGATGGTCCCGATCCAGGCCAGGAACAACACCTGCAGCACCCGGTCGCGCAGCGCGATCTCCTCGGGTTCGCCGGCCACACCGCCGTCGACGTCCACCGCATACCGCAGGATCGCGATCGTGAACGGCACCATCGACACCACGAACCAGCCGGCCCTCCCGTGGTCGCGCTCGAACGCCCACAGCCCGTAGCAGACGACGACCGCGGTGGCCGACAACGTCCAGACGAACCGCAAGTAGGTACTGGTGTAGTTCTCCAACGCCTTGCGGATCTTGGCCCCGGTGCGCTCGGCCAATTGCAGCTCCGCGTAACGCTTTCCGGCCGCCTGGAACAGCGACCCGAAGGCCAACACCAACAGAAACCATTGCGACAGATGGATGCTGGCGGCGGCGGCGCCCGCGATGCCCCGGATCAGGTACGCCGACGAGACGATGCTGATGTCGATCACCGCTTGGTGTTTGAGGCCGAAACAGTAGCCCAGCTGCATCACGATGTAGACGACCATCACCAGCGCGAGGTTCTGGTTGACCCACCAGGACACCCCCAGCGACACCGCACCGAGCACCACCGCCAGCGTGTACGCCAGCCACTCCGGAACCACACCCGCGGCGATCGGGCGGAATTGCTTGGTGGGGTGCTGACGGTCGGCCTCGACGTCGCGGGCGTCGTTGATCAGGTAGATCGACGAGGCGGCCAGACAGAACACCACGAACGCGATCGCGACCTGACCCGGGACCTTGGCCCAGTCGTAGTGCACATCGGTGCCCCACGCCGCCAGCGGTGCCGCCGCGACCAGGACGTTCTTCACCCACTGCCGCGGGCGCATCGCCTTGATGACGCCGACGACCACGTTGGCCGGCGGTCCGGCCACCGTCTCGTCTGCCTTGCTGCTCATCTCGGCGCCTCACCTGTCATGCGACGATCGACCCAGGCCGCGGCCTTTTCGGTGGCTACCGCCACGCCCAGGCCGACCGCGACACCGGTGGCCACGTCACTGGGATAGTGCACGCCGAGCAGCACCCGGGAGAGTGCCATCGGCGGCACCAGCATGACAGGCAGCGGTAAACCGGTGGTACGGGCCAGCAGGATGGCCGCCGCAGTGGTCGAGCTGGCGTGCGCCGACGGGAAGCTCAGGCTGCTCGGGGTGCCGACGTTGACCGCGACCGCCGGGTGATGCGGACGCGGACGCCGGACGATCCGCTTGATCACCACGGCGGCGGCATGAGCGGCGAATGCCCCGGCGCCGGCCAGCAGCCAACTGCGGCGCTTGGCCGGTTGTGCGATCGCGCCGAGCGCCGACACCGCCAACCAGCCCAGGCTGTGTTCACCGAAATAGGACAGCGCCCGGGCGAGTGCCAACGCGCCTGGGCGATCGGCCAGTGCCGACTGCACGGCGACCAGGACGGCGACTTCGCCGCCCGGTGTCGCCGTTTCAGCCGCGGCGTCGGCCATTGCCAGCCGCCACATTTTTTCCGGCGGGCTGGGCCCCCAGTAGCACCGTCTCCCACTTCTCCTTGCTGGACAGCACCGGCAGCGCGTCGCGGTAGATGCGACGCATCTCGTCGAAGCGGCGTAGCAGCTGGCGCTGGCGTCGCACCGACTGCCAGAGCAGGGCGAACATCGTGTCCCGGTCGCGCTGACGGTAGACCGCGCCGCGGCCGTCGGCCGTGGTGACGGTGGCGCCGTCCAGCATCGAAAGCCGGAACCAGCGGGCATCCTGGGTCGGCACGTTGAGCTGCGGGCGCTGATGATGTTGCGGCTCGGTCTTTTTCAGCTGATGCAGCGCACCGCGGATCAGCCGGTAGCCGATCGACAGCGGGTGCACCGGGGGCTTCATCTGGTAGCTCCGCTGCGAGGGTGCCGGCAATTCATCCGACGACGGCAGCACCACCGCGTCCGGGTACTGCTTGCGCATCCGGTGTACTTCTGGCAGCGCGGATTCCAAGATCGAGAAAATGTGTTCCGGGCCGGCCAGGAAATCGTCGATCGCCTTGTTCTGGATGGCGACCGTCGAATACTCAAGGCAGGACAGGTGTTTCAGCGTCGCCTTGAGGTGGCTGCGGACCAGGCCCTTGACGTCGCCGTCCCAGTGCATGGCCGCCACCACCAGCCGGTTGCGCAGGTGGAAGTAGGCCTGCCAGTCGATGGCGTCGTCTTTGTCGCTCCACGCCATGTGCCAGATCGCCGCACCGGGCAGCGTCGCGGTCGGATAGCCGTGTTCGGCGGCGCGCAACCCGTAGTCGGCGTCGTCCCACTTGATGAACAGTGGCAACGGCTGGCCGAGTTCCTCGGCGACCTGGCGCGGGATCATGCAGGTCCACCAGCCGTTGTAGTCGACGTCGATACGACGGTGCAGCAGCTGGCTGCGAGGGTTGTTGTCGCTCAGCGGGTATTCGGCGAAGTCGTGGTCGTATTCGGTGTAGGGCGCCGCGGTCCACATGAAGTTCTCGCGGTCGACCATCTCGCCCATGATGTGCAGGTGCGACGGCTCCTGCAGGTTGAGCATCTGGCCGCCGACCAGCATCGGCGCCTTGGCGAAGCGGTGCATCGCCAAGATGCGCAGGATGGTGTCCGACTGCAGCTCGATGTCGTCGTCCATGAACAGGATCTGTTGGCAGTCGGTGTTTTTCAGCGCCTCGTACATCACCCGGCTGTATCCGCCGGAGCCACCGAGGTTGGGCTGGTCGTGGATGGCGAGCCGGTCGCCCAGCGGCGCGGCGGCCGCGGCGAAATCGGGATGGTCGCGAACCTTCGACGTGCCCTGGTCAGGCACGATGACCGCGCCGATCACCTTGTCCACTAAAGGATCCGCGGTGAGCTCACGCAGTGCGTTGACGCAGTCATTCGGCCGGTTGAAGGTCGGGATGCCGATCGCGACGTTCGCGACACCCGGCGCGGGCTCGTCGGAGTACCAGCCGGCGCTGCACAGGGTCACGTCGGAGTCGGTGGTGATGTCGAACCAGATCCAGCCGCCGTCTTCGAACGGCTGCAGGCTCAACTGGAATTCGAGCACCTCCGGGTCACCGCCCGCGGAAGCGAAGTTCTGGCCCTGCACAAAGATCCGGGCGCCGGTGGCCTTGGTGCGGTAGACGTCGACGCGGCCCTGGCCGGTGATTTCGGTGCGCAGCACGACCGAGGTGCACGTCGTCCACCGCCGCCAGTAGCTGGCCGGGAACGCGTTGAAGTAGGTGGCGAACGAGACCTGAGACTCGGCGCCGATGTTCAGTGAGGTGCGGTTACCGGCATGTGCGCGGCGGGAATTCGTCGTCGACTCTTCCAGGTAGAGCTTGCGGACGTCGAGGGGCTCGCCCGGCCGCGGCAGGATGACGCGGGCCAGCAGGCTCACCGCCTTGCTGGAGCGCTCGGTTGCGGCGTGGGCCGGATCGTCGACCGTGGTCTTACTCATGCCCGGGTTCCTCTGCTGTTCTCGTCCAGCGAACCGCCGTCGCGCAGGTGCGGCACCAGGACGTTGTCGTACATATTGAGGGCACTGGCGATGGCCATGTGCATGTCGAGATATTGATAGGTACCGAGTCGCCCACCGAAAAGCACGTTTGCCGAAGTGGTTTCGTTCGCCGCCCGGGTCCGGTAAGCGGCCAGCAGCGCACGATCGGCCTCGGTGTTGATCGGGTAGTACGGCTCGTCGTCGTGCTCGGCGAAGCGGGAGTACTCCCGCATGATCACCGTCTTGTCGGTCGGGTAGTCCCGCTCCGGGTGGAAATGCCGGAACTCGTGGATCCGGGTGTACGGGACGTCGGCGTCGTTGTAGTTCATCACCGGGGTGCCTTGAAAATCCCCGCAACCGCCCAACACTTCCACCTCGAAATCGAGTGTGCGCCAGCCCAAATGACCGTCGACATAGTCGAAGTAGCGATCCAGCGGGCCGGTGTACACCACCGGCGCGTCCGGGCTGGCGGCGCGGAGCTCGTCGCGCACGTCGAACCAGTCGGTGTCCAGCCTGACCTCGATGCGCTCGTCGGCGGCCATGTTTTCACACCAGGCCGTGTAGCCGTCGACCGGCAGGCCCTCGTAGGTGTCGTTGAAGTAGCGGTTGTCGAAGGTGTAGCGCACCGGCAACCTATTAATGACGGCAACAGGAAGCTCAGCGGGGTCGGTCTGCCACTGCTTGGCGGTGTATCCCTTGACGAACGCCTCGTACAGCGGTCGGCCGATCAGCGAGATCGCCTTCTCTTCGAGGTTCTGCGCGTCATCGGTGTTGATCTCGGTAGCCTGCTCGGCGATCAGCGCGCGTGCCTCGTCGGGAGTGAAGTAGCGACCGAAGAACTGGGACACCAGTCCCAGCCCCATCGGGAATTGGTAGGCCTGGCCGTCGTGCATGGCGAAGACCCGGTGCTGATAGCCGGTGAAGTCGGTGAACTGCCGCACGTAGTCCCACACCCGCTTGTTGGAGGTATGGAAAAGGTGCGCCCCGTACTTGTGTACCTCGATACCGGTCTGGGGCTCGGCCTCGGAGTAGGCGTTCCCGCCGATGTGCGGACGCCGTTCGACCACGAGCACCCGCTTGCCGAGCTGGGTAGCCACCCGCTCGGCAATCGTCAGGCCGAAAAAGCCGGAGCCGACGACATAGAGGTCAAAGCGACCGGAAGGAGAAGTCATCGGTTGCTTAGGGTATCGGACTGGGAGAACATCGCCCCGTTCGGCGCGGTGGTCTCACCGTCGCAAGCCCGAATACCGGCGTGGCGGGTAACGGTTGGCCGAGATTTGGTGACGAAAGTCGCGATTGGCTCACGATTAGATCTCGTCACTCCAGTAACAACATTCACGTAAGTAACATCAGCCATGTGTCCGAACAAGCAGTTCTCAGACACCGTTCGCGCCCCCGGCGTGCACGACACACCGCAGTCCAGATTGAGGAGACTTCCGTGCCGAACCGACGTCGACGCAGGCTCTCGACAGCCACGAGCGCGTTCGCCGCTCTGGCGGTCGCGAGTCCTTTTGCTTACATCGCTGTTTGCGACTTGACCGCCAAGCCTGCACCCCAGCACCGCGAGTTCGTCCGGGCCGCGTCCATGACCGACCTTCCCGGCGAGCTGATGGGCGCGCTGACGCAAGGGCTGTCGCAGTTCGGGGTCAGCCTGCCGCCGATCCCGAGCCTGACCGGTGCCACCAGCCCGAGCAGCCTGGGTACGTCCGGGTTCGGCTCGCCCGATCTCGCCAGCCCCGGCCTGACCTCGCCCGGCCTGACCTCACCGGGCCTGACCTCACCGGGCCTGACCTCACCGGGCCTCACCACACCGGGTCTGACGCCGGGCGCCACCACTCCGGGCCTGAGCACGCCCGGCCTGACCAGCCCGGGTCTCACGCCGGGGCTGACCAGCCCGAACGCCTTCGGCCCGACAACCGGCGTCGGCGGATTGTCCAACCCGAGCGAGCTTCCGATCAGCGACCCGGTCGGATTGGACCCGTCGGGCGGCACCTACCCGATCCTGGGCGATCCGTCGCTCGGAGCGGCGCCGGCTCCCAGCGGCGGATTGGTCAGCGACGTGATGAGCGCAGCCAACCAGTTGGGCGCCGGTCAGGCGATCGACCTGCTCAAGGGCATGATCCTGCCGGGCCTGACCCAGGCCGCACATGGCGCGGCCGCCCCGCTTCCGCCGCCACCTGTGCCGGCACCGATCCCCTGATCGCACGCCCGGCTTCGGATTTCCCCCCGAAACGGCACCGCAGAAGTGAGCTCCTGGTCTGACCAGGGTCGCCCAAACTCTGCGGTGCCGTGCCGTGTGCGCACCACTTTGTTCACTTGAGTAGCGTGTCGAATCAATCGCATCAATAGACACATACGTAACATCGGGTCGTGCCGTCCCCCTGTCGCCCGCCGACGATGTTGCTGGCCGCCATCGCGGCGACCGTCGTCATCCTGCCGTGGGCGGTTACCTCGACAGGCGGGAACCGGGAGCACTCGCCCCGCACTGGCGGCACCCACCTCGCGCAGCAGCCGTTGGTCGGACTCGGCGGCGGCGTCACGGTCCGCGAAATCAGCCAGGCCACACCGTTTTCCATGGTTGCGCTCACCGGCGGTGACCTGACCGGGACGACGGCTCGGGTGCGCGCCCGGCGCGCCGACGGCTCGTGGGGTCGGTGGTACGGGACCGAGGCACTGCCCGCCAGAGGCGACGGCGCCGCCGCGGGCCCGCGCGGCACCGATCCGGTCTTTGTCGGCACGACCACCACGGTCCAGATCTCGGTCAGCCGCCCGGCCGGCGCACCCCGCACGTCAGCGCCGAAGACGTCGCCGCCCCCCGGCCTGGGCTATATCCCCGCCAACACCGAACAGCCACTGGCGCAGAATATTGCGGCGATCCTCATTTCGCCGCCGCAGGCACCCGCCGACACCCAGTGGAACCCACCCACCGCCATCGTCGCCCCGGGCCAGGCGCCGGCCATCATCGCCCGCGCGCAGTGGGGCGCCGACGAAGCGGTGCACTGCGGCAACCGGCCGTTCGACCAGCCCATCCGCGCCGCGGTGGTCCACCACACCGCCGAGAGCAACGACTACCAGCCGCAGGACTCGGCGGCGATCGTGCAGTCGATCTTCGCGTACCACACCCAGATCCTCGGCTGGTGCGACATCGCCTACAACGCGCTGGTCGACAAGTACGGCCAGGTGTTCGAGGGCCGGGCCGGCGCCCTGCTCGGGCCCGTCCAGGGCGACCACACCGGCGGCTTCAACCGCGACAGCTGGGGGGTGGCGATGATCGGCAACTTCGACGACATCGCACCGACACCGATTCAGCTGCACACCACCGGCCGGCTGATCGGCTGGCGGCTCGGCGTGGACCACATCGACCCGAGGGGCACAGTCGCTTTGCTGTCGGCCGGTGGCGAGAACACCAACTTCGGTTTCGACACCGTCGCGACGCTGCCGACCATCTTCGCCCACCGCGACGTCGGCGCCACCGACTGCCCAGGCAACGTCGCCTACCAGCTGCTCGACGAAATCCGGCAAACGGCAGCGTATTCCAGCGATTCGCCGCGGCCCGAAGATCTGGCCCTGTCGCTGCAGGGCGGCGCCATTTACGACCGTTGGCAGACCATCGGAGGCCCCAGTAGCGTGCTGGGAGCGCCCACCTCGCCCGAAGCGACCGGGGCCGGCGCCGCACGCTACGTCACCTTCGAGAAGGGCGCGATGTACTGGTCGCCGGAGACCGGCCCGGAGGTGGTCACCGGGGCCATCTACGACGCCTGGGCCTCGCTCGGCTTCGAGCGCGGGGCGCTGGGCCTGCCGACCAGCTCGGAATTCCAGGAGCCGCTGTGGGTCAAGCAGAATTTCCAGCACGGCACGCTGAACTTCGACCGGCTCACCGGACGGGTCAGCCGGGTGATCGACGGCGTGGTCGAGGAATTACCGCCGCCGCCTGGCACCGGGCCGCCGGTTCAACTCGAGCGGTTCTCCCCGGTGGCCCCGGCGGCCTAAAGCCACCAACGCTCGAGGACCCGCGCCACCCCGTCGTCGGCGTTGGTGGTGGTGACCTCGTCGGCGGCCGCGAGCGCGTCGGGGTGCGCGTTACCCATCGCCACCCCGAGGCCGGCCCGCAACAGCATCGGCACGTCGTTGGGCATGTCGCCGAATGTGACCCAATCCGCGTCCGGAATACCCAGCGGCTCGGCAATTTCCGCGATACCCGAGCCTTTGTTGATGCCAGCCGACATGATCTCGATCAACCCGTTGTTGGTCGAGTAGGTGAGGTCGCCTTCGACCCCGACATGCCGGGCCAGCACCGCTGCCATGTCGGCGCTGCGCGCGCCGGCCTTACGGACCAGCAGCTTGATCGCGGGGGCGCTGAGCAGGTCTGCGAGCGAGACCTCGGTGTTGTCGGGGTTGAGCCAGGCATGCTCGTAGCCCGGCGAACTGACGAATTGCGGTGTGGCGCTGTCGTGCGCGCTCTCTCCGACCCGCTCGACGGCCAGCCCCGCGCCGGGGATGACCCGGGTGGCGATCTCCGCGAGCGCGCACAGCGCGTCCACCGACAGGGTTTTCGCGGACAGCACGCGGTCGGTCTTCGGGTCGTAGATCACAGCGCCGTTGGCGCACACCGCCATCGGCGCAAACCCCAGCCCGTCGACCACCGGCGGAATCCACCGTGGCGGGCGGCCGGTGGCGAGCACGAACAGCACACCGGCGTCGACCGCCGCGCGCACGGCGTCGCGGGTACGCGGGGTGATGAGTTCGTCTTCGTTGATCAGCGTGCCGTCGACATCGCAGGCGATCAGCGCGGGCAGGGTCAATGGATACCGCTTTGGCGCTGCCCCGGGCGGGTCACGCCGTCCGTCCCGCATTTCTCCCGGCGCTTTTGCAGTTCGCGCAGCCGGATCCGTTGCGAATCTTCGCGAGTCGGCGCACTACCGCCGAGCCGCCGCGGCACCCAGAACTCCCCCGCGGGATGCGGATACTCCTCCTGCACCTGGTACAGCAGTTGGTTCATCACCGTGCGCAGATTGGCGTTGAGTTCGTCGGCCGTCCCGTGCGGGGGCAGCGGGCGACCGGCGGCGACCGTGATCGGAATCTTGTTGCGGAACAACCTCTTTTCGTGGTCTTTGGGCCAGATGCGGTGCGCACCCCACACGATCAGCGGGACGATCGGCACCTGCGCCTGCAGCGCCATCCGGGCCGCACCGGTCTTGAACGCGCGCAACTCGTAGCTGCGACTGATGGTGGCCTCGGGATGCATCCCGATCAACTCACCCGCACGCAAGCGCTCGACCGCGACGTCGACAGCGTCGTTCCCGTTGCGGCGATCCACCGGGATCAGCCGGGCGTGCCTGATGACGTAGTCGACGGCCTTCACGTCCGCCATCTCGGCCTTGATCATGAAGTACATCCGGCGGCCGCGCTCGCGGACGGCGAGCATCGGCGGCAGCCAATCGAGGTAACTGGTGTGGTTCTGGGCGAGCAACGCGCCGCCGTGTTCAGGAATGTTCTCCAGCCCCTTGAAGCTGAACTTGGTTCCATTCATCGCGACCACGGGCGGTACGACCCATTCCCCGAACCGGTAAAACGATTCTGGCATGGCGATCGCTCCTTCTAGTCGCTGCGCTCGGCGCGCTTGCGCGCGCGCTCGGACCTCTCAGTGTCCTCAATTATTTTTGCCTCCGCTACCGTCGGCGCGCTGCCGCCGAGCCGTCGCGGCACCCAAAAAGCGCCTTCGGGGTGCGGATACTCCTCTTGCACGCGATGCAGCAGCGACGTCATTGCTTCGCGTAGGGCGGCGTCCAGATGCTCGATATCACCGGACGGCGGTAGCGGCGGTCCCGCCGCCACGATCACCGGGATCTTGCGTCGGCCGATGTTGCGGGGGTGGTCCTTGGTCCAGATCCGCTGGGCGCCCCAGACGATCAGCGGCACCGTCGGGACCCCCGCCTCCAGGGTCAGCCGAGCCGCCCCGGTCTTGAACGCCTTGAGTTCGAAGCTGCGGCTGATGGTGGCCTCCGGCATCAGGCCGACCACCTCACCGTCCATCAGTAGCCGGACCGCCTCGGCGTAGGCGCGTGATCCCGATGCACGATCGACCGGGATGGTCTTGGTGTGGTTGATCAGGAAATTGACCACCTTCACCTGCTGCAGCTCCGCCTTGACCAGGTAGCGGATGCGCCGACCGCGGGAGTTCGCGGCCAGGGCCGCCGGAATCCAGTCCACGTAGCTGGTGTGGTTGACGGCGATGACGGCTCCACCGGTGCGCGGAATGTGTTCGAGATGCTGAAAGGTGATCGTGGTGCCAGTCGCCGCGACCAGTGCCTTGGTCGCGACCTCCAGCGTGCGATACACCGGCTCCATAACCACTACTCGGCGCGACCCGCCTCACGAGCGGCCCGGGCCGCAGCGCGTTGGCTGGCTTCCTCAGCGTCCAATTGGGCGGCCTGGGCCAGGGTGGGCGCACCGCCGCCAAGCCGGTGCGGCACCCACCATTCGCCCGCCGGGTGCGAGGGGTAACGGTCTTGTGCCTGCTCCAGCAGGTGCTGCATCCGGGAGTGCAGCAGCGCGGTCAGCTCGGGTGCCGGCAGCGTCGGAGCAATCGGTTCGCCGACCACGATCATGATGGGCACCTTTGGCCGGAACAGCTTCTTGGGGTGGTCCTTGGTCCAGATCCGCTGGGCGCCCCAGACGATGTGCGGGATGATCGGCACGTTCGCCTCGATCGCCATCCGCGCGGCGCCTGACTTGAACTCCTTGATCTCGAAGCTGCGGCTGATGGTGGCTTCCGGGTAGACGCCGACCAGTTCACCGGCCCTGAGCCGGTCGACAGCGGCCTGGTAGGACGCTGTCCCACGGGACCGGTCCACCGGGATGTGCCGGCAGCCCCGCATGATCGGTCCGGTGATCTTGTTGTCGAAGACTTCCTGCTTGGCCATGAACCGGATCTTGCGTTTGCGGTCCTGCTGGAAGGCCGGCAGGCCGGCCAGGGTGAAGTCGAAGTAGCTGGTGTGGTTGATGGCGATGACGGCGCCGCCCTCGGAGATGTTCTCCTGGCCGATGACCGTAAAACGCAGACCCTGCACTCGCCATGTCAACCGCACCAACGCGATCACTGTCCCGTATACCGGTTCCACGGTGGTCAAGACTAGTGTTCGCCGGCTTGCTGCTCTAGCGGGTCGGGCGTTTCGACGGTCTCGGGCTAAGCTCGGGACGTCAGATGAGCGCGACCAAAGGGTGTCAGTGCAGGTCACAAGCATCGGCCACGCCGGCTTCCGGATCGATACAGCGGCTGGCAGCATTTTGTGCGATCCGTGGGTCAACCCGGCGTACTTCGCGTCCTGGTTCCCGTTCCCGGACAACAGTGGCTTGGACTGGGACGCGCTCGGCGACTGCGACTACCTCTACATCTCGCATCTGCACTCCGACCACTTCGACGCGACGCTGCTGACCGAGCACGTCGACACCGACGCCGTGGTCCTGCTGCCGGATTATCCGGTGCCGGACCTCAAAAATGCACTCCAGATGCTGGGGTTTCACCGGTTCTTCGAGACCACCGATTCGCATCTGCACCGGATCGCCGGGCCGAAGGGCGAGTTGGACGTCATGATCATCGCGCTGCGCGCTCCCGCCGACGGCCCGATCGGCGACTCGGGGCTGGTGGTCAGCGACGGCGTGACGACGGCGTTCAACATGAACGATGCGCGGCCGGTCGATCTGGACGTGCTGACGCACGCGTTCGGTCACGTCGACGTGCACATGCTGCAGTACTCCGGTGCGATCTGGTACCCGATGGTCTACGACATGCCGGAGCGGGCTAAGGAGTCGTTCGGAATCCAGAAGCGCCAGCGCCAGATGGACCGGTGTCGCCAGTACATCGCGCAGGTCGGCGCGACGTGGGTGATCCCGTCGGCCGGCCCGCCCTGCTTCCTGGACCCTGAGCTGCGTGACCTCAACGACGACCACGGCGATCCGGCCAACATCTTTCCCGACCAGATGGTGTTCCTCGATCAGCTGCGACAAAACGGTCACCACCACGGCCTGCTGATGCTGCCCGGTTCGACCGCCGAATTCACTGGCACGCAACTGAACTCACATGAGCACCCGTTACCGGCCGAACTGGGGGCACCTCCCGCTTGCGGGGGAGTCGAGGCGATTTTCACTACCGGCAAAGCCGATTACATCGCCGACTACGCCGCGCGGATGGAGCCGGTGCTGGCCGCCGAGAAGGCCCGCTGGGCACCCGCCGCCGACGACTCTCTGCTCGAGCCGCTGCGCGCGAAGTTCGAACCGATCATGCTCGCCGGAAACGAGATCTGCGACGGCATCGGCTATCCCGTCGAGCTGGTGCTGGGCTCAGAGCGGGTCGTCCTCGACTTCCCCAAACGCACGGTGCGCCAACCGATTCCCGACGAAAAGTTCCGTTACGGGTTCGCCATCCCGGCCGAGTTGGTACGCACCGTATTGCGCGACGACGAGCCGGACTGGGTCAACACCATCTTCCTGTCCACCCGGTTCCGGGCCTGGCGGGTCGGCGGCTACAACGAATACCTGTACACGTTCTTCAAGTGCCTGACCGCTGAGCGGATCGCCTACGCCGACGGCTGGTTCGCTGAGACCCACGACGACTCCGCGTCGATCACCATGGACGGCTGGGAAATTCAGCGCCGCTGCCCGCACCTGAAAGCCGATCTGTCCAAGTTCGGCATCATCGAGGGCAACACCCTGACCTGCAACCTGCACGGCTGGCAGTGGAACCTGGAGAACGGCCGCTGCCTCACCGCCCGCGGTCACCAGCTTCGGAGCTCCCGGCAATGAGCGCTGACACCGACGACTGCTACGACGACGGCCTCATTCAATTGGACCACGAGGCGATTACGTTGCGCCGCTACCACTTTCCGTCCGGCACCGCGAAGATCATCGCACTGCGGCATGTTCGCGGCTACCAGGCCGAACCGCTGGGGCTGCTCCTGCACCGGTTTCGCATCTGGGGCAGCTCCGACCTGCGCCGCTGGCTGCCGCTGGACATGGGCCGGCCGTTGCGGTCCACGCTGATCACGCTCGACGTGCCAGGCACCCGGCCCAGCCCGGCGTTCACGCCGGCCGACGCGCAAGAGTTCACCGCGCTGCTGGACCGACTGCTCGACGAACGGGGCTAGGAGGCTGGTGTCATCCAGCACTTGCCGGGCCGATTCGGTCCGATCTGGTTCGCCTGCTCCAGCCTGTTCACCAGTTTCGCGTTCGCGACCATCGAGCGCCAGCACCGGCACGCGCAGACGGTCGGGCGCTTACCGTCTAGC
>NZ_JAVKSG010000019.1:0-53691 GCF_039583785.1 Mycobacterium sp.
CTAGGTCGCTTTGGCTATCCCGGCGGTGACTACCTGGCCCCTGAAGGCACCCCTTTTGCTGAGCTCTCGCTGCCCCCAACCAGTGCTTTAAAGCCTTATTGCGAATACGTAGTAGCCGATCCTGCGAAACTCCCACCGGGCTGGCAAATCGAACAGTCCCAGGTAGCACCGTGGTTCCACCAGCCCGGCGGCGGCATCCAGTACCGAATAATCGCACCCGAAGGCCAGGAACCATCGGTACAAGAGTTGCTGGACTGGGGTTTCTTGAAGTCGAAAGGACCTTGAGTTGACTGATTTCTCCCGACTTTCATCTAGATGGATTAAATGGTCCACGATGATCGGAATAGGCGGGGTGACCGTATCGACAGACTGCGACGATTGTGACATCGCATTTCTTTCAGACGACAACTCCGTTTACTTACGCCACAACGATGGATGGTGGGCGGTTGACACCGTCAATGATCGTGGTCACCGGTACAACGATATCGCCTTACTCTCGACCTACGACCTGGCCGAGAAGTTCCTAATTTGGCGCTGGGCATCGATTGCGCGTAGCGCTATCGGCGCCAAGCAGCTAGGGGCAGAACTAAATTCACAGGGCCCGGTGCCCGGTGTCGAGGTAGTCACGACATCGCGCGATCACTTCGTTGAATTACGAGCCGGCGACGGTAGGGCGGTCGTATCGGATGCGAGTGCGACAGTGTTTAGCCATGTCATGTGCATGTCTGTGAGCGAGATCGAAAATCTGCTTACTCAAGATATCGAATAACGGTGTCCGCAAGGCTCTTATGCAATACCAGGCACCATCATCCTTGATGCCCACTTAGGACACTGTTGCTGGGTTTCTGAACCACGCTCGTTTGACGGAATGGCGTTCGCGGCAAGTCGCGAGAGGCGCCTGCGCAGGGGGCCATCCGTCGCGAGTGTTTGACAGGCTCACGAGGCGGGGTTGGCGCGACGCGCCGCGTAGTTCGTGGCCGAATTCTCGGTGCCGATCCCCCTGGGCGGCGGTGGACTTCGGTACGGATAGTTTCGGCTGAACGCTCAACCGCAGGCGGACCCACTTAGCAGCAGGTCATAGTGTCGCTGTTATGGGTTGGTTACGAATCGCGGTCGCGTTGGCTGCAATGGTAGTCGCCGCGTCGCTGACGGGCTGCGACGTGGTCGGCCTCCGAACCGACGTGGTGATCGTCAATGCCGGCGAACCGCAGAACCTGCTGATCCCCACCAATACCAACGACAGCAACGGCGGCCGGATTGTCGACAGGCTGTTCGCCGGCCTGATGTCCTACGACGCCAAGGGCGCTCCCGCGTTGGAGGTCGCGAGCGCGATCGAGACTGCCGACGACGTCAACTATCGGATCGTCCTCAAACCCGGGTGGACGTTCAGCGACGGGTCACCGGTCACCGCGCACTCGTTCGTCGACGCCTGGAACTACGGTGCGTTGTCCACCAATGCCCAACTGCAGCAGAGCTTTTTCTCCCCGATCGCCGGCTTCGACGAGGTGGCCGCAGCGAAGCCGACCGCGACCACGATGTCGGGACTCCAGGTGGTCAACGACCGTGAATTCACCGTCCGGCTCAAGGGGCCGACCATCGATTTCAAGTTGCGGCTGGGATTTTCACCGTTCTACCCGCTGCCCGACGCGGCGCTGAAAGACATGGCGGCGTTCGGTCGGCACCCGATCGGCAACGGCCCGTACCGACTCGGCGATCAGCCTGGCAATCCGGCCTGGCAGCACAATGTCAAGCTCGACCTGGTGACCAACCCCGGCTATCACGGCAACCGGATGCCGCAGAACAAGGGGCTGCGGTTTGTCTTCTACGCAAACCTCGATACCGCCTACGCCGACCTGCTGTCGAATAATCTCGATGTGCTGGATACGATTCCGCCCAGTGTGTTGCCCGTCTACCGGCGAGACCTCGGCGATCGTGCGATCACCGCGCCGGCGGCGGCCAACCAGACGCTGGACACTCCGCTGCGGCTGCCGCACTTCTCCGGCGAGGAGGGTCGGCTGCGCCGGCTCGCACTGTCGGCGGCGATCAACCGCGATCAGATCTGCCGCAAGATATTCTCCGGGGCCCGCACACCGGCGCACGACTTCACCGCGAGTTCGTTGCCCGGATACGACCCCCACATCGACGGCAACGATGCACTGAACTTCAACCCGGGCCGGGCGCGGGCGTTGTGGTCGCAGGCCGATGCGATCTCGAAATGGTCTGGTACGTACCTGATTTCCTACAACGCCGACGGATCGCATCAGGATTGGGTGGACGCGGTGGCCAACAGCATCAAGAATACGCTGGGCATCGATGCCGTCGGCGCGCCACAACCTACCTTCGCCGGATTTCGGACTCAGATCACCAGTCACACCATCAGCACGGCGTTCCGCGCCGGGTGGCAGGGCGACTTCCCGTCGATGCTGGAATTTCTGCAACCGTTGTTCGTCACCAATGCCGGCGCCAACGACGTCGGCTACTCCAATCCGCGGTTCGACGCTGCGATCGCAGCCGCCGAGGCCGCCCCCGACTTGCCGCAATCGTACGCAAAAGCCAATGTCGCACAGCGAATTTTGTTGCAGGACATGGCTGTCGTGCCGCTGTGGTACACGGTGGCCGTCGCGGGGCGGTCGTCCGCGGTCAGCCACGTCGCATTGACCTGGAACGGGTTGCCCGACTACGAACGCATCGTGAAGGCCTGACGTGGGCTGGTATTTCGCCCGACGAGTCGCGGCCATGGTCCCGGTCTTTCTCGGCGCCACCCTGCTGATCTACGGCATGGTGTTCCTGTTACCCGGCGACCCGATTGCGGCGCTCGGCGGCGACCGTCCACTCAGCCCGGCGGTGGCCGCTGCCCTGCGTGCGCAGTACCACCTCGACGACCCGTTCTGGTTGCAGTACCTGCACTACCTGGGCGGCGTCCTGCGTGGTGACCTCGGTCACGCCTACTCCGGCCTCCCGGTCAGTGCTGTTCTGGCACAGGCGTTTCCGGTGACGTTCAAATTGGCTCTGGTGGCGCTGGCGGTCGAGGCGCTGTTCGGTGTCGGATTCGGCGTGATCGCCGGGTTGCGCAAGGGCGGGGTTTTCGACGGCGGGGTGCTGATCGTCAGCCTGATCATCATCGCCGTGCCGATCTTCGTACTGGGGTTCCTCGCGCAGTTCGTCTTCGGGGTTCGGCTGGGTCTCGCCGCGGTGACGGTGGGTGACCAGCCCACGTTCGCCCGGTTGTTGCTGCCCGGCATCGTGCTCGGCGCGGGGTCATTCGCGTACGTGGTGCGGTTGACCCGGTCCGCGGTGGCCGACAATGCGCACGCCGACTTCGTGCGCACCGCCACCGCGAAGGGGTTGTCACGGACGCGCGTGGTCGTGGTGCACATCCTGCGCAATTCGCTGATCCCGGTGGTGACGTTCCTCGGCGCAGACCTCGGCGCGCTGATGGGTGGTGCAATCGTTACCGAGGGCATATTCAACATCCATGGTGTCGGCGGCGTGCTGTATCAGGCGGTCACCCGCCAGGAGGCGCCTACCGTGGTGTCGATCGTGACGGTGCTGGTCGTCGTCTATCTCGTCGCCAACCTCGCGGTCGATCTGCTCTACGCGGCGCTGGACCCCAGGATCCGTTATGGCTGACTCGTTTTGGCGTGATACGTGGCGGGCACTGAGGCGGCGGCCGCAGTTCATCATCAGCGCGGGGCTGATCTCGTTGATCGTCCTGGCCGCCGTGTTCCCGGCGCTTTTCACCGCCGCCGATCCCAGCTATGCCAACCCGGACCAGAGCCTGCTCGCCCCCTCGGCGGCGCACTGGTTCGGCACCGACCTGCAGGGGCACGACATCTACGCCCGCACCGTCTACGGGGCGCGCGCCTCGCTCACCGTCGGATTGGGTGCCACGGTCCTGGTATTCGTCGTCGGGGGAGCCCTGGGGGCGCTGGCCGGCTTCTACGGCGGCTGGCTGGATGCGATCGTGTCCCGGGTGGCCGACGTCTTCTTCGGTATCCCGTTGCTGCTTGCCGCGATTGTGCTGATGCAGGTCATGCGCCACCGCACAGTGTGGACGGTGATCGCGATCCTGGCATTGTTCGGCTGGCCGCAGATCGCCCGGATAACCCGTGCCGCTGTGCTCGCGGTTCGGGGCAGCGACTATGTGCTCGCGGCGAAGGCACTGGGAATGAACAGGTTTGGAATCCTGGTCCGACACGTGCTGCCCAATGCGCTCGGCCCGGTGATCGCGGTGTCGACCATCGCGCTCGGGTTGTTCATCGTCACCGAGGCCACGCTGTCCTACCTCGGGGTCGGGTTGCCGCCGGCGGTGGTGTCGTGGGGTGGCGACATCAACGTCGACCAGATCCGGCTGCGCGCCGGGTCGCCGATCCTGTTCTATCCCGCGGGTGCACTGGCGATCACGGTGCTGGCGTTCATGACCATGGGTGACGTGCTGCGCGACGCCCTGGACCCGACGTCGCGGGCGTGGCGGCTATGAGCACCCCGCTGCTGAGCGTCACCGGCCTCGAAGTCCGCTTCGGCGACGACCCGGCGGTGCGCGGTGTCGATCTCGAGGTGGGAGCCGGTCAGATCGTCGCGATTGTCGGCGAATCGGGTTCGGGCAAATCGACTACTGCCGCGGCGATTCTGGGATTACTCCCACCCGGTGGTCGAATCACGTCGGGCCGCATCGAGTTCGACGGCACCGACCTGACCGCCGGCACTGCGCGGCAACTCCGCGCCGTCCGCGGCCGCGGGATCGGCTACGTGCCACAGGATCCGATGACCAACTTGAACCCGGTCTGGCGGGTCGGCTTCCAAGTGCGAGAAGCATTGCGCGCAAACAACATCAATCGTCGATCGGTCGATGCACTGACCGATGCCGGCATGCCCGATCCCGCACTGCGGGCCCGGCAGTATCCGCACCAATTGTCCGGCGGGATGTGCCAGCGAGCCCTGATCGCGATCGGGCTGGCCGGCCGGCCGAAGCTGCTGATCGCCGACGAGCCGACCTCGGCGCTGGACGTCACCGTGCAGCGCCGCGTGCTTGATCACCTCCAGTACCTCGCCGGTGAACTCGGCACGGCGGTGCTGCTGATCACCCATGACCTGGCGCTGGCCGCCGAACGAGCCGAACGGCTGATCGTCATGTACCAGGGTCAAGTCGTGGAAGCCGGTGCAGCGCAGGTGGTTCTGCACGATCCGCGGCACCCCTACACGCAACGCCTGGTGGCGGCCGCGCCGTCGTTGCGGCAGCCCCCCGCCACACGACGGGTCGCGGATGAGTCGCCGGACGTGATCGTCGCCGCCGGGCTGACCAAGATCTACCGGTCGTCGCACGGGGCGCCGTGGCGAACGACGGAGATGCGTGCCGTCGACGACGTCTCGTTCCGACTGAGGCGCGGCACTACCTTGGCGGTCGCGGGCGAATCCGGTTCCGGCAAATCGACTCTGGCCCGGATGGTGCTTGGCCTGCTCGAACCCAGTTCGGGCACAGTGGTTTTCGGTGATCGTGCCGCCACCTCCCTGAGCCGACGAGAGACGTTGGCCTTTCGTCGTCAAGTGCAACCGGTATTCCAAAATCCCTATGCCAGCCTGGATCCGATGTACTCGGTGGCCCGGATCATCGAGGAGCCGCTGCGGATCCACCGTATCGGCGATCGTCGCCGTCGTCAGCAGACCGTACGCGAGCTGGCCGAGCAGGTCGCGCTGCCGTCGTCGCTGCTGGGCCGGCGCCCCCGCGAGCTGTCCGGGGGCCAGTGCCAGCGGGTGGCGATCGCGCGAGCGCTGGCGCTACAGCCCGACGTGGTGGTCTGCGATGAAGCCGTCTCCGCCCTCGATGTCGTGGTGCAGTCGCAGATTCTGGAGCTGCTGGCCGAATTGCAAGCCGAGCTGGGCCTGACGTATCTGTTCATCAGCCACGACCTGGCGGTGATCCGACAGATCGCCGACGAGGTGATGGTGATGCGCGCAGGCCGGGTGGTCGAGCACGCGGCCACCGAGAATATCTTCACCAGCCCGCAGCACGACTACACCCGGCAGTTATTGGCCGCGATTCCCGGCGCCGACGCTGGCCTATCCTGACAGGCCATGACGTGCGCCGACGATAACCGGAACAACGCGATCACAAAAAGGCAGGAGGAGCGGCGCCAATGAGCCCTGACCCGCTCGCTCCGCTGATGGAGCTGCCTGGCGTCGCCGCCGCCAGCGATCAGGCGCGCGAGGCGCTCGGTCGGGCGCACCGCCACCGCGCCAACCTGCGGCGCTGGCCGGTGACCGCCGCCGAAGCGGCACTGCGGTCGGCACGGGCCTCCGCGGTGCTGGACGGCGGCGGCCACAAGCTCGACGACCAGCTCGATGCCTCCGCCGTCAGCGACCCGGTGTTTGCGGGATCCTTGCGGGTCGCCCAAGCCCTCGAGGGTGGCGAGACCAACCTGGTCGGGGTGTGGCAGCGCGCGCCGCTACAGGCCCTGGCCCGGTTGCACATGCTGGCCGCGGCCGACCGGGTCGACGAGAGCCGGCTGGGCCGGCCGCGCCCGGATGCCGACGTCGGACCCCGTCTGGAACTGCTGGCGCAGATCGTGTCGGGCGGCACGAGGACGCCGGCCCCGGTGATTGCCGCCGTCGCACATGGTGAGCTGCTGACCCTGGCGCCGTTCGGCACCGCGGACGGCGTGGTGGCCCGTGCGGTGTCGCGGTTGGTCACCATCGCGACCGGACTCGACCCGCACGGGCTGGGTGTGCCGGAGGTGGGATGGATGCGTCGCGCTGCCGAATACCGGCAAGCGGCGGCCGGGTTTGCATTAGGAACGCCCGAAGGGATGGCGTCCTGGCTGGTGCTGTCCTGCCGGGCCATGCGCACCGGCGCGCAGGAGGCGCTGACGATTGCTGAAACCCTCACCGAGCAGGGTGGAAGCGGGCACCGAAACAAATAGAGCGGGCGACGCACCGAAGACTTTCGGCTCGCCGCCCGCTAGCACGGGTCTCGGTTACCATGCGTGCACCTGTGGGTTGCGTGGGATGGCCTCGGCGTTCTTGCGACGCTTTCGGTTTCAGCCCCACCCAAAGGGCCGTCGTTACCGTCCACGCTTCGCAATTACGCAGGCCCGCAACACTTCTGCCATTATCGCGGCTATGACTCCGCGTGGGTGCCGGGAACCGTGCTCGGTTGCCCCGTCCGGGAGATCGGCCCTTCTCTTCTGGAACGATCTTGGCCGTACCGGGCTTCCGTGACTCCTTTGTACTCCGTGACCCCGGTCACATCAAGTGTCAATTGTCAGGAAAATACCAAAGCGATGCCGGGCCGTGACGTCGAATGTTTGCTACGCGTGACTACAGGGCATACCGACGCAGCAGCGAGTAGGTCAGTGCGCCGGCCGCCAGGGCGCTGATCCCCACTACGGCGGTGGTGGCGACCGCGGCTCCCGACGGCGCCGGAATGCGGTCGCGCAACGACACCGGCCGGGAAAACTCCAGCACCGGCCAGTCGCGCGCACCCGCCTCGCGACGCAGCGCGCGGTCGGGATTGACCACATTGGGATGCCCGACGATTTCGAGCATCGGCATGTCGGTGATCGAGTCGGAGTAGGCGTAGCAGTGCTCGAGCGGATAGCCCTCACGCGCGGCCAATTCGCGAATCGCCTGCACCTTGCCTTCGCCGAAGCAGTAGAACCCGATGTCACCGGTGTACTTGCCGTCCTCGACGACCATCCGGGTCGCCATCGCATGGGTGGCTCCCAGTGCGCGCGCGATCGGCGCGACCAGTTCTTCACCGGATGCCGACACCACCACGACGTCACGGCCGCACAGTTTGTGGCCGGCGATCAGGTCGGCTGCCTCGGCGAAGATCAGCGGCGTGACGATGTCGTGCAGCGTCTCGTTGACGATCGATTTGACCTGCTCGACGTCCCATCCGGTGCACATGTTGCTCAGATGGATGCGCATCCGATCCATCTGGTCGTGGTCGGCACCCGAGAGCAGGAACAAGAACTGGGCGTAGCTCGATTTGAGGACGGCCCGGCGGTTGATCAGACCCTGCGCGAAGAAGGGTTTGCTGAACGCCAGCGTGCTCGATTTGGCGATGATCGTCTTGTCGAGATCGAAAAATGCTGCCGTGCGCGGACCGGGACCGGTGGGCGTCGACGATGTTTGCTGGTCAGCGGCCGAGTCGGATACGGTCACCGCCACAGCATAGGGCGAAGTGCCGATACATCGCGACGCCGCCGTTAAAACCGCCGGTCAAACATGGTCCCGTAACAGGTGTTACCAGCGAGGCGTTTGGTCCAGTCGTTCAAAGGTCATACGTTCGTTTCGAACGCAAACCCCTTGCGCTGCGCGACACTCTCATGTGTATAGTAAGCATCACTCGGCTTTGCCGAGGGTGAATCAGCCCGACCCCCCGGGGCTGATTCACGACGACCCTCGCCTCCTCCCCCCCTGGCGGGGGTCGTCTCTTTTCTCGGGTAAATTCTCAGCCCCACCGTCCTGTGCAGGGCCTCGGCGTTGTGCACAGATTCGGATATTCCGACTGGCGGCTCCGACCTATCGGCGGCACGGTGGGCCGATGGCTACCACCGATGCGGGCGGGATTCTCGCGGTCCTTACCGATCCGGTTCTGAGCGCTGAACTGGACCGGGTGGCAGCGGCTGTGGGCGTGCGGGTCGTCCACGCCGCGTGCTCGTTACCGGTGAGCAGGAAGGCATGGTCGGCGGCGTCGGCCGTCGTGCTCGACGAAGCGGCGGCACTCGGCTGCGCACGCACCGGATTACCGCGGCGCGCGCACGTCA
The DNA here is from genome assembly GCF_039583785.1 of Mycobacterium sp. GTDB lineage: Bacteria > Actinomycetota > Actinomycetes > Mycobacteriales > Mycobacteriaceae > Mycobacterium. The sequence continues at coordinate 8,769 of NZ_JAVKSG010000019.1, forward strand.
TCGTCGCGACGAGCGACGACCCGCCGCCCTCGACCTGGGCCGCGGCGATCCAGGTGGGTGCCGGGCACGTACTGAGACTGCCTGCACACGAGCATGATCTGGTCCGCGAGCTGGCCGACGCCGCCGAATCGGCCCACGACGACGGCACCCGCGGCGCGGTGCTGGCGGTGATCGGCGGGTGTGGCGGAGCGGGTGCCTCGCTGTTCGCGGTCGCCTTGGCGCGGTCGGCGACCGATCCGATGCTGGTCGACCTCGACCCCTGGGCCGGCGGCATCGATCTGCTGGTCGGCGCGGAGACCACGCCCGGCGTGCGATGGCCAGATCTTGCACTGCAGGGCGGACGGCTGACCTGGTCGGCGGTGCGCGATGCGTTACCGCAGCATCGCGGGATGAGTCTGCTGTCGGGCACCCGGCGCGGTTACGAATTAGACCGCGGCGCAGTGCAAGCCGTGCTCGATGCCGGGCGGCGCGGCGGGGCGACGGTGGTTTGCGACCTCGCACGTCGGATGACGGATGCCGTTGAAACCGCATTGGACACAGCCGATCTCGTGGTTGTGGTCAGCCCGTGCGATGTGCGGTCCTGCGCGGCGACCGCGACGATCGCTCCGGTGCTCGCCGGCATCAATCCCAACCTGGGCCTGGTGGTCCGGGGTCCGTCGCCGGGTGGGCTGCGCGCCGATGAAGTGGCGACGATCGCGGCCGTGCCGCTGTTGGCGGCGATGAGACCGCATCCGCGGCTGGCCGAGCAACTCGAGCACACCGGTCTGCGGCTGGGGCGTCGGTCTGCGCTGGCCACGGCGGCTCGCAAGGTGCTGGCCGCGTTGCCGACGCATCGCGCCGAGATGCGTGCGGCATGAGCGGCTCGCTGATCGATCGGGTGCGCGAGCGGCTGGCGAGCGAGTCGGTGCCACTGCGACCTGCCGTGGTGGCCGAGGCGATCAGGGCCGAATCCGGCGGGGTGCTCGGTGACACCGAGCTGCTGAGCAATCTCCGGATACTGCAGACCGAGCTGACCGGTGCGGGAATCCTGGAACCGCTGCTGTGTGCCGACAACACGACCGATGTGCTGGTCACTGCGCCGGACGCGGTATGGGTCGACGATGGAAAGGGACTGCGGCGTACCGACGTTCGCTTCGCGGACGAAGCAGCGGTCCGACGTCTGGCGCAGCGGCTGGCACTGGCGGCGGGCCGGCGTCTCGACGACGCGCAGCCATGGGTCGACGGTCAGTTGAGAGGAATGGGTAATTTCGCAGTCCGGCTGCACGCCGTCCTACCGCCGATCGCCGTGGCCGGCACCTGCCTGTCGTTGCGGGTTCTGCGGCCCGCCACCCAAGATCTCGCGGCGTTGATCGCGGCCGGTGCGATAGCTCCCGCGGCCGCGAAGTTGATCGACGATGTGATCGCCGCCAGGCTGGCGTTCCTGGTGTCCGGCGGCACCGGCGCAGGCAAGACGACACTGCTGTCGGCGATGCTCAACGGGGTCGCACCCGACGAGCGGATCGTGTGTGTGGAGGATGCCGCCGAGTTGTCGCCGCCGCATCCACACCTGGTGCGGTTGGTGGCGCGGTGTGCCAACGTCGAGGGCGTCGGCGAGGTCACCGTCCGCCAACTCGTCCGTCAGGCGCTGCGGATGCGGCCGGATCGCATCGTGGTCGGCGAGGTCCGCGGCGCCGAGGTGGTCGATCTGCTGGCCGCGCTGAACACCGGACACGACGGTGGCGCGGGCACAGTGCACGCCAACAACCCCGCCGAAGTCCCGGCCCGTCTCGAGGCGCTGGGCGCTCTCGGTGGCCTGGATCGTGCTGCGCTGCACAGCCAATTGGCTGCGTCGATTCAGGTGCTGCTTCATGTTGCCCGAGATCGCGGCGGGCGACGACGGCTCGGTGAACTTGCCGTGTTGCGCCGCACCGACGAACGGGTTCACGCGGTCACGGTGTGGCACGCCGATCGCGGCTTCACCGCCGAGATCGCCGGATTTCACGCGCTGCTGCGAAGCCGGACGCCGGCATGAACCCACCGGTGTTCGCCGCAATCGCGTTATCCGCCGCGGTGCTGGTCCTTCCGTCGTCGCCGCGACGGCGACTGACCCGCGACGGTCGGAATCGCGGCGTTGCGCCGATTCGGGCCGTCGTGTGCACCGCGGGGGTTGGGCTGGCACTAAGTGCTGTATTACTGCCTTTGACAACAGTATTGGCAGCCAGTGTGGTCATCGCAACGATGTCCTTGCGGCGCCGGCGTCGACGTCGCAGCGATCGGGGGATTGACGAAAGCCGGTCGATGCAGACCGCGATCGACGTGCTGGTGGGCGAACTCCGGGTCGGGGCACACCCGGCGACCGCGTTCGCCGTGGCGGCAGAAGAGTCAGCCGGACCGGTCGCCGGCGCATGTCGTGCGGTGGCCGCCCGTGCCCGGCTCGGCGCCGACGTCGCCGCCGGTTTACGCGGAGTCGGTGCGAGCGCCGCGCTGCCGTCACAGTGGGAGCGGCTGGCGGTGTGCTGGCAGCTGGCGGCCGATCACGGGCTGGCCATTTCTACGCTGATGCAGGCGGCGCAACGCGATATCGCTGAGCGACAGCGTTTCTCGGGCCAGGTACGGTCGGCGATGGCGGGTGCCCGCGCCACCGCCACCATCCTCGCGGGACTTCCGGTGCTGTCGGTGCTGATGGGTCAGGCGATCGGGGCGCACCCGGCCGCGTTCCTACTCGGCGGAGGGCTGGGCGGGTGGCTGTTGGTCGCCGGGCTGACGCTGGTCTGCGGCGGGCTGCTGTGGGCCGACCGCATCACCGACCAGGCCGCAGCGTGACCACGACCGCGACAATGCTGTTGGCCGCAGCGCTGCTGAGCAGTGCCGGCCCATCGGCCGTGCGGGCCCGCGCCGCGTTGCCGGCGCGCCAATCGCGGGCGGCACGACCGGCGGCCCGGGGTCCGGATCCTTTGGCGGTCGCGTCGAGCCTGGATGTGCTCTCGGTTTGCCTGGCCGCTGGGATGGCGGTGTCGACTGCCGCGTCGGCAACCGCCGCCTCGGCGCCGCCGCGGTTGGCGCAGGTGTTGCGTCGCGCAGCCGACCTGCTGGCGCTGGGCGCCGACCCGGCCGCTGCCTGGTCCACGCCGACTGGCGGCACTGACCCGCAGATCGATGCGGTGTTGCGGCTGGCGCGGCGGTCCGCGGTGTCGGGGGTGGCGCTCGCCGACGCGGTGTCAGGGCTCGCGACGCAGTGCCGGCAGGACGCGGTACACGCAGCCACCGCGACGGCCGAACGAGCAGGCGTGCTGATCGCCGGTCCGCTGGGACTGTGCTTCCTGCCGGCATTCGTCTGCCTGGGCGTCGTCCCGGTGATAGCGGGTCTGGCCGGCGACTTCCTGCAGTCGGGCTTGTTGTGAGGAATGCCATGTCGAAAAAGGAGAGAGGGCAGTATGTTTCAGGCATTGAAAGCGCAGCTGACGCTGCTGGCAGCGGACGAGTCGGGTATGTCGACGGTCGAGTACGCGATCGGCACGATTGCGGCGGCCGCCTTCGCCGCGGTTCTCTACGGCATCGTCACCGGCGACTCCATCGTGTCGGCGTTGACGAACATCATCGCCCGTGCGCTGAACACCAAGAGCTAGCCGACGATGCGGGTGCGACAACGGTGGAAGCGGCGTTCGGCGTCGCTACCCTGCTCACGGCGCTCGTGTTCTGCCTGGTCGGCGTCACCGCGGTGTCGGCGCAAGTCCGATGCATCGACGCCGCGCGGGAGGCGGCCCGGTTGGCGGCGCGCGGTGACGAACGATCGGCGATCGCAGCTGCCCGCTCAGTCGCCCCCGGTGGTGCCGCCGTGCAGATTCGTCGCGACGGTGGCTTTGTCGTCGCGACGGTTACCGCGAGATCGAATCTGCTTCAGGCGCTGCATATCTCGGCCACCGCAGCGGCGGCAGTCGAACCGCAGTGACGAGCGGGGATCGGTCACTGTAGTCGCGGCCGCGATGGTCGCCGTGCTGCTGACTGTCACCGCTGGCAGCGCGTACCTCGGCGCCGCTGTGGTGGCGCGGCACCGAGCGCAGGCCGCGGCCGATCTGGCCGCGCTGGCCGCCGCGGCGCGGTTGCCCGCCGGAGCCGAGTCGGCCTGCGCCCAAGCCACCGCGGTGTCCCGTGCGATGCGCAGTGGCATCGCCGGCTGCGCCATCGACGAACTGGATGTGGTGATCACGATCGAGGCCGGTGCGGGCGCATGGGGTAAAGCGCGGGCGGCCGCCCGCGCCGGGCCGGCCTAGCCCGGCAGCCCCGCCGCGGCGAGCTCGGCGGGAGTCGGCAGCCGCAGCGAGACCAGCCCCGCGAAGGTGTCGGTGTCGATTTCCACCCGGTTGGCGGTCACGTGCACCGGTACCCATCCGCCGTCGTGAGCCGGCATCCGCAGCACGGCGGAGGTGGCGCCCGCGGCGAACTCGGATTTCATGGCGGCCGCCTTGGCTTCATCGTCGGGATGCATCCGCGGGCTGTCGGCCGTGATGCGACGCCAGTCGTAGAACGGGCATGGCGCGTCGAGCCACTTCAGCAGCGTCCAGCTGTGCGGATCGAACAGCGCACGATGCACTTCGGGCTGGGCCGGTCCGTGCAGGATCTGCTGGGCAAGACGATCCGACGAACCCGGTTGGTCGGCGGGTTCGGCACGCCAATTCATGCCCCGCGCGATCATGTGATCGCGGCCGCCGGCTCCCGGCTCGAGTACATTGCGGGTGACGAAGCTCACCCGAATGTGATTGCCCTGCCAGTCCAGGCCGTCCCAGGTGTCGCATACGGTGTGACCCGGCTCGAACCTGACCGCCGCCGCCAGCGCCCGGCTTTCGTTGGGCTTCAGCTCACCCGCGGGCCAACACTCCGCGAACGCCCGCTCCGCTGGATCTTCGAGCTCGATATTGCGGCCCATGTTCGTCAGCGACTCTGCCGTGTCGGTGGCCACCCCGAGAGTCATGTCCCATTTCAGCGGACCCGGGATCGGCCGCTCGGGCGGCTCGTCGGCGGGCGGCCCGATCCACACCTGCACTCCATGGATGCGGCCGTCGTTCATCACGACCGGCTCGGTGCGGATCACCCGGGCTCTTTTGGGGGTGATGCTGACCAGGCCTTTGCTGGTTTGCATCGACTCGGCGATCGCGGACTGGATGGCAGCGCGACCGGGGGCGCGCTTCAAAAACGCCGTTATCGGGATCAGGTCCTGCAGTTGACGGCCCACTGCCACCACGGCCGGTTCTCGGCCCAGCGTCTCCACCAGCAGCCAGTCGTCGGTCATAGGTCAGCAGTTTAGCGGCGAGACGAGGGATAACCCGTTGCCTCACTGTCGAATCCATGTGCGTTTCGCTGAGATCAACCTGTGGGTCTTATTGATATGCGGGTCATCAACTTGCACAGGTTGCTGGTCGAAAGGTATTTTCCTGCTGCGTCCCTTGCGGATGGTGAACAGCTGACGCCGCTCATCGCGTTTTGGATTCCGCCGGGCGCACGTTTCTTCGGCAGTGCGGACACCGTTTCCGAAGCGGCCGCTGCGAAGAAATCGCCATATGGACGTCGACCGTTCGAGGGGTCGGTCGTCATCCGTATGACTGCGTCCCGCTCCCCAACGCGCTGAGCACCAGACGCAACACCCGCACCGCCCCAGCCTTGTCCAACGGATCGTTTCCGTTGCCGCACTTCGGCGATTGCACGCACGACGGGCATCCTGAGGTGCACTCGCACGCCTCGATCGCCGCGAGCGTCGCGCCCAGCCACGTGGTCGCCTGCCGGAAACCCTGTTCGGCGAACCCGGCTCCGCCCGGAAAGCCGTCGTAGACGAAAATGCTTGGGAGTCCGTCGGATTCTGGTCCGACCGCGGTCGACAACCCGCCGATGTCGCCACGATCGCAACTAGCCACCAGCGGCAGCAGCCCGATCGCGGCATGCTCGGCGGCATGTAACGAGCCCGGTATCTGTAACGGGCCGATGCTGTTTTGGTCCAGTGCTTCCGGTGTGATCGTGCACATCACCGCGATGGTGTCCAGGGTGTGTGGCGGCATCGTCAGCTCAACGAAGTCGATCACCTCGCCGTTGAGTCGGCGGCGCAGATAGCCCACGATCTGATGGGTCACGCTGACCGGTACCAGGCCCAGGGTGACCGGCCCGAAAGTCCGGCGGTCGCCGGGTCCGGTCACGGCGATGTCGGTGACCTCTCGGGCAAATGTCGCATATCCGGGGTCTTCGGCGTGGACGAAAGCCATACCCTCGTCGAAGTCCAGCGAGTCGACCACATAACTCTCACCCTGGTGCAGATACACCGCGCCCGGATGCACCGAGGCGGCTGCCCGGCCGGTGTCGGTCGTTCCCAGCAGCCGTCCGGTGTCGCTCTCCACGATCACCACCTGACCGCCCCCCGACCCCCGAATGTCCACTGCCGGATGAGGATCCACGCCCGGCACCGGATAGTATTTGCCGGCCCGCCGTCGCAGCAGTCCGTCGTCGACCAGTGCGCTAACCACGTCCTGGGCACCCAACGACCGCACTTCGGCATCGTCAACGGGCAATTCCGTTGCAGCGCAGAGCAACTGTGGGCCCAGGATATAAGGGTTGGACGGGTCGATCACCACCCGCTCGATGGGCTTATCCAGCAGTGCCGCGGGGTTGTGCACCAGATAGGTGTCCAGCGGATCGTCGCGGGCGACCAGCAGCACCAGCGCGCCCTGTCCGCGCCGACCGGATCGGCCGGCCTGCTGCCAGAACGATGTGACCGTCCCGGGAAAGCCTGCCAGCACCACCGCATCCAGCCCGGCGATGTCGATGCCCAGTTCCAGTGCGTTGGTGGTGGCCAGGCCGCGCAACCGTCCGTCGAGCAGGGCCTGTTCCACGGCGTTGCGGTCTTCGGGCAGGTACCCCGCGCGGTACGACGCCACGGTCTCGGTGAGTTGCGGCGCGATGTCTTCCAGTCGCGCCCGGGTTGCCAACGCGGTCAGTTCAGCTCCGCGGCGCGACCGTACGAAGGTCAGGGTCCGCGCCCCTTCGGCGATGAGGTCTGCCATCACCCGTGCCGCCTCGCTGCCCGCGGACCGCCGTACCGGGGCGCCGTTTTCGCCCGTCAGGTCGGCGCGCAGCGCGGGCTCCCACAACGCGACGGTCCGGGCACCCTGCGGCGAGCCGTCTTCGGTGACTGCCGCGACCGGTTGGCCGATGAGTTCGGTCGCGGTCGCACCCGGATCGGATGTCGTTGCGCTGGCGAAGATCACCGTCGGCAAGCCGGCGGGATCAGCGGAGTAACGCGCACACAGCCGCAGCAGACGTCGCAGCACCATCGCCACGTTCGACCCGAAAACGCCTCGGTAGTAATGGCATTCGTCGACGACGACAAACCGAAGATGACGCAGGAACATCGCCCAGCGGGCGTGGTTGCGCAGCAGTGCCAGGTGAACCATGTCCGGATTTGAGAACACCCACCGGGAACGTTCCCGCGCGAAACGCCGGATCTCGATGGGGCTGTCGCCGTCGTAGGCGGTCGGCGCGACATCGCCCAGTCGGGGAATGGCCGCGGTCAGCGCGTGGGCGGTCCGCAACTGGTCGTGGCCAAGCGCTTTCGTCGGCGAGATGTACAGCGCGCGGGCCCGCGGATCGGTCGCCAGCACATTGAGAATGGGCAGTTGATAGGCCAGCGACTTTCCCGATGCCGTGCCAGTACTGATAACAACGTGATGCCCGGCGTGTGCCAGGTCGGCGGCCTGCACTTGATGTCCCCACGGCGAACTGACGCCGCGGTCGGTGAACGCGCGCAGCACATCGGGCTCGACCCATGTCGGCCAAGGTCGTTGGCGGCCAGGCCGTGCCGGTAACTCGGCGACATGGCGTAGCGGATGTTCGCCCGCCTCGATGCCGGCGACCGCTGCGGCGAGCAACTCGCTGCCGAACGTCACCACGACCACCTGCCTCCTGATCGGGAACTGATCACCCAAAACTGCCGACCGATTGCCCCTGTGTGACCGGCGGTATCGACGTCGCGCTCTGATTGTTCACCCAGTGGTAGCTCAAATGCTCGCCTCAGGCTGTTGCTGAGGCGATGAACATGGTTGACTGTTTGCGGTCGCAGCTTCTGTGTTCGTGTCAAACTTTCGCAGGATCGACGTTGCGGTCGCGGTTCCTGCGAGGTTGTAGGTCGGGTGAAGTTCCGGCGACTCAGCAAGGTCTAGCGGTCGGAACGGGCCCGGAGCATCGAGGTGATGCTCCGCACCCGAGTAGTAAAGGAAATATCGAGAAATGCCACAGGGAACTGTGAAGTGGTTCAACGCGGAAAAGGGATTCGGCTTCATCGCCCCCGAAGATGGTTCGGCCGACGTGTTCGTCCACTACACGGAGATCCAGGGAAGCGGCTTCCGCACCCTCGAGGAGAACCAGCGAGTCGAGTTCGAGGTCGGCCAGAGCCCCAAGGGTCCCCAGGCCACCGGCGTTCGCGCCGTCTGAGCAGCTGTCAACGACAACCCCCCGCACGGTCCTCCGGAATCACCGGATTCGGGCGGGGGGTTGTCGCTGCTTGCCCGACTCGCCCCCGCGCCGCTCCGCGGCTGGGAGGTACCCCCACCTCGCGCCGCGTTGCGGCGCGCATCGTCGTCGGTCGGGCGCTTAATGTCGTTGACGTGAGCCAGCTGTCGTTCTTCTCGGCTGAGTCGGTTCCGCCTGCGGTCACCGACCTCACCGGGGTGCTCGCGGGCGCCGGCCAGATCGTCACGGTCGGCAGCGGCGCCCGGCTGTCGGTGGTCGTCGAGCAGGCCTGGCGGGCCGAAGCGCTGGGCCAGATGATCGAAGAGGCCGGTTTGACGGCCGAGATCACCCAGACCGATGAGCACACACCGCTGGTGCGCACCGACGTGGACGCCCGGCTGCGTCCGATGGCCGGCGAGTGGACACGCGGCGCGGTGAAGACCGTCCCGCCGTCGTGGCTGCCGGGCCCGCGCGAACTGCGCGCCTGGATCTTGGCGGCCGGCAGCCCGGAGGCCGATCGCTATTTACTCGGACTGGACCCGCACGCACCCGACACCCATTCGCCGCTGGCGTCCGCGCTGATGCGGGTCGGGATCGCGCCGACCCTGATCGGCACCCGCGGGGCCCGCCCCGCACTGCGAATCGGTGGTCGGCGCAGGCTATCGCGCCTGGTAGAGAACGTGGGAGAGCCGCCTGAGGCCGCTGAGGCGTTGCCGTTCTGGCCGCACGTCTAGCTGAACCAGAGCGGCCTCAAAAAGGGCTCCGCACGGGGGGTCGGTTTGCGTCGGCCCATCTCGGGTGCCACATTGTCAGGTGTCTGCAGGCCGCAAGGCACCGTAGATTGACGCTGGCTGACGGTGGATCGGAGCATCCCCGGAGCCGGCAGGGGATCCAGAAGTAAGCGAAAGCGAGCGTAAAAACAGGTGGCTGATAGCGCCGGGAATGGCGCCACACGGCGACTCGTCATTGTCGAGTCGCCGACCAAAGCGCGCAAACTAGCCGGCTACCTGGGCGCCAACTACGTCGTCGAATCCTCCCGAGGCCACATTCGTGACCTGCCGCGGGCGGCGGCCGACGTGCCGGCGAAATACAAGTCGCAGCCCTGGGCCCGGCTCGGGGTGAACGTCGACGACGACTTCGAACCGCTCTACATTGTCAGCCCGGACAAGAAGAGCACGGTCACCGAGCTCAAGGGCCTGCTCAAAGACGTCGACGAGCTCTACTTGGCTACGGATGGTGACCGCGAGGGCGAGGCGATCGCCTGGCACCTGCTGGAGACCCTCAAGCCGCGCGTGCCGATCAAGCGGATGGTCTTCCACGAGATCACCGAGCAGGCGATCCTGGAGGCCGCCGCCAACCCGCGCGATCTGGACACCGACCTGGTGGATGCCCAGGAGACCCGCCGCATCCTGGACCGGCTGTACGGCTACGAGGTCAGCCCGGTGCTGTGGAAGAAGGTGGCGCCCAAGCTGTCCGCGGGCCGGGTCCAGTCGGTGGCCACCCGCATCATCGTGCAGCGTGAACGTGACCGGATGGCGTTCCGCAGCGCCGCTTACTGGGACGTGGTGGCCGAGCTGGACGCCAGCGTTTCGGACCCCAAGGCGCAGCCGCCGCGGTTCACCGCCCGGCTGACCACGGTCGACGGCCTCCGCGTCGCGACCGGCCGTGACTTCGACTCCCTCGGCACGGTGCGCAAGCCCAGCGAAGTGGTGGTGCTCGACGAGTCCAGCGCCGGTTCGCTGGCCACCGGCCTGCGTGGATCCCAGTTGACGGTCGATTCGGTCGAGGAAAAGCCCTACACCCGTCGCCCGTATCCGCCGTTCATGACGTCGACGCTGCAGCAGGAGGCCGGTCGCAAGCTGCGGTTCTCCGCCGAGCGCACGATGAGCATCGCCCAGCGGCTCTACGAGAACGGCTACATCACTTATATGCGTACCGACTCGACGACGCTGTCGCAGTCGGCGATCAACGCGGCCCGCACGCAGGCCCGTCAGCTCTACGGCGAGGAGTACGTCTACCCCTCGGCCCGCCAGTACACCCGCAAGGTGAAGAACGCGCAGGAAGCCCACGAGGCGATCCGGCCGGCGGGGGAAACCTTCGCCACGCCCGACGGGGTGCGGCGCGAACTCGACGGCGACGAATTCCGGCTCTACGAGCTGATCTGGCAGCGCACGGTGGCCTCGCAGATGGCCGACGCCCGCGGCACCACGCTGAGCCTGCGGATCAACGGCGACTCAGACGGGCGACAGGTCACGTTCTCGGCCAGCGGTCGCACCCTGACCTTCCCGGGGTTCCTCAAGGCCTACGTCGAAACAGTGGACGACCAGGCCGGTGGTGAGGCCGACGACGCCGAGAGCCGGCTGCCGCAGCTGACCCAGGGCCAGCGGGTGGACGCCGCCGAGCTGACCCCGGACGGCCACTCCACCAACCCGCCGGCCCGCTACACCGAGGCGTCGCTGATCAAGGCGCTCGAAGAGCTCGGCATCGGACGGCCGTCGACGTACTCGTCGATCATCAAGACCATCCAGGACCGCGGCTACGTCCACAAAAAGGGCAGTGCGCTGGTTCCGTCGTGGGTCGCGTTCGCCGTCACGGGTTTGCTGGAGCAGCATTTCGGCCGGCTGGTCGACTACGGGTTCACCGCGGCGATGGAAGACGAACTCGACGCGATCGCCTCAGGTACCGAGCAACGCAGTAACTGGCTCAACAACTTCTACTTCGGCGGCGACCACGGGGTGGCCGACTCGATCGCCCGTTCCGGCGGGCTGAAGAAACTGGTCGGCGTCAACCTCGAAGGCATCGACGCCCGAGAAGTCAACTCCATCAAGCTTTTCGACGACGACGAGGGTCGCGCGGTCAACGTGCGGGTCGGCAAGAACGGGCCGTACCTCGAGCGGATGGTGGTCGGCGACGACGGCGAACTGACGCCGCAGCGGGCCAACCTGCACGACTCGCTGACCCCTGACGAACTGACTCTCGACGTCGCCGAGGAGTTGTTCTCGACGCCGCAGGAAGGGCGTTCACTGGGGATCGACCCCGAGTCCGGGCACGAAATCGTCGCCAAGGACGGCCGTTACGGCCCCTACGTCACCGAGGTGCTGCCCAAGCCGGACGACGACGACGGCACCGCGGGACAGCCCGCGAAAAAGGGCAAGAAGCCCACCGGTCCCAAGCCCAGGACGGGTTCGCTGCTGCGCAGCATGGACCTGCAGACCGTCACGCTCGAGGACGCGCTCAAGCTGCTGTCGCTGCCGCGGGTGGTCGGTATCGACCCCGATAAAGGCGAGGAGATCACCGCGCAGAACGGTCGCTACGGCCCATACCTTAAGTGCGGCAACGATTCTCGCTCGCTGGCGACCGAAGATCAGATCTTCGAGGTGACGCTCGAGGAGGCGCTGAAGCTTTACGCCGAACCGAAGCGACGCGGGCGCCAAGGTGCTGCGGCGCCGCCGCTGCGCGAGTTGGGCACCGATCCGGCGTCCGGCCAGCCGATGGTGATCAAGGACGGCCGGTTCGGGCCCTACGTCACCGACGGCGAGACCAACGCGAGTCTGCGCAAGGGCGACGACGTCCTGTCGGTCACCGATGCGCGTGCCTCCGAACTGCTGGCCGATCGGCGTGCCCGTGGCCCGGTGAAGAAGGCCGCGAAGAAAGGTGCGAAGAAAGCTCCGGCTAAGAAGTCGGCCGCGAAGAAGGCCGTCAAGCGCAGCTAGCAGGACATTTACCGTGGTATCGGCGGGCTGAAGGCATCCTCGGCAAACTTTTCGAGGTGTTTTGGAAATTAAGTAGTGATTCTCAGCCGCTTCTCAGTTATAGTGTCGCTACACGTCGTGCAGCCCGCACGCGTTGGGTAAGGGAGAGTCATGCGACCGGCCGTCCGATACTGCATCACCGCTGGTGTTGCGCTCGGTGGCGTCGGCGTTCTGCTCGCCGTCCCGTCGTCGCCGCCACTGCGCGACGTCGAGGTGCCCGCGCTACAGCTCTCGAACAACTCGCACGAGAACCCCGACGCGAACAGCCCATCGATCGCCGACTTGCTGCAAACCATAGGCGGACCGGAAAGCCCGGTGGTGGTGCAGAACATCATCGAGTCCGACGCCGGGGTCCTCCAGGGCGGTCAAGCGTCGAGCGTGCCGGGCCTGGGCGACCTGCTGAACCTGGGAAACGATCCGGTCGGCACCCCTGACCCGCGGGGGAAATCCTTTATCGACATCGGGCCGCTGCTGCCCAGCGATCTCACCGTCGCCCCCAACGGCCGCTAACCGCGGACTTCTTCGCGGAGCACATCTTCTGGGGCCGCCAGGTGCAGCGGCCGAGCCAGCTGCGTGGGCGCGGTACGCCCACGCAGAGTGACCACCTCGGCGACATCCCAGCACAGCGCTTCGGCATCCAGCGCGCCGCTGACCGCGACCGCCGAGGCAAGGACGTGGCCGTCCTCCAGTTTGGCCAGCTCGGTCAGTCGCGCGGCCTCGTTGACCGGGTCGCCGATCACGGTGTACTCGAAACGGGCCAGCGCACCGATGTGCCCGGCGATGGCGCGGCCCGACGACACCCCGATGCCGAATTCCGCCGAACCGATCACCGGCAGCAGCTCGTCGTGCAGTTCGCGGGCCGCGGCCAACGCACCGCCGGAGGCGTCCGGGTGCTCGATCGGCGCCCCGAAGATGGCCAATGCGGCGTCACCCTGGAACTTGTTGACGAAACCGCCGTGCCGCCCGACGGTGTCCACCACGACCCGGAAGAACTCGTTGAGCAGGCTGACCACCTCGGCCGGTGGCCGGGTCGACGCCAGCTTGGTCGAGCCGACCAGGTCGACGAACAGCACCGCGACATCGCGCTCCTGGCCGCCTAATTCGGTGCCGCGCTCCAGCGCCCGCCGGGCCACGTCCTCGCCCACGTAGCGGCCGAACAGGTCGCGCAGCCGTTGCCGCTCGGACAGGTCGCGGACCATGTCGTTGAAGCCGGCCTGCAGCAGGCCCAGTTCGCTGGCGTCGTAGATCTGCATGTGCGCGTTGTAATTGCCGCGCTGCACCTCACCGAGCGCCCAGCGCAGCTGGCGCAGCGGGTCGGCGATCGACATCGACACCAGCAGCGTGCTGGCCAGCCCGATGCCCAGCGCCAACAACGCCAGCAGCAGGATCGGGTTCAGCAGCTTCTCCGGCGGCCCGTGCAGGTATTCAGCCTTGTCGCCGACGACGGCCAGCACGATGGCCAGCAGCGGCACGCCGGTGGACAGCGTCCAGGCCAGCATCTGGCGGCCGATCACGCCGGAGGCGCGGATGTTTTCCGGCAACCCACCACGCAGGGCGGCGACCGCTACCGGGCGCAGCACCCGTTCGGACTGCAGGTAGCCGATGATCGCGGTGGCGGTGGCGCCCAGACCGGTCGCGACGGCCACCACCGGTGCGGCGTGATGGGCCACCGGCCAGCTGGCGACGATGAAGATCACACCGCCGATGAGCCAGGATGCCAGGTTGATCACCGTGCGGTGGAACGGCGTACGCAGCGCGCGGCTGCGGGCCACCTCGGTCGCGGCCGGGTCGGGGTCGGCCAGCAGAGAGTCGCGGCGCTGCCACCGGAACACCGGCATCAACAATCGCGCGCTGACCGCCGCTCCGAGCAGGAACAGCACCACGATCGACGCGGTGAAGATCACCAGGTTGATGGTCGGCAGCTTCTGCAGCTCGATGCGGTCTTCCGGCGGCACCCCGTAGCGCAGGAAGCCCAACACAAACAAGGCGCCGATGATGTCGGCCTGCAACTGGCTCAGCGTGAACACCGGCCACGGGGTGCGGACAAACCATTGGACGAATGCCTGGATTCGTCTCGGTAGCGCCCCGGCCATGGTCACCTGCCCACCGTATCGGTCGGCGGGGACCTAAAAGTAGCCAAAACGGCCGTAAGCGGTGGCTGATCGTGCGAAAGGGTCGGCGGTGCCCACTAATCTCGGGAGGTGATGTCCCGGGTATTCGCGCGTCTGGTCGGCCAGGAGTCGGTCGAGGCTGACCTGGTGGCTGCCGCGGCCGCCGCTCGCGGTGATACGACTCACAGCGCCGCGATGACGCACGCCTGGCTGATCACCGGCCCGCCGGGTTCGGGTCGCTCGGTGGCCGCGCTGTGCTTTGCCGCGGCCTTGCAGTGCACAACCGAGGGATTGCCCGGTTGTGGCGAATGCCGGTCCTGCACGACGACGATGGCCGGCACGCACGGCGACGTCCGCCGCGTCATCCCCGAGGGGCTGTCGATCGGCGTTGACGAGATGCGGGCGATCGTCCAGGTCGCGTCGCGGCGGCCCAGCACCGGGCGCTGGCAGATCGTGCTGGTCGAGGACGCTGACCGGCTGACCGAGGGCGCGGCGAACGCGCTACTCAAGGTGGTCGAGGAGCCGCCGCCGCGCACGGTGTTCCTGCTGTGCGCGCCCTCGGTGGACCCTGAGGACATCGCGATCACGCTACGGTCCCGCTGCCGGCACATCGCGCTGGTGACGCCGAAGCCGGACGCGATCGCCCAGGTCCTGATCGAGGCCGACGGGCTGTCGGCCGAGACCGCGAACTGGGCGGCGTCGGTCAGTGGCGGGCACGTCGGACGGGCACGGCGGCTGGCCACCGATCCGGA
This sequence comes from Mycobacterium sp., assembly GCF_039583785.1. Classification (GTDB taxonomy): domain Bacteria; phylum Actinomycetota; class Actinomycetes; order Mycobacteriales; family Mycobacteriaceae; genus Mycobacterium. The sequence continues at coordinate 23,850 of NZ_JAVKSG010000019.1, forward strand.
GGCGCGCGAGCGGCGGCTGCAGGCCCTGGGGCTGGCCCGCGACGCCGCGACCCGGTCGAAGGCATTTGCCGCCGCCGAGGCGTTGGTATCGGCCGCCGAGGCCGAGGCGGCGGTGTTGACGGCCGACCGCGACGAGGCCGAAACCGAGGAGCTGCGGACGGCACTGGGCGCCGGCGGCACCGGTAAGGGCACCGCGGGCGCGCTGCGTGGATCGGCCGGAGCGATCAAAGACCTTGAGCGGCGGCAGAAGTCGCGCCTGACCCGGGCGTCGCGGGATGCGCTGGATCGGGCGCTGATCGACCTGGCAACGTATTTCCGCGACGCGCTGCTGGTCTCGGCCGGCGCGGGTGGCGTGCGGCCCAACCACCCCGACATGGCATCCCAGATCGCGGCGATGGCCGCCCACGTTCCGGCCGATCGGCTGCTGCGCTGCATCGAAGCGGTGCTCGAGTGCCGGGAGGCGCTGGCGATCAACGTCAAACCCAAGTTCGCCGTCGACGCGATGGTCGCCACGATCGGTCAGGCGCTGCGCGAGGAGAACTTGGGTGTGCGAGCGGGCCTGCCGTAGACTCGTCCCGCCCGTCGGGCACGCCACCTTAGCTCAGTCGGTAGAGCGGCTCACTCGTAATGAGCAGGTCAGGAGTTCGATTCTCCTAGGTGGCTCCAGGTTTTGGTGGCTCTTAAGCCGCTGCCACCGCAACGTCGTAAGCAGAGAACTGCTCGTCCGCGGTAATGATCGTCAAGTCGAGCAGCTGGGCCTGGGCGACGAGGACGCGGTCGAACGGATCCCTATGGTGAACCGGAAGCTCGGCGGTCCTCAGCGTGTGCGCATGTTCGACCGGCAAGGGAGAGGTTCCGGAACGGCGCATGCGATCGGGCACGTAGAAGGCGGGCGGCTCGGGCAACGGCAGCTTGCCGAGCCGATATTTGATTGCGATCTCCCACGCGCTCGCGGCCGAGAAGAGAATGCCGTTGCGGACGTCCTGAAGGATCGCAGCTGTTTCGGCCTTCAGCCGGTCGGGGTCTGACTGCATCCACAACCAAACATGAGTGTCGACGAGGTAGCGCTTCACTGCTGGAAGCTTTCGAGAACATCGTTCGGCAGCGGAGCGTCGAATTCTTCGGGCACGGTATACACGCCGTGATCGATACCTAAGCGCCGGATCTCCCGGGAGCGGAACGGCACAAGCTTGGCCACCGGTTCACCACCGCGCGCAATTTCTATCTCCTGCCCGCTGTCGACGAGCCGAAGGAGCTCCGACAAGCGTGTCTTGGCCTCATGAACGCCTACCCTGACAGCCATAGACTTAGTCATGAACTTAGTTTACTCGCGGTGCAGCCGATGATCGTCAAAGGTGCCACGCCAGCGTCGCCGTCAGCCGCGTCAGCGCGGCAGCACGTATCCCACCGGTCCGGCCGCAATGCACACGCTCAATGCGGCAGTGTTGGCCTGCACCCGGATGGCGTTGCCCGCGCCGGGAAGTCGCACAAAGACCCGGTTGAGCCCGGGATGCACCGGCACCCGGGTGGTAGTCCCGTCGGACAGTGCCAGTGACATCGATCCGTCGCTGTTGGCCAGGTAGTTGATCTCGGTCGTCCAGTCCGTCGGCAGCAGTGGCCCGTCGAGCCCGATCTCGATCGGATGGTCGGGCTGCACCAGATACCCGCATTGCGGCACCGGGCCGGGTGCCATCGCGCGCACCCAGGTCACCTGCGCGTCGACCAGTCGACCCTTGCTATCCAATGTTCTCAATTGTGTTGTTGCCGAGCCAAATTCGGGGCGATCACGGAGCAGTGCGAACAGGTGGCCGGCCAGGTTCTCGGGCCAGGCCACCCGGCCCAGGACCAGCGGGTCGACCTCCTGGTCGAGCAGCGGCGCACTCGAGTGTGCATGCGCGGCAGCCAGGTCGCGGCGGGCGTTCATCACGTAGGGCTGAGCGGGGTTGTTTTGCCAGGACGTCAGGAACGTCGCCGTCGAGTACAGGCTGCTGGCCACGAACGCCGCCGCCAGCACGACCGTCACCGCCGTGCGCGCCGTAGACGTATCGAGCCACCGCGACGACGGACGGTTGGGTGCGCACAACGCGACCGCGGCCAGCAGGGCCAGCACCACCACGAGATCGGGCACATAGCGCAAGGTTTGGGCCAGCTCCAGTGCGGTGAAGCGTGACGAGCGCATCAGATAGATCGGCACCTGGCAGGCGACCACGTAACCGGCGGCGGTCAGCCATACCGGCACGATGCGCTGCTTGCGCAGCAGTGCGAGCGTCAGCACCGCGGCCAGTGCCACCCAGCCCAACGCCATCACCGACGCTGGCGGGGTCGCCCACGGCGAGGCCGGGGCCCACCGGCCCCACTCCCACGGTCCGCCGGCCAACCCCGGGACGATGCCGTGAGTGATGGAGCGGCGCAGCAGATGCCACGTCATCGACAGGTCCGAACTCCATCGGCGCTGGTTCACCACCGCCAGATACACCGCGATCCAGCCGGCGGTCAGCCCCAGCGACGCCGTCCACAACCGAAAGCCGCGACGCCACACCGTCACAAGCGGTGCGCGCTCGCCCTGCACGTGCCACAGCAGCGCGGTCACCGCGAATGCGACGAACGGAATCACCGCGGCCTTCTCGAAGAACAGCAGTCCACCGAGATACACCAGGGCGCCGGTGCGCGCATACCGCTGATTTCCGGTGCGAACCAGCATGATCGCGTCCGCGCAGACCCAGGCCAGCGCGGCCAGCATCGGCAGCGAGTTCAGTGCCGCCGCCCACCAGGCGAACCCCGGCACACCCAGCGGAGTGAACAGCGCAAAGGTCAGCGGCACCAACAGCACCGGCCGCCAGCCCAGGATCACCTGCAGTGCGCGCAACAGCGCCAGCCAGGCCAGCAGCTGCAACACCACCAGGCTGATGGCCGGTCCGATCCAATTCAGCGGCGCCAGCCGGGTGATGGCGCCGGCGACCAGGAATGCGGCTGGCATCACGTGACCGTCGTGATCGTCGAACAGGAACGATGGCGACAGCAGGGCCTGCGTGCCGGCCCGGCTGACCAGAATGAAATCGTCCCAGTAGAAGTAGCCCCGAAACGCCAGCACGCCGCGGATCACCAGCGCAGCGGCGACGAGCGCCGCAGCGGCCAACGCCACCTTCGGTAGCCGGCCGGCCCGTCGGTATGGTGAGCCGGTGCGCGCACTGGTCACCGGGGCTGCCGGGTTCATCGGGTCGACGCTAGTCGACCGGTTGCTCAGCGACGGCCACACCGTCGTCGGGCTGGACAACTATGCCTCCGGGCGGGCCACCAACCTCGAGCACTTGGTCGGCACCGCCGAGTTCGCCTTCGTCGAGGCCGACATCGTCACCGCCGATCTGCAGGCGATCTTCGGCGAACACCAGCCCGAGGTGGTGTTCCACCTGGCCGCTCAGATCGACGTGCGGCACTCGGTGGCCGACCCGCAATTCGACGCCTCGGTCAACGTGATCGGCACCGTGCGGATCGCCGACGCCGCGCGGCGGACCGGCGTGCGCAAGGTGGTGCACACCTCGTCCGGCGGTTCGATCTACGGAACGCCACCGACCTACCCGACCAGCGAAGCCGTGCCCACCGATCCGGCGTCGCCGTATGCCGCGGGCAAGGTCGCCGGCGAGATCTACCTCAACACGTTCCGGCACCTCTACGGGCTGGAGTGCTCGCACATCGCCCCGGCCAATGTCTATGGGCCGCGCCAAGATCCACATGGCGAGGCCGGCGTGGTCGCGATTTTCGCGCAGGCGCTGCTGTCGGGTAAACCGACCAAGGTATTCGGCGACGGGTCCAACACCCGCGACTACGTTTTCGTCGACGACGTGGTGGACGCTTTCGTCAAAGCCTCGGGTCCCGACGGTGGCGGTCAGCGTTTCAACATCGGCACCGGGCTGGAAACCTCTGACCGCCAACTGCATTCAGCGGTCGCGGTGGCCGTCGGCGCGCCCGACGACCCAGAGTTCCACCCGCCGCGGCTGGGTGACCTGAAGCGATCCTGCCTCGACATCGGTTTAGCCGAGCAGGTTCTGGGCTGGCGCCCGCACGTCCAGCTCGATCGGGGCGTCGCGCGCACGGTGGAGTATTTCCGGCAGGCGCACTCCCGCTAGTGGTGGGTCACTCCGGTGTTTGCGCACCGTCGAGGGCAATGGCGCGGGCCAGTCGCGCATAGCGCACTTCGAGGTCCTTGAACCGAAGGTAGGTACTTAGCGTGCTGAAGCTGAACGCGATGATCAACGCGTACAGCATCAGGTCGGTACCGCGGGCGACCCCGAGCCAATGTGCCACCACCGTGGTGTCGTTCGGGCGCAGCACCGCATACACCCCGGAGAACACGAACAGCACGAAACCGATCTTGACCCAAGCTTGGGACTGGGCGCTGCGACGGGAACGCACGAGGTAAATCACCAGCGCGAAGATCGAGGCGATCAGCAGACCCTGAATCCAGTTCATCGCGGCATCCTTCCTCGTAGAATCCCGTCGACAATGATATTGACGCCGTTGAGCAAAGGTTGGCCTTTTGCCGAGGAGTACTCGGTGTAGAGCACCTCGACGGGTTGTTCGGCCACCCGCCAACGGTTTTCGTCGATGAGCAGGATGAATTCTGCTGCGTGGCTCATCCCGTTCATGGTGATGTTCAGCCGATCGGCAACGGTCTTGTTGAAGACCCGCAAGCCGTTGTGGGTGTCGGTCAGGCCCAGTCGGCGGCCACGTGGGCTCAGCGTCGCCGCGGTCTGCAGCACAACGCGTTTCAGCAGCGGGGGCCGGCTGACGCCCGGGCCGAATCGGGTCCCGATGACGATGTCGGCGGACTCGGAGTGCAGGCGGTCGATCATCGCGAGGACATCGTTGACGCGGTGCTGACCGTCGGCGTCGAAGGTGGCGAAGATTCGGGCACCCGGCCGGCTGCGGGCGTATTCGACACCGGTCTGGATGGCCGCGCCCTGGCCGAGATTCACCGGGTGTCGCACCAGATGCGCCCCGGCGCGGCGCGCGATGTCGCCGGTGTCGTCGGCGCTGCCGTCGTCCACACACACCACCTGGGCGAACACCGAACGCAGCTGGCGAATCACATCGCCGATGACACCCGCTTCGTTGTAGGCGGGCACCACGATCCAGACGTCGCGCGTTTCACTGGGCATGTCAAGCCCACAAGGTACACGCAGATCAGCGGCCCGCACGCGCAAGCGCGAGCAGGTGTACCGCGATTCCGACCAGCGGACCGCACAGCAACGCGACCACGGTGCGGATCTGCAGCGGCAGCGGCAGCAGCAGCAGCAGCATCGCGGCGACCGTCGCGCACACCCAGCCCAGCGCATATGAGCGGTGCAGCGCGGCAGCGACGGTTGCGGCACCGGTCAGCGTCAGCATCGCGATCGTCAGCGCCGCGGCGGTCAGCCACGCCAGCAGGACACCCGACGCGTGATAGTCCGGCCCGAACCCGGCCCGGAGCAGCCACGGGCCGAGAAGTCCCGCAGCCAGCACGCCGACCGCGCCGATGGCGGCGACCAGGGCGGCGGGTGCAAGCAGGGCCCGCAGGCGTGCCGTGCGCTGGTCGACGAAGTGTGCGATCAGATTGCCCTGCATGGCGGTCAGCGGTACCAGCAGCGGTGCGCGGGTCAGCGTGACCGCCAGAATCACCACCCCGCCCTGCGCGCCGAGCTGGCTGGAGGTGACCTTCAGCAGCACCGGGAAGCCCATCACCAGAATTGCGCTCGCGCCGGCCGCGGTGATCGAGTGTGCCGCCCCGCGTAAAAACGTCGCGGTGCTGCCCGGTGTCAGCAGGCGCGCCGCCGCGCGAGTCGTCGGCGAAAGCCCGATCATGATCAGCCAGGCCAGCGCACCCGCGACGGTGGCCCACAGGAATCCGATCAAAGCCCAGCCGAGCACCACCGTGGCGGTCGCAACGGCCACCCGAATGACGGCGTCGGTGACCATCAACGCCCCGTACTGTGTCCAGCGGTTGGTGCCCGCCAACATGCCCAGCAACGTCGCGTGCAGGCAGAACCCCGCCAGCCCGACACTGAGCAGACCCACCGAAAGCCCGTGGGCGTGCGCGAAGACGCGGTCACTCCACAGCGGTGAGCCGGCGGCGATCAGCACGGCGGCGCCGATCCCCACCAGGGCCGCCACCCGCATCGGACGCGTGCGGGCACCCGGCAGCACCCCGGCGCACCCGGCGGCGCGAACCTCGCGGGTGGTCTCCTGCAGCAGCCCGTTGGCCGCCCCGGTGACCAGCCCAAACGCTCCCCAGAAGACCGCGAACACGGAGAAGCCGGCCGGTGCCAGGTCGCGGGCGGCCAGGTACACCACCGCATACCCGCACACCGCGGTCACCGCCGTCGCCGTACCGACTCGTGCCACGCTGCTGCGGGCGATCGGGCTGGCGAAGGCCCCGACGCCCGGGGTGGCGCCCACTTCGGTCACGGTTTGAAAATACTCACAGCCGTCGCCCACCGGAGCATGCCGCGACGACACCGACCTGACACACTGCTGGCGGAGGGGAGTATTCCTCACACCTCGGAGTCGTCATCACGTCGCCCACCATCGGGTGACCGGCCCGCGGGCCGCTGCGGCGGTGGAAGAGACCTCTGGTTGTCATCCGACCGGAGGTATCCCCATGCACGTCCACCCGCTGGAGTGGATCTGCACCCTCGTGATGGCCATTGCGGTGCTGTTGTTCGACGTGTTCGTGACGGCGCGCAGGGCGGGGGAACCGACCATGCGCCGATCGGCGCTGGGCTTGTCGGCCTACGTCGCGCTCGCCGTCTGCTTCGGGATCTGGACGGGGTTCTTTCACGGCCAGCAGTTCGCCATCCAGTTCTTTGCCGGCTGGCTCACCGAGTACAGCCTGTCGATCGACAACCTGTTCATCTTCGTCGTCATCATGGCGAGCTTCGGTGTGCCCCGGGTCTATCAGCGTGAGGCCCTGTTCATCGGCATCGTGATCGCGCTGGTCTTCCGCGGCATCTTTATTGCGTTGGGCGCGCTTGCAATTCAGCGATTCACCTGGGTGTTCTACATCTTCGGCGGGTTTCTGGTGCACACCGCGGCGAGACTGGCGCGCGGTGCCACCCACGACGCCGACACCGAGAACGCGCTGGTCCGGTTCGCCCGCAACCACATGAATGTCACGGACACCTGGCACGGGCGCGAGCTCGTCGTCAAAGCGGCGGCGGGGCGGTCGATCACCCCGATGGCATTGGTCGTCATCGCCCTGGGTGCCACCGACCTGCTCTTCGCGCTGGACTCCATTCCGGCGGTCTACGGCCTGACGTCGGAGCCGTATTTGGTGTTGGCCGCCAACGTCTTTGCGTTGATGGGTCTGCGTCAGATCTACTTCATCGTCGAGGGCCTGCTGCAGCGACTGGTCTATCTGTCCAAGGGCCTCGCGGTGATCCTGGTGTTCATCGGCGTCAAGTTGATACTTCATGCGCTGCACGACAACGATCTACCGTTCGTCAACGGCGGCAAGCACATCGAGGTGCCGGAGATACCGACACTGGTCAGTCTCGCGGTGATCGCGGTGACTCTCGTGGTCGCTGCGGTCGCGAGCATCTGGAGGACTCGCGAGTCGGGCTAGCTAGTGGCCTTCGGTTTTGAATCGCTCGATCGAGCGGTGCACCTCGGCCTCGGCGTCCTCGCGGCCCACCCAGTCGGCGGCCTTCACGAACTTGCCCGGCTCGAGCGCCTTGTACTGGGTGAAGAAGTGCTTGATCTCGTCCAGCTCATGCTGCGGAACGTCGCCGACGTCTTGGATGTGGTCCCAGCGGTGATCCTTGGCGGGCACGCAGAGCACCTTGTCGTCGCCGCCGTGCTCATCGGTCATCCGGAACATCGCGACCGGACGAGCCTTCACCAGCACGCCCGGGAAGACGGACTGCGGAAGCAGCACCAGCGCGTCCAGCGGGTCACCGTCCTCACCGAGGGTGTCGTCGATGAAGCCGTAGTCGGTCGGATAGGCCATCGACGTGTAAAGGTAGCGGTCCAGAAAAACCCGCCCGGTCTCGTGGTCGACCTCATATTTGTTGCGTTGACCCTTGGGGATCTCGACGGTTACGTCGAATTGCACCGGTTCGGCTCCTTCGCGAAGAGAAGAGAATTTGTCACTTGGTGTTGATCGTAGGACTCCCGCGCTACGTCCGTCCGCCGGGGTTTGGGCACAATGGGCGCAAAGAAGGCAGGAGAGTCATGCGTCCCACCAAGTGGCGAACGTCTACGCACCTGATCGTGGGAGTGGGCGTGCTGGCGATCGTCGCCGCCTTGGTGGCTGCGGCGGCGCTGCTCACTTCGGGCGGCCATGACGCCGGCGCGCACGTTCCGCCACCGCCTGCACCGGTCACGGCCAAGCCGGGTGTGGTGCCGGTGACAGCCGACGCCCCGGTGCCCAGCCCTGCCGCGCTGGCGGCGGCGCTGGCGCTGGTGGCGGCCGACCCTAACCTGGGCAAGCTGGGCGCACGCGTCACCGACGCGATGACCGGCGACGAACTCTGGCAGCAGTCCGATGACGTGCTGCTGCAGCCGGCGTCGACGAACAAGGCGCTGACCAGTGCCGCCGCGCTGCTGGCGCTGGACCGCAACGCGCGGGTCACCACCCGCGTGGTCGTCGCCAGTAAGCCGGCGGCCGCTGGAGTCATCGTGCTGGTCGGCGGTGGCGACCCGACGTTGTCGGGCGCGGCGCCCGGGCAGGACACCTGGTACCACGGCGCGCCCCGGCTCAGCGATCTCGCCGACCAGGTGCGGCGCAGCGGCGTCACGCCGACCGCCGTCGAGGTCAACACCTCGCTGTTCACCGGTCCCACCTTCGCGCCCGGCTGGGATCCGGCCGACATCGGCGGCGGCGACATCGCGCCGATCGAATCGGTGATGCTCGACGCCGGCCGCATCCAGCCGGCCACCGACGAGTCGCGACGGTCGCCGACGCCCGCCCTCGACGCGGGCCAAGCGCTGGCGGCCGCGCTGGGCGTCGACCAACAGCACGTGACCGTGACCAACCAGCCCGTCGACTCCGGCGCGCGACAACTGGCTGCGGTCCAGTCGGCTCCGCTGATCGACCGGCTCAACGAGATGATGAACCTCTCGGACAACGTGATGGCCGAATGCATCGCCCGCGAGGTCGCCGCGTCCATGCAGCAGCCGTTGAGCTTCACCGGTGCCGTCGCAGCGGTGACCGATCTGCTCAACACCGCACACGTCGACACCGGCAGCGCAATCCTGCGCGACTCCAGCGGGTTGTCCGTCGACGACCGCCTGACCGCGAAAACGCTCGACGCTGTGATGCAAGCGGCGGCCGGACCTGGGGAGCCCAAGCTGCGGCCGCTGTTGGACCTACTGCCGATCGCCGGTGGCAGCGGCACGTTGTCCGATCGCTTCATCGCCGGCACGCCCGCCGGGGCCGGGCCGGCCGGATGGTTGCGCGCCAAAACCGGTTCGCTGACCGCCGTCAACGCGTTAGCTGGTGTATTGACCGACCGCAGCGGACGCGTACTGACCTTCGCGCTGATCTCCAACGACGCTGGAATGTCCGGCCGGACGGCGATCGACGCGCTGGGCGTGGCCCTGTGGTCGTGCGGATGTGTGACGTGACCGCCGCAGCCGACGTCACCGTGGGGCGTGCGGTCGACTGGGGATTCGCGGCGACGGTCGGTCAGTGGCTGGCCCGGCCGGGTCCGCCGTCCACCGACTACACCCGTCGCCAGGTGATCGAAAACCTGGCTACCGCAGCCAAAGCCGCCGAGCCGCCGGTGCGTGACGTCACCGGTCTGCACACCGACGTCGCGCTGCCCGAGGCCCGCATCATCGACCGGCCGGAGTGGATTCGGGCCGCGGCCGAGTCGATGCGGGCGATGACGGGCGGAACCGACAAGCCGCGCGGCGCGATCAGCGGACGGATCACCGGCGCGCAGACCGGCGCGGTGCTGGCGTTCGTGTCGACGGGAATCCTCGGCCAGTACGACCCCTTCGCCGCCGGCGGGGCGCTATTGCTGGTCTACCCGAACGTCCTGTCGGTGGAACGCCAATTACGAGTAGAGCCGGCAGATTTCCGGTTGTGGGTCTGCCTGCATGAGGTGACCCACCGAGTGCAGTTCACCGCGAACCCGTGGCTGTCCGGCTACATGTCGCAGGCGCTCGGTGTGCTGACCACTGACGGCGCTGACGATGTGACGAGGGTGGTCGGGCGGTTGGCCGAATTCGCTCGCAGCCGAGGCGATTCGGCACGGTCAGACCCGAACTCGACGGGCATTCTCGGGCTGTTGCGTGCCGTGCAGTCCGAGCCGCAGCGCGAGGCGCTGGATCGACTGCTGGTGCTCGGCACGCTGTTGGAGGGCCACGCCGACCATGTGATGGATGCCGTCGGGCCCGTGGTGGTTCCGTCGGTGTCCACCATCCGGGCCCGCTTCGACGAGCGACGCAGCCGCGCGCAGCCGCCACTGCAACGGCTGCTGCGCGCCCTGCTGGGCATCGACGCCAAACTGAGCCAGTACACCCGGGGCAAGGCATTCGTCGACCACGTGGTGGACCGGGTCGGGATGACCCGGTTCAACACCGTCTGGACGAGTCCGGACACCCTGCCCCGGCCGATCGAAATCGAGCACCCGCAACGATGGATCGATCGGGTGCTGTAGCCGAACTCCGCGCAGCGGTGGCGGCGTTCGCGACGGAACATCTCGGCAACGCCGACGGTTGGTGTGTCGCGCTGTCGGGTGGCCCGGATTCGTTGGCGCTCACGGCAATTGCGGCATCGCTGCGGCCCACCAGCGCGTTGATCGTCGATCATGATCTGCAGCCCGGCTCGGCGGCTGTGGCCGCCACCGCGCGTCAACAGGCTCTGGATCTGGGATGCGTTGACGCGCAAGTGCTGTGCGTGCAGGTGGGCGCCGACGGTGGGCCGGAGGCCGCAGCGCGTAACGCCCGCTACCGTGCGCTGGCCGATGCTCGGCACGACCGGCCGGTGCTGTTGGCCCACACCCTCGACGATCAGGCGGAAACGGTGTTGCTCGGCCTGGGCCGCGGCTCGGGTGCCCGGTCGATCGCGGGCATGCAGCCCTACGACCCGCCCTGGTGTCGGCCGCTGCTGGGCATCAGACGCGAGACGACCCATGCCGCGTGCGCGGGGATGGGCCTGAGCGCCTGGGATGACCCGCACAACTCCGATCCGCGGTTCACCCGCAGCCGACTGCGCCACGAGGTGCTGCCGCTGCTCGAAGAGGTGCTCGGCGGGGGAGTGGCCGACGCGCTGGCGCGCACGGCGACCGCCCTTCGCGGCGATACCGGGCTGATCGATTCGCTTATCGACCAGGCTATGGGCGCCGCAGGAACCCCCGACGGGCTGGACATCGAGGTGTTGACGGCGCTGCCCGACCCGGTGCGCCGCGGTGTCATCCGGTGCTGGCTGCTTGCCAATGGCGCGATCGGGTTGACCGACAAGCAGATCCGCGGCGTCGATCGGCTGATCACCGCATGGCGCGGCCAGGGCGGCGTGGCGGTCGGGTCGACGTTGCGCAGTCAGCGGTTGGTCGCCGGCCGCAGCGGCCGGGTGCTGACGCTGCACCGGGAGCCGGTCTAGTTCCCGGTCCGATGGCATGGCACGCTGTGCTCGTGGCCGCGGAATCGCCGGAGCTGTATTCGGGGGACATCAAGTCGGTCCTGCTACGCGAAGACGAAATCCAGACCCGCATCGCCGAGCTCGGCGCTCAGATCGGTGCCGAGTACCGCGAACGGGCCGGCACCGACAGTCGCGACCTGCTGTTGATCACTGTTCTCAAGGGTGCGGTCATGTTCGTCACCGATCTGGCCCGCGCCATCCCGATACCGACGCAGTTCGAGTTCATGGCGGTCAGCTCATATGGCTCGTCGACCTCGTCGTCGGGCGTGGTGCGAATCCTCAAAGACCTCGACCGCGACATCAATGACCGCGACGTGCTGATCGTCGAGGACGTGGTCGACTCCGGGCTGACGCTGTCGTGGCTGCTGCGCAACCTGGCCAGCCGTCGTCCGCACTCGCTGCGGGTGTGCACGCTGCTTCGCAAACCCGACGCGCGGCGCGCCAACGCCGACATCGCCTATGTGGGCTTCGACATCCCCAACGAGTTCGTGGTGGGCTACGGCTTGGACTATGACGAGCGCTACCGCGACCTGCCCTACATTGGGACCCTGGACCCGCGGGTCTACCAGGACTGAACCGGTCCGGGCATCCTCGCATGCCTGCTTGCCTCGGCGTGCGCACCGCGCGCCCGGAATTTATCATCTGAACATCTTGCGTACGCGAGGCGAACAGCTCGGGGTCGATGCCCACCACGGCAGGGAGGCGTCGTGTTTGGCACATACGTCGGATACGTATCGGGCGACGACGGGATGTACGGATTCCTGTGCAGGATCTTCGGTGAACAGCTGGGCGTGTACGAACGGAACCCGGCGTTTCGCGCTTTTCGGCTGCGGGGTAGCAACGAGGTGTACGCATACGAGGAAAAGCGCAGCCGGGCACGGGTGATCTGCAAGTTCTACGGTCCCAGGTTCGGCTGGGACCGTGATCGTGCGGCACGGGCCGCCTATCGGGAGTTCGATGCGCTGCGGGGGTTGCGGAGCTACGACTTGGTGGGCTCACCGCACCACGTAGTGCGACCCCTGGGCGTCGACGTAAACCTCAACGGTGTGCTCGCCATCGAGTTCTACGGAGGCGAGCAATTCAGTACGGCGATCAAGAACTGCATCCGCGGCCACAACCACAGTCATCTGTACTGGCGGCTAAAGGCGCTGGCCTATTTTCTTGCCACTCAACATAACAGGACGGCCAATGGCGACCCGGTCAACTTCGACATCGACTGCCGGTACTTCAGCGATTTGGTCTACACGTTGAAGTGCCGCAACCGGATTGGTGCGTGGGACGCCGACGAACTGCTGTGGCTGCAGAGTTTATGGCGGGACAGGACGTCGATGTGGGGTGATCGGCAGGTGTGGCTGCATGGCGATGCGACCCCGGCCAATTTCCTGTTCGGTCAAGGCCTGGACGTGGCAGCGATCGACCTCGAGCGGGCCAGGTGGGGCGATCGGATGTTCGACGTCGGCCGGGTCACGGGCGAGATTCAGCATGCTTTTATGTCGGCGACCGGTCACCCGAACCGGGCCGAGCCGTTCATCGGTCACTTCCTGTGGGAGTACTGCTGCCATTTCCCCGACCGCGACGCGACATTCCGGTCCATCACGGCGCGGCTTCCCTATTACATGGCAATGAATCTTCTGCGGGTCGCCCGCAACGATTACGTCGGCGGCGACTACGGCAATAAGCTCGTTCGGCAGGCCAAGCGGCTGTTGCGGGCGTGTTGATCGTGGCCGCCACACTGACCGGAGTGATCGCCGTCGCGTTTGACGTCAATGGCACGCTCGTGCACATCCATACCGACGAGCACCGTGCGGACATTTTCCGGTCGATCGGGCACTTTCTGACCTACCAGGGCATCGATCTGCGGCGCCAACAGGTGCGCGACGAGTATTTCGATCGTCTCAGACGTCAGCAGCGGGAAAGCCCGCAGCAGTATCCGGAGTTCGATGCGGTGGCCATCTGGCGTTCGATCATCGACGATCACGGCAGCGACTACACCCGTGAGTTGCCGCCGGAACGACTCGCTCAACTTCCGCTGACGCTTGCGGAGTTTTACCGCGGAGTGTCACGCACCAGGCTCAAGCTGTATCCGCATGTGCGAGAGATGCTCGAACAGTTACGGCAACGGTTCCGCCTGGCGATCGTCACCGATGCCCAAACCGCCTATGCGCGAGCCGAACTGCACAAGGTGGGGCTGACTCACTACTTCGACACCATCGTCGTCTCTGGTGACCACGGCTTTCGCAAACCAGACCCGAGACTGTTCGAATACGCGTCGGAGGGATTGGGGGTGCGGCCCGCGCAGACCGTCTTTGTCGGCAACGACATGTACCGCGACATCTTCGGCGCCCGTCAGGTTGGCATGCGGACAATCATGTTCGACTCGGATCAGGGCACTAAGAGTTACGAAGACTGCGCGCCCGACCATCGCATCACCGACTACCGCGAGCTGCCGCAGATCCTGGGGATCGGTCAGTGACGGACACCAGTCCCTCCTGCGGTCGTCGGCGACGCCTGACAGGACGCGGAGGCGCCACGCCGGTGCCTGAGGTTAAATACGCCCGTCGACAATCACCCAGCGGTACTCGTTTCGCTGCGGCGCGCGCTGGGCGCTTCCACTGTCGTCCGCTGTCACGGGTCAGCCGGCCGTCATTCGCCGTCGATTGCGCATCCACAGGATCGACTGTGCGCCTATGGATTTGAGCGTGCACCCAGGGCGGGTCACATCGCCGAAGTCCAGCGATCGGTTCACAGGTCGGCGCCGGTCTCCAGGCTCGACAAGAAGTCGAGCAGCAGTTCGTTGACCTGCTCCGGCTTCTCCTGCTGCAGCCAGTGCCCGGCATCCTCGATCAGCACTTCGCGGTAGCGGCCCGTCACCACCTCAGGCGCGCGGTAGGGACGCATGAAGCTCAGCACCGGATCGGCGGTGCCACCGATGAACATGGCGGGCACGGCGATGGTGGTGGCCGGCGGGTCGGCCATCAGCTCCCAGTTGCGGTCGAGGTTGCGGTACCAGTTGAGACCCCCGGTGAAACCGGTGCGGGTGAACTCGGCGACGTAGTGATCGACCTCGCTTGCGGTGATCCAGTCGGGTAGGACGTCGGCCTCCGGTAGCCGGTCGATGAAGCCGGCCGGTCCGGGCTTGATCATTCGCAGCGCGGCCGCCGGATCGTCGGATCGGGTCAGCCCGTTCAGCATCCGGGTGATGGTCCGGCGCGGATCGCCACCGAGCTCGGCGTCGGCCACCCCGGGCTCCTGGAAATAGAGCATGTAGAAGAAGTTGTCGCCGAAGATGGCCCGGAATGCCTTGGTCGGGGGAATCTGCGAGCGCGGCACCGGGGGGACGCTCATGCCTACGACGGCCGCGACCCGGTCCGGGTGCAGCTGAGCCGAACTCCACACCACCGGGGAGCCCCAGTCGTGACCGATGAACACCGCTTTGTCGGCGCCGACGTCATCGAGCAGGCCGATCAAGTCGGCGGACAGGTCGGCAATGTTGTAGGCGGCGATGTCCGCGGGGCGGGTGGTTCGGCCGTAACCGCGCTGATCGGGGGCCAGCACGTGATACCCGGCGGCGGCCAAAGCCGGGATCTGGTGACGCCAGGAATAGGACGTTTCGGGAAACCCGTGCGCCAGCACGACGACGGGTGCGCCGGGAACGCCCGCTTCGACGGTATGCATTTTCACACCGTTGGTTTCGATGGTCCGTTCGGTGATCGGCTGGCTGTCAGACACAGGTTCACCAAAGCACACGCCCGCGCTGGCCCGGAAGGTGTCGGGAACTTCGATTCGTTGTTGGGACTGAGCCAATTTATGGCTCGGCCGCGCGGCCTCGGCTCTGGCCGGGCCGACGTTTCGTACGGGCGGTAGCCTGGACTATTCCAGCTGCGTGTATCGGGAAGGACCTGGCCGGAGACGGCCGATGATTGATGAACCGGAAAAACGTGATCCGTACGCTCACGACCGTCGCGGTCGTGTTGCTGCTCGGCTGGTCTTTCTTTTACTTCGGCGACGACACGCGCGGCTTCAAGCCGGTCGACACCTCGGTGGCGACGGCCCAGATCAAGGCCGGCAACGTCAAGAGCGCCCAGATCGACGACCGCGAGCAGCAGGTCCGGTTGACGCTGAAGAGCGCCGCGACCGGCACCGAGGGCTCCGACAAGATCATCACCCACTTCCCGACCGGCTACGCCGTTCCGCTGTTCGATCAGTTGAGCGCGAAGGACGCCCAGGTCAGCACCGTCGTCAACCAGGGCAGCATCATCGGCTCGCTGGTGGTCTACGTGCTGCCGCTGCTGTTGCTGGTCGGCTTGTTCATGATGTTCTCCCGCATGCAAGGCGGCGCGCGGATGGGCTTCGGCTTCGGGAAATCGCGGGCGAAGATGCTGAACAAGGACATGCCCAAGACCACCTTCGCCGACGTCGCCGGTGCGGACGAAGCGGTCGAAGAGCTCTACGAAATCAAGGACTTCCTGCAGAACCCGTCGCGCTATCAAGCGCTCGGCGCCAAGATTCCCAAAGGCGTCCTGCTCTACGGCCCGCCCGGAACCGGTAAGACCCTGCTCGCGCGTGCCGTCGCCGGCGAAGCCGGGGTGCCGTTCTTCACCATCTCTGGCTCCGATTTCGTCGAGATGTTTGTTGGCGTCGGCGCCTCCCGGGTGCGTGACCTGTTCGAGCAGGCCAAACAGAACAGCCCGTGCATCATCTTCGTCGACGAGATCGACGCCGTCGGCCGCCAGCGCGGTGCCGGACTCGGTGGCGGTCACGACGAACGCGAGCAGACGCTGAACCAGCTGCTGGTCGAGATGGACGGCTTCGGTGAACGCGCCGGCGTCATCCTGATCGCCGCGACCAACCGGCCCGACATTCTCGACCCGGCGCTGCTGCGGCCCGGGCGCTTCGACCGCCAGATTCCGGTGTCCAGTCCCGATCTGGCCGGCCGACGCGCGGTGCTGCGGGTGCATGCCGAGGGCAAGCCGTTCAGCCCCGACGTCGAATTTGCCGGGCTGGCCAAGCGGACCGTCGGCATGACCGGCGCCGACCTGGAGAACGTCATCAACGAGGCGGCGCTGTTGACCGCCCGCGAGAACGGCACGGTGATCACCGGCGCGGCCCTGGAAGAGGCAGTCGACCGCGTGGTCGGCGGGCCGCGGCGCAAGGGCCGGATCATCAGCGAGCAGGAAAAGAAGATGACCGCCTACCACGAGGCGGGGCACACCCTGGCCGGCTGGGCGATGCCGGGCGTCGATCCGGTCTACAAGGTGACGATTCTGGCCCGCGGCAACACCGGCGGGCACGCGCTCGCGGTGCCCGAGGACGACAAGGGCCTGCACACCCGCTCTGAGCTGATCGCCCGTCTGGTGATGGCGCTCGGCGGGCGGGCCGCCGAGGAACTGGTGTTCCACGAGCCCACCACGGGCGCGTCATCCGACATTGAGCAGGCCACCAAAATCGCCCGGGCGATGGTCACCGAATTCGGTATGAGTTCCAAACTCGGTGCGGTCAAGTACGGCACCGAACACGGCGATCCTTTCCTGGGCCGCACCATGGGTAACCAAGCGGACTACTCGCACGAGGTCGCCCGGGACATCGACGACGAGGTGCGAAAGCTCATCGAGGCCGCGCACACCGAGGCGTGGGAGATCCTCACCGAATACCGCGACATACTCGACACCGTCGCCGGCGAGCTGCTGGAAAAGGAAACGCTGCACCGTGCCGAATTGGAGGCGATCTTCACTGATGTCGAAAAGCGGCCGCGGCTAACCCTTTTCGACGACTTCGGTGGTCGTATTCCGTCGGACAGGCCGCCGATCAAGACGCCGGGCGAGCTTGCCATCGAGCGCGGCGAGCCTTGGCCCAAACCGGCGCCCGAGCCGGCCTTCAAGGCGGCCATCGCCGCGGCGTCCCGGGATGCTGCCCAGACGGATGTCGAGCGAATTCCTAACGGCAACAACGGTTCTCTTGGCGGGGCCGGTAGCGGTCAGCAGAATTCGACACAGCCGGATTACGGCGCACCGGCCGGCTGGCATGCCCCGGGATGGCCGCCGCCGCCGCAGCAGCATCCAGGCCTGCAGCAGTCGGGATACTGGTACCCGCCGCCGCCGCCGCAGCACTGGCCGGGGCCACCCCGCCAGCACACGGGCCAGCCCTACCCGCCGCCTGGTGCGCCCGCACCAGAGGCAGGCCAGGCCGCCGATCCGCCCGGTGACGGCCCGGGTTCGTCTAACCCCTCGACACACGGCTGACACGAACGGAGACTGCGATGGCGCAGCCGAATTCCGACACCGCGACCCTGAACAAAGCGGTGTTCGATCGACCGCGCGCCGAGGCCGCGGTACGCGAATTGCTCTATGCCATCGGTGAAGACCCCGACCGGCACGGCCTGGTGGACACGCCGGCCCGGGTCGCCCGCAGTTTCCAGGAGATGTTCGCCGGCCTCTACGCCGACCCGGATACCGTGCTGGACACCACTTTTGACGAGCAGCATGACGAGCTGGTGCTGATCAAAGAAATCCCGATGTATTCCACCTGCGAACATCACCTGGTGGCGTTCCACGGTGTGGCGCACGTCGGATACATCCCCGGCCGCGACGGCCGGGTGACCGGGTTGTCCAAGATTGCCCGGCTGGTCGATATGTACGCCAAACGGCCGCAGGTACAGGAACGTCTCACCGCACAGATCGCCGATGCGCTGATGCGCAAACTCGATCCTCGCGGCGCCATCGTCGTGATCGAGGCCGAACACCTCTGCATGTCGATGCGGGGCGTCCGTAAGCCGGGGGCGGTCACCACGACGTCGGCCGTGCGCGGCCAATTCAAGTCCAACAATGCATCTCGAGCCGAAGCCCTCGAACTGATCTTGCGCAGGTGAGCACCACGCGCGTCCAAGTCATGGGGGTGGTGAATGTCACCGACGACTCGTTCTCGGATGGCGGGCGCTACCTCTATGCCGATCGTGCTATCGAGCAAGGGTTGGCGCTGGCCGCCGACGGGGCGGCGATCGTCGACGTCGGAGGCGAGTCGACCCGCCCCGGTGCGCATCGAATCGATCCGCGGATCGAGACGGCTCGCGTCGTACCCGTCGTCAGAGAGCTTGCCGCCCAGGGAATTACTGTCAGTGTCGACACCATGCACGCCGGCGTTGCCCGGGCGGCCCTGGAGAACGGCGCATCGATGGTCAACGACGTCTCCGGCGGTCGCGCCGACGAGGACATGGCGTCGCTGTTGGTCGAGGCCGATGTGCCGTGGGTGCTGATGCACTGGCGTTCGGTGTCGGCCGAACTGCCGCACCAGGTACCGCCCTACCGCGATGTGGTCGCCGAAGTTCGCGCCGAGTTGATGGCCTGCGTCGACAACGCGGTTACCGCAGGAGTGAATCCGGCCAAGCTGGTCATCGACCCCGGCCTGGGCTTCGCCAAGTCCGCCCGGGACAACTGGGCGCTGTTGCACGCCCTACCGGAGTTGGTGGCCGGTGGAGTTCCGGTGCTGGTCGGTGCGTCACGCAAGCGGTTTCTCGGCAGGTTGCTGGCCGGTCCCGACAGCGAGGTCCGGCCACCGGACGGCCGCGAGACGGCAACCGCGGTGGTGTCGGCTCTGGCCGCCTTGCATGGTGCGTGGGGAGTTCGGGTGCACGACGTGCGGTCCTCGGTCGATGCTCTCAAAGTGGTCGAGGCATGGACACGGGCTGGGGCGGTGGGAGCTGATGACTGATCGAATTAAGTTGCGCGGCTTGAAAGTTCGCGGCAACCACGGCGTGTTTGACCACGAGCGTGCCGACGGCCAGGACTTCCTCGTCGATATCACCGTGTGGATAGACCTGGTGGACGCCGCGGCTGGTGACGACTTGGCCGACACCTACGACTACGGTGTCCTCGCCGAGCGGGCGGTCGCCATCGTCGCGGGCCCGGCCCGTAATTTGATTGAGACGGTCGCCGGCGAGATCGCCGAGGACGTCATGAAAGACCATCGCGTGCACGCCGTGGAGGTGACACTGCACAAGCCGCAAGCTCCCATTCCGCACACCTTCGCCGATGTCGCCGTAGTGGCGCGCCGATCTCGGCGCGGCAGGCAGGGCCAGGTGGTGCCGGTATGACCCGCGTCGACGACGATGACGCCGGCGTAGCCGGGGTGGAGGAGTGGCGCCGATGACCCGCGTCGTACTGTCGATCGGATCCAACATCGGCGACCGGCTGGCACGGCTGCAGTCGGTGCTGGACCGGCTCGGCGATGCAGTGCAAGCGGTGTCCCCGGTCTACGAGACTGCGGCCTGGGGTGGGGTCGAGCAGGGCCCGTTCCTCAACGCGGTGCTGATCGCCGAGGACGCAACGCTCGACGGGCATGGTTGGCTGCACCGCGCGCAGGAGATGGAAGCCGCGGCCGATCGCGTGCGCGGACAGAAGTGGGGCCCACGCACCCTCGATGTTGACCTGATCTCTTGCCACCTGACGTCGCTGGAGGGCGACAACGAGCTGTTCTCCCTGGAAGACGGGCTGACCATGCCGCATCCGCTGGCTCACCTGCGCGCCTTCGTGCTGATTCCCTGGCTGGCTGTCGACCCGGCCGCGACGCTGACCGTGGCGGGCGGAACGCAATCGATCGCCAAGCTGATCGCCGAGCTGGATCCAACCGATCGCGCCAGCGTGCGGCACACCGAATTTGTTCTCGAGCTGCGCACCGAAAGCTGATGAGTCCCACCCGCAAACGTGACCTGACGGCCGCGGTACTGGGCACTGCAGTCGCGGGATATGTGCTGGTCACAGTGATGTACCGATGGTTTCCGCCGATCACGGTGTGGACGGGTCTGTCGCTGCTTGCGGTCGGCTGCGCGGAGGCGGTGTGGGGCCGTTATGTGCGGGCGAAGATCGCTGCCGGCGAGATTGGCGACGGGCCAGGCTGGCTGCATCCGCTCGCCGTTGCTCGCAGCCTGGTCATCGCCCAGGCGTCGGCCTGGGTCGGCGCCTGGACGCTGGGCTGGTGGGTGGGCGTCCTGGCGTATCTGTTGCCCCGGCGGTCATGGCTCAGGGTCGCCGCCGAGGACACCGCCGGGACGGCCGTCGCCGCCCTGAGCGCGCTGGGTCTGGTGATTGCCGCGCTGTGGTTGCAGCATTGCTGTAAATCTCCGGGAGACCCGACCGAGAACGGTGAGAGCGTCGAAAGTTAGCTTGGCGCGGCGAACAGCCGATTTCCGTGATTAGTCCAGGTGAGAAACGCCGGAGCACGACGACACGTGGACTGACTCGGGGCCGGTACAGTCGGGCCATGACCGATCTGTCCCGCGGCGCGCGCGTGCGGCGCAGCGGGCGCAGACCGGGGTGGGTGCTGCTGACGGCGTTGCTGGTGCTGGCCATCGGCGCCAGTTCCGCGCTCGTCTTCACCGATAGGGTTGAGCTCCTCAAGCTCGCGGTGATTCTCGCGTTGTGGGCCGCCGTCGTCGCGGCCTTCGTCTCGGTGATCTACCGCCGGCAAAGCGACGTTGATCAAGCCCGGGCGCGAGACCTCAAGCTGGTGTACGACCTGCAGTTAGACCGGGAGATCTCGGCCCGCCGCGAGTACGAGCTCACGGTGGAGTCCCAGCTGCGTCGCGAGCTGGCCCTCGAATTGCGAGCGCAGGCCAGCGAAGAAGTATCGGAGCTGCGAGCCGAGTTGGCGGCATTGCGCACCAATCTGGAAATCCTGTTCGACGCCGAACTCAGCGATCGTCCGGCCTTGGAAGGCGAACGCAGGGCCGTGCGTGGCTACAGCGAATGGGAGCGCGACAACGAAAGCGCCCGCGAGCGCATCAACCGGGTGCAATCCGTCCGTGCCGAAGAGCCCGCCCGGCAGGCCGACGACTCGATCATTGACGTCCACGAGGAACCGCTGGTCCCGGCTCCGCCGCGGCAGCCCGCGACGGACAGCTACCAGCCGAACTACGCGCCGCAGCCGCACGAGGCCTACGCGCCACCGCGGCAGGGAAGCGGCGCCGCCGAAGCCGCCGAGCCGGATCGCAGTTCGCATCGGCGTTCCGGCGACCAGGAAACCCCGGCAGCGCGCAACGAGCCGGCGCCGGACGTCGACTGGACTCCGCCGCATGGCCAGCCCAGCGGATGGCCCACGCCCAATGTGTGGGGGGCGACCGGACCCGAACGGTTCGAGCCGCCGGCCCCACGGCGTTCCCACCGGCGACCCGAATCTCCCTCGCCCGAGCCGCAATTCGCGTCACCGCCACAGCCCGAGCCGGCACGGCCTGAGCCGGCACAGCCCGAGCCGCGGATCCCCTGGCCGCCACCCGCCGAGGCGCCGCGGCCACCATCCTGGCAGCCGGTCAGCTCCGAAGGGCAGTCGCTGCCTGCGTCCGGCAGCAACTGGGACGCCGCTCAGCCCGAGAACCCTGCACCAACGCCGTGGGCATACGACAACGGGCCGCCCCGAGACAAGCCGTCGCACCGGTCACCGACCATCGGCGAGCCCGCCGCGGAGCCGCCGGCCGAGCGGCGGGGGCGGCACTCCAGCGCGGCCGCCGAACAGAGCGACCAGGGTGACGACTGGAGCGAATCGGGTGACGACTGGAGCGAATCGGGCGGTCACGCGCGATCCCGCCACTCTGTCGACCACTCCGAGCCAGGCAGCGCCGGATCGGCCCCGGCGATGTCCCCGCCGCCTCCCCCGCGGCAGC
Organism: Mycobacterium sp.; assembly: GCF_039583785.1. Taxonomy (GTDB): domain Bacteria; phylum Actinomycetota; class Actinomycetes; order Mycobacteriales; family Mycobacteriaceae; genus Mycobacterium. Next base: position 46,118 of record NZ_JAVKSG010000019.1, read on the forward strand.
CCGTGCCGCCGCCTCCGGATCGCGGGCCGGTGATGTCGGCGCCGCCACCGGCCGGCGCTCGTCATCGCAGCACAGAACCGCTATCCGAGGCCGAGGAGCCGCAATCCGGCGGCCATTCGGTGGCCGATCTGCTGGCGCGGCTGCAAAGCTCCCCGTCCGAGGGCGGCGGGCGTCGGCGGCGCCGCGAAGACTGAGACGAACACCACCGCGCTTCTCCTCGGGCCGCGACGCGGCCCGCATCGTCGCACGGCTGGGTCCGATGACCGCGCTTCTCCTCGGGCCGCGACGCGGCCCGCGTCGTCGCACGGTACAGTCCTAACGACCGTCCGGTACCCGCAGCGCGGGACTGGAACGAAACCAAAAGGACTTGTGAGGGTCGTCTGCGATGGTGCAGTTCGACGGATTGCGCCCGGCTCGGCTCAAGGTGGGGATCATCTCCGCCGGCCGGGTGGGAACCGCGTTGGGTATGGCGCTGGAACGCGTCGACCACGTCGTGGTTGCTTGCAGTGCGGTATCCCGCGCCTCCCGGCAGCGCGCCGAGCGTCGGCTGGCCGACACCCCGGTAGCGCCGGTACCTGACGTCGCCGGCAACGCCGAACTGCTGTTGCTGGCCGTGCCGGACACCGAATTGCCAGGGCTGGTCTCGGGTTTGGCCGCCACCTCCGCCGTACGGCCGGGCACCATCGTCGTACACACCTCGGGCGTCAACGGCATCGGCGTGCTGGCGCCGCTGACCGCCCAGGACTGCATTCCGCTGGCCATTCACCCGGCGATGACGTTCACCGGTTCCGACGAGGACATCTCCCGGCTTCCGGACACCTGCTTCGGGATCACCGCGGCCGACGAGGTCGGCTACGCGATCGCACAGTCGCTGGTGCTCGAGATCGGCGGCGAGCCGTTCCGGGTGCCCGAGCAGGCGCGCACGCTGTATCACGCGGCGCTGGCCCACGCGGGCAATCACATCGTCACGGTGCTCACCGATGCGCTGGATGCGCTACGGGCGGCGGCTGCGGGCACCGAATTGCTCGGCCAACAGCTCGTCGACAACCAGCCCGACGGTATCGCTGAGCGCATCCTCGGGCCGTTGGCCCGTGCCGCCCTGGAAAACACCCTGCAGCGCGGGCAGGCGGCGCTCACCGGCCCGATCGCCCGCGGCGACGCCGGCACGGTCGCCGGGCACCTGCGCGCGCTGCGGGCCGTCGATCCCCAACTGGCACAGGCCTACCGGGTGAACGCGATCCGCACGGCCGAGAAGGTGCACGCACCCGACGACGTGCTCGAGGTGTTGGCCCAATGAGCATCCAGCGGCCCCCGAAATTCGACGCCGGCGAACTCAGCGTCTACGCCAACCCCTGCGATGTCAGCAACGTCAGCCGAGCGCTGCGGCACACCGGTCGACGGGTAATGCTGGTGCCGACCATGGGAGCTCTGCACGATGGACACCTCGCGCTGGTGCGAGCCGCCAAACGCGTGCCCGGTTCGGTGGTCGTGGTCTCGATCTTCGTGAACCCGTTGCAGTTCGGTGGGGGCGAAGATCTCGACGCCTACCCGCGGGTCGTCGAGGCTGACCTTGAACTTTTACGCGGTGAAGGAGTCGAAATTGCCTTCACCCCAGCCGCTTCGGCGATGTATCCGGACGGCCCGCGGACCGTCGTGCATCCGGGCCCGCTCGGATCCGAGCTCGAGGGTGCCGCGCGTCCGACTCATTTCGCGGGCATGCTCACCGTCGTGTGCAAGTTGATGCAGATTGTCGCACCCGACCGAATCTTTTTCGGGGAGAAGGACTATCAACAACTGGTGCTGGTCCGCCAGATGGCCGCCGATCTCAATATCGGCACCAAAGTGGTCGGCGTGCCGATCGTGCGCGAGACCGACGGCCTGGCCATGTCGTCACGCAACCGCTACCTCGACGTCGCGCAGCGCGAGCTGGCCGGACTTTTGTCGGTTGCGCTGCTGGCCGGCTCGCATGCCGCACCGGGTGGCGCGGATGCTGCACTGAACGCGGCCCGCTCGGTGCTCGCCGCGGTACCCACCATCGACGTGGACTACCTCGAAGTACGCGACAGCGCGCTGGGTCCGGCCCCGGTGGCCGGGGCCGGCCGGCTGTTGGTCGCGGCCCGGCTCGGCAAGACCAGACTGCTCGACAACGTCGCCATCGAAATCGGAACCACCGTGGGCGTCGACGGGCGAGTGTCCGCGGCGCTGCCCGAATCCCTCGAATCTCCAGGGAGGAATTGATGTTACGGACAATGCTCAAGTCGAAGATCCACCGGGCGACGGTCACGCAGGCCGACCTGCACTACGTGGGCTCGGTGACGATCGACGCCGACCTGATGGACGCGGCCGACCTGCTCGAGGGCGAACAGGTGACCATCGTCGACATCGACAACGGCGCCCGCTTGGTCACCTACGCGATCACCGGGCAGCGCGGTAGCGGCGTGATCGGGATCAACGGCGCAGCAGCTCATCTCGTGCATCCCGGCGACCTGGTGATCCTGATCGCCTACGCCCAGATGGAAGACGCGCAGGCCCGCACGTACCAACCCAGGATCGTCTTCGTCGACGCCGAGAACAAAGCGATCGACCTGGGTAGCGATCCGGCGTTCGTGCCGGCTGATGCGGACGAGCTGGTCTCGCCGCGATGAAGCTCGCCCCGATGAAGGAAGTCTAGTCGTGCTGTTGGCCATCGACGTCCGCAACACCCACACCGTCGTCGGGCTGGTATCGGGCACCAAAGAGCACGCGAAAGTGGTGCAGCAGTGGCGTATTCGGACGGAATCCGAGATCACGGCCGACGAACTTGCATTGACGATAGACGGCTTGATCGGTGACGACTCCGATCAGCTAACCGGTGCTTCGGCGCTGTCCACGGTGCCTTCGGTGCTGCACGAAGTCCGGGTGATGCTCGAGCAGTATTGGCCGACAGTGCCGCACGTTCTGATCGAACCCGGTGTGCGGACCGGCATTCCGCTGCTTGTCGACAACCCCAAAGAAGTCGGCGCGGACCGAATTGTCAACTGTCTCTCAGCTTTTCAGAAGTACAATACCGCTTCCATCGTCATCGATTTCGGCTCGTCGATCTGCGTCGACGTGGTGTCGGCCAAAGGTGAATTCCTGGGTGGCGCGATTGCGCCGGGCATCCAGGTTTCGTCCGATGCTGCCGCTGCACGCTCGGCGGCCTTGCGGCGGGTAGAGCTGGCCCGGCCGCGCTCGGTGGTCGGCAAGAATACGGTCGAATGCATGCAAGCCGGTGCGGTTTTCGGCTTCGCAGGTCTGGTGGACGGTCTGGTCGGCCGGATCCGCAAAGACGTCGACGGCTTCTCCGGCGGCCCAGATAGTCAGGTCACTGTTGTGGCTACTGGTCACACCGCGCCGCTGCTGCTGGCCGAGTTGCACTCGGTCGATCATTACGACCAGCACCTGACCTTGCACGGGCTGCGGCTGGTCTTCGAGCACAACCGAGACAGCCAGCGTGGTCGGCTCAAGACCGCACGCTGACTGTCCCTTCTCGCGAAACAGAAGCAGGGGTTGCCGCCGGGCCACGATCACGACCCCTGCTTCTGTTTCGCGGCTTCTCCTTTAAACTGGCAGCTCGTGAACGCCGCCGGCTACGACTCTGAGGATCCACCAGACCTTCCCGAGCAGTTCCGGATACGCCGGGACAAACGCGAGCGCCTGGCGGCCGAGGGCCGCGATCCCTATCCCGTCGAGGTGGCGCGCACCCACACGCTGGCGCAGATTCGCGCTGCCTATCCCGACCTGCCTGCCGATTCGACCACCGGTGACGTCGTCGGGGTGGCCGGCCGAGTGGTGTTCGCCCGCAACTCGGGCAAATTGTGCTTTGCCAGCCTGCAGGACGGCGACGGCACCCAACTCCAGGTCATGCTCAGCCTCGCCGGCGTCGGGCAGCAAGCACTCGACCAATGGAAGGCCGACGTCGATATCGGCGACATCGTTTTTGTTCACGGCGAAGTGATCAGCTCGCGCCGTGGTGAACTCTCCGTGCTCGGCGACAGCTGGGAGATGGCCTCCAAGGCGTTGCGGCCGCTGCCGGTGGCGCATAAGGAGATGAGTGAAGAATCACGGGTGCGGCAGCGTTATGTCGATCTGATCGTGCGTCCGGAGGCACGGACGGTCGCCCGCCGGCGCATTGCGATCATCCGCGCATTACGCAACGCCCTCGAGCAGCGCGGCTTTTTAGAAGTCGAGACACCGATGTTGCAGACTCTGGCCGGTGGCGCGGCGGCTCGTCCGTTCGTCACGCACTCCAACGCGCTCGACCTCGATCTCTACCTGCGGATCGCGCCGGAACTGTTCCTGAAGCGCTGCGTCGTCGGCGGGTTCGACAAGGTCTTCGAACTAAATCGGGTGTTCCGAAACGAAGGCGCCGATTCCACGCATTCGCCTGAATTTTCCATGTTGGAGACCTATCAAGCGTATGGAACCTATGACGACTCTGCCGTTGTAACCCGTGAGCTTATTCAACAGGTGGCTGACGAGGCGATCGGTACTCGACAACTCTCCCTACCTGACGGCAGCGTGTATGACATCGACGGAGAATGGGCGTCGGTGGAAATGTATCCGTCACTGTCAGAGGCTCTCGGCGAAGAGATCACACCCAACACCTGTGTCGATCGCTTGCTCGCTATCGCAGCGTCACTTGACGTCGAGGTTCCGACGGACCGCGGGTACGGGCACGGGAAGTTGATCGAGGAACTTTGGGAGCACACCGTCGGTTCGACGTTGACAGCGCCCACCTTCGTCAAGGATTTTCCGGTCGAGACAACTCCGTTGACGCGCCAACACCGCTGTATTGCCGGGGTAACCGAGAAGTGGGATCTTTATATCCGCGGATTCGAGCTGGCCACCGGATACTCGGAATTGATCGACCCGGTGGTGCAGCGGGAAAGATTCGCTGAGCAGGCACGAGCCGCGGCCGCCGGCGACGATGAGGCAATGCAGCTAGACGAGGATTTTCTTGTTGCCCTCGAGCACGCCATGCCGCCGTGCACCGGAACCGGAATGGGCATCGACCGGCTGCTGATGGCTTTGACCGGGCTCTCAATACGAGAGACGGTATTGTTTCCTATTGTGCGTCCGCATAGCAACTGAGCCGTTCTGTGGCACCGTATTGAATTACTCGCGCGCGTGTGGCAGATTGTTAGACGGGGGCGGTCCAAGCACATGTCCTGGATGGCAAGTGTCTAAGAAGAAAGCGTGAGGCTCAGCCAATGGCGAAGAAAGTGACCGTCACTCTTGTCGACGATTTCGACGGCGAAGGCGCTGCTGACGAAACCGTTGAATTCGGCCTCGACGGGGTGACCTACGAGATTGACCTTTCGGCCAAGAATGCGACGAAACTCCGCAACGACCTGAAGCAGTGGGTGGAAGCGTCTCGCCGGGTGGGAGGCCGCCGCCGCGGGCGTTCGAGCTCGGGCCGGGGTCGTGGTGTCATTGATCGTGAGCAGAGCGCGGCAATCCGCGACTGGGCTCGTCGTAATGGACACAACGTGTCGACCCGCGGTCGTATCCCGGCCGACGTCATCGACGCATTCCACGCCGCAACCTAATCGGCTGAGCCAGCTTTCGCTGGTGGCGAACTGATCTGCAAGCAACGCGGGAAACGATTCACTGTTTTCCCGCGTTGTTTTGTTGTAACCGCGTTGTGGCCGGGAACTCCGAAGTGGCTCAGCGATAGCGAGGTAGGAAGCCCGGCCGATCGCCCACTACAGTGGACGTCAGGTACGCGGTGTCGGCCCCACCGCCGACGATGACGAAGTACCGATGGTGAGGAAGAGCAGGTAACCGCCAATGTTCGAACGTTTTACCGACCGTGCCCGCAGGGTTGTCGTCTTGGCGCAAGAAGAGGCCCGGATGCTCAACCACAACTACATCGGCACCGAGCACATCCTGCTGGGTCTCATCCACGAAGGCGAAGGCGTAGCGGCCAAGTCGCTGGAGTCGCTGGGCATCTCTCTGGAGGGTGTCCGCAGCCAGGTCGAGGAGATCATCGGCCAAGGTCAGCAGGCTCCGTCCGGCCACATCCCGTTCACCCCGCGCGCCAAGAAGGTCCTGGAGCTGAGCCTGCGCGAGGCGCTGCAGCTCGGCCACAACTACATCGGCACCGAGCACATTCTTCTCGGGCTGATTCGTGAGGGCGAGGGCGTCGCCGCCCAGGTTCTGGTCAAGCTGGGCGCCGAGCTCACCCGGGTGCGCCAGCAGGTCATCCAGTTGCTGAGCGGCTATCAGGGCAAGGAGACCGCGGAGGCCGGCACTGGTGGCCGCGGTGGCGAGTCCGGCTCTCCGTCGACGTCGCTGGTGCTCGACCAGTTCGGTCGCAACCTGACCGCGGCGGCCATGGAGGGCAAACTCGACCCGGTCATCGGCCGCGCGAAGGAAATCGAGCGGGTCATGCAGGTGCTGTCCCGGCGCACCAAGAACAACCCGGTGCTGATCGGTGAGCCCGGTGTCGGTAAGACCGCCGTCGTGGAGGGCCTGGCCCAGGCGATCGTGCACGGCGAGGTGCCCGAGACGCTGAAAGACAAGCAGCTCTACACCCTCGATCTGGGTTCGCTGGTGGCCGGCAGCCGCTACCGCGGTGACTTCGAAGAGCGCCTGAAGAAGGTGCTCAAGGAGATCAACACCCGCGGCGACATCATCCTGTTCATCGACGAGCTGCACACGCTGGTCGGTGCCGGAGCGGCCGAGGGCGCGATCGACGCGGCGTCCATCCTCAAGCCGAAGCTGGCCCGCGGTGAGCTGCAAACCATCGGTGCCACCACGCTCGACGAGTACCGCAAGTACATCGAGAAGGACGCCGCTCTGGAGCGCCGGTTCCAGCCGGTGCAGGTCGGTGAGCCCACGGTGGAGCACACCATCGAGATCCTCAAGGGTCTGCGCGACCGCTACGAGGCGCACCACCGGGTGTCCATCACCGACGGCGCGGTGGCGGCCGCCGCCACCCTGGCCGACCGTTACATCAACGACAGGTTCCTGCCGGACAAGGCGATCGACCTGATCGACGAGGCCGGCGCCCGGATGCGCATCCGCCGGATGACCGCGCCGCCGGACCTGCGCGAGTTCGACGAAAAGATCGCCGACGCCCGCCGGGAAAAGGAGTCCGCGATCGACGCGCAGGACTTCGAAAAAGCGGCCAGCCTGCGTGACCGCGAGAAGCAGCTGGTTGGACAGCGCGCTGAGCGGGAAAAGCAATGGCGCTCCGGCGATCTCGATGTGGTCGCCGAGGTCGACGAAAACGAGATCGCCGAGGTGCTCGGTAACTGGACCGGTATCCCGGTGTTCAAGCTCACCGAGGCCGAGACCACCCGGTTGCTGCGGATGGAAGACGAACTGCACAAGCGGATCATCGGCCAGGAGGATGCGGTCCGCGCTGTTTCGAAGGCCATCCGCCGTACCCGCGCCGGGTTGAAGGACCCCAAGCGCCCGTCCGGTTCGTTCATCTTCGCCGGCCCGTCCGGTGTCGGTAAGACCGAGCTGTCCAAGGCGCTGGCCAACTTCCTGTTCGGCGACGACGACGCGCTCATCCAGATCGACATGGGCGAGTTCCACGACCG